>JBJXDZ010000156.1:0-20899 GCA_046154645.1 Hyphomicrobiaceae bacterium
ATGTTGGAAGCGCGCCTGTCGACCCGCGAGAGGGCCCGCATCGATGTCGTGGTGTTCGATGGAGGCCCGGCATGACGCATGCTCCGTCTCGTGCAGAGGAGCATAGAATTGGCCGCGACCGGCCCGCATCACTGAGTTGGGCTTGGCACATGAACCGTCACGCAGCGACACGCTCATGTTTGCTATGCGTTCGCTAGGCAATTTAGACTTGCTTGGAGATTTCGTCTAAGTCTTTGATTTTATTGGTGGAGCCGAGGAGGATCGAACTCCTGACCTCTGCAGTGCGATTGCAGCGCTCTCCCATCTGAGCTACGACCCCGAAGGCTTAGGCATTTACGAAGGGTGCCCACCCCTTGTCAAGTTTTGCCGGATGAGGGCATGGCCATTCGGTGGTTTGACTCTGTGTCGACTCCCGGGTGGCGAGCTCTGTGAGTTCGGCTAGCGATGACCTGCACCCTATTGCCAGGCGCGTTGTTCGTCGCGTCGAGCGCTTCGTCGCAGTTGTCTCTCAGGAGCCATTGGCGACAGAAGCGATTGAGGATGGCCGTTGACGGTCATGAGGCCCGCAGCGCTGGGCAAGTTGGCGCCGCGGTGTGGGGAGACGCGCAATCCAGACCTTGCTGTGCCCAGACCGTGCTGTCCAAGGATATGCTGGCCTTGGATACGAGCCTCGTGGCGTCGGCTGATTACGACTCCGGCTTGATCGCGAGCAAAGCAAAATCCGCCGCGTCTGGGCAGGTCGTGTTGCCATCGCATGGGCCGCGATGGCGTCACGGGGCGAGGCTGTGGTGATCCATTCCGGCCAGATGTCCATGGTCGCCATGCGCTGGCCGCCCCTGACGCACAGTGACGAAGCCGCTGGGGCCGGCCACTGGTCTCCGATCACACGTTGCTGCGACGAGCGGCGCTGCGCCCTGCGATGCGTCCAAACACGGCACCCGACATCAGGCCGGTGCCGGCCGGATAGTTGTCGTGAAACAGGTTGCCCACCATCTCACCCGCCGCATAGAGGCCAGGAATCGGGCGGAACGCGGTGTCGAGCACGCGGGCATCGTTGTCAATCTTCAAGCCGCCGAACGAGAACGTGATGCCGCCCGTGCAGGGATAGCAAACGAACGGGCCTTCATCGAGCTTCAATCCCCAATTGGATTTCGGCAGCGGCAGATCCTTGGTTGCGACGCCATCGAGGATGCCTGGGTTGAAGCTCTTGTCGGTGCGGGCCGCTGCGTTGTAGGCGGCCAGCGTCTTTTTCGCGACGTCCTTGTTGACCGGCAGCTTGTCGACCAGCGCCTCCAGCGTGTCGGCCACCACCGGTTCCGACGTATCGTAGCGCTGCTCGAGCAGGTGGATCACCTTCTGGTCGAAGATCTGGTAGGCCTCCGATGCGGTCTGATCGAGGATGAGGCGGCCGTACTTGGCGTAGGTGAACATATTGAAATCGGCGCCTTCGTCGACAAAGCGCACGCCTTCGCGGTTGAGCATGACGCCATAGTGATAGGAGAGGCGATTGGTGCGATCCGTGAGGGCAAGGTCGCCATAGGCGGCCGCATTGGCCATGATCGGCGTGGCATGGCAACCGGTCCATTGGCCAACCGGCATGGCGCCAATGGCCATCGCCATCTTGTGGCCGTCACCCTGGTTGTGCTTGGTCCCGCGCACCTTGGCGCTGTCCCAGGGCTTGCCGAGATACTGGCCGCGCATGGCGGCATTGGCCTCGAAGCCGCCGCAGGCGAGGATGACGCCGCGCGCATGCAGGCTCCTGTAGCCGTCCGGCGTTGACACCTTGACGCCGATGACGCGGCCCGTGTCGTCCTGCAGCAGGCTCAAGGCTGCGTGCTCGAAAAAGATCTCGCAGCCGAGTTGCTTGGCGCGCTCGAACCAATGCGCCGAAAGGCCGACCCCCTCGTGCTCGGTGCGGATGACGGCGCCTTTCGGCCATTTGATCTGGCCGTCCACCATGACGCCCGAGAGGGAAACGGCAGGCTCCAGATGATGGCCGTGACTGACCATCCACTGGACGGTTTCATAGGATTTGGAGATCAGGACGTTGGACAAGTCCTTGTCCATGCGGCCACCGCTCATGCGATCAAGATCAGCGTGCAGCACCTTGGCGCCGTAGGTCTCTATGCCCTCCATGAAGCCCTTGAGGTTCCTGGCCGAGGGGCAGACCTCCAGGATTTGGTCCACCGTCTCGTAGGCGAAGCGCAACAAGCCGCCAGTGTAGCGCGTGTTGCCGCCGCGGCTGGCCTCGTCGGCTTTTTCCAGCACGGCAACCCGGTTGGCGCCACTCTCCTTGGCCGACACGGCTGCTGCCAGCGCCGCGTTGCCGGCTCCGACAACGATTACATCGAAAGGGGCGTCTGCTGGGCTGCCCTTGCCTGTCATTCCACCTGCCTGTGCCATTGCTGTCCCTCGCTGCTTTTCGCCCACATTGATGCGTGAGCAATCCTAGCAAGGGCAACATGTCCGGACAAGTGGACAGTCATCGGCGACGGGCAGGTTGCTCGACGCACTCCTCCTGTGGATCCAACAAAATAGCAGAATCTCATTTCTTATCTGTCAAGAAGGTTGACAATCAAAAATGTGAATAATCCGTTTTTTTGCGTGCGTGCGACCAATTGCGCTGATATATTCTAACGTGATGGATGTCGGCGTCCATGAGGGTGGATTGCCGTCGGCATACAGGTCCGGCAAGTGCGTAGTGGCGGCGGCCACGTCAGTCTGCGGGAAAATGTGTCATGTTAGTACGTCCTTTCCTCGTCATGTTGATCAGTAGTCTGCTCGGGCCTGCCATGGCCATCGCCGTTTTCCTGGTTCTTAACGGCAATTGATCGGCAGCAGTGCTGACACGAGTTTAAGCGTCTCTGTGCTCCGTTGGGCGCATGTGGACGCGTTTTGACTGCAATAGAACGAGGGCAGAAGCCGGCCTCTGCCGATCCGTCGCACCACCCGCCATCGTCGTCCTTTCGCCAGCGGCATTGACGCAGAGTCCTCCCAATCTGCTAGCAACAGGCACGTGCGTGCGGGCGCCGAGCCCGTTATGCTCTCCGCCATGACCTGCAAGCTTCTCGATGATTGCTTCCTCACCGACAGCCAGCGTCTCACGCATGCCGAGGCGCTGAGCATTTTGCGTGCGCGCGTTGCGCCCGTGGTCGCCACCAGCCGACTGCCCTTGGTGGCCGCCAACGGTCGCATTCTCGCTGCAGCCGCCATCGCGCGCGCCGCGGTGCCCGCCCACGCCAATTCAGCCGTCGACGGTTATGCCTTTGCGCACGGCGATTACGACCGGGCCCGGGGCGCCGAGCTTGCGGTTTCGGCCCGTGTTGCCGCCGGTCATGCTCTGGCCGGCCCGCCACCCGCCGGTACCGCCGTGCGCATTTTCACCGGTGCTGTCGTTCCCGATGGTCTCGATACCGTGGTCATGCAGGAGGACACCAAGACCACCGGCGCCGCCGGTGCCGAGCGCGTGGCCATTCCTGCGGGCCTGAAATGTGGTGCCAACGTGCGCAAGGCCGGCGAGGACGTTGCGCCAGGCAATGTACTCCTCGGTCCCGGCCATCTGATCCGCCCGCAGGACTTGGCGGCGCTCGCTTCCATCGGCCTCGCGGAGGTGGCTTGTTTCGAGCCCTTGTCGGTGGCGATACTCTCCACCGGTGACGAAATTGTCCGGCCCGGCACGGCTGCCTTGCAGCCAGGTCAAGTCTATGACGCCAATGCGCCGATGCTGGCGGCGCTCGTGGCATCGGCCGGTGGGCGTGCCCACGATCTGGGGGTGGTACCCGACAAGCTCGACGTCATTCGCCGCACGCTGGCCGAGGCCGCCAAACGGCATCAGGTGATCCTGACCACCGGAGGCGCCAGCCGCGGCGAGGAAGACCACATGATCGCGGCGCTCGAATCGCTCGGCAAGCGGCACCTCTGGCAGTTGGCCATCAAGCCGGGCCGCCCGATGTCGATGGGTCAGATCGGCGACTGCATCGTGGTGGGCTTGCCCGGGAATCCGGTTGCCGCGTTCGTTTGCTTCCTGATGTATGTCTGGCCAATGCTGCGACGGCTGGGTGGGGCCTCCTGGCCTGAGCCGCGGCGCCTGAAGTTGCCCGCAACCTTCGACTTTGCCGGGCGCAAGCCCGGTCGCCGCGAGTTCTGGCGCGCCATGCTGGTCGAGGGGCCAGGCGGGCTGGCCGTCGACAAGTTCAAGCGCGACGGTTCCGGCCTGATCTCCGGCCTGAGCGCTGCCGACGGCCTGATCGACATACCCGAGGCGCACGGCGACGTTCGTCAGGGTGATCTCGTCGACTTCATCCCGTTCAGTGAATTCGGCATTCTCGGCAGTTGAGCCAAGGTCATGCACGCGGTCGCATAATGTCAGCGCAAGTAACATTCCGTAGGCGCGGCATCGCTGTTCGCAAGTTCAATGTCGGCATCGGATCACGACGGGCATGCGGAGAGGTCGTACTGGGCAGGCTTGGTAAGGCTGAACGGGGGCTTTGACGTCACGGCTGCCGCCCCAGGAACTCCAGCACCAGCCGGTTGAAGACCTCGGGCGCCTCCCAGTAGGGCGCGTGGCCGACCTCGCGCAGGGTCGTGATTTCGTGTCGCGGCATGTGTCGCGCGACCAGCGCCTGCAAGGGCGGCGGCGCGTAGAGGTCGGCCTCGCCGGTCAGCAGCAGTGTCGGCACGTTGGCACTGGCGATCGTCGCCCAGGTGACATCGACGCCAAGCGGGAGCGAGGTTGGTGGCCCCACCTTCGCGTGATGCTCCAATTCAAGGAACTTGGCGACGCCTTCGGGATTGCTGGCGCGATAGGAGGGGCCGAGCTCCAGGAAATCCGTGCCCAGGGCCTTGCGCGCGGCGGCAAGCCCAAGCCGATCGTACATTTGCCGCCAGGAGCCTTCGTTCGGCGAGAAGATGGTGCCGGCCAGAACCAGAGACCGCACGCGCTCAGGACGCGCGACGGTAAATCCGAGCGCAGAAATGCCACCTGCTGCCGCGCCGAGCAGTTGAGCGGTCTCGATGCGCAGGCCATCCAGCAAACGGCGAAGATCACCAACGGTCGTCGCCCCGGTCTCTTTGGGTCCTGCCTCTGAGCGATAAACCCCGCGACGGCAGTAGGCGATGACGCGATAGCCGGCGGCAGCAAAGACGGGTTGTTGGTAAAGCCAGATCAGGCTGCTCTGCGAAGCCGGATGGCACAGCACGATGGGAGCGCCGCTGCCGCCCGTGTCACTGTACCAGAGGCGGGCATCGCCAACGTCGACGAGGCCTTCGTGAGCGGCGACTTGGGCTGGAATCGCGACAGGCGCCAGCGGCATGGCTGCGGCCTCCAGAAAGTTGTCGGGAATTGCGCCGGGGCCTTGGTGGCTCAGCCGTGCATCAGCACGATGTCGAAGGTCACCCGCTTGGCGTCCGCTTCCATGCTGCCGATCGCGTCGGCCATCGGCATCACGATCGTCTCCTGCCGCCGGGACGACTGCAGCCAGGTGTCGGTTTCCTGATGCGGGTCGCCCTTGAAGTACATCTGCGTGATGAGCCGCTCGCGGCGGCCGAACACCTCGAAATGAATGTGCGAGGGGCGCATTCTGCCGGGACCGGTCGCATAGGCGCCGGGCTTCACGGTCTTGAAGCCGTAGCGTCCCTGATCGTCGGTGTGGACAACGGCAAAACCTTCGAAGCAGGGATCGAGCGGGGCCGGGTTATCGTCGTTAGGGTGGTCATAGCGGCCGTGGCTGTTGGCCTGCCAGATCTGCACTTTGCCCGAGCGCACCGGTGTGCCAAGGCGATCGAGCACGCGGCCGGAGAGATAAATCAGCTGTCCACGGGCTTGCCCCGAATGGCCCGCCTTTCGGGTCAAGTCCCCTCCCTTCGAGGGCTCGACCAGCGGATAGAATGGCCCGAGAATTTGATCGGATGTGCGGGGCAGCAGAAGATCGGCGCCGGGCTGGGGGTGACCTAATGCCTGCGTCATGGCCTCTCTCCGAGCGTTGCCGGCGGCAATTGGAGGGGCTATTCAGACCGCTTCGCCGCACAATTGCAAGACCGGAAACGTGCCAACCATCACGTGCCCAGGACGACGTCGTTCTCAGCGAAGCACCCCGGGGACTAGCCCCGGCATGACATGTGGAACATGAGCGCCCGAACGGTTGATGCACTGCACGGGAGTGCGCTTTTGGCGGTTTGATGCTCAGCGCGCTTTCAGCAGACCTTTGCTCAGCGCGCTTTCAGCACGACATCCTGGCCGTCCTTGACGACCTCCAGCCGCATGTGGGCGCTCTCGGCGAGGCGCGCCGTGTAGTAAGGCTGAATGCTCATCGAATCGAGGACTGGCATCGGCCCGCCGTTCAGGAACTCAGCGAGATGGATCGGCGGCCGGGCCCCAGTGCCACGACAACGCACGTCGAAGGTTGCCATCTCCAGCGGCCCTTTGACCTCGACCACGATATCACCGCCGCGCGGCAAGGCATTGACCGCCGACGCGACCAGATTGAGCAGCAGCTTGGCGCGATCTTTCGGGACGTAGCCGGGGGCTCCGGTCCATTGCAGCTTGTGCTTGCCCTGGCCGAGGAAGCCGCGGCAGATCTTTTCCGCCATGGTGAGGTCGATCATGGAGCCGGCCGAGCCCGAGGCGCCGAAGGCAAAGCGGGCGAACTCGAGCCGTGCCGATGCCTGCAGCGTGACGTTGCGAATGACGTCGAGAGCGTGCGAGCGGGCGGCCGCGTCCTCCTCCTCGTTGAGGATCTCGAGCCCGTTGTAGATGGCGCCGACGGGATTGATCACGTCGTGGCAGATCTTGCTCGAAATGAGCGCAGCCAGTTCGAGATCGGACGGGCGAGCATTGGCTGTGGTCTGGGTCATTGGCTCTTTGGTTCCCCATGTCGGAGCCGAGCACCCCATGGCAGGGCGCGGCTCCGAGGCAGCAACAGATGGAACAAATGGCCAAAAAAACTGCGCACCGGCGGCACTCGCAACAGCCGCCTTGCACCACGCGCCAACCCTCTGATACACGCACCGGGCCCTCAGAGGGAAGCGGTAGCCGCGAATTGTTCCTGCACGTGGCTGCAAAGGAACATAAATCAGCACAGCGAGGGCCTGCACCTGTAGGCCGACGCACGCGTTGACTGACAAATCGAGGCGCGGCTCACCGCGAATCACCATGACCTTGGACGTCGACGCCTTCGATCATGCCGCCCTTGCCGAGCGCCTGCTGCGACCCGTACTGGACGCCGGCGCCGTCGAGATGCGCTACTATCAAGCGGGCGTCTCGGTCGAAGCCAAGGCCGACAACTCACCGGTCACCGCGGCCGATCGCGAGGCCGAAGCCATCCTGCTGGCGGCTCTGGCAACGGCGGCGCCGAACGTGCCCGTGATCGCCGAGGAAGCAGTCGCCGAAGGCCGGGTGCCGGCAACAGGCCGCGCCCTGTTCCTGGTCGATCCCCTCGATGGCACGCGCGAATTCATCCACAAGCGTGGCGAGTTCACCGTTAATGTGGCGCTGGTGGTGGATGGCACCCCTCGCTTCGGCATCGTCTATGCGCCGGCGCTCGGAGAGCTGTACGTGACGCTTGGGGCGGATCGCTGCAGCTATGCCAAGGTCATGCCCGATGCCCAGGTGACGACCCTAGCCGCCTGCGGCCTGCGCGACATCGCGACCCGGGCGCCTACGCTGACCCAACTTGCGGCCGTCGCCAGCCGCTCGCATCTGACGCCGGAAACCGAGGCTGTGCTCGCTCGCTATCCCATCAAGGATCGTCGTGATGCGGGCTCGTCGTTGAAATTCTGCCTGCTGGCGCGCGGCGAGGCCGATCTCTACCCGCGGCTTGGGCCCACCATGGAGTGGGATATCGCGGCCGGCCATGCTGTGTTGCAGGCCGCAGGTGGCGGTGTCGTCGACTTGTGGGGGCAACCGTTGCGATATGGCAAAGCCGATGAACGCTATCGCAGCCAGCACTTCATTGCCTATGGCCGCGCCAGTGTTCTCGACATGGCCGCGCCGAAGCCTTGAATTCGGCGTCATTGCGGGCGGTCTGGTCACAGTTTGGCAATACTTTCCGTCAACACTTCGGTAACGGCGTTCCGCGTGTTCGGGGCGCCGCAACGGCACTTTTCTGCAGCCAATAGGGCTGCGCACAATCGCTGATCACAGGTCGATCCATGCTCACTTCATGGTCTTTGACATCCCGGATCTGGGGCTCGCTGGCGGCAGCGCTGACGCTGTTTGGGCCGCTGCTTGGTGCTGGCACCCCGGCTCACGCGCAAGAACGGCTGCCCTGGAGCAAGGACGAGCCACCCGCCCGCATCCGCCCCTATGAGGATACGCGCCGCGATTGGGAGCGGGATGACCGGCAGCCGCCCCCTGTCTATGGCGAGCCGGCACCGCGCTATGACGTGCCACCCCCCGCTCAGCCCTATCAGCGACCCGCCTATGCGGGCCGTGAAGATGCCTACCGCCCACCGGCCCCGGCACCGCAGTATGGCGCGCCCTACTCGTCGCCGTACAGCACGGTCCCAGGGGATGGCACCTACCGCGACAACGGCTATGACCGCCGTAGCCCCCGCTACGAGGCCCCTCCCCCACCGCCACGCCATGCCGACTATGACCGGCCGCGTGACGGCACGTTCTCCATGCGCGAGATCCTGGACACGGGTCATGGCTTCTTTGGCTCGATCAGCCAAGGCCTCGGCAGCGTCGTCGAGCATGCCTTCAAGCGTCAGGGCCGACCCAACGGCTACATTCTGGGCGAGGATCTGGGTGGTGCCTTCGTTGCCGGCCTGCGCTATGGCGAGGGCACGCTCTACACCCGTGACGCAGGTAACCATAAGGTCTATTGGCAAGGCCCATCAATAGGTTACGATGCCGGCGCGGAAGGCTCAAAGGTCATGGTGCTGGTCTACAACCTGCGCGATCCGAGCGAGATGTATCTGCGCTTTGGCGGCGTCGACGGCTCGGCTTATGTGGTTGGCGGTGTCGGCCTGACGTTCCTGGCCAACAATCACGTCACGCTGGCACCGATTCGTGCCGGCGTCGGCCTGCGTCTCGGCGCCAACATCGGCTATCTCAAGTACACGCGCCGGCCGACGTGGAATCCCTTCTGAGGCCCTTGCAGGCTCAAGGCGAACGGGGTAACCGGTCGCTCTTGCGGCGGTACGGGAGACCGTGTCCCCAGTGCACGCTGCGGGCAATGACGAACGGAGCGCTGGAATTCGCGTCTGTCACAGCAACTGTGACTCGATAGTAACAGCCTGGGCAAACCAGCTATCTGCCGGTGGTGCGATGGTGGTAAACTGAGTATCTCAATGCGACGATCCGCGCGCCGCGGCCGTCAACCAGGGAACTCCTCTCGAGGATGCCACTTTGATCTCGATCCAGTCGGCAATGCTGGTCGCGCTCGGCTTCCTGGCCGCTAGCCTGCTTGCGTTGCTGATTGCACCGGCCTTCTGGTCCCGCGCCGTGCGCCTGACGACGACCCGCATCAAGGATTCGATGCCGCTGTCGGACATCGAGATCCGGGCCGACAAGGACCGCATCCGCGCCGAGTACGCGATCAAGGTGCATAAACTGGAAAGTCTGGTCGAGCAGGTGCGCCTCGCCGCCGCCCGCCAGCAGATCGAGCTCAACCGTCGCGACGCCTCCATCAATGAGCTGGAGACGTCAATGGAGCGGTTGACCGCCTCCCACGAGGAAACTCAGAACGCCCGCCGCGTCCTTGAGCAGACCGTGGCCGACCGCCTGCCGCGGGTGGAGGCGCGCTTGACCGACGCCAAGAAGCTCCTGTTCACGCGAGATCGTGAGATCGGCGAGTTGACCCGCACCGCTGACAAGCAACGCCGGGCGTTGGCTGAGACGGCGTCGATCAATGCCCAGCAGCAGGCCGAGATCGAGCGGCTGGAAACATCATTGTCGACCCGCGCTGCCCGCAATCAGGAAGGCACTAGCGATCCCCGCTTCGATGGCGAGGTGGCCTTGCGCTCGGAAATCGAGAGCCTGCGCGCCAAGACACGCGAGCAGGCGCAGCTGCTGGTGCGCATGCAGAGCCTGGCCGGGCATAACTCCAGCCGTGCGGGCATGGAACTGTCGCCGGGCGAAGCTACCGTGAACGGCGCCGATGGTGGGCATAGCGAGCCCGATGAAGCCAGTCGCGAACAGATGCTGGCTGCGGCGCAACGCCAGAGCGAGCTGGAGCGGCTCAATCGCACTTTGAAATCCCGCGCCGATGATCAGGCTGCCGAAATCACACGCCTCAAGGCTGCCCTGGCGGTGTTCGAGGGGGAGGCCGATGGTCCCGAAGGCCGGCCTTCGCTCAAGGAAAGCCGCATCGCGCTCAAGGCCCGCATGCAGTCGTTGGAAGCGCAAAGCAACCAGCAGAGCGAGATGATCCAGCGTTTGCGCAGCGAACTGGCCGCTGCCAACGAGCGTCTCGCACGGCAAGCCTCGCATTTCACCACCGAGTTGAAGCGTCTCGGTGCCGGCACACTGCCGGCCTCCGGTCAGGCCCGGCGACAAGCGGAACCGACACGCCTGAGCCTCGCCGAGCGCGTTGCCCAGGCCCGCGTGACCGGCACACCGACGCCTGGCGCCAAACCGGCCGCCGTCGTTGCTGCTGTTGGCAATGGCAAGGTCGCCGACATGCCGATGGACAAAAACCCGTCGGAGGCCGAGGCACCGCATGCCCAGGCCACAGTCGCCTCCGCTGATGGTGGCGTGGGCGAAACTTCTGCCGTAGCCGCGCCCGAAGTGGTCGAGGCGGCCGAAGGCGAACGGCGCACGCGGCTGCTCGATCGCATCGCCAGCCTGTCGCGTCCGTCCTGAAACCGGGCGAATTGGGCGCCGCCGAAGGCGATCTTGGTCGCCACGCCATAATGCGGGCGAAATGATCGTCACCTTCGATTGGGCAATGCCGCGGTATGTGCTGCGGCTGTTGCCAGTGGAGGGAAGGTCATGTCCAGCGTCGCCCCGGAGCAACTGAACGGCCACCATACCTATGTCGGCGCCCCCGCGCTCGAACCGCCGGCCGCGCCCGAGGCCCACCCCTCCCGACCGTTGCGATTGGCCGAGCGCCTTGCGCAAATGCACGCGCCCACACCCTATTCGCAGTTCGACGACGAGGCGCCGACTCCTCTGGTAGTCGAGGCTGGGGCGGAGTTGGAGATCGATCTCCAAACCGAGACCGCAGGCGAGGCGACAGCCGACATTGAGGCCACTACCGACGTCGAGGTTAACGTCGGAGCTGAGGTCGAGGTCGAGGTTAACGTCGGTTCCGTTGCAGTCGTCGAAACCGCGCTTTCCCGCGAGCCGCCGCCGTTGCCGGACATGGCTTGGCTCCAGGACAGCAGCATCATCAGCGTCGTGCCGCATCCGGCAGCAGACGCCGCCGAAGATGTGCCGCACGACATGGCGCCACACGGCATCGAAGCTAGCCCCACCGGCGAGCCAATGCCGGACACGGCCACAGGCTCTGACGACTCCCTGGAGGCCCGTACGGTTGCCGCTGCCGCGGAACTGGTCACGCTGCTGAGCGAACAACGAACGCTGCTGGACGCCATGACGCGGTTGCGCACCCAGCCCCCGGACGTGCAGCGCGACACCCTGCCCGATGCCGCCCCGTTGCAGCTCCTGTCATCGCCATCCACCACAGCCGACGTCACGGGCGACGACCACGAGAAGCCGCCCATCGTCATCGAGCGGGCCCACGCCGACCAGCGCGCCGGCGGCACCGGCTTTGACACGCCCTACGTGGAACGGCCGAGCCGCTTGCCCGGCTTTGCCGGTGGCTTTGCGCTGGCAATGCTGACCGGTGCCATCCTTTACCTGTGGCGCCTGGCCTGACGGTGCCTCATACCGTCAGCACGATCTTGCCGACGTGCTGGCTCGTTTCCATGCGTCTGTGCGCGTCGGCTGCCTGGGCCAACGGAAACGTCGAATCGAGCACCACCTGCACTTTGCCTGCGGTTACCAGCGGCCATACCTTGGCCTCGATGGCGCGCGCGAAGCCAGCTTTCACCTCGCGGGTGCGAGGGCGCAGCGTTGAGCCCGTCAAGGTGACGCGCTTCATCATCAGGCGGGCGACGTTGATCTTGACCTCGGCGCCACCGAGTGCAGCGATCTGCACGATGCGGCCATCCTCGGCCGCAGCGATGATGTTGCGTTCCGTGTAGTCGCCACCGACCATATCCAGCGTCACGTTGATGCCACGGCCACCCGTCGCCTCGCGCGCCACCTTGACGAAATCGTCGTTGCGATAATTGATGGCCACGTCAGCACCGAGATCGCGGCAGGCTTGGCATTTGTCATCGCTGCCGGCCGTTGTCATGACTTTGGCACCGAACGCCTTGGCCATCTGGATCGCGGTCGTGCCAATGCCGCTCGAGCCGCCATGCACCAGGAACCACTCGCCAGCCGTCAAGCCGCCGCGTTCGAAGACGTTGTTCCACACCGTAAACACGGTTTCCGGCAGGGCTGCGGTTTTAACCATGTCGAGGCCTGCCGGAACCGGAAGCGCCTGTACATCCTCCGCCAGACAATACTCAGCGTAACCGCCGCCGTTGGTGAGCGCACAGACAGCGTCGCCGACCTTCCAGCGCGCCACGCCAGGTCCGACCGCGATGACCGTGCCGGCAATCTCGAGGCCCGGCAGCGGCGAATTGCCGGCGGGTGGTGGGTAGGCACCGAGGCGCTGCTGCACGTCTGGACGATTGACGCCGGCTGCAGCCACCTTGACCAGCATCTGGCCTTGGCCGGGCACGGGTCGAGGAAGAGTCGCTGCTTGTAAGACCTCCGGTCCGCCTTTGCCGTTGATGATGATCCCGGTCATGGTCTCGGTTGCGTCAGCCACGGCTCACTCCTGTGTTAGGGCAGCATAAGTCGATGGGTTGTGGCTCACGCCGGACGCGGCTGGCAAGTCTGCCGTTGGCCCAGTCAGTCGTCGAATTGCGAAGCTCACACAGCGCTGCGGCCACCGGCCTGATTTGCCGCATCTGGTACGGCCTGGGTTCAGTCCCTTGGGGCTGCCCCCGCCTGGGACTGAGAACCACGCCTAGCGAAAGTCACATCCCGGCTGGCCAGCAGCGCACCGCCTGTGATCATCGCGGCGGCCAGCCACAGCCGCGGCGTTGCCGTGCCGAGTCCCAAGGCTGCCAGCACCAGCGTCGACAGCAGCGGCGTCGCGTAGGAGGCCACGCCGAGCAGCCGCATCTCGCCGTGCTTCATGCCTTCATCCCACAGGTAGAACGCCAGCCCGACAGGCCCAAGTCCAAGCCCCAAGATCGCCAGCCAGGCCCCTGGTCCCGCCGGCCAATGCCATCGTTCGGTCAACAGATGCAGACCGGCCGCGCCAACTGCCGTTAACGCGCACGAGCCAATCACCGCGATGCTTGGAACTGTTGCGAACAGCCGCGACGCCACCGAATAGCTGGACCAGATGAACGCCGCCGCCAGCGCCAGCGCATAACCCAGGTAGGATCCCGCCGCACCGCCCTTGCCTGCCGCGTCCACCAGGATCAGCGCCGAGCCCGCAAAACCGAGCGCTGCGCCGGCAATGTGCCACCACGCCAGGCCGCGCCCGCCAAGCTTGGCTGGCAGCAAGCCTGAGAACAGCACGATCAGCAGCGGCCACAGATAAATCACCAGGGACGCTTCGAGCGCCGGTGCTGTCTGCAGGGCGAAAAAATAGCAGACGTGGAATGCCAGCAGGCCATAAACGCCAAGCGCCCACTGCCCGAGCGGCACCCTGCGCAGCGCGGCTAGCGACTGCCCCGTGACAGATGCCCAGCCGAGCCCGACGAGCGTGCCGACCGCGAACGTCATCGCCGCCAACTGGAAGGGTGGAATGTCGCCCGCCAGTGCCGTCAATGCCGCCAGGATGGCCCACAGCGCCACGGCACCAAGTCCCAGCAGCGTTGCCGACGTCGAAGCGTGCGTCGCGCCGCTATCCTTATGCGTCACGGCGCGTCATCTCGTTCGCTCGCTCATCACGCCGCACCTCACGTTGCCATGTACTGGCCGCCGTTGGCATCGAGGCAGGCACCGGTGATAAAGCCGGCTTCATCGGCCGCCAGAAACGTCACACAGCGCGAAATCTCCTCCGCGGTGCCGAGGCGACCGACCGGAATCAACGGCAGGATCTTCGTCTCCAGCACATCCTTCGGCACTGCCGCCACCATCTCGGTATTGATGTAGCCAGGCGCGATGACGTTGCAGGTGATGTTCTTGGCTGCCCCTTCCAGCGCCACCGCCTTCGAGAAGCCGACCAGCCCGGCCTTCGCCGCCGCATAGTTCGCCTGGCCGAATTGCCCCTTGCGGCCATTGATCGAGGAGATCGAGATGATGCGCCCGAAATTGCGCGCCCGCATGCCATCGATGACTAGGCGCGTCATGTTGAAGGCGCTGTCGAGATTGGTGCGAATGACGTCGCTCCAGAAATGCTTCGACATGCGATGCAGCGCCGCGTCGCGCGTGATGCCGGCGTTGTTGACCAGCACGTCGATGGGGCCGAGATCGCGCGCGATCAGCGCCACAGCCTTCTCGCAGGCCTCGTAGTCGCCGACATCGAACTTGTAGACCGGGATCCCCGTCTCGGCCTGGAACTTCTGCGCCGCCGTATCGTTACCGGCATAGGTGGCCGCCACCCGGTAGCCCTTGTTCTTCATGGCGATCGAGATCGCCTCGCCGATTCCGCGCGTTCCTCCAGTGACCACCGCGACGCGTGCCATGGACGTATGCCTCCCTCGAGACTGGGCAAATGGGTTGTTTTTGTTTTGGGAAGAGAGTTTGGGCGGGACGCGCGAGGACGACCAGAGCCGGCCTCGCGCATTTTGCAATCGTCGTTAACGCAGGGAGGTTGTCAAAGTGCAGGTTGAGCGTCAGTCGCGCTCGACGCACATGGCGACGCCCATGCCGCCGCCGATGCACAACGTGGCTAGACCCTTCTTGGCGCCGCGCCGCTTCATCTCGTAAAGCAGTGTCGTCAGTACGCGCGCGCCCGACGCGCCGATCGGGTGGCCGATGGCAATGGCGCCGCCGTTGACGTTGACTTTGGTCGTATCCCAGCCGAGGCCTTTGTTGACCGCGCAGGCCTGTGCCGCAAAGGCTTCGTTGGCCTCGATCAGGTCGAGATCGCCAACCGTCCAGCCTGCCTTCTCGAGCGCCTTCTTCGACGCCGGAATCGGTCCCGTGCCCATGATCGAGGGGTCGACGCCCGCGTGCGCCCACGACACGATCCGCGCCAATGGCGTGATGCCGCGCTTCTTGGCTTCCGCTTGCGTCATCAGCACCACGGCTGCCGCGCCATCATTGATGCCCGAGGCGTTAGCCGCCGTCACCGAACCTTCCTTCGGATCGAATGCCGGACGCAGCTTGGAAATGCCTTCCAGCGTCACGCCGTCCTTGATGTACTCGTCGTCGGACACGATCACGTCGCCCTTGCGGCCCTTGATGGTGACCGGCGCGATCTCGTCCTTGAAGCGGCCGGCCTTCTTCGCCGCCTCCGCCTTGTTCTGCGAGCCAACGGCAAACTTGTCCTGCTCCTCGCGGGTGATCTGCCACTGCCGCGCCACGTTCTCGGCCGTCGAGCCCATGTGATAGCCGTTGAAGGCATCCCACAGACCGTCCTTGATCATGGTGTCGATCATCTTGGTGTCGCCCATCTTCGTCCCTTCGCGAAGATGCATTACGTGCGGCGCCTGGCTCATGCTCTCCTGGCCGCCGGCAACGACGATGCTGGCACCATCGAGAATCTGCTGTGCGCCGAGCGCCACCGCGCGTAACCCCGAGCCGCACAGCTGGTTCATGCCCCAGGCCGGCGCACTGACGGGAATGCCGGCATTGATCGAGGCCTGCCGCGCTGGGTTCTGGCCGGCGCCAGCCGACAGGATCTGCCCCATGATGACCTCGGAGACGTCGCCCGGCTCGACATGCGCGCGTTCCAGCGCTGCCTTGATGGCAATCCGGCCAAGCTCGTGCGCCGGCAGCGCCGCCAGCGAACCATTGAAAGAACCGACCGGCGTGCGGGCGGCGGAGGCGATCACGATCGTGGTTGCGTCGGTACTGTCGGTACTCATGGCAGTCTCCCTTGGATGGACGGTCGACAGGGGCACGGCGGGAAGGCCTTCGAGTCCGCGTGCACCTCGGGCGGGCGGCCTGTGCCCGGCGACGAGGCGCGCAAACATGCTCATCCCCCGCTGGTATCCAAGGCCACGACGATCCGCGATATGTAACGTTAGCAGTCGAAATACGGTCGGCGCAACGCGAATGCCGTCGGAATCGGCGGTTTCCAATGGCGCTCCGCCGTCAGCGCGAGTTCTCTCAGCGGCCACCGGAAACGCACCGCCAAGGGTAAAAATGCTGTCACCCGGCACAGATTGTTTCCACCGCCAAGGCAATGTGGTATCTTTTCGCAGCTGCGTAAATTGACCTTTGGATGACGGCCATAACATCATGCTGAACAAGACGGATCCGGCGGCGGACAAGAAAGAACCGGTTGTCGTCAAGAAGTACGCCAATCGGCGTCTCTACAACACGGAGACGAGCGTTTACGTCACGCTCGAGGATCTGGCGGCCATGGTTCGCTCCGAGCGTGATTTCGTCGTCTTCGACGCCAAGACCGGTGAAGACCTGACGCATTCCGTGTTAACGCAGATCATCGTCGAGCAGGAGAGCCGGGCTGGCACGCAGACGCTGCTGCCGGTGCCGTTCCTCCGCCAGCTGATCCGCTTCTATGGCGACACCATGGAGCGGCTGGTGCCCAGCTATCTGCAGGTCAGCCTCGATACGTTAACCAAAGAGCAGGATCGCTTCCGCAAGCAGTTTGCCAACGCCTTTACGCCCCAGGGTGCCTTCGAGGCCTATCAGGAGCAGGCGCGCAAGAATCTCGTCATGTTCGAGCAGGCTATGTCGGTGTTCACGCCCTTTGTGCCGGGCAAGGGCGGTATGCCGCCAATGGCCGGCCAGCCGCAGCATCCGCCACAGGGCCAGCCAGCGGCCAAGCGGCCCGAGGAGCCAAGTCCGACCGCCAGCAAGCCGGCTGATCCGTCGACGCCGGCGCGGCCGGAACCACAACGCAGCGCCGCCCGCCCCGACGCGCCGTCTGCCGCGTCTTCTGCTGCCGCCAACGATATCGCGGAGCTCAAGGCGCAACTGGCCGCCATGCAAGCCAAGATCGAGAAGCTCGCGACCGGCGGAAAGGGCTGATTTCGCGCTCTTTTTTGGGCCCTGGAAGAAAATCTGCAGCGTCGGACGAGACATAGCCGCTAACGACTATTTCCCATTGAATCATGCCGTTGCGTCGCCAGGCACGAGCCGCCACGACACCCACGGTGCAAAGTTAGGATGCGCTGCACAAGATAGCCAGTTGACGATTGGTAACGATCTGGCTATTTTGCGCCAACTCTCACGGTAGGTCGTAGGCCTCTCGGCGGTTTTGCCCGCATCGGGACCATGCCTAAACACTGTCGTAGCAAAGCAGAGCACAATTCTGGACCATGATCGAGCAACCGCTTCGGCAGGTTGCGCGATCCTCTGGTGCTTCAGGCTGAGCGCCCTTCGATGGGAGGGCGTCTCGGCCGTTAGGTTTGGCGCATGGTGCGTCTGGCCGCGCAAGCGGTCTGTGGCGCGCAAGAGATGGACGAGGCGAATGCCGACCATTCAGCAATTGATCCGCAAGCCGCGCACCAAGCGCGTCTACCGCGAAAAGTCGCGCCACATGGAGGCTTGCCCGCAAAAGCGTGGCGTGTGCACGCGCGTCTACACCACGACGCCGAAGAAGCCGAACTCGGCGCTGCGCAAGGTGGCCAAGATCCGGCTCACGAACGGGTTTGAGGTCATCGGCTACATTCCCGGCGAAGGCCACAATCTGCAGGAGCATTCGGTGGTCATGATCCGCGGCGGCCGCGTCAAGGATCTGCCCGGCGTGCGCTATCACATCATCCGCGGCGTGCTCGACACGCAGGGTGTCGCCGATCGTCGCCAGCGCCGCTCGAAATACGGTGCCAAACGGCCCAAGTAAGATCAATGACTTGCGAGTGGCCGGCGGAGTGATCCGTGCCCTCGACGATCGCCTGAATTCTGGAAGGAAAGCGCCATGTCGCGTCGCCACAGTGCAGAAAAGCGGAAGATCAATCCGGATCCGAAGTTCAGCGACTTGGTCGTATCGAAGTTCATGAACTCGATCATGGAGCAGGGCAAGAAGTCGGTTGCCGAGAATATCGTCTATGGTGCGTTCGACCGCATCCAGACCCGCGGCAAGACCGATCCGTTGCCCGTGTTTCATCAGGCATTGGAAAACGTGATGCCCGCCGTCGAGGTTCGTTCGCGGCGTGTCGGTGGCGCCACCTATCAGGTGCCTGTCGAAGTCCGCACCGAGCGTCGCCAGGCATTGGCCATCCGCTGGATCATCACGGCGGCCCGTTCGCGTAACGAGAACACGATGGAAGAGCGGCTCTCGGCCGAGTTGCTGGATGCCGCCAACAATCGCGGCACTGCTGTCAAGAAGCGGGAAGACACACACAAGATGGCTGAGGCCAACCGGGCCTTCTCGCACTACCGCTGGTAACAGAGAGAGACGACGCGCTGCCGCACGCCGCGTGTAGCTGAAGCGCCAACACCTGCATCTCGAGGCAAGACCATGGCCCGCCAATACAAGATCGAGGACTACCGCAATTTCGGTATCATGGCGCATATTGACGCCGGCAAGACCACGACCACCGAGCGGATCCTCTATTACACCGGCAAGAGCCACAAGATCGGTGAAGTGCACGACGGCGCCGCCACCATGGATTTCATGGAGCAGGAAGCCGAGCGCGGCATCACCATCACGTCGGCCGCCACCACCTGCTTCTGGCCGGGCCGCGATGGCAACAAGCGTCGCCTGAACATCATCGACACGCCGGGACACGTCGACTTCACGATCGAGGTCGAGCGCTCGCTGCGCGTGCTTGACGGCGCCGTCTGCGTGCTGGATTCGAACCAAGGTGTCGAGCCGCAAACCGAGACCGTCTGGCGCCAGGGCGACAAGTACAACGTGCCGCGCATCATCTTCTCCAACAAGATGGACAAGACCGGCGCTGACTTCTTCATGTGCCTTGACGACATCAAGGAAAAACTTGGCGCGCGCGCTGTTCCGCTGCAGCTGCCGATTGGTTCCGAGGCCAACTTCAAGGGCGTCGTCGATCTCATCGAGATGAAGGCCTACGTCTGGGACGGCGACGGCAAGGACGCCCAGTTCAAGGCCGAGGCTATCCCAGCTGATCTGCAAGACAAGGCCGTCGAGTTCCGTAGCGCCATGATCGAGGCTGCGGTCGAGATGGACGACGACGTCATGGCCGCCTATCTCGATGGCACGGAGCCGGACGCAGCGACGTTGCGCCGTCTGATCCGCAAAGCCACCGTCACCCGCACCTTCTACCCGATGCTGTGCGGCTCGGCTTTCAAGCACAAGGGCGTGCAACAGCTGCTTGACGCCGTCGTCGACTTCCTCCCCGCGCCGTCGGATCGCGAAGCCTACAAGTGCATTGACACCCGCACCGGCGAAGAGACCGCCCGCCGTCCGATCGACAGCGATCCGCTCTCCATGATCGCCTTCAAGATCATGGCTTTCCCGCACGTCGGCTCGCTCACCTTCTGCCGCATCTACTCGGGCAAGCTCGAAAAGGGCATGGCGCTGGCCCAGACCACCCGCGACAAGAAAGAGCGGGTCGGCATGATCTACGAGATGCACGCCGAGAAGCGCGAAGCAGTCGATGAGTCCTACGCCGGCGACATTGTCGCGCTGGCCGGTCTCAAGGACACCCGCACGGGTGAGACTCTCAGCGATCCCGGCAAGCCGGTTCTGCTCGAGAAGATGGAGTTCCCGAACCCCGTCATCGAGATGAAAGTCGAGCCCAAGACCAAGGGCGACCAGGAGAAGATGGCGCAGGTCCTGCACATGCTCGCCGTCGAGGATCCCTCGTTCCGCGTCGCCGTCGACCAGGAATCGGGTGAGACCATTCTCAAGGGCATGGGCGAGCTGCATCTCGACATCAAAGTCGACATCATGCGCCGTCCGCCGCACAACATCGAGGTCAACGTCGGCGCGCCGCAGGTTGCCTATCGCGAGACCCTGTCGCGGGCCACTGACATCGACTACACGCACAAGAAGCAGACCGGTGGTACGGGTCAGTTCGCGCGCGTCAAGTTCCGCATCGAGCCGAACGAAGTTGGCAAGGGCAACGAGTTCGAGAGCGAGATCATCGGCGGCACCGTGCCGAAGGAGTTCCTGCCGGGCGTCGAGAAGGGCGTCAACTCGGTCTGGGATGCGGGCGTGCTGATCGGCTTCCCCATCGTCGACACCAAGGTGACTCTGTACGACGGCGCTTTCCACGAAGTGGACTCGTCGGCCATCGCCTTCGAAATCGCCGCCCGCCAGGCCTTCAAGGAAGGCGCCACCAAGGCCGGCATCAAGCTGCTCGAGCCGATCATGGACGTCGAGGTTGTCACGCCCGGTGATTTCGTCGGTGGTGTCATCGGCGACATCAACAGCCGCCGTGGCCAGATCCGCAATCAGGAGATGCGCGGCAACGCCACGGTGATCCGCGCCAACGTGCCGCTCGCCAACATGTTCGGCTACGTCAGTCAGCTGCGCTCGATGAGCCAGGGCCGAGCATCCTACACCATGCAGTTCGCGCACTATGCCGAGGTGCCAAGGAACGTCGCGGAAGAGGTCAAGGCGAAGTACGTCTGACCTTACGGAATGGAAAAACGAGATTGGTCAGTCCGGTCTCATTGAGTTCAAGAAGAAGAATTTAGGAGAGCCACCCATGGCGAAGGAAAAGTTCGATCGCAGCAAGCCGCACTGCAACGTCGGCACGATTGGTCACGTTGACCACGGCAAGACGACGCTGACGGCGGCGCTGACGCGGGTTTCGGCCGATCGCG
>JBJXDZ010000157.1:0-59953 GCA_046154645.1 Hyphomicrobiaceae bacterium
CTAGGAGCCCGTCCAAGTAGTCGGTTGCTCTGAAGAAGCGAGTCTGATTCTTTCTGGGGCCATGAGCAAGCACTTTCGCCCCTGGAAGATCGATCAGCCGCAGCTCTTGCCGCCGAGCGTGCAGGACTACGTGCCTGAGGATCACTTGTCGCGGTTCATCGTGGCGCTGGTGCGCGAGAGCCTGGACCTGTCGGAGATCACGGGCAGCTACACCAGCGCGCTCGGCCAGCCGCCGTTCTCTCCCGCCATGATGACGGCACTGCTTCTGAACGGCTATGCGAGCGGCATCTACTCCTCGCGCCGGATCGCCAAGGCCGCCGGGGAGCGGGCCGATTTCATGATGATCGTGGCGGGCGATCCGCCGGACTTCCGCACCGTCTCGGACTTCCGCAAGCGGCACCTCAAGGCGCTGGCTGGCTTGTTCGTGCAGGTATTGAAGCTTGCCGAGAAGGCGGGGCTGGTGAAGCTCGGCCACGTCGCACTCGACGGCACCAAGATCAAGGCGAATGCGTCGAAGCACAAGGCAATGAGCTATGATCGCATGAAGAAGCGCGAGGCGGAGTTGCAGGCCGAGGTCGACCGCTGGCTTGCCGCCGCCGAGGCTGCCGACGCGGAGGAGGACGCCCTGCACGGCGCCAAGCGCGGCGACGAGATGCCCGCATGGATCGCCGACAAGCAGAAACGGCTTGCCAAGATCCGCGCGGCGAAGGCCGAGCTGGAGGCGGAGGCCAGGGCCGCCGCCGAGGAAGAGGCGCGGCGTCGGGCCGAGGCGGAAGAAAAGCGTGTTGCGGAAGGCCGCAAGAAGAACGGCAAGGATCCGGCCCCGCCACCTGATGAGCCTGACCCGAAGGCGCAGCGCAACTTCACCGATCCGGAGAGCCGCATCCTGAAGACCAAGGACGGCTACATCCAGGGCTGGAACGCGCAGGCCGCCGTCGATGGCCAAGCCCAGATCATCGTCGCGCACGGGCTGACGCCCAGCATGAGCGACCACGGACAGCTCGAAGGCCTGATCGACGGCATCGAGGGGAACCTCGGCCGCCGGCCCAAGGAAGCCTCGGCCGACAGCGGCTATCTGAGCGAGGCCAATCTCGCCGCACTGCACGCACGCGGCATCCAGCCCTACATTGCAACGGGACGGGCCAAGCATCCCGACGAGCTCAAGCGGAAGATCGGCGGGCCATTGACCCAGGGTATGCGAGACAAGCTGAAACGGGCAGGATGGCGCAGCCGGTATAGACTGAGGAAGCAGATCGTCGAGCCGGTGTTCGGGCAGATCAAACAGGGGCGAGGCTTCCGCCAGTTCCTGTTGCGGGGCGTCGAGAAAGTGTGTGCGGAGTGGGCGATGATCTGCACCGCCCACAACCTCGTCAAGCTCGCCAGGGCCGCCTGAGCGAACTATCGTACAGCATAAAGCCCGTTTCAGCAGCTATCTGGACGGGCTCCTAGCAGTTCGGCCAACGCGACCACAAGCCCAAGCTGGATCATCACGCCGGGACCCACGTCATTCACCATCGCTTAACCATAGCCTGCCATGGTCCGGCCTCCGTAACGACACGCCGACTGATTAGTTGCGGGTCTGTGGTGAAGCGCCTCGGCGTCTGCGTAGGGTAGGAAGCGTATGTCGCGTTCGAATGCGGGGCTGGCCACGCGTGGGCATTGCCGGTTGAAGTCGCCGGCCCGGATCAACCCGACCCTTCGCACGTCTGCGGCGCGTGCAGCCGTCGTCCTGGCTCTGGCCGCCTCGCTCGCCGCCTGTTCGCGCAGCGCTCCCCCACCGGACGGTCCACGCCCCCTGTCGCGACCGTCGGTCGATCCCCGCACCGGCACCTCCGCCAGCCAGCGCATCATCGCCGATGGCAGTCCCATCCCGAAGGGCGGCGGCTATTACAAGGTCGGTGTGCCTTATCGGATCTCCGGTCGCTGGTACTACCCGAAAGAAGATCCGACCTATGACCAGCGCGGCATCGCCTCCTGGTACGGCGACGATTTTCACGGCCGCAAGACCGCCAACGGCGAGATCTACGACATGCACGGGCTCTCCGCGGCACATCCGACATTGCCGATGCCCTCCTATGTCTGGGTGACCAACGAGGCCAACGGGCGCACGCTGCTGGTGCGCGTCAACGATCGCGGACCCTATGCCCATGACCGCGTCATCGATTTGTCCCGCGCAGTCGCCCGCGCCATCGGCTCGGAAGGCCGCGGCCTGGCACAGGTGCGCGTGCGCTATGCCGGCCCCGCCCCCTTGAGCGGCGATGACGGCCGCGAGCAGGCCCACCTGCGCAATCAGCCCTGGTATCGCCCGGGTGACCAGAATGTCGCCGCAGCCCCGCGCCGCACGCCCTACGTGCGGTCCGCAACCGCCATCCCGGCCGTGTCGCTTCCCGCCCCATCAGCCCAGTGGCGGCCGACCAACAGCCGTCTGCCTCTGGCCCCCGCCCTGCGTACGGGTGATCCGCCTCCTGCGGCTGGCCATGGCCGTCACTATGTGGCCGCTGGAACCTTCCGTAGCGAGGCCAACGCCCAACGCCGCGCCGACGAGGTTCGCCGCTTTGCGCCGGCCGATGTGGTGCCGGCGGCCGGCGGCGCCGATCCTGTCTTCCGTGTCCGCACCGGCGCCATGGACGAAGCCACGGCCCAGCGTCTGCGCCAGCGTCTGGCCGATGCCGGCATCATCGACACCGTGATCGTGGCGGATTGAGGCGGCAGGCTGGCGTGCCACTGAGGATTTCTTGATCGTTGTCAGACCTTTCGGAGGCCTTCGCAGCCCCACCTTGATTGCACTGGACATGGTTCTGTAGGCCACATATAACGACCCGCGTTTTGGCCGTTGCCCATATCGGCCCAACGCAATGCCCAGGTAGCTCAGTTGGTAGAGCATGCGACTGAAAATCGCAGTGTCGGCGGTTCAATTCCGTCCCTGGGCACCACTGAAATCAGGGACTTGGCTCCTTCGCGCACCGACAGTTTTCAGCCACAGCCTCGCGTGTTCGACCACGCGCGATTAAGCCGTTGTTTTGCCTGACGTCGTGCCGAACTCGACCCATGCGATGGGCGTGGGAAGATGGCACCATCTCCGCAGCCAAGCTGCCCTTCGAAGCAGCGATTGACAGTCTCGGCGCCTGCATTTCCCGAAATAAGAGCTACCAACCCGAAGTGGTCATGTTTCCGCGAACCTGATCAATATCGGCGCACCGGTGACAAACTTGTGCCCGCCACGCAATCCGTCTCAGCCGGAGAGCTCCGGCTCGATCCTCCGAGTCTTGTGTTCGACGTCGAAGCGATGACCGCGTAGAACTCATCCCTGTGTTGCCCTTAGCACCTGGGAAACCCCGCCCTCGGCTGGCACCGCGCCCGTATCGACGACGACGCGTCACATCCGGGTGGCGCCGACGCGCCGCTGCTTGGCGGCCTCACCACTCCCCGAACCGGTAGCCCATCTTTTTGGCCATGCCGGTACGCTGTGTCAGGGCCGTGTCGCTGATGGTTGTGCGCGTGCGGCGGGAGAGTGCCCAGGTGAGCAACCGGTCCTTCATCTCATCGGCCACACGCGCATGCGCCGCCGACTGCCCGAGGTCATACAATTCACCCGGATCGGCATCAAGATCGAACAGCAGTGGCGGGAAGCGCTCGAAGTGGATGTATTTCCACCGCCGCGTGCGCACCATGAAACCGCGCGCCTCATCTACGTCGAGCCCCAGCGTCTTGCGGGCGTGGCGGATGGCGAAATCGCTGTCGCAGAACACGGCGTCGCGCCAACTATCAAGCTTTTCGCCATTTAGCAGAGGCAGCAGCGAGCGGCCCTCCAGGCGTTCCGGCGCCGGTTTGCCGCCCGCCCAGGCGAGGAACGTCGGCGCCAGATCGATGGCTTCGACGAGCGTGTCCACCACATGGCCCCGCGTCGCGTTCGCCTCTGGCCGCGGATCGACGATGAGCATCGGGATGCGCACGACCTCTTCATGGAAGAGATCCTTCTCGCCGAGCCAGTGATCGCCGAGATAATCGCCGTGGTCGCTGGTGACGATGATGATGGTGTTGGCGATCGCGCCGGTTTTTTCGAGATGCGCCACCAGTCGTCCGACATGATGATCGAACTGCGTGATCAACCCCATGTAGGTGGGGATCACGGTTTCGCGCACCTCTTGCCGGGCGAAGTTGACGCTTTCCTCATGCGCCATGAAGGCCGCGATGACGGGATGCGGATTGGCACGCTCGGCGTTGCTGCGGTTGGCGGCGAGCACATGTTCCGGGCCATACATGGCGTGATAGGGGGCCGGCGCGATGTACGGCCAATGGGGCTTGATGTAGGAGACATGCAGCAGCCAGGGCTGATCGTCAGCGGTCCGCAGGAACTCCAACGCGCGGTCGGTCATGTAGGCCGTCTCGGAGTGTTCCTCCTTGAGCCGGGCGGGGTGGCGGGCATGGCGCATCTCCCAGCCCGAGAGCACTTCGCCATTTTCGCCAGTGACCGAGTTGGCCCAGGAATGCCACGGGTTCTCACCGACGTAGCCCAGCTGCCGGAGCCATTGGTTGTAAGCGGGATCGCCGCCATAGAGCTTGCCATCGACCTCCGGGTGCAAGCCGTCGTCGCGCTCGAAGGCCTCGAATCCGCATTGCCAATAGGGCAGTCCCGGATTGGTGGCGGGATCGATGCCGAGGCGCTGCATGGACTCAAGGTCCGGCTTGAAATGCGTCTTGCCGACCAGCACGGCCCGATAGCCTTCAGGCCGCAGATAATCGCCCATGGTGCGCTCGTCGATGCGCAGCGGGAAGTTGTTGTAGGTCGCCCCGTGCGTGAGATTGTAGCGACCCGAATAGAAGCTCATGCGCGAGCCGCCGCAGACCGGCGCCTGTACGAAAGTCCGGTCGAACCGCACGCCCTTGGCCGCCAGCCGGTCGATGTTCGGCGTCTTGATATGGGGGTGGCCCGAGCAACCGAGATAGTCCCAGCGCAGTTGGTCTGCCATGATGAAGAGGATGTTGGGCTTGGGCGGCATGGGGATCTGGGTCTCGCCGATGGTTTGGAATTTGACCTTGTGCAGGTTGCCCGAATATTTGCCTCGATCCAAGCCGTCCATCTGCGCCTTCACGTGCAGTCCAGACCGAATTGTGCTAGGCTTCGCCTACTGGAGCACATCCGATGTCAATCGCAGAGACCGTCTACGAGAAACTTAAGTCTGCCCCACCCGAGGTGGCAAAGCAGGTGCTTGATTTCCTGGAATTGCTGGAAGCCAAGGCGAAGCAGGCGTCGCCCAAGCCTGCTTCATCCTGGGACGACTACATGGGCGTCTTGCGGGACTCCAAGCTCTTTGCTGGCGACCCGGTCGAGACTCAGCGGCGGCTGCGCGCCGAATGGGACCGCGAGTGAGATAAATGACGCCGCCCAGGTTCTTGCTGGATACAAATGTCATCATTGGACTGGCCAAGGGACCGGGTGCCGCGCGTGACCTGGTTGACGCTGCTAGTGCCTCCCCCAACCAATGCGCGGTCAGTCAGATTTCACGGATTGAACTGCTGAGCTTTCCACTCATCTCGGATGTGGAAGAAGCGGGCATCCATATGATCCTAGATGCCATGATGATTTTGCCTCTCGACGAGAAGATCGAGGTAGCGACAATCGCTATCCGGCGCCGAACGCGCTTGAAACTACCAGACGCCATGATCGCCGCTACGGCCCAGATGCACGGCTTGACCCTCCTGACGCTCGACGAGCGATTCAGGGCCGCAATCGCTGACAGCTGACCTTTGCCTCTACCGGAGAACCTCCCCATGAAAATTGCCCGCGTTCGTTCCGACATCGTTGTCCTGCCCGCCGACGAGCCGCTGGCTGACGGCCCGATGTCGCCCGGCAATCGGCCGATCGTGGTGGTCAAGATCTGGACCGCGGATGGCATCGAAGGCGTGGGCGTCACCTTCTTCGGGGCCGCCATGACCAATACCCTGAAGACCGCAATCGACGATCTCGGCAAGCTGATCATCGGTGATGATCCGCGCCTGACCGAGCGCATTGCCGACAAGCTGCGTGCGGCGGCGTCATCCTGCGGTCCGGGCGGCATATTCACGCTGGCGCTGTCGGCGATCGATACGGCGCTGTGGGACATCAAGGCCAAGGCGTTGGGCCTGCCGGTGGCGCAGGTACTGGGCGGCCACCGCGACAAGGTTCCGGCCTATGCTTCGGGCGCGCTGATGCGCCACTTCACCCTGAAGGAGGTTGAGGCTGGCGCGCGCAAACTCGTCGAACGCGGCTGGAAGGCCATGAAGACGCAGCTGGCGTTGCCGGGCGTCACGTCACCTGAGATCGAAGTCAATCGCATCAAGGTGATCCGCGAGGCGATCGGCCCGGACATCCAGCTCATGTGCGACATCAATCAGCGCTGGAACGTCTATCAGGCCATCGATATCGGCAAGCGAGTAGAGCCGTACAATCTGCATTGGCTCGAGGACGTGACCGTTTGCGATGACTATGATGGCCTTGCGCGCGTCACGCACGCGCTGAAAACGCCCATTGCCGGCGGCGAGTATGTCTATGGCATCGCCCCATTTCGACAGATGCTGGAGGCACGCTCGGTGGACATCGTCATGATCGACGTGCTGCGTGCGGGCGGCATCACGCAATGGATGAAAATCGCCGGCATGGCCGAGGCGTTCAATATGCCGGTGGTTTCGCATCTGCTGCCGGAGATTCACGTGCATCTGATCGCCGCCATTCCGAACGGCGAGATCGTCGAATACATGCCGTGGACGCGCAAGCTGTTCGACACCTGCGCGCTGCCGGAGAAGAGCATGATGACCGTGCCGAGCGAACCGGGCCTCGGCATGACCCTTACCAAGGAAATCAGCGCCAAACTCGACGCCGGGCGGACGTGAAGTTGTGGCCATGACCACGGCAGACAGCCCAGCGAGGGTGCCCTGGACAGCGCAGGTGCTGACCATTTTTCCGGAGATGTTTCCGGGGCCGCTGGGACTGTCGCTGGTCGGGCAGGCGCTGGCGGCAGGCAGGTGGCAGCTCACCACGCACGATATCCGTGACTTCGGGCTTGGCCGCCATCGCCAGATCGACGACACGCCGACGGGTGGCGGCGCCGGCATGGTGATGCGCGCCGATGTGCTGGGCGCGGCCATCGACGCTGCCCGCGGTGCAGCGCCAGGCTTGCCGGCACTGTACCTGTCGCCGCGCGGCGAGCCGTTGACCCAAGTCGTGGTGCGCGAGCTGGCTGTCGGTCCTGGCGTGCTGTTGCTGGCCGGGCGTTTCGAGGGCGTCGATGAACGCGTCATTGCTGGGCGCGCTCTACGCGAGGTGTCGATCGGCGACTATGTGCTCTCGGGCGGCGAGTTGGCGGCGATGGTGCTGCTCGATGCCTGCGTGCGCCTGTTGCCGGGCGTGCTGGGCGCGGCGGAGTCGCTGGCCGAGGAGAGCTTCGAGAGCGGATTGCTCGAATACCCGCAGTATACCAAGCCGCGCGAGTGGGAAGGGATGCCGATCCCAGAGATCCTGCTCTCCGGCGATCATGCCAAGATTGCCGCCTGGCGCCGGGCTGAAGCCGTGCGCATCACGCGCGAGCGGCGGCCTGATCTGTTGGCGGGGCGCGCTCCGGAGCCATCGGGAAAAAAGCCGAAGTCGTGAGGCCGATCACGACGCCTTGACGTGCCCCGTCTCCCAGCCGATCAGCGCTTTCTTGCGGGTAAGTCCCCAGTGATAGCCGCCGAGATTGCCGTCGCCGCGCAGCACGCGATGGCAGGGCACGACAAACGAGATCGGATTGCGCCCCACCGCCGAACCAACCGCGCGTGAGGCTGTGGGTTTGCCGAGATGGCGTGCGATGTCGGCGTAACTCACCGCGCGACCCATCGGGATCTTGAGCAGCGTCTCCCACACCCTCACCTCGAAATCGGTGCCGATGAGGACGAGCCGCACGGGTGTTTCCGCGCGCCACTCCTGAGCATTGAAGATGCGCCGCACATGTGGCGCCGTCCGCTTGGTGTCCTCGACGTAGCGCGCCTCCGGCCAACGACGCGTCATATCAGCCAGTGCCTCGGCGCGCGTCTGGCCCTTATCCTCGTCGACGAAGGCCAGACCCGCTACGCCGCGATCCGTCGCCAGTAGCAGCGCCTCGCCGAACGGACAGGCGTGGAAGCCGTAGGCGATCTCGAGGCCTTCGCCGCGCCGCTTGTAATCGCCCGGCGTCATGGCCTCGTGATCGACGAACAGATCGTGCAGGCGACCGCCACCCGATAGCCCGACCTCGTGAGCGGCATCGAGCACGCTGGCGGCGCCATTGAGCAGGCCGCGCGCGTGATCCAGCGTGATGGCCTGCACGAACTCCTTCGGTGACAATCCGCACCAGCGCTTGAACAGCTTTTGCGCGTGCGCGGGCGACAGCTCCAGGTGGGCCGCCAACTGGTCGAGCGTCGGCTGCGCCTCCCAATGCTGCGACAGGAAGGCGATAGCGCGGCGGATCTGGTCGTAATCGCGAGCGACGACCGGGGTGGTCGGCGCCGGCATGGCGGTTTGGATGCGATTGAGCATGGCGGGAGCCCGATGACGTGGGTTTGGTTCTCAGTGCCACCAACCTAGGCCACGCCCATGGGTATTTCGACCCGATTCCTGCCATCGTTGCTGATATCCACGGCTCGCCCCAAGCTCAGAATTGCACGCCGTCGCGCGCATCGATCAGTGCCTGCCTCAGCATGTGGGCCACTTCGCGGCGTTCATCGTCATTGAGGAAGCGGCCGAACCAGATCATTTTCTCGTGGTGACGCAGGCTTAAAGACGTGCGTCCGTCCCGGCCTTCGGCCAGTTCGACTCGCGTCCAATACGGATTGAAATTGAACTGCTCGGCCTGCCCGGACGGATGGACGCGAGTCAGGGTGAGCTTCCCGTCGTTGATCTCGACGGTCTCGTAGAGCCGCCCCGACCGATAGTTGAGCCGGAACGCCACGTAGATGATAAGCACGTCGAGCCCGAAAAAGCCGAGGACCGGCCACGCACCTTTGAGCAGGAAGGCGACACCCGTGATGAAGCTGACCAGCGATAGCCCTGCCATGAGCAGCAAGAAGCCGGAGGGCCCGAGCGAGCGATGCGGCGTCAAAACGGCCTTGAACGGCTCGGCTTGGCCACCCATTCGAGCATCCGCTTGCGTCGCACGCCTGTTATCGTCCATGTGTGACCGGCTCCGAAGCCATTCCCAGCACAAGCGGTTAGATCACGGATGAAGACCCCCGCCAAGCGCGCGCCCAAGAAGGCCGCCAAGCCCGCCGCTGCCAAAAAGGCCGCACCACACACGTCCGGCAAAGCCAAGAAGGCTGCGCCGAAGCAAGCGGCCCCCCGGCCGAAACGGCCTGATCCAGCGCGGGTGGCTGGTCTGTTCGCGCGTTTCAAGGCTGCAAGCCCGGAGCCCAAGGGCGAATTGGAGCATGTGAATGCGTACACGCTGCTGGTGGCGGTGGTGCTGTCGGCCCAGGCGACGGATGCCGGCGTCAACAAGGCCACGCGCCCGCTGTTCAAGGTCGCCGACACGCCGCAGAAGATGCTGGCGCTCGGCGAGGATCAGGTGCGCGATTACATCAAGACCATCGGCCTCTTTCGCAATAAGGCCAAGAACGTCATCGCTCTCTCCGAGAAGCTGATTGCTGAGCATGGCGGCGTCGTGCCCGCCGACCGCGATGCGCTGACCAGCCTGCCGGGGGTGGGCCGCAAAACCGCCAACGTGGTGCTGAACATGGCCTTCGGGCAGAAGACGATGGCGGTGGACACGCACGTTTTTCGCGTCTCGCATCGCCTGGATCTGTCACAAGGCAAAAACCCGGACGCCGTTGAAGCAGACCTGATGCAGGTGGTGCCGGATGAATTCCTGTATCACGCCCATCACTGGCTGATCCTGCACGGTCGCTACACGTGCCTCGCGCGCAAACCGCGCTGCGGGCTGTGTCCCGTGGCGGAGCTGTGCACCTCCGACGAAAAGACCACGAGCTGATGGCGCGACCAAACGAGTTCGATATCGCGGGCGTCATGATCGGGGCGCTGCCGCGAAGCCAAATGCCGTGGCCGGTGTTGGTGGCGAATGATGCGACGGGCCACATCGAACAGCACCTCAGTTCCATTCCTGTTCGCGCCATCACCTGGCATCGCCGCGCGTCCGGCACCGTGAAGCCGACAGCGTGGCCACCGCTTGGGCCGTTTGCCGCGGCGATCATGCGCATTCCAAAAGCCCGCGCCGAAGTGGAGATGACGCTGCATGCGGTGGCGTCGGTGGTGTCGCCGGGTGGCTTAATCTGGCTCTATGGCGCCAACGACGAAGGTATCAAGAGTGCAGCACAGCCGATGGCGGCGTTGCTGGGCGAAGTGACCACGGTCGAGACGCGCGGCCACTGCCGGGTAATCTCAGCGCGACGTCCGGTAAGCATATCCGGCCTCAAGCCAAAGCTCGAAGTATGGCTGCAGACGGTCGAAGTCGACATCGGCGCGAGCGTGCGCTCGTTCGCCACATATCCGGGATTGTTCGCGCTGGGTCGTCTCGACGCCGGAACCAAGCTATTGCTCGATCAATTGCCAAAGCTTGAGCCCGGCGCCCGCGTGCTCGATTTCGGCTGCGGCATGGGCGTGATCGCGGCCGCAGTGCACATGCGTGACGCTACGGCGCAACTCACACTGATCGACAATGACGCAGTCGCATTGCAAGCGGCGCGAGAAAATGTTCCCGAGGCCGCATATGCAACCAATTTAGCGACCGTCGCGCCGGCAAGCCTCGATGCGATCCTCTCCAATCCACCGATCCACGAGGGCAAGGTCGAGTCCTACGCGGCGTTGGAAACGTTGATCAAGTCGGCGGCAAAACTTCTCAAGCGTGGCGGCATCCTGCAGATCGTCGTACAGCGGCGCGTTGGCGCCACCGAAATGCTGCGCGCAGCCTTTGGCACCTGCACCGTGGTCGCCGAGGATGGCGTGTTTCAGGTGCTGCGGTGCGTCAGGGTGTGAACGCGCGGTGAGGCAGATGCCCAGTGCGGCGCCCATGCGCAGAGGTAGCGGCAACCTGGACATCCAACCGAGCCAGCATTGCTGCAGCGCAACATCGATTGCGTAACTCGCCGGCATATCTTCGATCGCCATCCGGACTTGCTCTTGCATGACGGGGTTGTCGTTGCGATGTTTACAGTCACAGCCGATTTATGTCAGTGTTCCTGACCTAATGCCGCCATCGACCGGCGCCCCAACCGACCCGGTGTTGGGCAACGGCAGGTGCAAGGAGAGAGACAACCCATGGTCAAGAGCAGCCCCACCCTCGATGACAAGTTCGATCTCGCCGAGACGCACCAGATCCTGAACGGGTCGCAGGCCATCATTCGCCTCGTCCTGATGCAGCACGAGCGCGACAAGCGGGCGGGGCTCAATACGGCCGGATATGTCTCGGGCTACCGCGGCTCGCCAATCGCCGGGCTCGAAGGCGCCATGCTGCGCTCTCGGAAAATCCTGGAGAAGCGCAACATCAAGTTCCAGTCCGGGCTCAACGAGGATCTAGCGGCAACCGCGCTGTGGGGCACGCAACAGGCGGAATTGCGCGGCGACGGCAAGTACGACGGTGTTTTCGGCGTCTGGTACGGCAAGGGCCCCGGCGTTGACCGCACCGGCGACGTATTCCGCCACGCCAACCACGCCGGCACTTCCAAGAACGGCGGCGTGCTGGCCCTGATGGGCGACGACCACACCTGCGAAAGCTCGACCTCGGCGCATCAGTCCGAGTTCGCCATGGTCGACTACATGATCCCCGTGCTCAATCCGGCCGGCGTGCAGGAAATGTTGGATTTCGGCGTGCTCGGCTTCGCGCTCTCGCGTTTTGCGGGCGTGTGGGTCGGCATGAAGTGCGTCAAGGACAACTTCGAATCCACTTCCACCGTCGACGGCCGCATCGATCGCGTCACACCCGTCATTCCCGCCGACTTCCCGATGCCAGCCGGCGGCCTCAACATCCGCGTCGGCGACCAGGCGCTCGACAAAGAAGCCCGCCTGCACGACTTCAAGCGCCCCGCCATCCTGGCCTTCGCGCGCGCCAACAAACTCGACCGCATCGTCATGAGCGGCGGCGCAAACCCGAAGATCGGCATCATCACCACGGGCAAGAGCTATCTCGACGTGCGCGCCGCGCTCGACGATCTCGGCATCGACGAGGTCAAGGCCAATCAGCTGGGCCTGCGCCTCTACAAGGTCGGCATGCCCTGGCCGCTGGAGCCACAAGGCCTGCAGGCCTTTGCGAAGGGCCTGGATCTCATCATCTGTGTCGAGGAGAAGCGTTCCCTCATCGAGACCCAGGTGAAAGAGCAGCTTTATCATGCGACGGAGCGCCCCGTCGTGGTCGGTAAGCGCGATGAGAGCGACAACAAATCGTCCTGGCTGTTTCACGCCAAGGGTGCGCTCGAACCCTCCGACATCGCCGTCGCCGTTGGCGAACGCTTGATCCGCTTCCAATTGGGCGGCGAGGACATCAAGGGCCGCGTCTCGTTCCTGAAGCAGATGAAGGGCAACAAGCCCGTCGTTGCCGAGGCAGCCGTCCGCGTTCCCTACTTTTGCCCGGGCTGCCCGCACAATTCCTCCACCGTCGTTCCTGAGGGCTCGCGCGCCTATGCCGGCATTGGCTGCCACTACATGGCGCAGTGGATGGACCGCAACACCGAAGGCTGGACCCAGATGGGCGGCGAAGGCGCCAACTGGATCGGCGAGGCGCCGTTCTCCAAACGCAACCATGTCTTCCAGAACATCGGCGATGGCACGTACATCCACTCAGGCAGCCTGTCCGTGCGCGCCGCTGTCGCCGCTGGCGTCACCGTCACCTACAAGGTGCTCTACAACGACGCCGTCGCCATGACCGGTGGCCAGTCACTCGACGGCGGCATGACCGTCGGCCAGATCGCCGCACAGGTTGCAGCCGAAGGCGCGCGCAAGGTCGTCGTCGTCACCGACGAGCCGGACAAGTATCCCGTCGGCTTCCTCGCCCCCGGCACGCCCGTGCACCATCGCCGCGACCTGCAGGCGGTGCAAACCGAACTGACCAAGGAGCCGGGCGTCACCGTGCTCATCTATGACCAGACCTGCGCCGCCGAAAAGCGCCGCCGCCGCAAGCGCGGCACCTTCCCCGATCCCGTCAAGCGCGCCTTCATCAATTCAGCCGTCTGCGAAGGTTGCGGCGACTGCGGGCAGAAATCCAACTGCGTGGCCATTGTACCGGAAGAGACCGAGCTCGGCGTCAAGCGCGCCATCGATCAGTCCACCTGCAACAAGGATTTCTCCTGCATCAATGGCTTCTGCCCGAGCTTCGTGACCGTGCACGGCGCCGTGCCGAAGAAGCTCGAAGGCCTCGCCAGCGGCAGCGGCATCGCCGCTATGCTCGGCAGCCTGCCGACGCCGAAGCTGCCCGCCCTCGACAAGCCTTACACCATGCTCGTCACCGGCGTCGGCGGCACCGGCGTGGTCACCATCTCGGCGGTGCTGGGACAAGCCGCCTACCTTGACGGCAAAGGCTTCGGCGCCATCGACATGACCGGCCTCGCCCAGAAGGGTGGCGCGGTTGCCTGCCACATGAAGGTTGCCGCCACCTCCGACGCTATCCACGCTATTCGCGCCGGTGTGGCAGCCAGTGATCTCGTCATCGGTTGCGATCTCGTTGTCACGGCCTCCAACAAGGTGCTCGAGACCATTCGTCCTGATCATACAACCGTGATCCTCTCGACGCACGAGATGGCGGTCGCCGACTTCGCGCGCAAACCAGATCTGCGTCTCCCCGGCGCCGATCTCAACCGCGCCATCGCCGACCGCGTGCGCAAGGGCCCGCTGCACGCCCTCGATGCGCACGAGTATGCCGTGAAGCTGTTCGCGGACTCGATTGCCTCCAACATGTTCATGCTCGGCTACGCCTATCAGGTAGGCGCCGTGCCGGTGACCTCCGAGTCGATCGAGAAGGCCATCGAACTGAACGGTGCAGCCATCGACATGAACCGCAACGCCTTCCGCTTCGGCCGCCTCGCCGCCCACGATCGCGCCGCTCTCGATCGCATCGTCAAGCCGACGGTCGCCAAGGCCCCCGCCACTCTCGACGAGATTATCGCTGTCCGCGCCAAGCATCTCGAGGGCTATCAGGATGCGGCCCTCGCCGAGCGCTATCGCACCCAGGTCAAGCGCATCGCCGATCTTGAAGCCGCCAAGACGCCCGGCCGCACCGGCCTTGCCGAAGCTGTCGCTAAGGGCTACTTCAAGCTGCTCTCCTATAAGGACGAGTACGAGGTGGCGCGCCTTTACACCGATGGCCGCTTCGAAGCCGACCTGAAGAAGAACTTCGATGGTCCCCTAAAGCTCGAGTTCCACCTGGCGCCACCGATGATGTCCTGGTGGAACCGGGACAAGGTCACGGGGCAGCCGCGCAAGATGAGCTTCGGCAAGTGGATGTTGCCGGCCTTCCGTTTTCTCGCCAAAGGCAAGAAATTCCGCGGCGGCAAGCTCGACATCTTCGGCTATTCGGCCGAGCGCCGTCTCGAGCGGCAGATGATCCACGACTACGAGGCAACGCTGGCCGAGATCGAGCGCCGCCTGGCGCCCGACACGCATCGCACCAGCATGGCGCTGGCCGTGCTGCCCGAGGAGATCAAGGGCTACGGCCATGTCAAGCACGGCAACTATGAGAAGGCGCAGCAGAAGCACACCACCTTCATCGCCATGCTGCGCGACCCCAAGCCCGGCTCCACATTGAAGGCCGCGGAGTAACATCGTCCCCTCTCCCCGTCCTGTACGGGGAGAGGGTTAGCCCCGGACACTTGATCCGGGGGAGGGGCGGCCGCAGCCAATAACTTGCCGGTGCGCGGTCGGTTGGCGATTTCGTCGTGGAGACAGCGATGAAGCCTAGAATCACGCTCAGTGTTGGAAAAGACGGCGAGTTCGAGCTTTGGATAAATCCGGAAGGACGAGACCTCTTAGTGCGAGAGTTGCTTGCACTGAACGCAGAGCACGATCATTTTCATCTCTTCCCACCTGCATGGTGGGAGCACGCCGAAGTTCCGATTTCTCTGAAGGCGTATCGAGCATCCGATCAAGTGCTCACGACAGGCAAGGTGCTCTTCCGACCTGACGAGTGGGATCGTGAATATTTCCCGCATGTACTGGACGAAAGCGGCTAACCGGATCGGCGTGTATGTGTTGCCGCCCCTCACCCCGACCCTCTCCCCGTGGAGAACGGGGAGAGGGGAAGTGCAAAAAGGACCCACCCCATGCTGCTCGGCTGCATTGCTGACGATCTGACTGGCGCCACCGACCTTGCCATCATGCTGACGCGCGGCGGCATGCGTACGCTGCAGGTGATGGCTGTGCCGGACGGGAAAACCAAGCTCAAAGGCTACGACGCCATCGTCGTGGCCCTGAAAACGCGCACGTGTCCGGTCAAGGAGGCCATCGACCTGTCAATTCGCAGTGCCGATGCGCTGCTGAAGCTCGGCGCCAAGCAGATCTACTTCAAGTACTGCTCGACGTTTGACTCGACCGACCAAGGCAACATCGGCCCCGTCGCTGAGGCCCTGCTGGCCCACCTCAAGGCGGACATTGCCATCGCCTGCCCAGCGTTTCCGACCAACAAGCGCACCGTCTATCTCGGTAATCTCTTTGTCGGCGATGTGCCGTTGGCCGAGAGCCCGATGAAGGATCACCCGCTCACGCCCATGCGCGATTCAAACCTGGTGCGCGTGCTGCAGCGACAGTCCAATGGCAAGGTTGGCCTCATCCCTTTCCATGTCGTCGAGCAGGGCGGCTTTGCCGTAAAGCAAGCTCTTGATGCCGCCCGCGCCGCCGGCCAACGCCTCGTCATCGTCGATGCTGTCTCCGACCAGCACCTCATGGCCATGGGCGAAGCCGTGGCCAATGCCAAGCTGGTGACCGGCGGCTCCGGCGCAGCGCTTGGCCTGCCTGCCAACTTCGTGCGCTACGGCCACCTCAAGGCCGCCATCGCGCCGCCATCGATGACAGCCCCTGCCGGGCGCGCACTGATCGTTGCCGGGAGCTGCTCGGAAGCCACCCGAGGCCAAGTGCGCGCGGCAAAAGAAGCTGGCATTCCCGCCTTCGAGATCGACCCACTGGCCATCGATTCAGGGAAACTCAAAGCCACTGATCTCGTGGATTGGGCCAAGAAACAACCAGCAAGCGGCCCCGTCCTCGTTTACTCGAGCGCCGATCCCGCAGCCGTCGCCGCCGTGCAGCAGAAGCTTGGCCGTGATGCCGCCGGCAGCCTCGTCGAACAGACCCTCGCCACCGCCACCAAGCAACTGGTCGCTGCAGGCTTCTCACGCCTCATCGTCGCTGGCGGCGAAACATCCGGCGCCGTCGTCAATGGGCTTGGTGTTGATGCCCTGGAGATCGGACCGGAGATCGATCCGGGCGTGCCGTGGACGCGGGCGCTCAATCAGAACCTCGTGCTGGCGCTGAAATCCGGCAACTTCGGCGCCCCCGATTTCTTCACCAAGGCCTGGAAGCTGCTATCATGAGCGTCCCCACTTGGGGTCAGATCCATGGGGCTGACCCCAGTTCAACTGCGCATTCGGGGATTCAATGACCACCGAAACCAAACTCCGCGAAGCCATCTGCGCGTCGGGCGCCTCGCTGTTCAATCGTGGGCTCACGCACGGCTCGACCGGCAACATCTCGGTGTCGCTGCCAGACGGCGGCTGGCTGATGACGCCGACCGGCTCGTCGCTTGGCACGCTCGATCCCGCACGCCTCTCCAAGCTCGACGCATCCGGCAAACTCGTCGCCGGCGACAAGCCGACCAAGGAAGCCTTCCTGCACACCACCATGTACGTCGAGCGGCCAAAATCCGGCGCTGTCGTGCATCTTCATTCCACGCACTCCGTTGCGGTGAGCTGCCTTGACGGCATCGATCCCGCCTGCTGCCTGCCGCCCATCACCGCCTATTTCGTCATGCGCGTCGGCGCCCTGCCCCTGGTCCCCTATTATCCGCCGGGTGATGAAGCGCTTGCCACGGCGGTCGGCAAGCTGGCCGGCAAGCACCACGCCATGCTGCTGGCCAACCACGGCCCGGTCGTTGCCGGCAGCAACCTGGCGGCCGCCCAGGACGCCATCGAGGAACTCGAGGAAACCGCTCGCCTGTTTCTGATGCTGCGCCACGACAAGGTGCGTGCTCTCACGCCCGCGCAGATGGCCGAGTTGCACCGCCGTTTTCCCACCGCGTGATCGACGTCTGGTCCGGACAGGTTGTCCGGGCTGCGGGCGCCGTGGCATCGCCGGGCTGTCCGCCCTCCCCGATTTGTGACACTCTCCCGGTCACGGCAATACGGTCCGGCACCTGTCGCCGATCCGTCGCACGAGGCCTCTAGAAGCCGATTGCCAAATCACCATCAGGGAGCGAACAGAGACATGTCCATTCGTCAGAAATGTGCCGCCGCGACCGTGGCCGCGCTGCTGCTGGCAACGCCAGCCACCGCCCAAGTCGAGATCCAGTGGTGGCACGCCATGACCGGTGCCAACAACGATGTCATCGTCAAGCTGGCCACCGATTTCAATGCCACGCAGACCGCCTATAAGGTCGTGCCCACCTACAAGGGCAGCTATGCCGACACCATGAACGCCGGCATCGCCGCGTTCCGGGCCAACAACGCTCCCCACATCATGCAGGTGTTCGAGGTCGGCACCGCGACGATGATGTCGGCCGGCGGCGCCATCAAGCCTGTGCACGTACTCATGAAGGAAGCCGGCGAGCCCTTCGATCCGTCAGCCTATCTGCCGACCATCACGGGCTACTACTCGACCTTGAAGGGCGAGATGCTCTCGTTCCCCTTCAATTCGTCCAGCGCCGTGATGTGGTACAACAAGGACAGCTTCGTGAAGGCGGGCCTCGATCCCGAGAAGCCGCCGCGCACGTGGCCCGAGGTGTTCGAAGCCGCCAAGAAGCTCAAGGCCAACGGCCATCCCGAGTGTGGCTTCTCCAATGCCTGGGTGACGTGGGTCAATCTTGAGCAGCTCTCGGCCTGGCACAACGTGCCACTGGCGTCGAAGGCCAACGGTATGGACGGCTTCGATACCGTGCTGGCCTTCAACAGCCCGCTGCATGTGAAGCATCTGGAAATGCTGGTCGAACTGCAGAAGGACAAGACGTACGCCTACGCCGGTCGCACCAACCAGGGCGAAGGCAAATTCACCAGCGGTGAGTGCGCCATCTTCATGACCTCCTCGGCCTTCTTCGGCAACGTCAAGGCCAACGCCAAGTTCGCCTTCGGCAATGCGCCGCTGCCCTATTATCCGGACGTGCCGGGCGCGCCGCAAAACTCCATTATCGGCGGCGCTTCGCTCTGGGTGATGGCCGGCAAGAAACCTGAGGAATACAAGGGCGTCGCCAAGTTCTTCGCGTTCCTCTCCGACACCGATCGCCAGGTCGGCCTGCACACCCAATCCGGCTACCTGCCGATCACCAAAGCCGCCTACGACAAGGTCAAGGCGTCCGGCTTCTATAAGGACGCGCCCTATCTCGAGACGCCGCTGATCCAGCTCACCAACAAGCCGCCGACCGAGAACAGCCGCGGCCTGCGCCTGGGCAACATGGTGCAGATGCGCGACATGTGGGCTGAGGAGTTCGAAGCCGCACTCGCCGGCAAGAAAACCGCCAAGCAGGCCCTCGACGACGCCGTTTCGCGTGGCAACGCCGTCCTGCGCCAGTTCGAAAAGACTGTTGCCAAGTAATATGCTAATCTCTCTACTGCGGCCGCCTTGGGTGGCGGCTGTGGTGGAAGATGAGGATCTGCCCCATGGGCAACATGAAGATCGAGCAATCAACCGAGATGTGGCGTCAGCTCGTGGCTGCAGCGGAGCAGGAGCCGGTTCGCGTGCAAGTGGATGGACTGCCTGAAGTGTTTGTTGTGTCGGGCGCGGAGTATGCAAGGTTCCGTCGCTATGCCGCTGAACGGCTTATCCAGACGATGGAACGCATCGGCGAGAAAGCCAAGTCGCACGGCCTGACCCAGGAAAAGCTCGACAAGCTGCTGGCGGATGAAAGCTGAGCGGGTCGTCTGTGACACCAACGTGCTGATCTCTGCCGCCCTTGTCCCAGACGGTAAACCCGCCGCGGTTGTCAGGTTGGCCGCGATGCAAGGCTCGCTGCTATTGTCGGCAGAGATTCTCCATGAGGTGGCCAGCAGGATCAAGCGAAGCAAGTTTGACCGTTATCTCGATGATCAGGATCGCGAGGAGTTCCTTCAGTTCTTGCAATGGGCGAGCGAAAAGATCGAGATCCAAGGCGCAACATTAGGAGTCCGTGATCCACACGACGACAAGATCCTCGAGACAGCATTGGTTGGTAATGCCGACTGCCTGATTACAGGCGATGGAGACTTACTGGCGCTGCGGCCCATCGGTGAGCATGCTGCGGCCCAGCGACTGGAAGACACCCGGTTTCGTTCGATTGCAATTCTTCGACCGGCGGAGTTCTTGCTGCTGGTCGACTTGGGCGATGACCCGACCGGGGGAGTGGCGACTTAACCACGACCGCCACGTTCGACCCGATCGCATCGGTCATCCCTCTGCGTCGCGTCAGCGGATACGGCATACTCGAGTTCCAGCGTCGCGATCCAGATGGATATTGGCTATGGTTATGTGAGATCACGTCGAACGTGTTGATAGTCTCGAAGCAGCAGTACCGGACACAGGCTGCTGTCCGAAGTCGCAACGAGGGGCCTTGATGGACAAGCGCGCGATTTTCGGCGGCATGGGTTGGCCGCTGCTGCTGCTGGCGCCGCAACTGCTGGTGACGCTCGTCTTTTTCTATTGGCCCGCGAGCCAAGCCGTCTGGCAGTCGTTCCTGCTGCAGGATGCCTTCGGCCTGCGAACCGAGTTCGTCTGGTTCGAGAACTACAAGGAGCTGTTCAAGGATCCCGACTATTATAAATCGATGGGCGTGACGTTGCTGTTTGCTTCGCTGGTCACGTCGCTTTCGCTGTCGATCGCGCTGTTTCTCGCCACCCAGGCCGACAAGCAGATCAAAGGCGCCGGCGTCTACAAGACCTTGCTGATCTGGCCCTATGCGGTCGCCCCTGCGGTGGCGGGCGTGCTCTGGCTCTTCATGTTCCAGCCCTCGCTCGGCATTGTCGCGCAGGCTTTGCGCAAAGCTGGCGTCGATTGGAATCCGCTGCTCAACGGCACGCACGCCATGATCCTCGTCGTCATGGCCGCCACGTGGAAGCAGATCAGCTACAATTTCCTGTTCTTCCTGGCCGGCTTGCAGGCGATCCCGAAATCCGTCTACGAAGCTGCCGCGATGGACGGTGCCAAACCGTTGCGCCGCTTCTGGACCATCACCTTTCCCTTGTTGTCGCCGACGGCCTTCTTCCTGCTGGTGGTCAACATCGTCTACGTCTTCTTCGATACCTTCGGTATCATTGACTCGGTGACCAGCGGGGGGCCCGCCAAGGCCACGGAAACGCTAGTCTATAAAGTTTATCACGACGGCAAGCTCGGCGCGAACCTCGGTGGCTCGGCAGCGCAGTCCGTCATCCTGATGATCATGGTGGTGGCATTGACGGCGGTGCAGTTCCGCTTCATCGATCGCCGCGTCAACTACAAATAGACAGGGGGCTGCCGGATTGTCTCCGCAGCCCCCGATCGCAAATCGTTACGGATGTGTCTGCCGTCAGTGCTTGGGTGCGTGCGGCGCCACCGGCTTGATAACGGCGGGGGGCGCGGAACGTTCGCGGCCGATGGGAACATACCGTTTGGCGGCCGTGCGTTCGCCGCGCCGGCTTGGACCGTCGCCGACGGACGACCCATAGAACGGGCTGGCGCCACCGCTCTCGTACTCACCGCGATCGCGATCCTGGCCACCGCGGTCGTAGTTGTAATTGTAGTTCCGCGTCTCCTCGAAACCGAGCGACAGGTTGGTGCGGCCACCCGGATTGATGATGACGCGGTCATGGTAGGGTAGGGGGCGGAAGACGCGCACGCCTTCCTCGAGGGTCACGGTCGCCCCGTAGAACGGGCGCGTTTCGATGCGAGTCGTTGTGGCCTTCCCGGCCGCCGCAACGGACGGGATCAACAGCGCTGCCGCGGCGACCAGGGCGCGAGTGGTTGTACGCATGCGTAAAGCTCCGGTTGGCAATGGCTCCTGGATCCGGAGACTAATGGCACATGAAAGCCGAGGCTTAACGATTCGGAAACCATGCTTAACGGGCTGCTGGAGCGGCTCGCTCCAGGGCCCAATCGTGTTGTACAATGTGTCGAACAGCCCATTTGCCCGCAATGGTGAGCAGCATGAAGCTCGAACTGAAAAAGATCGGCAATTCCACCGGCCTCATCCTGCCGAAGGAGCTTCTCGCGCGCCTCGGCCTCAAGTAGGGCGGCAGCGTGACGGTCAGTGAGGGTCCCGATCGCTCGCTGACGATCAGCGCCTATTCCGATGATGACGACGAGACCATGCGGATCGCTCGCGATGTCATGAAGGAGTATCGCAACACTCTGAAAGCGCTGACAAAGTGACCGAGCCGCGCTGAATTGCCAAGTCACAGGCCAACCGTATTCATAGCGAGCAATTGGCCATCTTCGGCGGGTCAGCGGGACTGCGCGACGAGGGCATGCGCGAATCCGCGCTCGGCCGTCCAATGAACACGTGGGGCCATGGGGGCAAACAGATCTGGCCACCCTCGCCGCAGCTTATGCCTTTGGCGTGGCGAAAAACCATCCGTTCGTTGACGGCAACAAGCGGACCGCGTTCTTGGTTGCGCTGGTGTTTCTGCGCAAGAATGGCATCGCCTTCGCTCCCCCCGAAGCCGAAGCCACAGCAGCAATCATCGCCCTCGCGGGCGGCGAGGTCGATGGAGAGGGGCTCACGCGCTGGATTCGCGACAACTGGCCAGGTGGGGCCTGATTGAGAGCTGGACTGCTGCGCCGCCTGGCCAATCGACAAAGCGCCGCAATCCGATGCATTGTGCGCGATACATGCCGGGGGCGGTGACGAATCCCGGCTAGCTGATCACATGAGGGAGAGACTTTATGACCATCACCATCTCGCGTCGCGAGGCGTTTCTTGCCAGCGCCGGTTTGGGCGCGTTCGCATTGGGCGGCAACGCAGTCCTGGCTCAAGGTGCAGCCAAGTTCTTCCGCATCGGCACCGGTGGCACGGGCGGCACCTATTACCCGATCGGCGGCCTGATCGGTAACGCCATCTCCAACGACAAGATCAACGTCAGTGCCGTCGCCACCAACGGTTCCGTCGCCAACGTCAACGCGATCGTCGGCGGCTCCCTCGAATCAGGCTTCAGCCAGGCCGACGTCGCCTCGTGGGCCTTCACTGGCACGGGCATCTATGAGGGCAAGCCCAAGGTCGAAGAACTGCGCGTCATCGCCAACCTGTACCCCGAGACGGTGCACGTCGTCGTGCGCAAGGGCCTCAACATCAAATCGCTCGCTGACCTCAAGGGTAAGCGCATCTCGCTCGATGAGCCGGGCTCCGGCACCCTCGTCAACGCCAAGGCGATCCTCGCCGCCTTCGGCGTCACCGAGAAGGACATCAAGGCTGAATACCTGAAGCCGCAGCAGTCGGCCGAAAAACTCAAGGACGGCGCGCTCGACGTGTTCTTCTCAACGACCGGTTATCCGCAGGGTGCGATCTCCGAGCTAGCTGCCACCACCGGCATAGAATTGGCACCGATTGACGGCGAAGGCCGCAGCAAGATCCTGGCCCAGTACAAGTTCTTTGCTGTCGATAAGATCCCTGACGGCGCCTACAAGGACGTCAAGGGCGTCGACACCATCGCCGTCGGCGCGCAGTGGGTGACTACGGCGAAGCAGCCTGACGACGTCGTCTACGAGGTTGTGAAAGGCCTGTGGTCCGACAAGGCCCGTGCCGCCCTCGATGCCGGTCATGCCAAGGGCAAGGCTGTGCGTAAGGAGACTGCTCTTGCGGGCCTCGGCATTCCGCTGCACGCTGGCGCCGAGAAGTTCTACAAGGAATCCGGCCTCTTGAAGTAGGCATCGGCCGCCTTTGCTGACAAGGAAACAAGCGGGCCGTCTCAAGTATGGGGCGGCCCGCTGCATTTGTGACGCGAGCCCTCGCGTGGGCATGCTGTTGGCTTCACTTGACGCCGCGAATAGCACCACCGGCCCGCTCTGAGTTACACTGCCGTCGAAACGCATCACCAAACTGGAGCGCCTGCTTGCAAGAGTTCACGATCCGCCCGACGCCCGACGACCCCCGTCTCTCTGCAACCGTGCCCGGCCTCGACCACACGGGCCGCACGGTGGAGACCGTCGTCGTGACGGAGCGACCGCTGACGCTGTTTCTGAATGCGCGTGAAATCGTGACCATGATGACAATCGGCGATCATCCCGATCTCCTCGCCATCGGCTACCTGCTCAACCAGGGCATGCTGAAGCCCGACGACGAGATCACGGCCATCGATCACGACGAGGATATCGCCACCATCGTCGTGCGCACGCGGCGCCAGACCGACTACGAGGAAAAGCTGAAAAAGAAGGTGCAGACGTCGGGCTGCGCGCAAGGCACCGTGTTCGGTGACCTGATGGAGGAGCTGGATGACATTGTCCTGTCGCCCACGGCGCGGCTCAAGACTACTTGGCTCTATGCCTTGACGCGCAAGATCAACACCGAGCCTTCGCTGTACCTGAAAGCTGGCGCCATCCACGGTTGCGTGCTGTGCGCCGAGGATCGTCCGCTGGTCTATATGGAGGACGTCGGCCGCCACAATGCCGTCGACAAGATTGCAGGCTACATGTTTCGGCATGGCATTTCGGCGGACGACAAGATCTTCTACACGACCGGGCGCCTCACCTCCGAGATGGTGATCAAGACCGTCAAGATGCGCATTCCCATCCTGGTATCGCGATCGGGCTTCACGGCCTGGGGCGTGGAACTGGCGCAGAAGTCCGGCCTTACACTCATTGGTCGCGCGCGCGGGCAACGCTTCGTGGCCGTTGCCGGTGCCGAACGCATCGTCTTCGATGCTGATATCTCCAAGGTCGACAGCGAGGATCGCCGGCACGGCCGCAAAGGCGCCGACCGCGAGCCGGATTGATCGTGCGAGTCAATCGCAAGAGTTCTGACAGGAGCCCATGATGGCCATCCGCCCCCGCCGCAGCGTGCTCTATATGCCCGGCGCCAACGCCCGCGCGCTGGACAAGGCACGCTCATTGCCGGCCGATGCATTGATCCTCGATCTCGAGGACGCCGTGGCACCGGACGCCAAGCCGATGGCGCGCCAGCAGATTGCCGCTGCCTTGCGCCAAGGCGGCTATGGTCGTCGCGAGATCGGCGTTCGCATCAACGGCTTCAATACGCCGTGGATGGGCGACGACATCGCCGCCGTTGCCGCCCTGGCACCTGACGCCATCGTTCTGCCCAAGGCCGAGAGCGCCGCTGACATCGACCGTTTGACCGATGCGCTCCGGCGCGCCGGTGCCCCGGAACGCACACGCATCTGGGCCATGATCGAAACGCCCATCGCCATTCTGCGATTGCCCGAGATCGCAGGTGCCGCGCGCCACGCAGGCAGCCGCCTCGGGTGCCTGATCATCGGTTTGAATGATCTGGTAAAGGCAACCCGCGCCGAGTTGGATGCCAATCGAACCGCTGCGCTGAGTTGGCTGTCGGCCGGCGTTGTTGCCGCCCGCGCGCACGGCCTCGATATCCTCGACAGCGCCTACAACAACTTTCGTGACGATGCGGGCCTGCGCGCCGAGTGTCGTCAGGGCCGCATGCTGGGGTTCGACGGCAAGACGCTCATCCATCCCGACCAGATCTCGGCCGCCAACGAGATCTTCGCGCCGCCCGCCGCCGATGTGGCCTGGGCGCGAGCGGTCATCGCGGCCTTTGCCCTGCCCGAGAACCAAGGCAAGGGCGTCATCAATCTCGAGGGCAAGATGGTGGAATTGCTGCACGCTGAAAGCGCCCGGCGAACCGTCGCCATGGCCGACGCCATCTCGACCCTGCAGTGACCGGACGATGGCGGCTCCGGCGCACAGTACAGGTGGCGCGCTGCGTCGTTTGCGCTCCTCTGAGCGCCACAAGCAATCCCCCTTGGAACTTCCAGCCGGCCCGCACTATCCTCCTCACGCAATGTCAAAACGCGAACGCCTGACCCACTACCCGCCGATCGAGCCCTACAACCGGGGCCGGCTGCCTGTGTCCGGCGGCCATGACCTGTATTTCGAGGAAAGCGGCAACGCACAAGGCCGCCCGGTGCTGATCGTCCATGGGGGACCAGGCGGCGGCAGCAACCCGACCATGCGGCGCTACCACGACCCCTCCCGCTACCGCATCATCATGCTCGACCAGCGTGGATGTGGCCGCTCGTTACCGCATGCGAGCCTCGAACAGAACACCACCTGGCATCTGGTCGACGATATGGAGCGTCTGCGCCGCCATCTCGGCATCGAGCGCTGGCAACTGCTCGGCGGCTCCTGGGGCTCCACATTGTCGATCGCCTATGCGCAGGCACATCCGACCCGTGTGATGGAGATGATCCTGCGTGGCATCTTCCTGTTGCGGCGCTCGGAGCTGCTGTGGTTCTACCAGGAAGGCGCCAACTGGCTGTTCCCTGAGGCCTTCGCGGCCTTCGTGGCGCCAATTCCGCCGAGTGAGCGGGGCGACCTGATCGAGGCCTACTATCGCCGCCTGACGCACCCTGATCCGCGGATTCAGCTCGATGCCGCGCGGGCGTGGAGCATTTGGGAGGGCTCGACCCTGGCCTTGATGCAGGATCCCGACCGGATCCGGCAGTTCAGCGTCGACAGCTATGCCTTGGCCTTCGCGCGTATCGAGTGCCACTACTTCGTCAATCGCGGCTTCCTGGCTCGCGACGGTGACTTGCTGGCCAACGCTCATCGGCTGCAAGGCATTCCAGGCGTCATCGTCCACGGGCGCTACGATGTTGTCACGCCGATCCGCAGTGCTATCGACCTCAAGGCCGCGTGGACCACGGCCGAATTGCGCGTCGTACCGGACGCCGGCCACGCCATGACCGAGCCCGGCATCGTCGACGAGTTGATCCAGGCGACGCGGCGGTTCTCGGGCAGCTATTCCTGAATGACGGCGTTGGGCGCGTGATTGTGTGGCCCATCGGGATCGCGTAGCCTCGACTCAGCACTGGGGGAGGCAAAAAAACATGCATGATCCGAAGCGATCCAGCGTTGTCGTGCAGGACCTGGCCGTGGGGCTGGGCGTGCTCGCCCTCGCCGCCGTGGTGGCCTGGCAAACCACGGTGATCCCCGAAAACGCCATCTACGCCAAGGTTGGCCCCAAGGTCTTCCCTTGGCTTTCGGCGGGCCTGCTGGCTGCCATGGGATCGCTGCTGACGCTGGCGGGCCTGCGCGGCGGGTGGGAGCATGAACGGTCCGGTGAAACCAATTGGCCGTCACTGGCATGGCTCGTTGGCGGCTTGTTGCTCAACGTTGCCCTCATCTCCCATCTCGGCTTCATAATCGCCGGCACGATCCTGTTCATTTGCACCGCTCGCGCCTTCGCCAGTCAGCAACCAGTGCGCGACGCGCTCATCGGTTTCGCGCTCGGCGTTATCGCCTATGTCGGCTTCGATCGCGTCCTTGGTTACAAGATCGGCAGCGGCCTGATCGAAAGGCTGCTGTGATGGAAACACTCAGTTTGCTGGCGCAAGGTTTCGCCGTCGCACTCACGCCTACCAACCTGATGTGGTGCTTCATCGGCGTATTCGTTGGCACTGCCGTCGGCGTTCTGCCGGGAATTGGGCCGGCGCTGACCATCGCGCTGCTCCTGCCGCTCACTTACAAGGTGGAGGCGACATCGGCATTCATTCTCTTTGCCGGCATCTACTACGGCGCCATGTACGGCGGCTCGACGACCTCGATCCTGCTCAACACACCGGGGGAAAGCGCAACAATCGTCACGGCGATGGAAGGCAACCAGATGGCCAAGCGCGGCCGGGCGGGCGCGGCTCTCGCGACCGCCGCGATCGGCTCCTTCGTTGCCGGCACGATCGGCACCATCGGTATCACCTTCATCGCCGAGCCTGTGGTGAATTTCGCGCTGCGCTTTGGACCTGCCGATTACTTCTCGCTGATGATCCTGGCCTTTGTCACGGTATCGGCCGTGCTCGGCACGTCGGCCGTGCGCGGCCTTACCTCTCTCGCCGTCGGTATTTTTCTCGGCCTCATCGGCATCGACCTGCAGACGGGGCAGCCACGCTTCTGGTTCGGCGTGACAGAACTCTCCGACGGCATCAACGTCATCGTCGTGGCGGTCGGCCTCTTTGCCATCGGCGAAACTCTGTATCTGGCGGCGCAAAAGCAGACCAACGCGCCGGTCGAAGTCATCGAGGTCAAGGACAGCATCCTGATGACGCGCGAGGATTGGGCGCGTTCTTGGAAGCCGTGGCTCCGAGGTTCCGCCATCGGCTTTCCGATCGGAGCCATGCCCGCGGGTGGCTCGGAAGTGCCGACGTTCCTGTCCTACTACGTCGAGAAAAAGCTGTCGCCGAAACCGGAAGAGTTCGGCAGCGGCGCCATCGAGGGAGTCGCGGGTCCTGAAGCGGCCAACAATGCGTCGGCCGCCGGTGTGCTGGTGCCGATGCTGGCGCTTGGCCTGCCGACGTCGGCAACCGCCGCGATCATGCTGTCGGCGTTCCAGAGCTACGGCATCACGCCGGGCCCCCTGTTACTGCAGCAGCAGCCGGCGTTGGTCTGGGGGCTGATCGCGTCGCTCTACATCGGCAATGTGATGCTGCTCATTCTCAATCTTCCGCTGATCGCACTGTGGGTGAAAATGCTGCGGATCCCGCAACCGCTGCTCTATGGCGGCATTCTGATGTTCGCGACCATCGGCACCTACGGCATCAGCCAATCGTATGTCGATCTGATCTTGCTCTATCTGATTGGCATCATGGGCCTGTTCATGCGCCGGTTCGATTTTCCAACGGCGCCGGTGATCATCGGCATGATCTTGGGACCGCTGGCCGAACAGAACTTCCGCCAAGCCATGACTATCAGCCAAGGCGACATGTCCGTGTTCCTGACCCGGCCACTGTCGCTCATTCTGCTGCTCTGTGCGGCAATCGCGTTGCTGGCGCCAATGCTCCTGAAGATGCGCCGCGCCGCCTAGCCCGACGACCCACGCGATGCCACCCGGAACGCAGCAAGCCCGCCTCGGGTCGAAGCGGGCTTGCGCAGTCGTCGCGATGAGCTTCGGTCGAGACCCGCTCAGGTGGCGAGGCCGAGATCCTTGAGCACGCCTGTGATGCGGATGATCTCCGTCTCCAGGTACTTGCCATATTCAGCACCGAGCAGTGGAATGCTGGTCCAATCCTTTTTCTTGAGTTCGGCCTGCCACGTCGGGCCTTTGATCATCTTGTCGACCAGATCGACCAGCGCCTGTTGCTGCGCAGCCGTCACACCCGGTGCACCGAACACGCCGCGCCAGTTGAACAGCTCGACGTCGATGCCGCTCTCCTTGAATGTGGGCACGTCAAAGCCGGCCAGACGCTTGTCGGCGGAAATGGCCAGCGCGCGCATCTTGCCGGCCTTGATCTGCTCGGCAAATTCGCCCCAACCGGAGACGCCACAGGCCACCTGATTGCCGAGGATGGCCGCCGTCGCCGGCCCGCCGCCAGCAAAGGCCACGTAACTTACCGCCTTCGGTTCCTTGCCGAGCGCGCGCGCCAGCATGCCCATGAGAATATGATCGGTGCCGCCGGCAGAGCCGCCCGCCACCGACATCTTGCCCGGATCAGCCTTGAAGGCATCAGCCCATTCCTTGATCGTTTTCAGGGGACTGGCGGCCGGAACAACCAAGACTTCCGCCTCGCCGGTCAGACGGGCAATCGGTGTCAGATCCTTCATCGTGACGGGTGACTTGTTGGCGATCAACGCCCCGACCATGACCATGCCGCCAACCATGAGTGCGTCAGGTTGGCCCTTCTTGGTCGACAGGAATTTGGGCAGGCCGACCGCGCCACCGGCGCCCGGCGCATGCTCGAAGCGGAAATCCTTGACGATGCCATCGGTCTTCATCGCCAGTTCCATGGTGCGCGCTGTGGCATCCCAGCCGCCACCCGGCGCGGCCGGCACGAAGATCTGCAGCGCTGTCGGCGCTTGGGCGTGCGCTGGTCCGGAGATCAACAGACCGGAGGGAAGGGCTGCCGCTGAGGCCGCCGTAGCTGCACCCTTGAGCAAGGAGCGACGCGTCGTCATGGTGAGTTACCTCAGTTTTGCTGGAACTTTCCTGGGCGCCCTGGCGCATCGCGAGCGGCGCTAGTTCTGATCGTCATTGGCAGCCACAACGTCTTTTAGCAACTCCAAGTCCGCCCTTGAAGCGCATTCGGGTGGAGGTGCAACGCTTGAGGGTCCGGATTGGCACTGCCGGTCAGTTGGCTGGCAAGCGACTGGACGAAGCAGGATGCTGCTACAAGTCCGTGCCGCGCCCGCGGCCACCGTCGAAGTCTTTCAGCTTGTCGCGGAACTTTTTCATCATCCGCTCCATATAGCTGAGCGCCTTGTCGACATCCTCTTCCGAGGGAAGCTCGAATCGATGTGCGCCTCCTGGCCGCTCGGACGGCAATCGCGTGTCGGGTCGAGCTTGTGCCAGCAACCCTTCCAGGCGCTTGATTTCGGCCTTGAGATCTCGGTTTTCCGTCGCCAGTCGCTCGACATCCATGTCGGCCTGGCGCGGGTCCTGGACGGCCTCACAGGTGAGACCGGCACTACCCTTGGTGCACAGCGCCATGCTGCCGGTTTCCGTGTCGAGTCGCAGCACGCCGCCATCGATGGGTTGCATGGTGAAGCGCCCAGGCTTTTCGCCGGCAGCGCCCGGAGCAAAGATCGTGAGCACCATAAGGCCCAGTCCCAGGCTCGCAAGGATCACCGCTCCAGGCCGCATATCAGACATGGCAGACTCCGATTTTCGTGCGTCTTTTCGGCAGTATCGCACTCAATTGTGGCGCCGCACAATGCGTTGAGCCCCAAGCGGAAACACTTCTTAACCCGATCTTTACCCGGGTCACGAAGGGTTCAACATGAATGGTTCTGATTTGGTGCCGCGTCTGGACCTCGGTTGATGCTTGTTTGCCGGCATTGGCAGTTGACGGACTGGACCCGTCATTTTGCCCCCCCGCCATCGGGGTCGATGCCGCCGCAATCGAGCATCAGGATCGTGTGGCTGCCCGACGGGGACGAGGAATGTCAAAAAAAGACGACTGGCAAGCGGCGTTCCTGGGCGCCGAGGAACCTTCAAAGACCAAGGCCGAGCTGGTTTGCCGGGCCGATGACCTAAAAGACGTGCTGCAGGCGCTGGCACAGCAGATTGCTGATGCGGATCGGCGCCACTCGCACGCGTTGCAGGAGATGCAGCAGCGCCTGACACGGCTGGGCGGCCAGACCGATGCCGTCAAGTCGTCGCTGCCGCCACATCTGGCCGCCGCCTTCGACCGCATCGAGGATGGCATGTCGCAGCTGGCCGTTCGCCTCGCCGAGACAGAGGTGCCGCGGCAGTCCAGCCCCGAGCCGGTGATGGCCCCCAGCCATGCTCCCAGCGCGCCGACCGCGAAGTTTGCCGATCTCGATGCCATGTTGCCCGTGCTGCCAGCCGCGCCGATGACTACACCGCCAGCTGCGTCGACGGCCCCAGCGCCAGCGGTCGTGGCCGAGCCAGCGCCAGCCGACACGGGTGCCGAGTCACCTGCCATTCTTGCCGCCCGCGCCGTTGCCGAGGCGGCCGTCGTGTCACGGGCCACAGCACCGGCACCGGAGGCCACCGATGCGCCGCCACCACTCAAATCCGCCATCGGCTTGCAGCCTCCCGGCACTTGGGGGGTGAAGGAGCCGGCCAAGGAGGCCGAGCCCACCTTCGTGCAGAACCCCGACGATCCCTGGGATCAGCACTCGGCCGCGGCGCTGACGCAACTCTACGAGTCGGGCGAAGCCGGGCTGCCGCCGCTGCATGCCACGTTCGAGCCGCAGCAGCCCATGGTCGTTTCGTTCGCCTCCGCTCAGCTGGCGACCCCGGTCCTTGCCACGGCTCCCGGCGCTGCCATCCAGCCAACCCCACGTCCGGCTGCCGGCAGCCCCGGAGCGTTGGACGACGACACGCAGCGCGCCTGGCTCGATTCGCGCCTGACCGAGATTGCTGCCCGCGTCGAGCGCTCGCTGTTGGATTTGAAGCCTGATTCGTCGCTGTCGACCCTGGGCGAGCGGTTCGACCATTTCGAGCAGCGCTTCACCACGGCGCTGGACGGCGTGGCCACGCGCTCCGATGTTGAGGGCCTGCGCATCGTCGAGGCGCATATCGCCGAATTGTCTGAGCAAATCGAGCAGACGCGGCTGCAACTGTCGCGGCTCGACGGCATCGAACGCCAACTCGGCCAATTGAACCATGCCTTGAGTGACGAAGAGGTGGTGCGCCTGCTCGGCGGCATCGTGCCAACCGAGGAGGACCTGGTCCGCTTCGCCGAGGAGGCGGCCAGCCGTGTCGCCGCCCGCATCACATCCGGAACTGCCCAGACAGCGGTCGGCGTCGTCGACCCGAGCATTGCCCAGCGCGCCGCCGAAGCCGCGCAAGCCACGCAAAGTGCCCAGCTCGCCGCCAACCGGCAGATGCAAGGCCTGCAGGAGATGCTGGCCAACTACATGGACGAGCGGCGTCGTGGCGAAGCCATGACGGCCGATGCGTTGGAGACCATGCAGCAGGCCATGCAGCATGTGCTCGACCGGGTGGATGCGATCGAGATCCAGCGGCCGGCACCGGCAGCAGCGATTGCGGCTCCTTTGACGATCGAGCCCGCAGCAACGCCCGCTGCACGGCCGGCCCCCATGCCCGCCGCAGCGGCGGCCCCCTCGCGCACTTTCGCCGACGAGGCCAAGGCCGCAGCCCGTTTGGCAGCGCAATCGCCAACCACCGTGCGTCCCGCAGAACGCCCCCCGGCCCGATCGCCCATTGACGAGCGCATCGAGCCCAAGCTCGACACGCCCATGCGAACTCCGGCAGCACCCGCAACACCGGCGGCGAGCACCGACGAGGTCACCACCCGTATTGCCGGCGCAGATGCCCGGCCCGCACCAATGGATGCGCCGGCAAGCGATCCGGCCGCAGCCCCGCAACCCCGCCCGGCCACAGCCAAACCGGCCGACCGGCAGGCCTTCATCGCCATGGCTCGCAAAGCTGCCGAGCAGGCCAAACTTGAAGCCGACCGCGCCGCCGCTGCGCAACCCAAAGGCAAAGCTGCCACGCCTCCCGGTTCAGCCGGCGCTTCGCTCAAGGAGCGGCTGACGGGCGGTTCGACCGAACCTGGCGGCAAGGGACCCGGTGGCAAGGGACTGCTGCTGGTGGCCTGCCTCGCCGCCGTTCTGCTGGCGGGGTTCTGGGCTGTTACCAACCCCCGCTTCCGCGTGCTCACCTCCGGTTCGTCGATCCAGCAATCGCCGGCAACCGGCATCCCGAAGGCCGCCACCATCAACCCGGCCGCGCAAAAAGCCAATCCGCAGGGTCCCGCCATCGACGTTGAAGCGACACCTGCCCCGACCGAGGCCAAGCCGGAGGAGCCGGCCGAAAAGCCTAAGCGCCGCAATACGGTTCCCGAGACCGGCGTCGACGACCTCGGGGCCTTGCCAAAGCGCGATGGCCGCGCTGCTTCATTCCAGGTTCCGACCGCCCAGCCCGCCGTCGAGCACATCGGCATGGGCATTGCGATCGAGCAGGGACCGCGGCAGATGTCGGCCGAACAGGTCATGCGGGCCCGGCAGGAGGCGCATATCGCGAGCCTGTCGCAGCGCACCGCCCATGATGCGGCCCGCACCTCCGCTGTGCCCGCCGCGCGCCTGCCGGCAGGAATCGTCGAGACCGAGACCGATGCCGCACCGGCCAAAGCCGCTCCCCGCAGTGGCGAGCAGGTCACGATCGAGCTGCCTCCGGCCGCTGTCGGGCCACTGTCGCTGCGGCTGGCTGCCGCCAAAGGCGATGCGTCGGCACAATTCGACGTCGCTGCCCGCTTTGCCGAAGGCCGCGGCGTCAAGCAGGACTTCTTGCAGGCGTCGGCCTGGTATCAGCGCGCTGCCACCCAGGGGCACGCCCAGTCACAATATCGCCTGGCAGCCCTCTACGAGCGTGGCCTCGGCGTGCAGGAAGACCCGGCCCGGGCGCGCATCTGGTACAAGCGCGCCGCTGAGCAGGGTAACGTCAAGGCCATGCACAATCTTGCCGTCATGAGCGCTGGCCGCGAGGGCGTGCCGGCGGACTACGCCGCGGCCCGGCACTGGTTCACGCAAGCCGCCGAGCGCGGCCTCTCGGACAGCCAGTTCAATCTCGGCGTCCTGACCGAGAGTGGGCTTGGCATCGAGAAGGATATGATTGCGGCCTACACGTGGTTCTCGCTTGCCGCCCGCAGTGGCGACAAGGAAGCGCTGCGCCGCCGCGACATGCTCGCGACCAAGCTGGAGGCGCAGGAGCTTGCCGCTGGCGAAGCGGCGGTCGCTCAGTGGCGCTCGAAGCCGGTGGATCGGATGGCCAACGATCCGCGCGTGGCGGGTGATGCGTGGAAGCGCACAGCCGGTGCACAGTGAGCAACGCCACGACCAGCACCAAGATGCGACGACGGGGCCTTCGGGCTCCGTTTCTTTCTCCTACGCCTGGCGCGACTTCACACCCCGACGAACACAATGTCGAGGGCGCGCCTGATGTCATAGTCGCGATCGGCGCACGACCCAACGCGCGAGCCAATACTCTTGACAGACAGGACGCTGAGCCTGTCCGCAATCAGGCGGTTGCGACGCCCATTGTGATGGATTTCGGGTCGCAGACGTAGCAAGGCAGGCAATTCTGCTTCCGCGACCAGAGGCGCCACCACCCTGGTGTCGAGTTCCGACACCAGATCCGCTTGCAGAATGACGACCAGTTGGGTGCCACCCCCAGCATCAGGAACCGGGCGCAAGCGACAAATATCGAATTGTCGCATCACCAGACCCGGTACTTGTCACACCATAGGCCATTGCGCTCAAGTTCAGCATTTGAGGCCTCTATGGCTCCGCGGTTCTCTTCGCGCCATGCCGTCTCGCGCCGGGCCTTCATTTCTTCTCGTAAGGCGCGCTCAAGTACCGCCGACATGTTGGTTCCGGCCGCCTTGGCCTCTGCCGCCAGTTCAGCGTCGATCGAGAGATTGACGGACTTCTTCTTGCGGGACCGAGATGCTCTGTCCTGCATGGACCCTCCGCACGTATCATGCGCAACTATTGTGCGCAGCTTACGCCGCCGGACGGCATCCGTCAAAATATGGGGGGCGGATCTCACCCCGGACCGATCATCTTCTCCGGCCGCACAATGGCATCGAAGTCGGCGGCGGGGATGCCTTCTTTCAGCGCTTCCTCGCGCAAGGTGGTGCCGTTCTTGTGCGCGGTCTTGGCGATCTTGGCAGCCTTGTCGTAGCCGTACTTCGGCGCCAACGCCGTCACCAACATGAGCGAGCGCTCGAGGCCGGCCTTGATGTTATCCTCGCGTGCCTCGATGCCGACGACGCAGTTGTCGGTGAACGAGACGGCAGCGTCCGCCATCAGGCGCACCGATTGCAGGAAGTTGTAGGCCATCACTGGGTTGAACACGTTGAGCTCGAAGTGCCCCGATGCACCTGCGAACGTGATTGCCGCCTGATTGCCGAAGATCTGCGCGCACACCATGGTCAGCGCCTCGCACTGCGTCGGGTTGACCTTGCCCGGCATGATCGAGGAGCCCGGCTCGTTCTCGGGCAGGTTCAACTCGCCGAGGCCCGAGCGCGGCCCCGAGCCCAGAAAGCGGATGTCATTGGCGATCTTGAACAGCGACGCCGCTACGGTGTTGATGGCGCCGTGGCTCATGACCATGGCGTCATGCGCAGCGAGTGCTTCGAACTTGTTGGGCGCTGAGGTGAATTCCAGGCCGGTGATGGCGGCGATGCGCTCAGCTACCTTTTCGGCAAAGCCGATCGGCGCGTTGAGGCCGGTGCCGACGGCGGTGCCGCCTTGCGCCAGCTCCATCAGTGACGGCAACGTCTGCTGGATGCGCAGGATGCCATTGCCGATCTGCGTCGCGTAGCCGGAGAACTCCTGGCCGAGCGTGACAGGCGTCGCATCCTGCGTGTGCGTGCGCCCGATCTTGATGATATGGTTGAAGGCATGCTGCTTGTGCAGCAACGCCTCGTGCAGCTTGCGCAGCGCCGGCAGCAGATCGTGCACGATCTGCTCGGCGCAGGCGATGTGCATGGCCGTCGGATAGGTGTCGTTCGACGACTGGCTCATGTTGACGTGGTCGTTCGGATGAACCGGCTTCTTTGAGCCCATGACGCCGCCGAGCATCTCGATGGCCCGATTAGAGATCACCTCGTTGGCGTTCATGTTGGATTGCGTGCCGGAGCCGGTCTGCCACACGACCAGCGGGAAGTGCTCGTCGAGGCGGCCGTCGATGACCTCTTGCGAGGCCTTGATGATGGTCTCCCCCAGCTTCGGATCGAGACGGCCGAGCGCCATATTGGCCTCGGCGCAGGCCCGCTTGACGATGCCGAGCGCGCGCACCACCGGCTTTGGCTGCTTCTCCCAGCCGATCTTGAAGTTGCCAAGGCTGCGTTGCGCCTGTGCCCCCCAGTAACGGGTCGCATCCACCTCGATGGGGCCAAAGGTGTCGGTCTCGGTGCGCGTCTTGGCGGTCATGGGCGATCTCGTGGGGTAGCGGCTGGGATGGAATTGCCATGCCTCCCTAGCACGCACCCGAAGCGCTCTCCAGCCCGTCCTTGAGCCCGCCCCTATCGGGTCGACGTAAGCTGCTTCACACCACCCGGACGCGGAACTTCGGGATGGCCCAGAAGTCGAAGCCGCCCTGGTTGAACGGCACCGTTGCCGGCTGCATCTGCCCTGCCTTGTCAGTCGTGCGCGTCTCCAGGATGTGCTCGCCGGCCGTGGCGTTCCACTCGCACGTGAAGCGCTGCCAGCAGTAGCGGTTCGGTGCCTGGTCGACGAAGCGCACCTTTTGCCATTGGCCGCCGTTGATACGCAGGTGGACATCGCGGACGCCGTGCTGGGGCGCCCAGGCATAGCCGCGAATCTTCTGCTTGCCGGCGGCCAGCAATGGCAGTTCCCCCTTGTCGAGCGGATAGTTGTGCGGAAAGCGCGGCTGTTTTTCGAGCACCAGCGGCAGCGTCAACAGGGACCGTGGTGGTGCCCAGGTGACCATCTGACCCAGGATCTTGTCCGGACTGGCGGCACGGAATTCGTCGCCCGGCTCAGGCTTGGGCGGCGTATAATTTGGTCCGATCAGCACATGCTGCGTCGTATTCAGGCGCACCCAGAATTGCTTGGAAGAGATCTTGATCTCCGTTAGCCATTTGGTCGACGCCGCCCCGCACCAGCCGGGAATGATGGCGCGGACCGGGGCGCCGTGATCGGCGGGCAGGTCGTGACCGTTCATCTTGAAGGCCAAACCGCAGGCATCACCGCGCAGAATCAGCGTCTCGATGGGCACTGGCCGGCCAGCATCACCGGCGGCACCGCTCTTGCTCTCTTTGTTGTCAACGCCGGACCAGAACAGCGCCTGTTTCGCTGACTTCTTCAGCCCCACCAGGGCCAGGATCTGGCTCATAGGCACGTACTGCCACTCCGCGAGCCCGATCCCACCTAGACCCCAGCCGGTGCCCGTGACCTTGGTCGGCTCCGAGGTCATCCCTTGTTGCTCCCAGAACATGGAGCGGCCGTTGCCGGCGCATTCCAGTGTCGACATGATCGATTGGGAGGGCAACTTGAGCAGATCGTTGTAGGTCAGCGTCAGCTCCCGCTCTACCGCATCGCCATGGATGCGCAGCCGCCAAGTGTCTTTGTGGATGCGCGACTCGTTTTCCGCCCGTGGAGTGGGGTAGGAATTGCGGACGAAGAAATCCTCGATCGGGGTAACGTAGGTGGAATAGGTCCACCAGGCGCCGCCCTGGTTGTTGGGATCGAGGTTGACCAGGCGCGACACGTTCTTGACGAAGCCTGGTCGCTGGACGACCACTTCGCGCGGATCGCCAAGGTTCAAGGGCAACCGCAGTTCGCGACCCTCGTGACCGCTGGCCAGGCGCTGGGCACTTGCTGATGATGCGTGGATGGCCGCCCCAGCGCCCGCCAGCATGACGCCGCGGCGAGAGATGGCGTGCTTCAAGCCCGTACCACCGGTCACAACTTCCGCTACCTGGGGAGTTTCCTTGCCCGCCGCCATCCTAAATCCTCCGACCCGAGAGCAAGCGATGCGCTTGTCTACGGACGAAGGTTAATGGTCAAGCCGATCGAGGGCTATCCGACTGAAGTCCCTTTTCCGTCCGACTTAAGTCCGTTCGATGTCTGATATTGGGCAGCCCACGCCGCAGCAACCCGCCTTGAGCGGACCAACCGGTATCCGTGCACGGTCGGCAGGCAGGTGTGGACACGTTAACCGCGGTTTGCTAGACACAGGCTCAAGACAGGCTGCATTGCGCAACTTGATCATCGATCAATTGCGTCCGCGGCCTCATCAGCATTCAACTGGCCGGATCCACAGGCCGTATCGAAGGAACGCACCCGCTTGCAAGTCCTCGTCCGTGACAACAACGTCGATCAGGCCCTGAAGGCGCTCAAGAAGAAGATGCAGCGCGAGGGTATCTTCCGCGAGATGAAGCTGCGGAACTACTATGAGAAGCCGTCGGAGAAGCGCGTTCGCGAGCAGGCTGAGGCCGTCCGCCGCGCCCGCAAACTTGCCCGCAAGCGCTTGCAGCGCGAAGGCCTGCTGCCGAGTAAACCGGCGGTGAAGCCGGGTGCCGCTGGTCCAGGCGGTCCAGGTCGCGGTGGCCCAGGCGGCAGCGGCGGTGGTCGCGGCGGCTTTGGTGGCGGTGGCGGCTTTGGCGGCGGCAGTGGTGGTTTCGGTGGCGGCGGCGGCTTCGGTGGCGGTCGCTCGGAGTAAGCGAGCACATCATTGCGATCGGAAATTCTGCAAAGCCCGGCCCTTGCGCCGGGCTTTCGCTGTTTCTGGCCAGGATCCGTGCCGCCAGAAACGAGAGCACACAACGTCAGCTTTTGCCCGGGCGTAGTGCTCGCACCCAGCGCACCACGGTTTCCACCGCTCCATGCTGGTCCAGATCGGTGTGGCGGCCATTCGGGAAGATCACCAACTCCTTCGGCAGTGAGGCAGCTGCGTGCAGCGCCCGACCCATGGCCACCGGGATCAACTCATCCTCGGCGCCATGCAAAACCAGGATCGGCGCCGTGATGCGCGTAATGTGGCGGATGCTCTCGTAGCGGTCGGCGAGCAGCGGGCGCACGGGAAGGAACGGGTAGGTCCGCGCCGCCATGTCGAGCATCGACGAGTAGGGCGCATCCAGAATGACGCCCGCTGCGGGGCGCGCGGCGGCAAGTTGCACGGCGACGCCGGAGCCCAGTGATTCGCCGTAGAGCACGATATCGGCGGGCGCCACGCCGTCCTTGACCAACATGTCGAAGACCAGGGCGGCGTCGGCCAGATTGTTGGCTTCCGTCGGCTGTCCCGTGCTGCCGCTGTAGCCGCGGTAACTCAGCATGGTGAGGCCGAAACCTGTCGCCCGGTAGCGCTTGAAGCGATCGGCACGGCTGGCGAGGCCCCCGGCGTTACCATGAAAGTACAACAATGTTGGCGCATCGGGCCGCGGCGGCAGGTGCCAGAGCACCAGTCGGGCGCCATCCGGCGTCAACAGCTCCCGTTCCGTCACATCCGTGAGCCCGACCGAGGCCGGTGCGTAACGCGTCGGATCTGGCGCGTACATGAGCCGGCGCTGGCCGAGCCAAGCGGCGAGCACAATCAGGGCATAGAGCGCGAGCACGACACCCGCCATCTTGTACAGCATCGTCATGGGCCGCTTGTCGCGTTCCTCAGGGCGCCGGTCAAGGCGATGTGTCGATCCTGGGCTTGGCCGTCCACCACGCGATGCCGCAGGCAGCCATCAGCGCCAATCCCGCAACGGCCATGACCCGGATGGCATCCGGCGAGGCCAATCGCTCGAACAGCTGCCCCGCCAGATAGTGGCCCAGCATCGACGTGCCGATGAACAGCGACAGCACGCCGGTGACGCGCCCGCGCACCTCCGGTGGCGAGATCACGTGCACCAGGGCGTACTGTGTCGCTGAGAAGCAGGCCGCCGCTGCTCCCATCAGGATCAAGGCGCCGACTGCCGTGCCGACCTCGAGATGCCAGGAAAGACCGAGCATCAGCAGGAGCAGCGTCACGGTGCCGAAGTAGTAGGTGCGAAACAGCGTGCGCTCGCTGCCGAGCCGGCCAACCAGGATCGCGCCCAGCGTGCCGCCGATGCCCTCGCAGGCCGACATGGCGCCGACGAAACGCGGCTCGAGCAGGAAGTCCTTCTGCGAAATGACTGGCACCATCGAGGTAAAGGGAAAGCAGAACAGGTTATAGACCAGCGTCACGCCCATGATGACGATGAAGCGGCGTTCGAGAATGAGCGACCACGGCACGCGCAGCGCTGCCAACAGGCCTGTGCTCACCCGCGAACGCGACTCGGCTTCGACGCGCCCTGACAGGCCCACGGCCAGCACCAGACAAGTACCATAGGCCATGGCAATCAAAGCATAGATGCCTTCGATGCCAAGCATCTGATAGGTGATCCCGCCGATCAGTGGGCCGATGGCGCGCGTCGCATAGTTGGTGGAGTTGTCGAATCCCAGCGCCCGCGACAGGCGGCCTGGCCCGGCGAAATCCGCCAGCAGGCGACGGCGCACGGGCATATCGATGGTCCAGAAGGCACCGGACACCATCGTTGCCATCGCCACCGCCGCATACCCGGCGAGCTTGTTGGCCGTCAGCACGCACATCAGCGTTGCGACGGCGGCGACAAACGCCGTGGAGCCGATCAACAGCCGGCGGCGATCGAAGCGGTCGGCCAGCGCACCGACGATGAAGCCCAGCGCCACGTAGGGCATCATGCGCAGCACGGCCAGCAGGGCCACCAGTTGCGGCGAACGGGTCAGCTCATAAGCGAAAATGCCGAGCGCAATGAACTCGAGCCAGCGCGCGCAACCGGTCAAGGCACCGGCCGCCCACAGCCGGCGATAGTCGGGCATTGCGAACAGGCTCGCACCCGACGTCGCGTCGCCGCTCACGGCACCCTCAGCCATCTCAGCGGCCCCGGAAGCGCGGCGTGCGCCGCTCCAGGAAGGCCGCCACGCCCTCCTTGTGATCCTCGGTCATGCCGGTGAGCACGAACTGATCGAGATCCATGTGGCTGGCCAGATCATCGAGCGCGCCCGCCAGACGGTTCACCGTGGCCTTGGTCATCTTGACGGGCAGCGGCGGCTCGCGTGCAATGCGCTCGGCCAAGGCCATGGCGCCAGCGAGAGTCGTTCCCGCCGGCACGACTTTCTCGACCAGCCCCCAGCGCTCCGCCTCGGCCGCCTCGATGCGATCCGACGCCAGCAGCACGGCAAGCTTGGTGCGCGACGGTCCCATCAATTGCATCAGGCGCGGGATCGAGCCCCAGCTCATGTTGAGGCCGAGTGCGACCTCTGGGATGCGGAAATGCGCGGCGGCACTGCACACGCGGAAATCCAGCGACACGGCGAGTGCCGCACCACCACCGATGCAGAAGCCTTCGATGGCAGCGATGGTGACCTGCTCCATCTCAGCCCATTCGCGACACATGCGTGGGCCGACCCGAACCGATTTTCGCTGTTCGGCAAGCCCCATGGCCGTCTTCGCGCTGCGCTCCCCGTCCTTGAGGTCGAAGCCCGCCGAGAATGCCTGTGCGTTGCCTGTCAGAATGACGACGGAGGTCTCCAGGTCGTCCTCGAAGCCGCGCGCGGCAGCACGCAGTTGGCGCATGGCCTCGGGCGAGAGCGCATTGACGGCATTGCCGCGGTCGAAGCGAACGACGGCAATGCGCCCCTCGGGTCCGAGGCCACGTTCGATGGTCACGTATCGGCTGCTCACGGCCCCGCCTCTCGCGAATGGATTTGCGCAAGGATAGAGCACCCGCGCGCGACTGCAATGGTTGCCTTGAACAGTTGCGGACAACGCGCCCAGGGCCGCGCTATGCTCGTCGCATCGTGTAGGTCCGCAGCAAGAGGGGAGTAGCGCGCATGGGCAAGCTGGACGGCCGGATTGCCATTATCACCGGGGCAAGTCGCGGCATCGGCGAGGAAATCGCCTGCCTGTTCGCCAAGGAAGGCGCCCGCGTTGTCTGCGCGGCGCGTACGCTCAACGAGGGCGATCATCGTTTATTGACCGGCTCGCTGTCAGGCACCGTGGCCAAGATCAAGGCGGCAGGTGGTCAGGCCACAGCTGTCGCCGTCGATGTGTCCAATCACGAGGACTGCCAGAAGCTGGTGCAAGCCGCCGAGGCCGCCTTCGGCACGCCGGACATTCTGGTCAACAACGCGGCGCTGACCTACTACAAGCCGATTATCGACTTCAATCCGAAGCACTGGGCGAAATCGTTCGCAGTCAACGTTCATGCGCCCTTCATGCTGGCGCAACTCGTCCTCCCCGGCATGATCAAGCGCGGTGGCGGCGCAATTGTGAACATCTCCTCGGGATCGGCAATCGGGCCAGGCCGCACGCCATTCAAGGATGCCCGTCCGGTCAGCGGCGGCACCATGTATGGCGCCACAAAAGCCGCGCTGGAGCGTTTCACGCAGGGCTTGGCGCAGGAAGTTGGGAGTCAGAACATTGCGGTGACGGCGCTATCGCCATCACAGACCGTGGCGACGCCGGGCACGGTCTATCACAAGCTGATGTCGGGCATGGATGATCCGCGCGGCGAGCCGCCGTCCTACATGGCGCGGGCGGCTTTGCTGCTGGCCAGTGAGCCGGCCGACAAGATCAATGGCCGCGTCACTTACAGCCAGCAGATCCTGGGCGAGTACGGCCTGTTGGACAAGCCCACGGGCCGCGGCGTTGTCACGAAAGGCTCCGGCTACTCGCAGATCTGAGATCTGAAGTCTGCGAGGCATGCCATTCCGATCACGCAGCGTCAGCGACGACGCGATTGCGGCCTTCGCGCTTGGCGGCGTAGAGCGCGGTGTCGGCGCGCTTGAACAGGGTCTCGGGCGTGTCGTCACGGCGCTCGAGTGTAGCGATCCCGACGCTGGCCGTGATACGCAGATGCGTATCCGGGCCGATCTGGAAGGGATCAGCCGCAATGCAGGCGCGCAGACGCTCGCCGACCTGCATGGCGCGGGCGAGATCCGTGTCCGGCATGATGATGACGAACTCTTCGCCACCCATGCGGCAGGCGAGATCGATGCCGCGCGTGTTGCGGCGGAACCGGGCGGCGAACTCGCGCAGCACCACGTCTCCGGAGTCGTGCCCGTAGGTGTCGTTGACCGACTTGAAGTAATCGATGTCGGCAACCAGCACCGAGAGCGAGCGCCCGGCTTGAATGGCTTGGGTCACCAGCGTCGCCAAATGACTTTCCATATAGCGGCGGTTGTGCAGGCCGGTCAGGGCATCGGTAATGGCCATTTCCATGCCCTGATCTAGGCGGGCGCGGAGCAGATCGGCGTGACGCTTGCGCTTGATCTGTGTCTTGATGCGGGCGAGCATCTCGTTGCGGTCGATCGGGCGCAGCAGATAGTCGTTGACGCCCATGTCGAGGCCACGCAGCAGGCGGGCATCGTCACCGGGTTCAGCCATGATGATGATCGGCGTGTGCCGCGTGCGGTCGAGCGAGCGCACCTGCGAGCACAGCCGCAGGCCGTCGGAGCCGGCGAGGGATAGGCTGACGATCAACAGATCGAACGGCTGCTCGGCCGCCTTCATCAGCGCCACCTGCGGCTCGCGCTCGACGGCCACGGAGTGGGCCTTGCCGATGGCATCGACGATGCGCTGCGCCGAGCGGGCATGATCCTCGACCAGCAGGATGGTGCCCTGGCCGCCGGCCTGGCTCCAGTCTGGCACCGCATTGCCTGAGACGCCGAGCTCTTGCGTCGTCGAGGCGCGCATCATCAGCTCGTCGGACAATACTTTCAGCCGCGACAGGTTCTTGACCCGGGTGATCAGCGCGATGTCGTCGACCGGTTTGGTCAGAAAATCGTCGGCCCCTGCCTCCAGGCCTTGCACCTTGTCGGAAGGCTGGTCGAGCGCGGTGACCATGATCACCGGAAGGTGGGAGAGTTTGGGTTGCGCCTTGATGCGGCGGCAGACCTCGAAGCCGTCCATGCCCGGCATCATGACGTCGAGAAGCACCACGTCGACACGCTCGCGGGCGAGAATGTCGAGGGCTTCCTTGCCGCTATAGGCGGTCAGAATCTCGAAGTACTCGGCCGACAGACGGGCTTCGAGCAGCTTCACGTTGGCCAGGATGTCATCGACGACAAGGACGCGGGCGGTCATCGGTTCTCTTTATCGGTTCGGGCAGGGTGGATCTGGCGTGTGGCTTGGTGGGGTTGGAGGGTGGTTGATCAGGCGTCGCCGATGAACTGGCGCACGGTGGCGATGAAGGTGCCGATGCTGATGGGTTTCGAGATGTAGGCCTCGCAACCGCCGCGGCGGATGCGCTCTTCGTCCCCCTTCATGGCGAAGGCAGTGACGGCGACAACGGGGATGTCGCGCAGGTCATCGTCCTCTTTCAGCCACTTGGTGACCTCGAGGCCGGAGACCTCGGGCAGCTGAATGTCCATCAGGATGAGATCGGGACGGTGCGTGCGGGCAAGGCCCAGCGCTTCCATGCCGCTTCGGGTTTGAATGGTGCCGTAGCCGTGGGCATCGAGCAGGTCATGGAAGAGCTTCATATTGAGCTCATTGTCCTCGACGATGAGAACCTGCTTCACCCCCCCATTCGGGCGCGTACCATGACCGGCAAACGAGCGGGGCTTTTCCTGATATGTCATCGATCGAGGCTCACCCTGCTCGTCCCGTCCATGTTGCACCGATTCGCGGGAGCGGATACCTCGAAGTCTCGCCCAAAACACTAACCAACTCTTTAAGATGCGATCGGGAACGAACAACTTGGAGAGACTCAAGATGGCGCGACGCGGCAAAGGGGCAATGACCGAGGAGGCAGCGGAAGGCATCGGCGCGCGGGCGCTGCTTTTTCTCGCCGAGGACGAGCGGCGACTGGTGCGGTTTCTCGGCGAAACGGGCCTTGACCCGGAAACGCTGCGCGAGCGCATGGGCACCCCCGAATTGCTGGCCTCGGTGCTGGGCCATCTGCTCGGCGACGAATCGCAATTGCTGGTGTTTGCGACGAGTGTCGGCCTCGATCCGACCGAGATCAGCAAAGCGCATCAGACGCTGTCCGTCGAACACTGAGAACGCAGATGCCGTCACAGTTGTCGACACATCGCATCGGCATCGATCTCGGCGGCAGCAAGATCGAAGGCGTGGTGCTCGACGCCACGGGCGCAGCGATTGCCTCGCAGCGGGTTGCCACACCACGGTCAGCCGACGCGGCGGCCGCCTACGAAGCGACTCTGACCGCACTCGACGGTCTCGTGCGCGACCTCCGCAGCAATGCCGGCATCGCCAGCCACGCGGCCAGCATCGGCATCGGTATGCCCGGATCCATCTCGCCCGCCACCGGTCGCGTGCAGAATGCCAATTCGACCTGGCTCAACGGGCGCCCGTTCCAGCCGGACATAGAAGCCCGTCTCAAGCAGCCCGTCCGCCTCGCAAACGATGCCAATTGCTTTGCCATATCGGAGGCAACTGATGGCGCCGCGGCAGGTGCAGCCAGCGTGCTGGGGGTCATTCTGGGAACGGGGTGCGGGGCGGGCCTGATCATCAACGGGCGAATCGTCGACGGACCACGCGGCATCGGCGGTGAATGGGGCCACAATCCCCTGCCCTGGGCGAGCACCGACGAGCATCCGGGTCCGGAATGCTGGTGTGGGCGGCGGGGCTGCATGGAAGCCTGGGTGTCGGGCCCGGCCTTGGCTGCCGACTACAGCCGCGCCACGGGTCTGACGGCCAGCCCTGAGACGATCGTGGCGCGGGCGGACGCTGAGCCATCGGCCCAAGCTGCGCTGGATCGGCACCTTTCCCGGCTCGCGCGCGGGCTGGCCCACGTCGTCAATATCATTGACCCTTACATCATCGTGCTCGGGGGTGGGCTTTCGGCGCTCGAGCATCTCTACGCGGCCTTACCGCAGCAGATGGCGCCACACATCTTCGCCGATGCAGCCACCGTCGATATTCGGCGCCCGCGCTGGGGCGATGCGTCCGGCGTCCGCGGCGCGGCCAGATTGTGGCCGCGCTAGTGATGGATGTTCAGGGCCTTTTCGCGGAGGCCTTAGGGCTGCAAGGCCGGCGCTTCGAGGATCTTGTCGACCTCGCGCACCAGATCCTTCAGATGGAACGGCTTCGACAGCACGCGGGCGTCCTTCAACGGGGTTGCGTCATTGTTCAGAATGACGGCGGCAAAGCCGGTGATGAACATGATCTTCAATTCGGGGTCCAACACGGCGGCCTGACGCGCCAACTCGATGCCGTCCATGCGCGGCATGACGATATCGGTCAGCAGCAGTGAGAACGGCTCCTGCTTCAGGCGCACGAGCGCGTCGGCGCCGTTGTCGTGGGCGATCACTTCGTAGCCCGCCCGCTCCAGGGCGCGTGCCAGAAAGTCCCGCATCGAATCATCGTCCTCAGCCAGCAGGATGCGCTTCAGCGTAACAACCGATGGCTTGGCCGACATGACGTCTGATCCCTACGAGTGCCCACATGGCAGAAAGTTCAATCCTGCAACGACTGGCGTTCTTAGCCCACGAGCTTGGCCTCAATTTGGTAAACGCCGCGTGAAACAACGCCTGCTGCCGAGATGACTTAAACGTGGATCGAGGCGCGGAAAAACCGTCGCGCGACCCAGCAAAGCATGGACATGTGAAGACCTCCGAGGCAAGATCGAAATCTGGTACGTGGAACCTTCGAGGGCGTGTTAGAGGTGCTGGACGGGCTCCGACGGGGATCACGAATGCCTGCTGCTGCCGATGTTTCACCCTACAATGAGGAGTTGACGCCACCGTTCACGGTGACCCGGCCGCGTGTGCCGCCGACGCCGGTGGTTTTCTGCTCGCCCCACTCCGGTCGTGTCTATCCGCGCTCGTTCCTGGCCGCCTCGCGGCTCGATGCGCTGGCCTTGCGCAAGTCCGAAGATTGCTTCGTCGACGAATTGCTGCAACCGGTCGCGGCCCATGGCGCACCGCTGCTCGCGGCCCGCTTCCCTCGCGCCTATATCGACGTCAACCGGGAGCCCTACGAGCTTGACCCGGAGCTGTTCAACGAGCCGCTGCCAAGCTTTGCCAACACCCAGTCCGTGCGCGTGGTCGGGGGGTTGGGCACCATTGCGCGGATCGTCGCCGACGGTGAGGACATCTATCGCGAACGGTTATCGGTGGCCGAGGCTCTGCTGCGCATCGAACGGCTATACAAGCCATTCCACCAGACCCTGGCCAGCCTGCTCGAAGACGCGCGGCGACGGCATGGCATCGCCATTTTGATCGACTGCCATTCGATGCCGTCGGCCTCGATCGGCCAACCGGCGTCGGCACGGCCTGATTTTGTGCTTGGCGATCGTTTCGGGGCGTCGTGCGATGGCAAGTTGACCCGGCATCTCAAGGAGCAGCTCGCGGCGGCCGGCTACGAGGTGCACCTCAACCGGCCCTATGCCGGCGGGTTCATCACCGAGCATTATGGACGGCCAGCGAAGGGTTGCCATGCCCTGCAGATTGAGATCAACCGGGCGTTGTATCTCGACGAATCTTCGCTGCAGCGCACTGCGGGCTTCGAGACCCTGCAACAGGATCTGGGCCGCGTCCTCGGGCGGATGCTGGCGGTGCTGCCGGAATTGCTGCAGAGCGGACGGGCGGCGGCCGCAGAATAGCGGGCGCGAGCCCTATGCCCCATGAAAAAGGGGCCGTCCGGAGATCCGAACGGCCCAAGTCTAGGGAGGAAACGCCCAAAGGAGGGCTGTGGAACGAGGGAGCAAGCTCGCCCGCCCCACACCCAAGAACTTAATGTGCGATGCAAAAACTTCAAGATGGAAAATTGTGCGCCGCACTCATTGCGCTGCATAACTACCGTGCATTCGCCGCCCGTTGTGAGGCGGCATGCCGCACCCACGCACCCCGTACTGGCGTTCGGGCTGTCAGGCTGGCGTCGGCCAAAGCTGCCATCGTCATGCCATTGGCGAGCTTGCCGGGCGGCCGCGCCTGGATCACTACTTCGGTCTCCGTCAGGACAGGCGCTTGCCGCGGCTGTCACACCGCCCAGCCACCCACAGCGAGGCACGTCCCATGAGCAAACAACCTGTCGAGAGTTCCTCCAAGCAATTGCTGCATCTGGTGTTTGGCGGCGAGCTGGTCTCGCTGAACAGCAACGAATTCGTCAATCCGGACAAGCTCGACATCGTCGGCATCTATCCGAACTATGCTGAGGCGCACCGGGCTTGGAAGGGCGCGGCGCAGCGGAGCGTGGACAACGCTCACATGCGCTATTTCATCGTTCACATGCACCGGCTGATGGACCCAGGCACCGGCTCCAAGGCGTGACGATAGCGCCCCGGCTGGTGCCATCGCCCGTTCGGTGCTAGGCCCCGTGGTGGCCGCGCGCGACGCATGGAACCAGTTTGAGCGATCCGAGCAGACAACCGCCAACGACGGACAAGGCTGTGCCCGCCCCGGGTCCGGCCATGAGCCTCGATGCGCGCACGCGCGGGCTGCTCAAACGCGTGCTCACCGACTGGGTGTGGCCGAAGCGACGAGCCTTGGGGTTGGCGTTCCTGCTGATGGTCGGTCTGGCCATTGTCACCGGCTGCTATCCCCGGCTCATCAAGTATGCCTTCGACGTTCTTCCCAAGGGCGAGATGAAGGTCATGTACGGCATCGCCGGCATGATCATTCTCGCCACCTCGGCGCGCGCTCTGCTGCTCTATCTGTCGACGGTGGCAACGAACCGCATCGTCATGCGTATCACGGTGGACATGCAGCGGGCTGGCGTGGCGCACCTGCTCAAGGCGGACTTTGCCCGGCTCACCCGTGATGCGCCGGGCGAGCTGATCTCGCGGCTGACCAACGACATCGCCCAGATCCAGCTCGCCATGCAGTCGGCCCTGACAACGGCGGTGCGCGACGCGCTGACCATCCTGGCGCTCGTTGCCTACATGGTCTGGAGCGACCCGCTGCTGTCGTTGATCGTGCTCGGCATCTATCCAATCGCCATCCTGCCGATCATGGGCATCGGCAAGCGGCTGAAGCGGGTGGCGCGGCGCACCCAGGAGGAGTTGGCGGACATGCTGTCCCAGCTCTCCGAAAAACTCGGCAGCGCCCGCCTGATCAAGACCTTTGGCCTCGAGGAGTATGCGGCTGGCCGCATGATGGGCTCGTTCGAGCAGATCTATACACTACGCATGAAAGCCGTCCGCAGCCGCGCCCGGCTCGATCCGATGCTGGAGGCGCTTGGCGGATTTGCTGTCGCTGGTGTCATTGCGCTGGCGACGTGGCGCATTGCATCCGGCATCGCAACCATCGGCGACTTCATGGCCTTCGTCACTGCACTGGTGCTGGCGGCACAGCCGACGCGCGGCCTCGGCAATCTGTCGGTGCGCGTGCAAGAAGGACTGGCAGCCGCCGAACGCTTCTACGATCTGCTCGACGAGACGCCGAGCATCGTCGATGCGCCGGACGCGAAGCCACTGGCGGTGTCGGCTGGCGCCATCTCATTCCAGGATGTCGGGTTCGCTTACGATACAGCGGAAGGTCAGCACGCGCTGGCAGGCTTCACGCTGGACATCGCAGGCGGCAAAACCGTGGCGCTGGTCGGACGTTCCGGCGCGGGCAAGTCCACCGTCATCAATCTGGTGCCGCGCCTGTTCGACGCCGGCTCAGGCCGCATTCTCATCGACGACCAGGACGTGCGCGCGGTGACCTTGGCGAGCCTGCGTGGCGCCATCTCGATGGTCAGCCAGGACGTGACGCTGTTCGACGACACCATCCGCGCCAATATCGCACTCGGCCGCTTGACCGCGACGGAGGCGGAGATCGAGGCTGCTGCGCAGGCGGCAGCCGCCCACGCCTTCATTCTCGAACAGCCGCAAGGCTACGACACCATGATCGGCGATCGCGGCATGCGGCTCTCGGGCGGCCAGCGTCAGCGCCTGGCTCTCGCGCGCGCCATCCTGAAGGACGCGCCGATCCTGCTGCTCGACGAAGCCACCAGTGCGCTCGATACCGAGTCCGAACGCCTCGTGCAACAGGCGCTGCAGTCGTTCACACGTGGGCGCACGACGCTCGTCATCGCGCATCGCCTTTCGACGGTGCAGAACGCCGATCTCATCTGCGTCATGGAGGACGGGCACATCATCGAAACCGGAACTCATCGCGAATTGATCGCCAAGGGCGGCGCCTACGCCAAACTCGCCGAGCAGCAGTTCACCGACACCGCACGACAGCAGGCGGCGCAGTAGCTCAAGTGTCCTGCTACCGTGGCGCAAAGTGTTTGCGTCTCAGTGAACCAAGACCATGCAGCGAAAAGCTTGACCCGACCTCAAGTCCACCACGGCAATTCCATTCTTGACGAAACCCTTCAGACTTCGGGTCCCCGGACGAAGCTGGGCCTGCAAGGCCCAAGCGAAGATCCGGGGCCTTTCCACGCCTCGGCTTCATCTGAGGCGTGTGAGGATCCCCACGAGCCTCGGGCGCAGCCCTCGGTCGTTCCGTACGGGAAATCGATGCATTGATCACCCTGTCAAGCCCCCTCACCCGGCGCTCATATTGTGTAGAACTCGGAGGACGTTGTCTTTGACACCGCCCCGGCCTCTCCCCTTACCCTCGTGCGCCGGGAGTGGAGGCGAAGGCGGCGCAGACGAGCCGAGGATTGTGCTGCTCGTATACGATCCGCCTCCCATTCAGCCCGGTCTATGGGCACGCAAGAACGTTCGCAAATGGCGGACGGCCAATGGAACGCGATCTTTCGGCTCCTTCCATGGGAAGAAGGTCATCTGCGCATTCGGCGCCAGCATGGCGGTTTCCTCAGCCGCCGCGTAGGGATGCGGCTCGGTGTCATCCGGCATGACCAGGACCGGCGTCGTGCACCGACGCACGGACTCGCGCGTCACGCTGAAAACAAAGTCGTTATTCTCATGGTACATTTTCTTGAGAAAGGCCGAGCACATCTCCAGCGTGACATCGGGCCGCTTTGCGCACAGCCCCGGTGCCCAGTTCTTCATGTTGTTCCGATAGAAGAGATCCGGCACTTCGGGCCGAAAGCCGCTTGGCATCGATGGCACGGCCGCGATGACGCGCTCGGGCGCCCGCTGCAGCATTTTCCAGATGAAGGGACCGCCGATACAAAAGCCGAGCACCATGAACCTCTTGATCCCCAGATGGTCCATCAATCCTAACTGGTCGTCGGCATAGGAGTCCCAGGGCCGGTCGACCTCCACCGGACCTGAGGACGCCCCGCCATTGGCGTTGCGCAGATCCATCGTGATGCAATGGAACTCGTCGCTGAGGACGTGCATCGGGTTGAAGGGCGTCCGCTCCGAGAGATAGCTGATCGTGGCATTCAGCCCGCCGCCGGGAATGACCAGCAGTGGATAACCGGTGCCGGCCTCCTCGTAATGGATCTCAACGGGGCCGCGTTTGTAGGTTGGCATGCGTGTTTCCTCAGTCTGGTGGGGTTGAAATGTTGCTACAGCGGGCGAAGGGGCGTCGTCAGTGCAACGCGGCGCTGACCAATCGCAAGCCGTGCGAGTCTCTGCGGCGAACGTGCAAACTCGGTGCTGGTTCGGCGACGAGCGGCAGATCTCAGCCGTGCGGCACTTTGTTGCTTGGCGTTCCCACCCAGCCGGTTTCGGAAACATCGAAATTGACGTTGTCCGGCCCAACGTAGCGGACCTCGACATTGCCATGTCCTGCCGCCGCGCCGCCGACACCGAGACCCAGTGCCACGTTGATGTCATCGCGCGGCTTCGCCGCGGTCTGGCGCAGCTTCGCCGTCACCTCTTCGAGATTGTCCACCTGGAAGCCGATGTGATGGATGCCGCTCCAGCCCTTGCCGCGTTCGACGCCCGCCAGGGTGTCATTCTTGAACCGGAGCACGGCGACATTGATGTGGTCGTCGGTGAGGTAGTAGCCAGCGATGCGCTCGTTATCCAATTTCTTCACAACCTTCAGCCCGAAGTTCTCAACGTAGAATGTCTTGGTGGCCTCTTCGTCTTGGGTCTGGATCGCGATGTGCCGAATTCGTGCCATGGCCGTGCTCCTCGCTGGGTTCGTAATGCGGCTATCCTAACTCAGATTTCGTGCCATGCTAGCCGCTGCCTGACGCATCGGTTGCCGGGAATGGACGTGGCGGCAGTGGGCTGCCCGCTCGGTACGGTTGCCGCGACGGATTGGCGGGGCAACATGGCGAGCGATCAACTTCATTGCTGCGCGCCGAAGCTCGCAGTCAGGGATTGGAACGCGCCTTCCGCCAAGACGCGGAGGCAGTCACTGCGACGATCTTCAGCCCTGAATCAATCGCTATCGGTGGACCTTCGGCGCATAGACTGGCACCGATCCCGGTGGGGCAGCGCGAGCTGGATACTAAGGTTGAGGGGGCTGAGAACCGCTTCGTCCCTGAGCGGCGCCTGTCGCACCACTGTCTGCTGCAATTGGGCGCGCAACGGCCGCGTTTGTGGCCGCGCCGTCAGGGTCAAGAGCGCTGGTTGGCCTGAGCTTGCTCTGGAGCCAGGATTGCACGCCGCCGAGCAGGCCCCGGGGCAGCGCCAAGCCGCGTGAGAGCACGTAGAATATCGGCGTGAAAATGAGCCCGAAGATGGTGACGCCGAGCATGCCAGCAAACACCGCCGTGCCGAGCGACTGGCGCATCTCGGCGCCGGCTCCCTTGGCCAGGACCAGCGGCACCACGCCAAGAATGAACGCGAGCGACGTCATCACGATCGGCCGCAGCCGGGTTCGCGCGGCGGCAACGGCGGCAGCGTGACGCTCCATGCCCTGCTCCTCCGCCTGTTTGGCGAACTCGACAATCAGGATGGCATTTTTGGCCGCGAGACCGACGAGAACGACGAGACCGATCTCGACCAGGATGTTGCGATCGAGCCCACTGAGATTGACGCCAATCATGGCGGCCAGAATGCACATGGGCACGATCAGCACGACAGCCAGCGGCAATACCCAGCTCTCGTAGAGCGCCGCCAGCAGGAGAAAGACGAAGATCACGGCCAGCGAAAAGGCGACGATCGCTGTGCTGCCGGCCAGCTTCTCCTGCAGCGCGATCTCGGTCCACTCGAAGCCGAAGCCAGATGGCAGCCGTGTGGCGGCGATCTTCTCGACCGCCGCGATACCCTGTCCCGACGAAAAGCCGCGTGCGAGCCCGAGCTGAACCTCGGCTGCCGGATAGAGATTGTAGCGCGGCACGCGGTAGGGACCTGTGGTGTCGGCAAACGTCGCCACCGCGCCGATCGGTACCATCTCGCCAGTGACATTGCGGGTCTTGAGGTTGGCGACATCGCGCAAGGACAGCCGATAGGGATTGTCCGCCTGCGCCGTCACCCGATAGGTGCGGCCGAGAATGTTGAAGTCGTTGACGAAGGCCGATCCCATATAGACCGACAGTGTCTCGAAGACTCTCGCGATCGGCACGCCGAGCTGCTCAGCCTTAGTGCGATCGATATCAGCGAAGATTTGTGGCGTTCGCGTATTGAAGAGCGTGAAGGGTTGCACGATCCCCGGCACCTGGCTCGCCGAGCCGGCCACGGCCCAGGTTGCGCCCTCGAGTTGCGGCAAGCCCCGGCCGGCGCGGTCCTGCACGTAGCCTTTCAGTCCGCCGCCTGTGCCGATGCCCGGTACCGACGGCGGCTCCAACACGAACGTGAACGCGTCGCGCAGCTGGAACATCTGAGCTCTCAGATCAGCCAGAATGCCGTCCTTGGTGAGCTTCGCCTTGATGCGGTCAGGGAACTCCTGCAGCTTGACGAAGATCACGCCTGTATTTGGCGCGTTCGTAAACGTCGCGCCATCGAACCCGACGAAGGCAATCGCATCCTTCACGCCCGGCCGTGACAGCATGATCTCGCTGGCTTTGCGCACCACCGCGTCTGACCGATCCAGCGTCGCGCCGGGCGGAAGCGAAAACGCCGCAATGAAATAGCCGCGGTCGAGTTGCGGTACGAGACCCGTCGGCGTTGCTGCCAGCCGATGCGCGGTCAAGCCGAGCAATCCCGCATAGACCACCATCATGACCGCCCCAAGCCGCACCAGGCGCGCGGTGAGTTTGCCGTAGGCATTGGAAAGCGCATCGAACACTCGGTTGAAGCCGGCGAAGAAGAAGCGGACCGGCGCCGCAACTTTGTGCAGCAGGCCCCTGTTCTCGGCGTGCTGGTCATGCGGCTTCAAGAGGAGCGCGGCCAACGCTGGCGACAGCGTCAGCGAGACGATTGCCGAAATCGCCGTCGAGGCAGCGATCGTGATGGCGAACTGCCGATAGAATGTCCCCTGCAGCCCAGCGATAAAGGCCGTCGGCAGGAAGACGGCGATCAGCACCAGCGAGATCGCGATCAGGGCCGAGCCGACCTCATCCATGGTCTTGTAGGCCGCATCGCGCGGGCTCATTCCCTCGCGCAGGTAACGCTCGACATTCTCGACCACGACGATGGCGTCATCGACCACAATGCCGATCGCCAGAACCAGCCCGAACAGCGACAACGTGTTGAACGAGATGCCGACCGCCGCCATCACGGCGAAGGTGCCGATCAGCGACACCGGGATAGCGAGAATCGGGATGATCGCGGCCCGCCACGTCTGCAGGAACAGAATGACGACTACGACAACCAGCAACACGGCCTCGATCAGGGTCGTGATCACGGCGTCGACCGACGCCTGGATGAATTCGGTGGGATTGTAGACGATCTGGTAGGCGACGCCCGGTGGAAAGTCCTTGGCGAGGCGATCCATCTCTGCTTTCACCGCCGCCGCTGTCGCAAGTGCATTGGATCCCGGCCGCTGGAAGATCACCATGGCGGTCGCCACCTTGTTATTGAGGTAGGCGTTGACCGTGTAGTCCTGCGAGCCGAGTTCCACCCGCGCGATATCGCGCACACGCACGACCGTGCCGTCGGGCTCGGCCTTGACGACGATGCTTTCGAATTGCTCGGGTGACGACAAGCGGCCGAGTGTCTGCACCGAGAGTTGAAAGGCGCCGGGCGATGCCGCTGGTGGCTGATTGATGGCGCCGGCTGCGACCTGGAGATTGGCGCTGCGCAGGGAGGCAACAACCTCCCCCGCGGTCAGATTGCGCGCGGCGACCCGTGCCGGATCAAGCCAAACCCGCATGGAATAATCGCGCGCGCCAAAGACCGTGACATTGCCGATGCCGTCGAGGCGGGTCAGCACGTCCTTCACGTAGAGTGTCGCGTAGTTCGAGATGTATTGCTGATCCCGGCTGCCGTCCGGCGAGATCATATGGACGACCATCATCAGGTCCGGCGATGCCTTGCGCACTGTCAGTCCGAGCCGCCGCACGTCCTCGGGCAACCGCGGCTCGGCTACCGCAACGCGGTTCTGCACCAGCACCTGCGCCTGGTCGATGTTGGTGCCGGGCTTGAAGACAACGTTGATCGCCAGTCGCCCGTCACCCGTCGACTGGGAATTGATGTAGAGCATGTTGTCGACGCCGTTGACCTCCTGCTCGATCGGCGTCGCCACCGTCTCGGCGATCACTTGCGCCGATGCGCCGGGATAGTTGGCGGTGATGCTGACGGTCGGAGGTGCGATCTCGGGATATTCGGCGACGGGCAGCGCGCTCTGCGCGATGAGGCCGACGATCGTGATGATGATGGCGAGCACCGACGCGAAAATCGGCCGATCGATAAAGAAGCGAGACAGGCCCATGGCGGCAGCGAATCCCTCGGTTGATCGTCAGTTCTTGAGCGGCTCGATTTGCCCGGCCTGTGGCGTGATCTTGGCGCCGGGCCGCACGAACGGGTTGGCAAGACCATCGATGACGATGCGGCTCGTTGGCTGCAATCCACCACGCACGACGCGCAGCCCTTCGTGCAAGTCCCCGAGTTGGACCGGCTGCGCCTGGACGACATTGTCCGCGCCGACAACGAACACGATCTTGCGCGCCTGATCGGAAACGACGGCTGAGTCCGGGATCAACAGAGCGTCGATATCACCGCCGAACAGCTGCATCCTGGCGAACAACCCGGGGGTGAAGAGCTGATCCGCATTGGTGAAGATCGCGCGCCCGCGCAGCGTTCCCGAGCGGGCATTCAGCTGGTTGTCGACGAAGTCCAGCTGTCCTTCACGGCTCCAATCCTTGTCGTCGGCGAGCCGCACACGCACGGGGTGCGCAACCTCGCGGCCGGACTTACGATCGCCGGCGATGAACTGGCGGACGTAGCGCATGTAGTCGGCTTCCGAGACGTCGAAGCGGAAGTGAATAGGATCGGTCTTGACGATCGTCGTCAGGACGGTTGCTCCCGCCGTGCCGCCAGTGACGAGATTGCCGACATCGATCTTGCGATCGGAGACACGGCCGGCGATCGGTGCGCGGACGTCGGTCCATTCGAGATTGAGTTGCGCCGCCTTCAGGTTTGCTTCGGCTGCCTGGCGTTGCGCGCGTGCGGCAAGCAGATTGGCGGTGCGGGTATCAAGATCGCGCTTGGTCACGGCTCCCGAGCGGGCCAGTGGGGCCGCGCGCTCGACCTCGCTCTCCTGCAGATCGACCTGGGCTGTCGTGCGGGCAATCTCCGCTTGCGCGATCTCGACGGAGATCTCGAACGAGCGCTTCTCGATCGTGAACAGGAGATCGCCGGCCTTGACGATCTGGCCGTCCTTGAAATGGATCTGCTCGATGAAGCCGGACACGCGCGGGCGCACCTCGACGGTCTCGATGGCGTCGAAGCGGCCGGAGTATTCGTCCCATTGCCGGATCCGCTTGGCGAGCGGTTCGGCGACCGCTACCGGACTTGGCGGTGGTCCCTGCTGGGCCATGGCCGGCGCATCACAGATCAGTATCGCAAGCATAGCCATCCCGGCACAGCCCGCAATCCTCCACCAGACGTGCATGATGATTGCCCCTTCAAGTCGTAGGTCGCCAAGACCGACGGAGTTTGATCCGGCACGCCAAGACGATCATTTTTTCTGCCGCTTGGATACCATGAAGTTTGTTCCGCGATTGGGCGACGGCGTATTCGACTGAAGTATGAAGCTGGCGCTTGGCCGCTGGCGCTGAAGGGGCCGAACGGCGCGCTGGCCCATCCTGCAGCCGACACGCTCGCCATCGCTGTCGGCACCCGCAGTTCATCGCGCCGATGCGATGAACTGACATCACATGTGCAGCGACGGGTCGGCCGTTTCCGTGTCAATCGTCGCCAACTGTCGCAAAATGTCGTGGACAACAGCGTGTTGCCAACACTCAAGGATCCCGGTCGACTTGGCCGTCGCCAATGGCTGGCGCCGGGACGACCCGACACTGCGCATGAAGCGGTACGTCAAGGGTGAGTTAGACACCTGGGCCGTGAAGGGGATTGCCACGGTCGAGTGGCACTGGCCAATGGGCATGATGGAGCGGCTCACCCTCGAGCTGCGATTCTTCACTGGTCGGCGCTTGTCGAGCGATAAACAACATCGCGGCCAGCATCGGCCCTGTCGTGCTGACCGAGGTGTCGTATGAACCACGAATGATCAAGCACTTAGCGCTTTATGACCTCGCCAGATCCCACACCGTTTTGGATGGCGAGTCCCGGCTCACTCCCAAACCTCAGGCTGTCATCGCTAGAGAGTATAAGGTCGCTCGCCACGCAACGAGAGCGGGCGGCACTCTCGAGAGCTAGGGTTGACATGGGCGCGACAGCGAAGGGTGCAGAATGAGTGGACAAGGGACCATTGCTGCCTGGAAGTCGCGGTGTCCGTCGCCTACAATTTTCCGATGCTGAGAGAATCGTTTGTGATTGAACGTCATGCCGCGTCGGCACAGTTGTCCCGAAAACGGACACCGGGCGGCAGAACGCGTGCCCGCGCGGTGATCGACCGACCGCCGGCGATTGAAGGTTGGGCCACCACGGACGAGCTCGAAATCGAGCTGCGCCGCTGGCGCGGACGCACCGAGATCAACGAGGCGGAGCCCCTCGAGCCTAACCATCCGTGGCTTGGGACCTTCCGCGTGCGATCGGAGCGCGGCGGCACCTACGAGGTGGAGATCCGCAGTCTCGACGATACCATCAACTCCTGCGGCTGCATCGATCACCGCGTCAACCGTCTCGGCACCTGCAAGCACATCGAGGGGGTCATCGCGGTGCTGCGTCGGCAAGGGGCACCGACGAATGGCCAAGCCAGCGGAGATCAGCGCGTGGAGATCTTCCTCGACCGTCGCAATGGCGCCGTGCCAGCGATTGCCTGGCCGGATGGGCCGCGGCCCGGGCGGGCCGTACGCGAATGGTTGGCATCGTATCTGAAATCCGACGGAACGTTGAAACCGGAGTCGGCCAGGGTTGCCGAATTGCTGAAGGCATGGCCGGGCGCCCCGGCTCACGTGCGGCGGCACATTCGGATTTCTGGACATTTCGGGCCTTGGCTGGAGCGCCAGCAGCGACAACGCGGGCGAGACCGCGGCCGTGCGGCATTCCTGCGCGATGTCGAGCGTGGCCGGGCGAGCTTCGATCTCACGCGCCTGCCTCTGCTGCCATACCAGCGCGATGGCATGCTGCATCTGGCCTTCGGCGAGCGTGCACTGCTGGCCGACGAGATGGGCCTTGGCAAGACGGTGCAAGCGATCGCGGCGGCGGAACTGCTGGCGCGACGCAAGGCGGTGCGTCGGGTGCTGGTCGTCTGCCCGGCCTCGCTCAAGGCAGAATGGGAGGAGCAGATCGCCCGCTTCACGGATCGTCCGGCGCAGTCCGTGTTCGGCCCACGCCAACAGCGCCTCGCTGCCTACCGGAGCCCTAGCTTCTTCAACATTGTAAATTACGAGCAGGTGCTCGCCGACGCCGACGACATCAACACCGTGCTGGCGCCCGACATCATCATCCTCGACGAGGCGCAGCGCATCAAGAACTGGCACACCAAGACGGCGCAGCGGGTGAAATCGCTGAAATCCCCCTATGCCTTCGTGCTGACCGGCACGCCGATCGAGAACCGCATTGATGAGCTCTACTCGATCGTGCAGTTTCTCGATCCGGAGGTGCTCGGACCACTGTTCCGCTTTAATCGCGAATTCTATGTGCTCGACGAACGCGGCCGGCCGGTGGATTACCAGAACCTCGCCGAGTTGCGCCTCCGGGTGGCGCCGGTCATGCTGCGGCGGCGCAAGGCGGACGTCGAAAGCGAGTTGCCCGGCCGCACGATCACCAACTATTTCGTGCCCATGGCCGAGGAGCAGCGGGCACGCTATGAGGAGTACGCGGCCAAGGCGGCCCGTCTGCTGGCACAGGCGCGGCGCCGGCCGCTCAGGCCTGAAGAGTTCGAGCGGCTGCAGCAGTGGCTCGCCTGCATGCGCATGATCTGCGACACGCCGGCGATCCTCGATCCTTCCTGCCGGATCTCGCCGAAACTCGAGGAGCTGGAGCGTGTGCTCGCAGACCTGCTTGCCGAGCCATCCGCCAAAGTGATCGTGTTCTCCGAGTGGGAGCGCATGCTGGATATGGTGCGCGAGCTCGCCGGCGAGATGGGCGTCGAGGCTGCGTGGCACACGGGCTCTGTGCCGCAGCAGCGCCGCCGCGTCGAGATCAACCGCTTCAAGCAGGATCCGAATTGCCGGCTGTTCCTGTCCACAGACAGCGGCAGCGTCGGGCTCAACCTGCAGGCGGCGAGCGCCGTGGTCAATGTCGACCTGCCTTGGAATCCGGCCAAACTGGAGCAGCGCATCGCGCGGGCCTGGCGCAAGGGGCAGACGCGCTCGGTGACGGTCGTCAATCTGGTGGCGGAGGACACGATCGAGCACGCCATGTTGCACCTGCTCGGCGCGAAGCAAGCGCTCGCCGACGGCGTGCTCGACGGCCAGGGCGACATCGCCGCGCTCAAGATGCCGTCTGGGCGCACCGCCATGATCGAGCGCATGCAGGCGCTGATGCAGGCCGGGAAAAAATCGGAGATGGTCACGGAGCCAACGGAGCCCCCGCCAGAGTCGAAGATCGCTGCGGATCTTTGCCGCCGTCACGGTGAACGGGCGCTATGGATCGAAGCGCGCCAGGGGTCGGATGGCCGCGCCCACGTGCTGGCAGTGCTCGACGTCGAGCGCGGCCGGCTGGCGTCGGAAGCCAGGCGTCTGGTGTCCGCAGGCGAAGGTGCGCCCGCAATCGAGGTCATCGACCGGGCGACCTGGGTCTTGCTGCAACGCCTGCAGGCGGGCGGCTTGGTGCAATTTGTGGGTGGTGCGCCTCGCGTTCTGCATCAGTCGGCGGCACTCACCGAGGACGATGGCGCGGCCGCACGCATGGCCGCGGCGCGCGCCGCGCAATTGTGCTCCCTCGCCGATCGTCAGCTGCGCAAGGCTCAGGTGCTGGCCGCTGGCGGCTTCCCCGAGGAGGTGGCGCCACTGCTGGCATCTGCGATCGGACATGCCGGCGCGGCCAGGCTTGCGGCCTTATGCGAGTTGTCGCCGGAGGTCAGCGCCGCATCGCGCGAGCAGGTGCGCGACCTCGTCGAGCGCGAGGAGATGCCGCAATCGGCAGTGTCGATCCTGGACAATTTGGCATCGGCCGAGGGCAACGCCAGTGCCGCGGACATTGAGCCCTTGCTGAAAGCGGCGGCTGAGGTCATCGCTGCATGTGCGATGACATGAAATCGCAAGACGAGAGCGGGATCGGTCAGGTCCTATGCTTGGGCGGTTCTGTGCGGTCGTTCACGGCGATCTCATATCCGAGGCTTCGATATCCCGACTGCCGCTTCAGCGCCATGCGCGCGAGCATTGGAACGCCTGAATCGACGTAGTCGTAGACGACGACCTCGCGTTTGGCGTGGTGCTCGCGATGCAGCCGGCCGACGTACTGGGCGAGCGTGCCCTTC
>JBJXDZ010000158.1:0-47123 GCA_046154645.1 Hyphomicrobiaceae bacterium
GACGTCCGACCGGTACAGTGGGTGGAGAAAGTGGGCGGCGCGGAGCGGCGAGAGCCGTGTTACCAGTTTCACGGAAAGGCTCTGCCGCTCCGTCTCTCTGGATTTTTGCTGTGCGCCTTCAGGTGCCCACTTCGCACCCGGCGCGGGCTCTCTTCTTGCGCCTTCAGATGCCCACAAGGCATCCGGCGCGTGCGCCTTCAGGTGCCCACTTCGCACCCGGCGCGTGTCCCTTCGGTGGCCCATGCGGCAACCGGGGCGCGCGGCGCGTTGCAACGGCGTCGCGAAAGCGGTGGCCGCTAATGGGCGTTGCGGGACGGCCGCGTTCGACAGAACTGTCGACGTTGACGTCGCTGCGCGAGTGGGCTTTCGCCCACACCCAACCGGGGAGACCCCGGACCCCCTTCTTTTTTTATGATGAGCGTGAGGCGAGGCTGTGCGCTTCGACGTAACCTATAATTTCACCCCGTACCGCTCCCCTGTCTTCCCGGAAGCCGCGCGCAGGTCGTAGCGACGCGGGCAAAGTTGAGCGCTCAAGCGCGCGGCTATCCGGGATCTCGCCGGCAGCGGTGTGCCTGAGCGCCACCCAAGCGATCCCGGATCTGCGCTTGCGCCCGCTGGGCGCAATGCTTCGTCCGGGAAGACAGTACGCGGGGAGAGTTTGGAGAATGGCAATCCCCCAACTTGTCTTCCTGGAAGACGCGCGCAGGTCGTAGCGACGCGGGCAAAGTTGAGCGCTCAAGCGCGTGGCTATCCGGGATCTCGCCGGTCGCGGTGTGCCTGAGCGCCACCCAAGCGATCCCGGATCTGCGTGAGGCGCACGATGTGCGCTCACTTCGTCCGGGAAGACAGAGAAAGGGGAGGGTTTGGAGAATGGCAAAACCAAGCACTTGGTTTCGCGAAAACCCAACCCCAACTTGTCCTCCCGGAAGCCGCGCAGGCCGGCCGCTTGTACGTTCCGGCGTCTGCGAACTGGCCCGAGCGTTTCGCCGCCCGACTATTTCTTGGTCGCGGGCACGGCTGCCGGTGGTGGTGCGCCCTTGGGTGCACCTTCCTCGCTGATCGTGCGCACGACGCTCGAGGTTGGGCGATCCGAGGTCACACCGGCGGGACCCTTGAGCTGCGCCACGACAAGCGCATCGAACTCGGGTTTCGACTGGATGGTACCCTTGGCTTTGACATGCACGATCTTGTAGCCGGCCGCTTTGAGCTGAGTGAGCAACTCAGGAATGGCACTCGCCGTCGATTTCTGGAAATCGTGCATCAGGAGAATGCCTTTGCCGCGCTTCTCCAGACGCTTGAGAATCGATGGCACAAGCTTGTCCGACGCCTTGGTAAACTTGAAATCGAACGAGTCGACGTCGGTCGACCAGATGCCGAGATTGCGCTCGCCCGAATACTTCACCATTTCTGTGGGATGTTGCAGGTTCGGAAAGCGCACGAACGGCACTGAGGCATCGCCGATGGCGCGGCGCACGGCGCTGATGCCCATCTCAATCTCTTCCTTGGCCTTGTCAGGCGTCAGCTTCGCCAGATTGGCGTGCGACCACGTATGGCTGCCGATGGTGTGGCCCTTGGCAGCAACCTCTTTCAGGATTTCCGGATGCCACGTCGCGTGCTTGCCGATGGCGAAGAAGATGCCTTTGGTGCAGTGCGCATCGAGCGCGGCAAGCACGGCTGCCGTGGTTCCGGGCCATGGGCCGTCGTCGAACGTCAGCACAATTTCGCCCTGGCGCAGGAAGTCGTGCTGATTGAAGTGCTCGTTACCGAAACCTGGTCCCCCCGTGGTATCGATCTCGACGACGCGCGTGACACCGAGAGCATTGGCATTGCCGGGACACGATTGTGCCTGCGCGGGCGCCGCCAGCAAGCAAGTCGCGGCCACGAGCGTCATGCCAAGTTGCAACACATCTGCCGAACGGCGCATGCAATATCCCCTGTTTCTGTAGCGCCCAAAACACAGCGCTGTCCCAACAAACGAGACCTGGGAAGAGCACGACTGTTGCAAAATTTCTTCATGCCCGGCAAGCGTGGGCTGCTCCAGCTGCGCAATTAATGCCGCCATGTGACCGGCCGGCCGCAGTGCGGACTCTGCGCCCGCTGGCGACCACAGCTCTGGGCGAGCCGGCGATGCGCGGCGCCTGGCGCCTCAACGCGACGCGGTCCCACACTCCGCCGGCGTCTTCTTGATGCCGCGATAAGCGGCCTCTGCTTTCGCTTTCTCGCACGGGGTAATCTCGATGGTGGCGGCCAGCGGCGAGTCGCGGCGGATCTTCTCCCACAGATAGCGATAGCCCGGCACCGTGAAATGCTCGCCGTCGCGCGTCCGCAGCGCCGCGTCGCAGATCTTGTCGTCACGCAGGCTGACGTATTGGATCGCGGTCGTGGCCAGTCGCTGCTTCAAAAACGCGTCGAGTTCGGCCGCGCGTTTGTCCCAGGCCTTGAGTACGCAGGGCGGCCCGAGCCAAACCAGCTGGCGTTCGGTCCGCAGTGCCGTGTCGATGATGCGTTCGATGCTTTTGCTGAGGTGCTCAACCGGATCCGCCGCATCATTGAGGCCAAGGCTCATCAAACCGACTGCCCCCGCCGGCAGCGCCGCAAGCTGCGCCGCGATGTCACCACGGCGCAGACTGAAGCTGCGCTTGGCCACCTGCTTCAGGCCAATCGTCGTTGCAATGCCCATACCGATGCTGTCGCCCAGCATCAGCCCCTCAGCCGCTGCGGCTGCGCGAGGCGACACCGCCAAGGCCGCACCGATTGCCACCATGGCTGCAAAGCGACAGCGCCAGGGCCCGCGCCGACGGTCGCCGGCCTCGCTCAGCGCACCAGTGTCATGTTCCCAATCCACATCGGCCCCCAGGCCCGGCGCGAAATCTGCGCCCATGCAATCGATCAGGGTCGCCCGCCCCGTCCGACGATCCTGCCACGTCGGCACCGGCGTTGAAAACCACACGCGTCCATTCATGGTTTAAGGCGGTGCGGTTGGCGTGCGCCCTGGTGCGCAACGGCAACATGACCGACGCCGCAGAAGGGTGTCGCTGCGACCTGCAACGGCTGCTATGGCGCGCCTACTCCGCCCTGAGCTTGAAGCGCTGGATCTTGCCGGTCGCCGTCTTCGGCAGCTCCGTGCGTGCCTCGATCCAGCGCGGATACTTCCACGCTCCCGCCGTGTCCTTGACATGCGTCTTCAAGTCTTCGAACAGCTGCTCGCTGACACGCACGCCCGGCTTCAGGATGACGAAGGCCTTGGGTTTCAAAAGTCCGTCGGTGTCCTCTTTGCCAACCACGGCCGCCTCGAGCACGGCGGGATGCGCCACCAAAGCGCTCTCGACCTCGAACGGCGAAACCCAGATGCCCGACACCTTGAACATGTCGTCGGTGCGACCGCAGTAGTAGTAGAAGCCGTCCTCGCTGATCCGATACTTGTCGCCGGTGTGGGTCCAGGCGCCGCGGAATGTCGCCTGGGACTTGGCCCGCTGCAGCCAGTAGCCATCCGCTGCCGATGGCCCCTTGATCACCAGCTCGCCGATCTCACCGACGGCAACGGGAGTGCCGTCGTCGTCGAGCAGGCGCGCTTCATAGCCGGGCACTGGGGTTCCCGACGAGCCGTAACGCACGTTGCCCGGCCGGTTCGACACGAAAATGTGCAGCATCTCCGTCGATCCGATGCCGTCGATGATCTCGCAGCCGACGACCTGCTGCCAGCGATTGCCGATGTCTTCCGGCAGCGCCTCGCCGGCGGAAACACACAGTCTCAGTGCCTCTGATCCGGCCCCCTTGGCCAATCCTGGCGAGGCCAGCATGGCCGCGAACAGCGTCGGCACACCGCAGAAAATGGTCGGTCGGTGCGCCCGCATCGTTGCCAGCACACTGTCCGGCGTCGGCCGGTCCGGCAACAGCACGGCCGTGGCGCCAACCGCCATGGGAAACGACATGCCGTTGCCGAGGCCGTAGGCGAAGAACAGCTTCGCGGCCGAGAACACCACATCGTCTGCCGTGATGCCGAGAACGGCTTGGGCAAAGAGCCGGGCCGTCGCCATCGGACTCGCGTGCACATGGCGCGTCCCTTTCGGCATGCCGGTCGAGCCGGAGGAATAGAGCCAGAATGCCACCTCGTCAGCGCGCGTGTCGGCGGCTGCAGCCGTTGCCTCGCCGGCGGCCAGAAGCGCACCCAACGCCAGCACCCGCGAACTGGTCGCGGCCCCCGTCACGATCACATGCAGATGACGTTTCGCGGCAATCTGATCGAGCATCGGCGCCGCCCGCTCGTAGAGCTCGGACGCAATCACCACCGCATCGGCGCGGGCGTCCTCGATCATGTAGGCCCAGGTCTCGTTCGGCAGCAGCGTGTTGAGGGGAACCGGCACCACGCCGGCCTTGATGGCGCCCCAGAACACGATCGGCATGTCGACGGTATCGAGCATGATCAGCGCAATCCGGCGCTCGCGGCCTATGCCCAGGCGCGGCAGCACATTGGCGAAGCGATTGCAGCCAGCCTGCAGCGCCGCATAGGTCAGCCGCCGATGCGGATCGATGAACGCGGTCCTGTCCCCGCGCCCTTCGAGGACATGGCGGTCGACCAGATCCGTGGCGGCATTGTAAGGACCGCTCGGGGGCGTCCATGCGTCTGCGGCCGGTGATTTCCCCATTGCGTCCTCCTGCCTTACGCGGATGGCGGCTCCCAGCTGATCCTGAAGCAGATCGCTGCTGCCATCGCCCGCCGCCGGTCTTCACTCGCTCGTGACGGGATCGCCGTCAAACGCCCAGATGCCGTTGCATGCCGGCCGGATCGGCCAGCAGCGCGTGCGGCGTCCCCTCGAAAACGATGCACCCTTTGACCAGAACCGCGACGCGATCGGCGACGGCTGTCACCTCGGACACGGTCTTGTCGACGACGAGCGTTGCAATCCCAGTATCGCGCACCAGACGGATTGTACGCCAGATCTCAGCCCGAACCAGTGGCGCCAGACCTTCGGTCGCCTCGTCGAGAATGAGCACCCGCGGATTGGTGAGCAAGGCGCGGCCGATGGCCAGCATTTGCTGTTCGCCACCTGAGAGCTGGTCGCCACGGTTGGCCAGCCGCTCGCCCAGCCGTGGAAAGAGCTCAAGAATGCGGGGCAGCGTCCACGTCGTCGCGCCGTCAACGCCGGGTCGGGTAGCGATGGCCAGGTTCTCGCGCACCGACAACGATGCAAAAACCCCTCGCCCCTCCGGCACGTAGGCCAAGCCCGCCTGGGCAATCCGGTGGGCGGGGGCGTGCGTCATGTCCCGGTTCGCGATCATCACACGGCCGCTGCGGGCCCGCACCAGCCCCATGATGGTCCGGATCAGCGTCGTCTTGCCCATGCCATTGCGGCCCATCAGGCCCAACGTCTCGCCGGCCTGCAAGCGAAGCGATACACCGTGCAGAATGTGGCTTTCGTCATAGAAGGAATGCAGGTCTCGGGCCTCGATGAGCGGTGCGTCCATCGCTATCTCCACGGTCACCCGTGGCCCCCGAGATAAGCCGACTGGACGGCGGCATTGGAGCGGACCTCGGCGGGCGGTCCGCTGGCCAGCACCATGCCCTCGACAAGCACCGTCATGCAATCGGCGACCTTGAAGACAAAATCCATGTCGTGCTCGATCAACAGCATGGCATGCGCCTTCGCCAGCGACTTCAACAGCACAGCCATGCGCTCTCCTTCTTCCTGCCCCATGCCGGCGAGCGGCTCGTCGAGCAGCAGCACCTTCGGATCCACCGCCAGCGCCATCGCAATCTCGAGCTGGCGTTGGGCTCCATGGCTGAGGCCGCCGGCCATGCGACCTTCGCTCGCCGAGAGCCCGACATCAGCGATGGCCCGGCGCGCCACCTCGACCAGCGACGGCTCGGTGCCGGGTGCGCGCAGCACGCGCCTACCCTGCAGCTTGACGGCTTGCGCAGCGAGCCGCACGTTTTCCAGCACTGACAGGGGCTTGAGGATATTGGTGCGCTGAAAGGAACGCGCGATGCCGAGATGGGGGATGCGCCAGGCCGGTGTCCCCGTGATGTCCTGCCCTGCGAGCAGGATGCGCCCGCTGGTCGGCCGGATCTGTCCCGTCAACAGATTGACGAAGGTGGATTTGCCGGCCCCATTGGGGCCGATGACGGCGTGCAACTCGCGCGCCTTGAGCGCCAATGTCACGTTGCGCACGGCCTGCAGGCCGCCGAACGACTTCGACAAGGCCTCGGTGGCCAGCACGACATCGCCGGATGTCTGCGCCTCAGCCATGGCTGCCGACTTTCTCTTCGCTCGCAGCGGCTGACTGAGCCGGCGGGCCTGGCTCGTCGCCGCGCACGGACCGCCGCCCCCACGGCAGACGGATCCCCGTCAGGCCATTGCGAAGCACCAACACGGCCGCGAGGATCACAAGCCCTTGGACCAGCAACTTGCGCTCGGTGACCAACTGCGCCACCTCGTCCAGCGCCACGTAGGCAAACGCCCCGACAACCGCGCCGGCCAGCGAGCCGATGCCGCCGAGCAGAATCATCAACAGTGCCTCCGCCGACTTGTGCCAGCTGGCCAACTCCGGATTGACGAAGCCAGTATGCATGCTCCACATGTGACCAGCCGCCCCCGCCAGCACGCCCGCGACCACGAACGCTGCCAGCTTGTAGCGCGCTGTGTTGAAGCCCATGGCCTCCATGCGATGCTCGTTGACCCGGATGCCCTCGAGGACGCGGCCGAACAATGAGCGCAGCAGAAAAGCCAGCCCGAGATAAGTGAGCACCAGCTGCACCAGCGCCACGTAGTAGGCCGGCCAGGCGCGGCGCGCCCGGGGCAAGCTCTGCGGATCGGCCCAGAAGCCGAACGCCGAAATCAACGGCTTGGCCAGATAGGCGCCATCCGTGCCGCCGCCAAGCTTGGTGTCGTGGAAGACGAAGAAGATCATTTGCCCGAAGGCGAGCGTGACCATGAGGAAGAAGAAGCCCTTGGCCCGGAGCGACAGCACACCGAACACCAGAGACACCAGCCCGGCCACCGCCATCGCTGCCGGCAACGTCACCCAGATCGGTCGTGGCGCGCCCTCGGGCGACATCAGGAACACGACATAGGCGGCCAGGCCGTAGAAGGCGCCGTGACCGAGGCTGACGAGGCCGGTCGCGCCGACGAGCAAATGCAGCGACAGCGCCAGCATGGCACCGATCATCGCTGTGGTGATCAGGCTCACGTAGTAGGGCGACACCAGGACGGGCAGCAGCGCCAGAACCACAACACCGACAGCCAGGGCGAGCCAGCCGATCGTCGACTGCGGCAGCATGCGGGCATGCTCAGTCATGCGCGGCCCCCGAACAAGCCGGTCGGCCGCCATAGGAGAACGATGATCATCAGGATGTAGACCGCCATCGAGGCCGCTGCTGCCAACAGCCCACTGAGCCCGCCGCCGTCGAATGCCGGGCCATAGGCCTTGCCCAAGGTATCGATGAGCCCGATCAACAGCGCCGACCAGAAGGCGCCCGACACCGAGCCGAGCCCGCCGATGACAACGACAACAAACGAGATGATGAGCAGATTATCACCCATGTTGGGATAGACCGAAGTCAAGGGGGCCGCGAGCGCACCGGCCGTCATCGCGAGGGCCGTGCCGATGGCAAAGACGGTCAGATGCACGCGGCTGGCATCGATCCCGAGGATTTCGACCATCTCGGGCTTCTCGGCAGCTGCCCGAATGACAGCTCCCATGGTCGTCCGCTCGATCCACAGAAACAACAGTCCTGCCAGCACGAGACACACGGCAATGACGACAAAACGATAGGCGGCATAGCTGAACTGACCTGTGATCGGGATCGAGAAATCCAGTGCAGCAGGTACGGCTACGGCATGGAAATCATTGCCGACCAGCAGCGAGCGCAACTCCTCGAAGATCAGGATCAGGGCAAACGTCAGCAACACCTGATCCAGATGCTCGCGCTTGTAGAAGTAGCGGAACAGGAAGCGCTCGAGCACGAGTCCGAGGCCAATCCCGCCCAGAATAGCGACCGGCAAGGCCAGCCACAGCGAGCCCGTAGCTTTGGCCACAATGAACGCCACGTAGGCGCCAATCATGAACAGGCTGCCGTGGGCCAGATTGATGATGCCGAGAACACCGAAGATGAGCGTCAAACCGCTGGCAATCAGGAACAGCAGCAAGCCGTACTGCAGCCCATTGAGGAGCTGCGAGAGCAGTGTTGACAGCATCGGTCCCCTTCCAACCTCTCCGTGCTCCAGCTCTTGCGGCGGCTACGGACTTCGTCTGACGGCGAGCTGGACGATATCACGGCCACGCCCGCAGCCGTCATGTCCCCTTCAGGCTGCGACAGCTGGTCCTGATCCGGCACCACGCATCCGACCTGCACCGTGCAGGCCGCATGGACCATGACGTCCAGATCACCGGGGAACATTGAGCGGCACCCCGCGAGCGGGGGCAGCAGAGAGGTCCTGCCGCGGGTGGCGTGACAGCGCCAGCCGGGACGGCTATGCAAAGCTCCCGCTCATAACGGTGGAGCCACTCGGTCGATTCCGACCGCAGGCTCATCGAACGCAAGGCCCACGCGATGCAAAAGCCCATCCTCAGGCAGCCGTTTCCGCACTCCCTGGCCAAGGACCAGATCCGCATCCTGCTGCTGGAAGGCATCTCCGATCGGGCGGTGGAGGTGCTGCATGGTGCCGGTTATCATGAGATCGAACGCGTGCCCAAGGCGCTCGATGGCGCCGAGTTGCGCCGGCGACTGACGGGCATCCGCATGCTCGGGATCCGGTCCCGCACACAGATTTCCGCCGACGTCATCGATGGCATCCGCTCGCTGGTTGCCGTGGGCTGCTTCTCTGTCGGCACCAATCAGGTCGATCTCACGGCATGCGCCGAGATGGGGATTCCCGTCTTCAATGCGCCGTTCTCCAACACGCGCTCCGTGGCCGAGTTGACCATCGCCGAGATCGTCATGCTGTTCCGCCGCATCTTCCCGAAGTCGGTGGCGGCGCACGGTGGCGACTGGGATAAGTCGGCGACCGGATCACACGAGGTGCGCGGCAAGACCCTGGGCATTGTGGGCTACGGCAACATCGGCACCCAGCTGGCCATGCTGGCCGAGGCCATGGGCATGGTGGTGATCTATTACGATCACACGGACAAGCTGCGCCATGGCAATACCGAGCCGGTCGAATCGCTCGATGAGCTGCTGGCCCGCGCCGATGTGGTGACGCTGCACGTTCCTGAGACGGCGGCAACGATCGGCATGATGGGCCGCGACCAGTTCGCGCGCATGAAGAAGGGCGCCTACTTCATCAACAATGCACGCGGCACCGTGTTCGATCCCGAGGCCTTGGCTGCAGCCCTGAAATCAAAACATCTGGCGGGCGCCGCCGTGGACGTGTTTCCCGTCGAGCCAACCTCGAATGCGGATCGGTTCCTGTCACCCTTACAAGGCCTGGACAACGTCATCCTGTCGCCCCATGTCGGCGGATCCACGGCCGAGGCGCAGGAGCGGATTGGCGCGGAGGTGGCCAAGAAATTCGTCGAGTATTCCGATGTGGGCTCGACCACGGGGGCTGTGAATTTTCCGCAAGTGCAGCTGCCGCCGCGGCCGGCCGGGACCCGGTTCATCCAGGTGCAACGCAATCTACCGGGCGAGCTCGGGCGCCTGAACGAGGTGTTTGCCCGCCACAAGGTCAACATCGCGGCACAGCACTACCAGACCGCTGGCGCGCTCGGCTATGTCGTCCTCGATGCCGACGGCGGCGTCGCCAATGCCGAAGGCATCGTGCGGGAGATCCGCGAGCTGCCCGGCACCATCCGCGCCCGTATGCTGTACCGGCGCACCTGAGCGCGACAGGGGCTCACACCTCGACGACGACGTAGTCATCCTCGACGGCGACCTTGAAGGTCTCGGCGACGTAGGGGCCTTCGATCAGCTTGGCGCCGGGCTCCACCGCGACGTCGAATTTCATCAGACGCATGCGGCGGGGATCGCAGTACGAGCGACCGGTGCGAATGTCGAACTCCCACTGATGCCAGGGGCAGCGGATCATCTCGCCGGGTCGGGAGTAATGGTACTCACCAGGGCCGCTCGATTCGACGAGTCCGGTGCACAGGCCGCCGGCGAGGCTGCCACCCTTATGCGGGCACGTCTCGGACAGCGCGAAGAACTCGCCCTGCAGGTTGAACACCACGACACCACGGCCATCGACGGTGACGACCTTGCGCCCGCCGAGCGGGATCTCGGACGTGCGGGCAACGACATGACGGGTTTTGGTTTCAGCCATCTCTAACTCACGTCGCTTCGCGAACGGGCTCCCGCCCGGGGAGACCCCCGTCCCCTCTTCTATTCACTGAAGGTGCGAGCACGCGAACCTTATGGCCGCAATCAGAGGGGGAAGCGCAAGCGGTCGATACTCTGGGCCTTGTTCATGCGCACCGGAACCCATGGCGCGAGACATGGGGTCAGACCCTTGGGTCTGACCCCGCCGCGGCTCAGATCCGATACACCTTCAGCCCGTTTTCGGCGCAGACCTGCCGGTGCTGGGCGGGTGTGACGCCGGCCGGGAAGGCGCGGAACGGATCGTCGAAGTCCCAGTGCGGATAGTCGGACGCGAACAACAGGCGGTCCCAGCCGATCCAGCCGATGGTGTCGAGGAGATGCTGGCGATTGTCCGGCTCCTCCATGGGCTGGGTCGAGATCCAGATGTGATCCTTGATGTACTCGGACGGGCGGCGCTTGAGGTGCGGCGCTTCCAGCCGGTTTTTCTCGAAGATCTTGTCGAGGCGCCAAGCGAGCGGCGCCATCCAGCCGAAACCGCCTTCGACCATGACCACCTTCAGCTTCGGGAAGCGCTCGAACACGCCTTCCATGACCAGGCTGGTGACCGCCGTCTGGCAGGAGGTGGAATGGCCCGAGCCTTCCTCGATGTAGTAGGAGGGCCAGCCGGCGCCATTGACGGGATGACCCGACGTGCCGAAAACATGGAAGGCGACGGGCAGGTTGTGGCGTTGGGCCGCCTCGTAGATCGGCCAATAGCGGCGATTGCCGAGCGGCTCCGACGAGCGCGTCAGGCAGAACACCTGGCCATAATCCTTCATGTGGCCGACGCGGTCGATCTCCTGGGCCGAGGCCAGTCCATCCTCGTACGGCACGACGATTGCGGCCTTCAGGCGCTTGTCCTTGGCGGTCCAGGCGTCGCGCTGCCACTCGTTGGTGGCGCGGCACATGGCGGCGGAGAAATCGAGGTTAAAATCGCCCTGTCCGGTCGGGCCGAGGGGGCCGAGAATGCCAACCTCCACGCCGCAGGGATCGAGATACTGCTTCTGCATCAACTCCAGGCTGGAGCCGGGGCGGCCACCTTCGGCTGGCCATGCATCGCGGCGGGAGGCCAGCGGCGCCGACTTGGGATAGGGCTCCTGGCCGGGGCTGCCGTGCTTGCGGCGAAAGCCATAGGTGTTGGCGTACTCCCACCACTGGTTCGACAGGTACGGCCGCAGGCAGGCCAGCGACTTGATGGCGGGATGAATGTCGCTGTCGATGACGGCGAGGCGGTTCGAGGCTTGCGGCGCGATATCGAGCGGCATTGGCGGGCTCTCCCGGAGGCAGACGGCGAGCAGAGGATCGCAGGTCCCAACGACAGCGACCAGCGCCAAGATAGCATATTCGCTGCGCAATGGGATGGGGGGACGTCGGGAGTGCGGTGGAGGGGGCGGGGGAAGGCAGTCGGACCCCATAGGCGCTAACTTTGGATCGTGAACTCGCCACGTGTTGCCCCCTCCCCTCTCGTGCCGTAGGCGCGGCTTCGCCACGACGGAGGGGCCAGGGGTGGGGTGTCGAGCTTGGAGCAAGGATAGCGGTGAAAACCGCAACTTCGCAGGCAAAACTCAGACCTTCGTCGTGGCTTCTTCTCCCCACCCCTAACCCCTCCCCGCTGGGGAGGGGGACGAGCAAGCGGATAACGATTTGCGCTACGTTCGCGCGGATGGGGTCGGACCCGGCGCAGGGCGAGGTCACGGTACCCTGGAATGGTAAATGGCGCGGCTGGGTGTGGAGAGCGGTGGGGCACCAAGCGACGCGACGGGCCAAGTGCAGAAGCGGTGCGGCCGGGCTCGTCCCTTCTCCCCGACGCGTCCATGCGGAGCATGGCTTCGCCATGACGCACGCGACGGGGAGAAGGTTAGCCCCGGACACTTGATCCGGGGGAGGGGCGGCCGCATGCTCTGGCCTCGCGAGTGACGACGGCGGCTATCCCGGGGTCAAGCTGTTGTGGTATCGGCGCACGATCAACCGAGGACTGCCGACGCGTTTGGCCCGAAGCGCCATAGGGCGTTTTCGGACGAGAGTTACCTCATCCACGTCCGCTATTGATCGGTTCGCTAATCTGAGCGCTTCCGATGGGCTGGTGATAATCGGCCAGTACCCTGGCCAGCGCGTCCATATCGGACTTGAAATAACGACCGACACGCACATTTACAGCATTCAAATTAGTGATAGCTTGAATGGACTTGGCCAACAAGTGAGAAGGTGGCATTCCTGCGCCACCGATTAATACCGGAACAATTGGCACTCGCTGCGCAATTGCGAGCTCAAGTTCAACCGCGACAAAATCCGGAACATCTCTACGAAACAGAATTGAAGCAATCTGAGCTCGTAGAGGAGCACGACGCAACCAGCGCTCCCCGATAAGTGCAACAACGACGCAACTCTCCCTAAGGGCGGATTGAATGTACAAACGAAAATCAACCGCGCCCGGAATAGCTTCAGTGTCGAAGAAGATATTGTACACACCGAATCGAGCAGTCAAGTCATCGAACATTCTTCCGGCCGTCTGCTCGGTGTCTTCTCGCCTATAAGAGATGAATATTTTGTTCTTGGATGGCGTTGAAGCACCTCGTTTGCGTTGAAGTTGGAGCAATAATTCCGATACGGTTGTTTCAAACCTCCCAATGAGAAGCGTATCTGAGGGCACAACTTTCACACGCGAATCGCGAACTAATATTCCTCCCACTCTAGTTCCGCTGGAACTCGCGTCCGTCAACGTGAATGTCCCGTCCAACTCGATGGTTAGGATGCAGTGGATGCGCGATATGCTTAGGTCTTCTAAGACCACGTCGCAACTCGCGGCCCTGCCGATCGTATACTTTTCCCGGTTCGAGGAATCTGGGATTGAATTCAAGGTCCAACTCCCATCATTGTTTGTGGGCATGCAGGTGAGTATGACCGCTATTGCATCATATCCCGACTTGTGGTGCTTAGGGCAAGGGTGCAGGAGGGAGTCACGGTATTGACCCATCTCGACGGATTCCACATACGTTCCGTCGACGCTCCATGCCGGAGGCACTGCCGACATGGCTCGATCCGGCCGCTCGACGCGTTGCCGCCCCTTGCATGATGAACTCGGCGCGAACGTCGATCGCGAATCAGGTTGAAGTTCGAGCTGGCTTCCGGAGGACGGCCATCCCCCGGAAGCCGTCTCGACTGCACCGACTCAAACCCACCTCCCACCACCGACCGCGAAAGTCCTCCCCTCCCAACCCCAACCGCGACGACCCGGTCGCCCTCGCCTCACGCCAGCCGCGGGTAGGCGGCGCGGGGGTTGTCGATGAGGATCTTGCGTTGCAGCGCCGCCTCGATGCCGGGCGGCAGCATGGCATCGCCGTCGTATTGCCAGTGCGGGAAATCCGACGAGAACAGCAGCATGTCAGGCGATGGCAGCTGATCGATGACGCGGCGCACCGTATCGGGATCGTCGGGACAATCGAAGGGTTGCATCGTGAAGCGGATGTGATCGCGCACGATCTCATGGGGTGGGCGGTCGATCCAGGGCACCTCGAGGCGGACGCCACGCCAGAACTTGGAGAACCGCCACAGGTACGGCGGCAGCCAGGTGACGCCCGACTCGATCATGACCGCCTTGAGCTTGGGGAACTTCACGAACACGCCCTCAGCGACGAAGCTGCCCACCTGCGCGTGAAAGCCGAGCGATTGTGCCGCGTAGTCCTCGCTGTAATAGCTCGGCCAGCCCGAGCCGGTGACGGCATGATGGTAGCTTGAGCCGGCATGCACGCCGATGGTCAGACCATGCTTTTCGGCGGCGCGGTAAATCGGCCAGAAATGGCTTTTGCCGAGCGGCTGCTCGCCGAGCGCCAGGAACAGCACCTGCACGAAGCGCGGGTCGGCGGCGCAACGGTTCACCTCGTCGACGGCATACTCGATGTTCTGGATCGGCACCACGATGGAACCGCGCAGACGGGGATCGCGATCCAGCCACTCGTGCTTCAGCCAGTCGTTGACGGCGGAGCAGAAAGCCTTGGCCATGTGCTCGTCGCGGATCATCTGCACGGCATAGAGGCAGTTGCAGATGGCGAGCGAAAACTTGTGCCGGTCGAGCAGCGTCGTGGCGAGCCGTCCGGCGTCCTCGTCGGCGCGGAGGTTGCCTACTTTCGCGTCTTTACGCAACGTCATCGGCGCGTTGTTGGGATAGGCGACGGTCTCGAACACGTCGATGCCGCGCACGTCAACGGTCTCGCGCCAGTACGGCTCCATATAGCGCTGCAGCGCCTTGATGTTGGGCACGCGCGGGTGGATGTCGCAGTCGATGGCGCCTGTGTAGTCGATAGCCAAGGGACGGGTCTCCGACAGAATGCAGGATCAAGTGTCCCATGGCTTGGCGCGCAATGCCAGTGTCAGGCGATGCAAGGCCGATGTGCGGAGGGGGCAGAGGCGGGGTATGGGGGCGTCTGGGGCATCCCCGGCCATGCCCCGACGCAGCCAGCGCCCACCGGCGTGTGCTCTCTGGGATGGAGGGCCAGTAGCGATAATCAAATGACGTTGTGATGCTCGAGCTCCGAAAGATCGCTGATCCCGGTCCCCGACAGTGACAGCTCCCGGATGGCTGGCAACGTCGCCAGGGGATACGGGTCGGCAATCGGGCAGTCGATCAGCCACAGGCGTTCGAGAGCAATCATTCCGTGCAATGGGGCCAAGTCGCGGACCTTGGTCCTGCTGAGATAGAGCTCCCGCATGCCCGTCGCGTTCACTAGGGGCGCAAGGTCAGCAATGCCCGTGGACGAGGCCTGGAGCAATCGCAGCTGGCGTTGGCATGTCAGCGGGGAAAGATCCCCGATCCGCGTATCGTTGATCTGCAGCTCCTCCAGTCGGTCCATGGCACGCAGCGAACCCAGATCAGCAATCGCGGTGTGCGACACATCCAAGCTGACGAGTCGGATCAGGCCGGCGACTGGCGAGAAGTCGATTGCCTTGGCCCGACACAAGAACAGCGTCTCCAGTGCAGTCAGCACGGCAAGCGGCGACAGATCCACGACCTGTGTGTGGTTCAGGTCGAGGAAAGTGAGTTGGTGCAGCGCCGATAGCGGAGCGATATCAACGATCGGATTCCCGGACAATTCAAGGGAGCGGAGTGACGTCATTCGCGCCAGCGGCGATAGGTCCGCCACACCAACGCCGCTGAGGCCCAATTCCTCGAGCCTGTCCAGGAACCTGAGCGGTGACAGGTCTGTGATCATGTTGTCGCTCAAGTGCAGCGACTGCAAGTTCGCGAAACCGGCGACCGGCGCGATATCACGGATGCCGCACCTGGATGGAAAGCTCAGCGCCGTGATCTGCCCGGCCAACTCCGCCGGAATCGGCGCATGCGCCAGCATCAACCTCTCTGCCTCGGCTTTCGGCGTCATCCTTGAGCCCCGTTCGATTTTGGTCAGGCCCAGCTCTATATACAATCGAGGTGGAATTGCGTGCAGTGCAGTGCCAGGTCGCCCCCCCGCCAGTGCGCGAGAGGTTGCGTTGCTCAAGTCACGTCATTGCGAGATGCCGCCTTCGCGGCACCGTCACCGGTGCCACACCCGATCGGCGACGTCCTGTGAAACCTGCAGTTGCCCGTCTCTTGACGACCGTCAAGTTGTCCCTCCGCCGTGAGCATGGGCACGGGGCGTCGGCATCGCGACATCGGGTCAGAAAGAGAAACCAATGCTTGGCCAAGCATGGCGAGCCGTCTCGTCAGAACGGAAACATTCAAATTGACGCTCCCCGACTTACGACCTCCGGACCGGGTCAGTTCCGTCCCACGTTGCTGCCGCATGCTTAATCGTTGCAATGATCTGGCGCCTGATCGGAGTTATCTCATTGAATTCGAAGACGGAGCCGGGATGACCGGAACTCTCGAAGTAAACGAAACGCCCACGCGGCAACTGACCCTCGTGGCCGACGACATTTCCACGCTTGAGCGCTTCAGCGTATGCAGCGTCGTAGTCGTCTGGCCAATAGGCAACGTGCTGCAAACCTTCGCCCGCATGGTTCAGGAAATCTCGGTACATGCTCGGTGTTTGGCAGCGCTGCTGTATGAGTTCGATCTGAAGATCTCCCGAGTTTGCCATCGCAACTGAGGCGTCGAGACCATCGTAGTTGCGGCCTCGATACGAGAACGTGTTGAAGACAAACGTGTCGACGTAGAACCAGGGACCGACGTCGATGACTGTCGACCAGTGCGCCATCGCGGCTTCGATATCTCGGACCACGTATCCAATCTGACGAATGGGTCCATACAGCCTACTCATGAGGCGTCTCCCTCAGCAGCATCGTGAGCCGTCGCCACGAATACAGTAACTGGACATTTCACTTCGGAGCAAACACACGGCACGCACGGGCCACTCCTCCTAATTGCACACCTGATGCTGCCATGGCCGGCACCATTGGTCCACGCCTGGACGCAGGCGATCCGAGACCATTGTAGCGTCCACGCCGCTCTCGCCCCATGAGCAAACGCGCGAGGCTCGGCGTGCGATCGGAGCGAGCGAGCACCCGTCCGCTCAAGCGCGTGATGCGCGTCATCGCTTGCGCGCGATCAGCTCCACAGGGGCGATCAGGCCCCGCGAGATATTGGCCAGCATGTTCTGCACTTTCTCCGGCGTCGTGCGGCCCATCAGGACATGCAGCCCGAGAGGGGGTGGCCCGCCTGCCGCGGCCGTCTTCGCCCTCAGGTCAGCGAAGAACTGGAGTGCAAAATCGCGCCGGTTGCGCTCCGCGGTGATGGTGAAGCCGGCCTTCTGCAGGGCCTGCTTGTAGTGCTCGGGTTCGTCGACGGCACTCACGTCGGGAGTGGCCGCCCAGGGAACCGGAAACGCCAATTCGCCCGGCCCTGTCCGCATGACATCGTAGATGCCGAAGAATGCACCGGCCTTCAACACGCGTGCGAGTTCCGACGCGAGCTTCTCCTTGTCGGCGATGTTCATGCCGACGTGCAGCATGTAGGCGTTGTCGAAGGTGTGGTCCCCGAACGGCAACGCCAGCGCGCTGCCCTGCTGCAGTGAGACGCGTTGGTCGAGCCGCACCCATTGGCAGATCGCGTTGCCGGCTTGCACATACTCTGTCGTCAGGTCGACCCCGGTCACCCTGCTGCCATACCGGCTGGCTGCGAAACGCGCCGCCCCACCGAGGCCGCAACCGACATCGAGCACGTTCATCGTCGGCGAGAGGCCGAGCTGATCCAGGAAGTCCTCGGACGCCCGTCGGCCGCCAATGTGAAACTCGTCGATTGGGGCAAGATCATCGATGGTCATCGTTTCCGGCGTCTTGCCCTGCGTGACGATGCCGGCACGAATGGCTTCGATGAGATCACCATGCGTGTAATGCTTCGCAATATCAGTGAGCGCTGTCATCGTGAGACTCCCTTGGATATCATAGCCGCGGCCATGACGAGCGACTGCGTGGTGTTCAGTTGGGCGTATGGACACGAGCTTCGAGCGTGCCTTCGGTCAGCGTGGGCGCAGTAACCCAGAGAATAAAGTTCGGAAATTGCCTCTGCTCGCTTCAAGCTGCTCATTTACCGTCAAGTGGCCAGACCGATCAAGGTTGGTCGAGATCCGCACGCAGCCGCTGTGCCGGCCACCGACTTGCCCGTGGACCGGGGCGGCTTCGACGAGCGGCCACATGGTGCTTGCGCCCAGGCCGGCCACGCGCTGATAACGGCAACGGAGCCTGAAGGCAGCGCCCCACGCGCGTTCAGATCGGGACATTGCCGCTTGCCTTCGAGATCGTGCCGCTCCACGGACTGAAACGGCGTGCGGAGCCCGGACCATGGACAAGAGGCGATACGATGCGGTGGTCTGCGGCGCCGGCATGGCTGGTATCGCCGCCGCGCACGCCCTGAGCGAGGCTGGGCTGCAGCGGATCGCGCTGATCGAGCCGGGTCCGCCGCTCGGCCTCACCAGCGACAAGTCGACCGAGTGCTATCGCAACTGGTGGCCGGGTCCTGGCGACGCCATGGTGGCGCTCATGAACCGCAGCATCGATCTGATGGAGGCGCATGCGCACCGCTCCGGCAATCGCTTCCACATGAACAAGCGCGGCTATGTCTATGCCACCGCGCAGCCGCAGATGGTGAAGGTGTTCGAGAAGCAGGCGCTGGAAGCCGAGCACCTTGGGGCAGGGCGGCTTCGGCGCATCACGTCGCCCGCGGCTTATCATCCCGCCGCGGCGGAAGGTTGTGGCGGTGCTCTCGATGGCGCCGACCTGCTGCTCGACACGGCAACCATTCGCGAGCACTTCGGTTATCTCAATCCCGATACCATCGCGGTTCTCCATGCCCGTCGCTGCGGCTCCCTCAGTGCGCAACAGCTCGGCCAATATCTGCTCGAGAGCGCGCGCGCCAAAGGCGTCGAGCTGATCACAGCCGAGTTCGTCGGCGCAGAAACATCAGCTGGCCGCATCAGCGGTGTCCAGCTGCGCTCAGGCGAGCATGAATACACCGTGGCCACGGGGACCTTGGTCCTCGCCACCGGTCCGTACGCCAAATCGACAGTGGCCAAGCTCGGCGTGACGCTGCCGATCGTGGTCGAGAAGCACATCAAGATCAGCATGGCCGACCCGCTCGGTGTGGTGCCCCGCTCGGCGCCGCTGATCATCTGGTGTGATCCCATCCGGTTGCCCTGGTCGGCGGAAGAGCGCGAGGCGCTGGCGCAAACGGAGGACATGCAGCATCTCCTGGCCGAGTTTCCAGCGGGTGTGCACGGGCGCCCGGTCGGCGCCGGCAATCAGGTGCTCATGTACTGGACCTATGATTGCCCGCAGGACGACCACCCGACATTCCCGCTGACGTGGAACGAGGACCTGCCCGAGATCACGCTCAGGGGCATGTCCGTCCTGGTGCCGGGGCTTGCCGCCTATTTTGACCCGATGCCGAAACCGTTCGCCGATGGCGGCTACTACACCAAGACGCCCGAAAACCGGCCGCTGATCGGGCCGCTCCCGGTACCGGGCGCGTTCATCTGCTCAGCATTCTCCGGTTTCGGCATCATGGCATCGTGTGCCGCCGGTGAACTTCTGGCGCAACATGTGACGGGCGCACAGCTTCCCGGTTACGCGTCGGCCTTCAGCCCGAGCCGCTACGACGATCCCGCCTATCGCGCCCGGCTCGCGACCTGGGACACGTCCGGACAGCTTTGAGCCCGCCGGCGCGCGATGGGGGTCATTCACCGCTTGCTCAAATGCCGCGCGTCAGGCGCTGCCTGATGATCCATCACGCGCAGGATGCTGGCATTCAGCATGTAGACGCTCATGACGGCGGTGAGCTCCATGAGGCCCTTCTCGCCCCAGCGCGCACGCACCGCCGCGAAGGTATCGTCGGTGACCTTAGGCTGCTGCAAGAGCTCGCGGCCGAAGCGAATGATCAGCGCCTCGTCGGCCGTCAGGCCCTCGAGGCTGCCGTATGTGTCGACGGCATGGAGTGCCACCTCGCGGGTGCCGGCCTTGAGGCCAAGTTTCACGTGCGCGTTCCAGATGAAGTCGGCGTTGGCGGCCCGGGCCGCGGTGCAGATCGCCAGCTCCGATTCCGCCTGGGTCAACGTCGTGTGATAGCGCAAGTGGTCGACCAGATCGGAGAGCAGCGCACCCGCTTTGCCGGCATAGGTGAGGTAGCTCGACGGTGGCGGCATGCTCTTGCGCGTGGCCAGGATGTGGCGCACCGCCGCCCGCGTGTCATCGGCGAATGCATCCGTGTCTGAAGGGATCGGCAAACGTGGCATGTCGCGCTCCTGCGTGTGACTGGCAACTGTCCAGCTCAGCCCAGGATGCGTCGAACTGCGCCCGAAGGGAACTCGCCCACCGCAGGGCACACCTGCGAGAGCCGAGGTCCGCTTCGCGTTTCAGCCTTTGGGGACCCCGAGGCGCCGTGCTATGAGCCGGACGTCGCTTTTCTCAATCGAGCCGCCAACATGCCCAGGATCGACGAAACCCGCCCGTTTATCCCCGTGCGCATTGCCGTGCTGACGGTTTCGGACACGCGCACGCTGGCAGAAGACAAGTCCGGCAACACGCTGGTCGAGATGATCAAGGAAGCGGGCCACGAGGTTGCCGACCGGGCCATCGTTCGCGACGACGTGGCCCAGATCCGCGCCCGCGTGCAGGGCTGGATCGCGGCGCCCGACGTCGATGTGGTGATCACCACGGGCGGCACCGGCTTCACCGGCCGCGACGTGACGCCTGAAGCCGTGCGGCCTTTGTTCGAGAAGGAAATCGACGGCTTCTCGACCGTGTTCCACATCATCTCGTTCGCCAAGATCGAGACCTCGACGATCCAGTCGCGGGCCTGCGGCGGCCTCGCCGGCGGCACCTATATCTTCTGCCTGCCGGGATCGCCGGGCGCTTGCAAGGACGGCTGGAACGGCATCCTGAAGTGGCAGCTCGACAATCGACACCGGCCCTGCAATTTCGTCGAGATCATGCCGCGGCTGGAAGAGCACCGCCAGGTGGCGCCGCCCGGTCCCGCCAGCCAGCCGTCGGCCAAATCATGAGCGCGGCCAAGGCGGGCCTCGCGCCCGATCGACTGCTGTGGACGGCGCTCGCCGTGCTGCTCGGGCTGGCCTATGCCCTGCTGCCTATTGTCCCCGGTGACAGCGGCGTCAAGGCCGGCTTTGCGACCGTGGTCGTCACGGTCGTCCTGCTGGCGACCGGCATGGTGCCGGGACTGGTCACCGCGGGCGTGTTCTTCTTCATGGCCCTGGTTACCCAGGCGGCACCTGTCTGGGTGCTGGCCTCCGGCTTCTGGTCGAACGCGATCATGCTGATTTTCGGTGGCCTCGTCATGGGCGCCGCCGCCGAGCGCTCAGGTTTTGGCCGTTACGTGGCGCGCGGCCTGATGCAGCGCTTTCTCGGCTCCTATCCGCGCCTGCTGACCGGCATCATGTTGGGCACCGCGGCACTGAGCCTGCTGGTGCCCTCGACCATGGGCCGCCTCGCCATTACCATTCCCGTGGTGCTCGCAACTCTGAAGGAGGCGGGCTACGAGGAAGGCTCGAACGGCTACGTCGGCGCCATCCTGGTGACGGTCGCCGGTAACTTCATGACCAGCTACGCCATCTTGCCCGCCAACCTCGTGCAGATCATCACACTCGGGGCCATCGAGGCCGTGCATGGGCCGCAGGCCACCTACGCCGAGTATCTGTTGCTCACCGGCCCCGTGCTCGGCCTTGCCAAAGGCGCCACCTTCATCGCCCTGGTGCTGTGGCTGCTACCGGCATCATCACCGGCGCCGGCCTCCGGTCCAGGCGAACCGGTCGTGCTCTCGGGGGCCGCGCGGCGCCTCGGGCTCGTGCTGGGGCTTGCAGTGAGCATGTGGGCGACGGATTTCCTGCATGGGCTCAAGCCCGGTTGGATTGCGCTCGGCGCCGGCCTGCTGTGCATCCTGCCGCCGCTGGCCCTCGTCGGCCTCAAGGAAAGTTTCGACCGCAACCGCCTGACGGGCATCGTCACGGTGCCCATGCTGCTGGGCGTCGCAAGCGTGATCACGCATTCGGGCGCCGGGCAGGTGCTGATAGATGCCGTGACGGCCGCCATTCCGCTTGCCGGGCGCTCACCGGCCTATGGCTTCGCGGTCCTCGCCGTACTGGCGGCCGTGATCGCCATCGTCGCCACCACGGTTGGTTGCATTGCTATCATGACCCCCATCGTGACCCAGGTGGTGGTGGCGACGGGCCTTTCCGCCAAACTCGGCGCGGTTGCCGTGTTGACCGGGCTGCAGGCCCTGTTTTTCCATTATGAGGCGGCCCCCGTGATGGTCGGCCTGCTGATGGGACGGGTGGGTGCACGGCCTGCGGCGCGCTTCCTGGTGCCACTGGCCATCATCGGCCTGGTGCTGATCCTGCCGCTCGAGATCCTCTGGTTGAAGCTGATCGGGTATCTCCCCTGACTGTGGCGCTTGGAACCGCCTGCAAACGCCGCTACATAGGCTGGCATGAGCCTCACATCGCAAGAAATCGAGCGCTACAAGCGCCATCTCGTGTTGAAGGACGTTGGCGGCCAGGGCCAGCAGAAGCTCAAGGCCGCGCGCGTGCTGTTGATCGGCGCCGGCGGGCTCGGCAGCCCGTTGATCATGTACCTGGCGGCGGCCGGCGTCGGCACGCTCGGGATCATGGACCACGACACGGTTTCGCTCTCGAACCTGCAGCGCCAGATCGCCCACGACACGCCGCACGTTGGCGTGCCCAAAGTTGAAAGCGCCAAGGCCATGATCGCCCGCCTCAACCCGCATGTGCAGGTCGAGGCGCACCCGTTCCGCATCGACGCCGCCAATGCGATCGACATCATCTCGCGTTACGACATCGTCGCCGACGGCTCGGACAATTTCGCCACCCGCTATCTGGTGTCCGATGCCTGCTATCTGGCCAAGCGCCCGCTGGTGTTCGGCGCCGTCGGTCCCTTCGACGGCTATGTCACCACCTTCAAGCCGCACGAGCAGCGCCCCGATGGGACGCCATGGCCGAGCTATCGTTGCCTGTTTCCTGAGGCGCCGCCGGCCGGCACCGTCGCCAACTGCGCCGAGGTCGGCGTGCTCGGCGCTGTCGTCGGCGTCATCGGCACCTTGCAGGCGACCGAGGTGCTAAAAGAGATCCTGGGCCTCGGCGATAGCCTCGCCGGACGCCTGATGATCTACGACGCGCTTGGCGCCCGCTTCGAGAACGTCAAGGTCGGCTGGGATCCCGGCAACGCGCTCTCGGGCCGCACGCCAACCATCCGCGACCTCTCGATCCACGCCACGGCCGCTGATGGCGCCATCTGCGCCGCCTGACAACCGATGCGACGCCAAGGGGATCGTTCGATGGTCACGAAGATCCGCGCCATTCTGCTCGACAAGGACGGCACCATCCTCGACTACGCGCGCACGTGGGTGCCGATCAATCGTGACGTCGCACTCTATGCGGCGGGCGGCGATGCGAAGCTTGCCGACCACTTGCTCCGCCTCGGCGGCCACGATCCCGTGACCAATGTCGTGGCTGCGGGGTCACCGCTGGCCGCCGGCAGCATCGACGACATCGCCGGTGCGTTTGCAGCCCATCTCGGGGCCCGCACCCCGCCCCGCTTCGCCGCCACCATCGACCAGATGTTCCGCGAAGGTGGCACGCAACATGCAGTCCTCATCGACGGCGCGTTCGAGGCCATGCGGGCGCTCAGCAAAGCCGGCTATCGGCTTGGCATCGCCACCAATGATTCAATGGGCGGCCTGGAAGCCTCCCTCGGTCGCCATGCCCGACTGCTGGCGATGTGCGAATTCCTGGCCGGCTGCGATTCAGGCCACGGCGCCAAGCCCGGCCCCGGCATGGTGCACGCCTTCGCCGACAAGCTTGGACTTGCTCCCAGCGCCATCGCCGTGGTCGGCGACGCGGTGCACGACCTCGAAATGGGCGCGCGGGCCGGCGTCGGGCTCAGAATCGCCGTTCTTTCGGGGACCTCGGCGGAGGCGGACCTGGCACCGCATGCCGACGTGGTGTTGCCGAGTATCCGCGAGCTCCCAGGCCATCTGGCGCGCTGAACCTGCCGCTGCACGCGTTCGCGACACCCGAAAAGGGTGTCCCCCAGACGCGCCGCACGGTATCCTTCGCATCTCCAAGTCCGCCGGCGCGGCGGTGATCCCGGGAACACGTCCCAATGCACGTCCTGCTGCGTGGCTCGCTCCTCCAGAAACTGCGCCTCGGCTCGGGTCTTGTGCTGTTCGCCTTTGCAGCAACGCACTTCTTCAATCACGCGCTCGGCCTGTTCGGCGTTGAAAGCATGGAGGCATTCCAAGGCTGGCGCCAGCAGGTGACGCGTTCCTGGCCCGGCACCGTCCTGCTCTATGGGGCGCTGACGGCGCATATCGTTCTCGGCCTGCAGCGGCTGGCCATGCGCACAACGTGGCGGATGCCGCTCTGGGAGAGTGCGCAGATCGCCACCGGCCTCGCGATCCCGTTTCTGCTCGTTCCGCATATCGTCAATACGCGCATCGCGCACACTTACTTCGGGGTGTTCGACAGCTATGCCTATGAGCTGGCGCGGCTGTGGCCGGGCCGGGCCATTCCGCAAGGCGCCTTGCTGCTGCTGGTGTGGGTGCACGGCTGCATCGGCCTCAACCAGTGGCTCAAGTTCTCCGACGTCTACCGGCGTCTGGCCCCTACGCTGCTGGTGTTTGCGGTAATGCTACCGGTCGCGGCGCTGGCCGGCTTTGCCGCGGGCGGGCGCAGCATTGCCGCCATCATCGCCGATCCCGATCGCTTCAACACCCTGCGCCTCGCCACCAACTGGCCCGATGCCAATTTCGACGGCCGTCTCACGGCCCTGCGGGATCATGCCCAATGGATCGTCCTTCTGGTGCTCGCCTGCGGCGCCCTGCTGTTATGGGCCAGCCGCTTACGGGCCCAGTCGGCGCCGACATTCCAGATCACCTATGCCGCGGGCCCAACCGTCGCAGCCACCCCGGGCGTGACGGTGCTGGAGGTGAGCCGCCAGCACGGCATCCCCCATGCCGCCGTCTGTGGAGGCCGCGCGCGCTGCTCCACGTGCCGCGTTCGCGTCGAGCCGCATGCGGGGCCCTTGCCACCACCCGAGGCGGCGGAAGCACGCACCCTCGCCGCCATTCGCGCTCCGCAGGACATCCGGCTGGCCTGCCAGTTGCATGTCACACAGCCCATGCGCGTCACCCGCCTGTTGCGGCCCGGCACCACCAACGCGCGTCTCGCCACCTCGTCGGAGGCCGAGAGCGAGGGCGTCGAACGCCGTCTCGCGGTCATGTTTCTCGACCTGCGCGGCTTCTCGGCACTGACCGAAAAGCAACTCCCCTACGACATCGTCTTCATGCTCAATCGGTTCTTCGATGCCATCGGCGAGGCCATCCTGTCCGAGAACGGCTGGATCGACAAATACATGGGCGATGGCCTGCTCGCAGTCTTCGGGCGCGATAGCGATGCTGCGACCGGCTGCCGGCAGGCGCTCAATGCCGCGCGCAAAATCGACTGGGCGCTCGACCGGGTCAACCAGGACGTCCGGGCTGAAAGCGGCGAGCCGCTGGATGTTGCCATGGGCTTGCACGTGGGACCGCTGGTCATCGGTCGCATTGGTCATTCCGCGACAGCTGCCATGACCGTGATCGGCCCGACGGTGAACGCCGCCAGCCGTCTCGAAGGCCTCACCCGGGACAAGAACGTGCAGGTCGTGGTGTCGCGCGAGTTGGCTTATACCGCTGGCTGGAGCGCGGAAGGCCTCCCCGTAGAGGACGTCGTCGTCCGCGGCTTCTCCGAGCCGATCGAAGTGCTGTTGGTCAAGCGCGGCCGCCAGATCTATCTCGATCCCAAGGAAGTCACGCAGCAACCCGCCCTGCGCTGAGCGGAACCCAGTCCCCCAACTTGGCGCCCGGCCACGATAAGGACTTCACAAGCCGCCCGCGACAGGCGACGCTGGTGCCTTGCTTTTTTGGCTTCCCAACCCGCAACGCCCGAGGCAGTCCCATGCAGAACCCCTTCGATCTCAAAGGCCAGGTCGCCGTCGTCACCGGCTCGAGCAAAGGTATCGGCCGCTCCATCGCCGAGATCATGGCCGCCATGGGCGCCAAGGTGGTGGTGTCCTCGCGTAAGGCCGACGCCTGCGAGATCGTCGCCGAGGGTATTCGCAAGGCCGGCGGCGAGGCGACCGTCATTCCTTGCAACATCGGCCGCAAGCCCGAGGTCGAGGCCCTGGTCAAAGGCGCCATTGCCAAGTACGGCCGCATCGACGCCATGGTCTGCAACGCTGCGGTCAATCCCTACTTCGGCCCGCTCTCAGGCATCCAGGACGAGCAGTGGGACAAGATCATGGAAAGCAACATCCGCTCCAATCTGTGGCTCGCCAACATGACGGCACCGGGCATGGCGGAGCGTGGCGGCGGCACCATCACCATTGTGTCCTCGATCGGCGGCCTCAAGGGCTCGGCCAAGCTCGGCGCCTACGCCGTCTCAAAAGCCGCCGACTTCGGCCTTGCCCGGTCGCTGGCCGTGGAGTGGGGACCGAAGAACGTGCGCGTCAACGCCATTGCGCCGGGCCTCGTCAAGACCGACTTTGCCCGCGCGCTGTGGGAGGACAAGGTCAATCTCGCCAAGCGCCTCGAGAACTCACCGCTGAAGCGCATCGGCGAGCCCGAGGACATCGGCGGCATCGCGGCCTTCCTGGCGTCGCCGGCCGCGGCCTTCATTACTGGCCAGGTGATCGTTGCCGATGGCGGCGTCACCATCGCGTGACGCGTGGTGGCGTGAACTGGGCGCCTCATCGGCGGCATGACGTTGGCAGGTCGGGGCTGGCCAGCGTAAGCTGCCGCCCATGACCAGTCTCTTCGAAGCAGCCGGCCTCGATGCGGGCTCCCCGCGTCCGCTTGCCGATCGCCTCCGTCCCGCGACCCTGGCCGAGGTGGTCGGACAGGACCATCTCGTCGGTCCTGACGGCACGCTGACGCGGCTGCTCGCCTCCGGCCGCCTGCCGAGCCTGATCCTGTGGGGGCCGCCCGGCACCGGCAAGACCACCATCGCGCGGCTCATCGCCCGTGAGGCGAAGCTGGAACTCGAACAGATCTCGGCGATCTTCTCCGGCGTGCAGGACCTCAAGAAGGTCTTCGAGCGCGCCCGGGCCCGCCGCGACATCGGCAAGGGCACGCTGCTGTTCGTCGACGAGATCCATCGCTTCAACCGGGCACAGCAGGACAGCTTCCTCCCCGTCATGGAGGACGGCACCATCATCCTGATCGGGGCGACGACGGAGAACCCGTCGTTCGAACTCAACGCGGCGCTGCTCTCGCGCGCCAGCGTGCTGGTGCTCAATCGCCACGACGAGACCTCCCTGGCGCGCCTGCTGGAGCGTGCCGAAGCCTCGGAAAAGCGCGCCCTCCCCCTGGATGCCGATGCCCGCATCGCCCTCATCGGCATGGCCGACGGTGACGGCCGTACCGTCATTAATCTCGCGGCCGAGGTGTTTGCAGCACTCCCGGAAGGCAAGCCGGCGATCGGTCGTGAGGCCCTGACCCGGCTCGTGCAACGCCGTGCGCCGCTCTACGACAAAAGCCGCGACGGCCATTACAATCTGATCTCGGCCCTGCACAAAGCCGTGCGCGGCTCCGATCCCGACGCCGCGCTGTACTGGCTCTGCCGCATGCTGGACGGCGGCGAAGACCGGCTGTTTCTCGCCCGTCGGCTGGTGCGCATGGCCATCGAGGATATCGGGCTTGCCGATCCGCAGGCCTTGCAGCAGGCGCTGGCTGCCAAGGACACTTTCGATTTCCTGGGCTCACCCGAGGGCGAACTGGCCCTGGCGCAGGCAACCATCTATCTCGCCACGGCGCCCAAATCGAATGCCGCCTACGTCGCCTACAAGGCGGCCACGCGGGCGGCGAAAGAGAGCGGCAGCCTTAGTCCGCCGAAGCACATTCTCAATGCGCCAACGAAGTTGATGGACGAGCAGGGCTACGGCGCCGGTTATGACTACGACCACGATGCGCCGGACGCGTTCTCGGGACAGAATTACTTTCCCGACGAGATGGGCGCGCGCCGCACCTTCTACGATCCGCCTGAACGCGGCTTCGAGCGCGAGATCAAGAAGCGCCTGGCGTGGTGGGAGAGCCTGCGCGCCAAGCGCCGCACCGAGGGCGGGGCGTGACGGGCGAAAAACGCAAATCCCGGAGGCGAGCCCCGGGATCTGTCAACTGCGCAACGTTGCAACCCACGAACTGCGCTCAGTTCCGGCGCGTGCCGCCGTTGCCGTTGCCGTAACGGCGCTGCTCCGCCAGCTCTTTCTTTTTCTCGGCGACGAAGCGGGCAATCGACTCGGCGGCCTGCTCCTCGCCTTTCGTCAGCACGACGAAATCAGTGCCCTTGCCCTGCTCGATGCTCGGCCCGAGGTCAGAGATCAGCAGCGACGAGCCGACCTGCAGATACGGCGTGATCCGATCCAGCGCTTCTTGCGGGATTTCGAGCCGGTCAAGTGCTTCCGCCGCCCAATTGCGGGCTGGCGGCCTCGGCGCCTCGACCACCGGCTGGCCCCGACGCTTCGACTGTGGCGGCGGCGTCGGCTCGGGAACGCCGGTCTCGACGGTCACAACGTTCCATTGCACACCCCGTTGCGCGGGAAGTTCGTCGATGGCGGTAAAGATATGCGTGCCGATCGGCTTGTTCGGTTGTTTCAGCGTCACGGCCATGTCGAACACCGGTTGGCGGCCTTGGCGCACATAGAGCCGGCTGGTGCGGCGGGACACGAAGACGGAGATCGGCTCCTCCCGGCGGGCGGCCTCACGGGCCTCGGCTTGCGCGGCATTGCGAACGGCATCGGCAGCCTTCACCGCATCGGCGGCCTCGCGGGCCTCTGCACCACGGGCGTCGGTCAAGACCTTGAGCTCGTCCGTTGCCTTGCGCAATTCGGCCAGATCCTGGGTCGCTTTTTCCAGCGCCAGCTTGGCTTTCTCCAGCGCCTCATCAGTCTTGGCCAGCGTCACGACACGATCCGCCGCCTCGACGCGCGCTTCAGCACGCCTCAGCAGCGCATCCGACTTCTTGTGCGCAACCTCCGCCTTCCTGGCCTCGACGAGCTTCGTCTTCACCACCAGCCGCGCCTGGTCGGCCGCCTTGATCGCAGTGGCCGCCCGTTCGTTGGCTGCCGCCCGTTGCAGGCGCGCGGCCTCGACCAGACTGGTCACGGCGCGCTGCGGCGCCATCGGGCTCGGCGCGGCCTCGGGCACGTCCGGCTTCTGCGGTTTCAAGCCGAGCATCATCGGCGTCTCGTCGGACTTGAGCGGCTCGCTCGAGCGCGGGGCGGCCGGTGTTGGGGCCGGCACGACTGTCGCCGGAGCAGCTGCCACCGGCGGCGCGCCGGGCAAGCTCGGCTGGAACAGGGCTGCGTGCGAGATGGCCACCGGCGCCACATCGCGCGGTGCCACGACGACGCGGGTATTGAGCTTGGTGATGCCGAACAGGCGCTCGGCGAAGCTATGCGGCAACCGGATGCAGCCGTGCGAGGCCGGATAGCCGGGCAGCGCGCCCGCGTGCATGGCAACGCCCGACCAGGTGATGCGCTGCATGAACGGCATCGAGGCGTCATCGTAAATGTTGGAGAAGTGCTCCTCCTTGCGCTCGATGATCGAGAAGACGCCCTGCGGCGTCTCATAGCCCGAGCGACCGGTCGAGACCGGCGACGTGGCAACCACACCGTGGCGGTTGTAGAGCGTCAACTTTTGATTGGCGATCGAGATGACCGCGATGTAGGGGCCCTGGGTCTGGGCCACGGCGGGGCTCGGCTTCGCCGCCTGCACGGGCTTGGGCCGCGACTGTTGGGCCAGTGCCGAATCAACGGGGCCAAGTGCCGCGAGCAGCGCCAGGGACGACGCAGCGGTGGCGCCAAACACGGCAGCCGTGGACCACGATAGACGACGACACAACGCTACGCTGTCTGACACGCGTACGCTCCTTGGCACGTTTGAGAGAGGGGACATCGGTTGGCTGGTATGACCCCGAAAATAATCCGACATCGATAACATACAGTTATGGCGACTGGCAAAATGACACAAGAGGTAACGACGGCTGACAAACGAATGTGATCGACGAGGGCCACGGTGCCACGGCTACACCGCAACAGCAAGCGGGCAACCGCGCCGGCGACGGCACGATTGCCCCTGGTTTCCTTGAGACACTTTATCCTTTGGCCACGACGGCTCAGCGGCGCTGGCCAACGTGGTTCAGCTTACCGGCGGACGGGCGGTGCCGCGCCCTGTTGGGTCCCCGGCGTGAGGACCGTCGTCGGCCCCTGCAGGCCACCCGGCATGGTCCACATGGTATTGTTGCCGGCATCGCCGCCCATGAACGTAGTCGGGAACGTACCGGTCCACTTCTCCACCTTCTTGAACTCCACCACCAGCGGGTTCTGCGACAGCGCGGCGCCCATGCTGCGGATCGCCTCGGCCTGCGCTTCACCCTGCACCTTGATCTCGTAGGCGCGGCCATCGGCACGGGCCTTGTCGGCATCACGCTGTGCTTCGGCCGATTGCGTCACCTGCGTCGAGGTGAGGCGCTGCCGGTCGAGCACGAACTTCTCGGTTTCCGCCTGCTCGCGCGCCACCTGCTTGTCGCGGATGGCCTTGGTGTACTCCGGCGGGAAGCCGATGTTGACGATCGAGAAGCCGGTGATTTGCACGTCGTCGGGCATGCGCTCCTCGAAGGTCTTCTTCGAGAGGTCGCGATACTCGGTGCGCTTGCGCAGCAGATCGTTGACCACATAGCGGCTGGTGACGCCTTTCACGGCATCGTTGAGGCGCGGCAGGATGATGCGCTTCTCGAACTGGTCGAGGGAGCCGAACTGCACATAGAGGTCCTTCACCTGGGCCCGCTTCACCAGCCAGTTGACCGTCACCTTGATTGGCAACTCCAGCGGGTCTTGCGAGGCGGCATCGAGATCGATGGTGAAGGCGCGCTCGCGCACCTCCATCTCCTCGACGGTGTCGGCATAGGGCAGCTTGTAGTGCAACCCGGGATCGACCACGTCGATGACATTGCCGAACCGTTTGACGATGCCGACATGACCGGCATCGATGCGGTAGACGCCGAGCCACACGGAGAGAGCAAGCAGACCGGCGACGATGGCAAGCCAGCGACTGGCGCCGCCCAGAGTGGGCATCGGCGGGAGACCGGCGGGGCTTGGGAGGGATGGCGCTTTCATGCTGGGAACCCCTTCAGGCTGGCGCTGGCCATTCGACGATAATCAATTCATTGACAAGCAGTTACGGCGGCCGCGCTGATCAAGCGAGACTATCCCGAAAGGGCTACCAATGCATTGAGATGCGTCAGGCCGGCGCACGATCGGTGCCAAGCGTCGCGGCAGCAGACGGCCCCGACCGGAGCGGCAGCGGCGCCGCTGCCGAGAAGCCAGCGCCGTCGGGCTCAGGCCCGAACCGGTTCGCGCCGGCCGTGCCCTTGGCGAGATGCAGCCACAAGGCCGCGGCAAACATCGGCGCCATCGAGGCCCCCATCGCCACCGGGTACCAGGGGCTCCTGGGCATCAGCGTTTCGATGCCGAGGCCAAAGGCGAAGCCGAGCGCCACGACGAGCGTCCACACAATGGTCGCCGGCAGGACCCAGGCCAAGGTCCAGGCGCTGCGGTCGAGATCGTGCAGCCGTTTCGAGCAGGCCGCCAGTGCCAGCCAGCAGAACAGCAGCTTGAACAGAGTTGCAGCCACCCCGGTCAGACTGACACCGAAGCCCCAGAACGCCGAGGCGAGGCCGATCTGGATCACCAGCATCAGGCTGGCGATGATCAACAGCCCCTTGCGGTTGCAGCGCCCGCGCGGGTCGATCAGCACGCAGCCCACGGCCCAAAGCTCACAGACGACATCACGCATGGCGGCACCGGTTGGCAGTCACACCCCGCAACTCTACCGCCAAGCCATTGAAGCCCGGTGAATGCGGACCCGGTAATTGCGATGCATGGCGCCAAGCGCTGCCATTGCCGGCTGGCTCCGCTCGATTGGCCGACCGTCGAGACCAAGCCATTGGAACTGGTGCTCGCGAACCATAACGGCCCTGAGCGCGTACGCCATCGGTCAGCTGGTCACCCGCCGGGTTGCAGAGATGGCTGACAATGACGAGCCGCTTGCCACAGCCCTATCGTTCAGTTCCCTGACCGAGGCTCCCAAGTCAGCAGACGACAGGCGCACGGCGAGAGGGGCCAGGATCGCAAGCGGTGCGGCAGTCTCGTCCCTTCTCCCCGACGCGTCCATGCGTAGCATGGCTTCGCCATGACGCACTCGACGGGGAGAAGGTTAGGATGCAAGGGGCGGCTACGAGTCGAGCGGCCGGATCGAGCCATGTCCGCAGTACCTCCGGCATTGAGCGCCAAGGAAACGAATCGGAAACGTGGCCGACTCGGGCCAGCTGCTGACATCCGACGAGACGGATCATCAGTCAGCATGTGCTTCTTGCGCACGCCGATGTTAGGTGCCAGTGACCTGTACTCGCTGCACTGCAACCCGCTCTTTGCTTCTGCGCGAGTGATGAGGTATCTCACTCCGAAATTGAGACAGACGGGCCAGTGATCGGCGTGGGAAGCGGGCAGTTGGGCGGCCGGCGCCAAGACACGATGATCTCGTCAGCGCCAGCCAAAAGGCATCCAAGGGTCGGCATCGCTACGGCGCCCTCACGCCCTTCAGCTCATCGGTAGACTTAAGGGTACCACCCCGGCGCCTACCGTGGCGGGTAATTGGCTAATCTTTTCGATCAGTTTCGGCACGAGGCCAGTAGCGCCGGCGACTTTGCCGACGGCAATATCGATAGCCTCATCGCTCGTCGCCGCGGCAATGGCTCCGTCAATGATCCTCCGTCTTTCGTCTGGGATTATAATGTCGCTTCGGATTTTCTTGTCAAAGAAGTAGCCATTGTCGAGGACTACGGCGGGTGCAGCAATGCGATCAACGACGTCGACAATCACGGAATTCATGACTTCCTCGATGGCTCGCTCAATGCTTTCGGCGGTGCTCGCTTCCCCCCCCATTGCAGCTGCGTGCGATTGAACCTTTGCCCTCACCACGCCCGAGAGTTTCTTCTCCCTCAACGCGCGGGGAATATCGTAGCGCATGGCAATTTTCCACTTTACGTCCGTCGCGTAAGCGTCGGCACGCAAAAGGCGGAGTCTTCTGTTGGCTTCAATGACTGCCTGCTGCTCCGACTGCTCCATGGATTCAGTTTCTTGGAATTCACCGACTCCCTCTTCCACCGTCCGGCGTTGCTTGGCGAGCGCCTTGTTGAGAACCGATAGCGACTCGGGTGCGTAGGCCGGCTTGACCTCCCCCATGCGCTCGAACACTGCATCCGAGATCACGGCGTGCAAAGGCAGGGTTCGAGGCCTGTATTCGTAAAGGCGGCTGACCCATTGGCGAATCTGACCGCTCGACTCCGGATCGACAATTGGCACCCCGCCGTCGACGAGATCGCGCACGGCGACGTCCTGCTTGTCTGCCTTGACAGCCCGCAGGTACACACCCCAGGTCGGATCTCCCGGCGTCTTGTTTTGTTGGTTTGCATACCCGCTGCTGATTCGGCTCAGCAGGAAATCGAGCGTGACGTCAGAGAGTGTGTCAGTCGCCCAGCCGCCGCCGATATTGGCGTGATCACCGGGGAACCAGACCTCGACAATGCGCTCGGGTCGGATCGGGTCGGGGTCCATCAGCGTGGGATCGAAGCTGTCACGCCGCTCGTCCAGCGCCACCATGTGATAGGCCTGCTGGACATTGTCGGGAACGGAAAGGTCCATCCCCATATTCATCGACTGGAAGTTGACGCCGAAGATTGTCTTTGCGACGCCAAACGCACCGACTGTGTCCCAACAGCCGAGCACGGTGATTGGAATCTCCTTTCGCATCTTCGACATCCACAACATGCGATGCTTGCCAAATATATAAAGGCTCCACACCGAGCGCGGAGACTTGCGCGCATCGATTGTGCGGGCGAGCAGCCTGGCGATGGCGGCACCACGGCTGAAGCCGGTGATGAACACGCGGTCTCCGGGCCGATAGACGCGGATCAGATCGAGGTAGGCGCGTTCGACGATTTCGCCGGCTCCCATGCCTGTGCCCATGCCGAGCACCGAAAGTACCGGATTATTGTCGAACTTGTTGCCGACACCGGCGTAATAGAAGCCTATCTGCTCGTAGCGTTTCTCTCCGTCCATCTGCTTAACCGTGTGACTGTATTTTTTGCAGAGCGAGGCGCCGAACTCTTTGGCCGGCTCGTAGGCCTTGTCGTTGTCGTCCGATTCCAGCATGTCGAACAGCTTGTAGACATTGGTCTGGGCGATGAAGCCCATCTCAATCTGATCGGGAGTATTGCTGGTTCCGTCGAGGCAGATCACGATGTTCTTATTGCTTAGCGACGGCCAGGTCGAGTTGTTACGAAACAAGAAGTAGATCAGCGGTAAGCCGACGAAGATTAGCTCCCACTTCAACAGCCAACCGAGCAGCCCGCCTCCTAGGAGCGATTCGACATGCGGGCTGCTGGTTGTTCCCGACGAAAACACTTCGGTGACTGTGTGGGCTATGCCCCCCACGCCCAGAGCGATCAGGACCCATTTAAGGACCCTGTTGTGCCATTTCGGCGAGATTGACGCCAATGGCGCCCACAGGGCGCCAAGGCCCTGGCTGTGGCGCTGCAAGCGGAAGATCGCAAGCAGTATCAGCACCTGCACGGCAAGGAACAGCAGCACCTTGCCTGAAAACGGCATCGGCGCCGCCGAGGTCAGACTGCCGAAGAGGCCGCTCCCATTGATCGCAGACAGAGCGCCGAATGTCGCGAGGAACCAAATCCAGAACTGGCGCCGATAGAAGAGACCAGCGAGACCTGGAATGAGCGAGAAGAGCGCCAGCTGCCAAGTCGTCGAGACGACATTGCGAACGATGTCTTTCATATCGCCGCTGAGCTGCAGCAGCGCCAAGTTCATGAACGGCTGTACGACCTTCGACCAAGCATCGCGGGTTTCGCTCAAGCCTCTGTTTACGCCGTCTTTGGCGACGTTGAAGTCGATCTGGCAGAATGAACTATCGGCTGGTTTTGGATCGCAGGTCGCGAACTTATCGTCTTTTGTGACGGAGCTCACCTGAACGACACGCTGCCGGTCCGAGATCAACTCTTGATACTCGTAATTCTTGGCGTTGACGGTGAAGGGCTTTCTGCATGGCAACTGATCAGCGGGCACTTTGGCGCACGCTTCGATGATCGCCGTGGGACAGGTATCTTTGCCGCAGATCGTGACCAGCTGCCCCTTGCTGACGGCGTTCATGAAACCATAAAGAGAAGTTGGTCCATCAAGAACCCGGATCGAAATCGGAGTATCCTTCTTGGTCCCGGCTGGGATCTTGCTCTGATCTTTCTCATACCAATCGAGCGGCTGGCCCGGCATAAGAATGCCGGCGAGAAAATCCCGCTTGGCTTCGGGCGACCTGCCGATCATGAACGCCAGCACTGCCATGAGCAGCAGCACTAACGGCATGAATATCGAGCCTTTTCGTATGCCGAGTTGGACAGGCTTGATCTTCACGCCTTTAAAACCATCAGAGGACGCCATACGAGTTTTCCCCAGCCAAGATGGACGGGCTGCTCGACGTTCTCCGTTCGCTTCGTTTGCCAGATTATCTGACGTCGATGCCTCGCCCCCTTGACAATGAAGAGGATCGGGCCGCTCGCACAAGAGCCACAGACGCGCGGGGGATCGATTCGAGTGCTTGACGAAAGTACCGTGACATTGACGCAACACTTAAGAATGGTCACATCAACGAAGCGTCGCCGGCCTTTCGACACGATATTTACGCCAGAGTGCGCCCAGACGCTGGTCTCGGATACGATTGCGGGGCATCTCTCTTGCAGAGCACCCGACGACGGCCCCATCTCGTGCACATTGCACATTGGGCACACAGCTGGTGTGCACCGGCACACAGGTCGAAGTGGGTCATTCGCGTCGGCAGTCCTCGGTTGATCGTGCGCCGATGTCGCAACAGCTTGCCCCCGGAGAGCTGCCGTCGTCAATCGCGAGGCCAGAGAAGGCCGCCGCCCCTCACCCGAACCTTCTCCCCGTCGCGTGCGTCATGGCGAAGCCATGCTACGCATGGACGCGTCGGGGAGAAGGGACGTGGGCGGCCTCGCTGCTTCGTCTCCTCCGTGTCAACACGATCCGCGCGCACGGCCTCCGCATCGGCAGAACCACCTTCAGCTACCGACATCATCGGCGAGACACGCCGCCTCGTCGATGCCGGGTCGGTCGACAGCCGCTGCCATCCAAGCACGCGATCGCGCGCCGCACCAGCGACGGGGCGGGGCATGACAGCGCGTCGCCCGCAGGATCCCGATCCTGCCGGTGCACCGTCACCCCGCGAGGGGACAAGTGGACGGCGATCCGGCCCCACGCCGCCTGCACGCGCGCAATCTTGACGGCGCATGGCGGAGGACTACGCTGGGCCTCCCCTTGCGGCGCCCTTGCGGTTTCATCCGCCAACAGTCAGGAGTGCACCATGGAACTCGGCTATTTCACGATGCCATCGCATCCCCCCGAGCGGTCTCTGAAGGACGGCCACGCGTGGGATCTCCAGGTCATCCGCTGGCTCGACGAGCTCGGCTACAAGGAATGCTGGATCGGCGAGCATCACACCGCGCCCTGGGAGCCGCACCCCGCGCCTGATCTATTGGTGGCGCAGGCCCTGATGCAGACGAAGTCCATCCGCCTCGGGCCCGGCGGTTTCCTGCTGCCCTTCCATCACCCCGCGCAGATCGCCAACCGGGTGGCCATGCTCGACCACATCTCGGGGGGACGACTGAATTTCGGCATTGCCGCCTCGGGCCTGCCGAGCGATTGGGACATGTTCAACGTCGACGGCGGCAACGGCGTCAACCGGCTGATGATGCGGGAAGCGCTCGACATCATCATGAAGCTCTGGTCGACCAACGAGCCCTTCACCTATGCCGGCAAATTCTGGACGGTGAAGAACCCTGAGCTCATGTATGGCTTCCTGAAGCCGCACATCAAGCCGCTGCAGAAGCCGTTCCCGCCCATTGGTGTCGCCGGCCTGTCGAAGAACTCCGACACGCTGAAGCTTGCCGGCGAGCACGGCTACATCCCGATGAGCCTCAATCTCAATCCGGCCTATGTCGGCAGCCACTGGGACTCGGTCGAAGCCGGCGCCAGGAAATCCGGACGCACCGCCGATCGCGCGGAGTGGCGCATGGTGCGCGAGGTGTTCGTCGCCGATACCGACGCGGAGGCGATGAAGCTTTCGGTCGGGCTGCACATGGGCCGCATGATGCGCGACTATTTCATGCCGCTGCTGGGGCAATTCGGCTTCCTCGAATTCCTGAAACATGACCCAAGCGTGCCAGACAGCGACGTGACGCCCGAGTATTGCGCCAAGCACAACTGGATCGTCGGCTCGCCGGCAACCGTCGCCGAGAAGATCGCCAAGATCCACCAGGAGGTCGGCGGCTTCGGGCACCTGCTGGTGTTCGGTTTCGACTACGTCGAGCATCCGCAAGCCTGGCATCGCTCGCTGGAATTGCTGGCCAAGGAGGTGCTGCCGAAGGTCAGGCATCTCTCGCCGGTGCAGCCCATGCGCATGGCAGCAGAGTAAACGCGCGGCAGCCGCCGCTATCGGAAGGAAAACAAGCGCATGCCCGCAGCTGTGAAAGTTGAGCGCCACGGCGCCGTTGCCGTCCTGCGGCTGGATGATCCCAGCGCCATGAACGCGCTGTCGCCAGCGGTGAAAGCGGGCATGCAGACTGAGGTACCGAAGCTGGTCAATGACGCGGGCGTGCGGGCCATCGTGCTCACGGGCACCGGCAAGGCGTTCTGCGCCGGCGGCGACATCCGCTCGATGCAGGATCCCGAGGGCCGCAAGGCCCCCGCCGTCCGCGCCCGTATGCAGGTGACGCACGCCTGGGCCCGGGCCCTGCTCGATTGCGACAAGCCCGTGATTGCCGCCGTCAACGGCGCCGCGGTCGGTGGCGGCCTGGCGCTCGCCCTCCTTGCCGACATCGTCATCGCCAGCCGCGACGCCTACTTCATGAGCGGCTACTCCAAGCTCGGCGCCTTGCCGGATCTGGGCGTTTTACAGACGTTGCCGTGGGCCATCGGCAGCCTGCGCGCCAAGGAGATGTTCCTGCTCAATCGGCGCTACACGGCCGAGGAAGCGGTGGCGATCGGCCTCGCCAATCGGGCCGTTCCGCCTGATACACTCATGTCCGAAGCTCTCGCCGCCGCCGAGGAAATCGCGTCGGGTCCGGCCGCCATGCTGACCATGACCAAGGTGATGATGAAGCGCGCCTACGAGGCCAGCGTCGAAGACTTCTTCGAGCGCGAGGCCGTGGCGCAGGCCGTCACCTTCGGCAGCGCGGAGTTCAGCGAAGGCGTCGACGCCTTCCTCGCCAAACGCAAGCCGAGGTTCAAGGGGTGAGGGGTGAGTGGTGAGTGGTGAGTGGTGAGTGGTGAGTGGTGAGTGTGCTGAAAATTGCGTCGGGTGCAAGAACGAAGCGTCGTTCAATGCGCCATTGATCGTTGGGTCGCTGCCGAAAGCAGAGCTTGATCCATCTTAAATGGCCACATGGCTTGGCGCGGCGCGACCGTAGGTTGGCGTCAAGCAGGCGCGCAGCGCGGCGCGACCCAACAGCAGCAAGCACGCGCAGCGTCCATGCCGCCACGATGCTCCCACCCCTCAGGCAAACTCCAAAATCACCGCATCCACCGCGAGGCTGTCGCCGGCTTTCGCGGCGATTTTTTTCACCTTGCCGTCGCGTTCGGCGCGCAGCACGTTCTCCATCTTCATCGCCTCGACGACGGCGAGTGTGTCACCAGCCTTGACGTCTTGCCCCTCGGCAACAGCCACTGTCTTGACCAAGCCCGGCATCGGACACAGCAGATACTTCGACGTATCGGCGGCAGCCTTCACCGGCATCAACGCGGCGAGTGCCGCCTCGCGCTCGGTGTAGACCCAGGTTGGCACCGTAATGCCGCGCCAGGACAGCGTCGCCCCGTTGAGCCGAGGCGCCACCTGCACCGAGACCTCGTGATCACCGACCTTGCCGGACCATACGGGGTCACCCGGCCACCACGTCGAGACCACCTCGATGGTCGTGCCGGGCCGGCCTTCTCCTTCGACGAAGGTGACATAGAACGGCATCCCTTCGCCGCCGCCCGTGACATCGAGGCGGCGTTCCACGTCGCCAAGCTTGACGACGCGCCGCTTGGCAAATTTCACCGCCTCGCCACTGATCTGCTGCGTGATGGTCCGGCGCCGCGCATTACCGAGATGATCGATGACAGCGGCGACGGCGGAAAGCGTATCGACCTCGGTCCCCACCGACGCCGTCCGCGCGACGAAACCGTTGGGATACTCCTCCTTGATGAAGCCGGTGGAGATCTTGCCCGACTTCCAACGCGGATGCTGCATCAACGCCGTGAGGAAGGGAATGTTGTGCTGGATGCCATCGATGTGGAAGGCATCCAACGCTTCGGCCTGCGCCTCGATCGCCGTGGCGCGGTCCGCCGCGTGCGTCACCAGCTTGGCGATCATCGGGTCATAGAACATCGAGATCTCGCCACCCTCGGTGACGCCCGTATCATTGCGCACCGTGATGCCGCCTTTGGAGCCTTCCAGCGGCGGCCGGTAACGCACCAGTCGGCCAATGGAGGGCAGGAAGTTGCGGTAGGGATCCTCGGCGTAGATGCGGCTCTCGACCGCCCAGCCGTTGAGCTTGACGTCCTTTTGCGCAAAACCAAGCTTCTCGCCGGCAGCGACGCGGATCATCTGCTCGACGAGGTCGACGCCGGTGATCATCTCGGTCACGGGATGCTCGACCTGCAGCCGCGTATTCATCTCGAGGAAAAAGAACGAACGATCCTGCCCGGCGACGAACTCCACCGTGCCGGCGCTGTCATAGCCGACGGCCTTGGACAGCGCCACCGCCTGCTCGCCCATCTTGCGCCGCGTCGCTTCATCGAGCAGCGGCGACGGCGCTTCCTCGATCACCTTCTGGTTGCGGCGCTGGATCGAGCATTCGCGCTCGCCGAGGTAGATGACGTTGCCATGCTTGTCGCCAAGCACCTGGATCTCGATGTGACGCGGGTTCTCGATGAACTTCTCGATGAAGACGCGGTCATCGCCGAACGACGATTTCGCCTCCGAGCGGGCGAGGCCATAGCCCTCCTCGCACTCCTTGGCGTTGTAGGCGATACGCATGCCCTTGCCGCCGCCGCCAGCCGAAGCCTTGATCATCACGGGGTAGCCGACCTCAGCGGCGATCTTCACCGCTTGGTTGGCGTCGGCGATCTCGCCGAGGTAACCCGGCACGGTCGAGACCTTGGCGCGGGCTGCCGCCTTCTTGGATTCGATCTTGTCGCCCATGGCAGCGATCGCCTTGGGATTGGGACCGATGAACACGATGCCGGCCTTCTCCAGCGCCACGGGGAACGCCTCGCGCTCCGACAGGAAGCCATAGCCGGGATGCACCGCCTCCGCGCCCGTCCGCTTGCAGGCATCGACGATCTTCTCGATGATCAGATACGACTGCGCCGCTGCCGCCGGACCGATGTGCACGGCCTCGTCGGCCATCTCGACATGCAGGGCACTGCAATCGGCATCCGAATAGACGGCGACCGTCTTGATCCCCATTTTGCGAGCCGTCTTGATGACGCGGCAGGCGATCTCGCCCCGGTTGGCGATCAGGATCTTCTTGAACATCGGCGTTCCAATTCCCTGCGTCTTGCCCCGGCCGAGGGCCGGGCGACTGCCGTCGCTTCTTATGGCGGTTCAGACCCGAGTTCTAGGGGGCGAACACGGCGGAGTAAACTCAGCCGATTGTCGACGCCGACGCAATAGCACGATTGGCCAGACGTTGGCGCACCAGGTCGATGGCGGCGCGCAGGCTATAGTACTGGTCCGAATAGCCAAGCGGGATGGGCACGTTAGCCACGGCCTCGTCGATGACTGCCAACTCCTGGCGTTGGGCATCCAAGGTGTCGCCGTTCCCGTCGTCCGTCACCGTGCTGTCCAGAGCCTTGAGGCGCCCGTACCAATAGAACAGGCGCCGCCGCACGCGCCATTTGTAGAGCGCCGGCCCCAGCTTGATCAGCGGCAGCAGTACGCCGGCGACGGGCACCGCCACGACGATCGCCCGTTCGATGAACGTCGCCAGCCAGAATGGCAACGTTCGCTTCAGCCAGTTCGGCCCGGTCTTGTGTGCACGCTCGGCATCCTCCGACATCTCGAATTCCGGATCCTGCGCACGCGGAAACTCGCCGACTCGATGGAACAGCCCACCCGGGGTGTGCACAGCCTTGGCCGCGTCCACCAGCAGATTGATCAGAGCTGGATGCAGGTCCGTTTTTGCCACCAAGGCGGCGACCGGCGCCACCATCTCGACGTCGGCAGCGGGTACGTTCTCAACCAGATCTATGGCGCCTTTCGGCAGCACGATGCGGTTGAGATAAGGGAACCGGCGCGTGTAGGCCTCCGCATGCGAGAGGCTCATGATCTTCAGATCCTTGTGGCGCAACAGCGTCTGGACCTGCGGTGATGAGGGCGAGGAGACGAAGAACGCGGCATCGGCTTCTCCCGCCGTCAGGGTCTCGATCGCCTTGGCGCCCGTCAGTGGCAAGAATGTCGTATTGTCCGCTGTGATCCCGTTGGCGGCAAGCAGCGCCAGTGCGAGCGCCCGCGTGCCGCTCCCATCCGGCCCGACGATTAACCGCCGCCCCTTGAGATCGAGCAGGCGGTCCCAGGTCGCATTGCCCCGGTAGAACACCCACATCGGTTCGAGGTAAACCCGCCCCAGCGACATGATGTCGGGATTGGCCTCGCTGTTGGTGGTGCCGCCCTGCAGCAGCGCCACCTGCACGCCCGACTTCGGATCGAGCAGGCGCTTGACGTTCTCCGGCGAACCCGACGACGTCTTGACGTCGAGCGTGATACCGGACGTCTTCAAGATGGCCGCATACTTCTTGCCGGTCGCGAAGTATCCGCCCGTCTCACCCGCCGTGGTGATGGCAATCTTTGTCGGTGGTGCCGGCTCGATGAACCGGGAGGCCAGCCACAGCGCCCCCAGCACCAGCAGAATGACCGGCCCAAGGATCAGCAGCAATTCCTGCAGCTGCGTCGCCGAGATGTCGCGCAGCCGGGCCCCCATGATGGCGTCGAGCTTGGCCTTGCGCGCCAGAACCAGATCACGTGGCGAAAGTTTCTGCTTTGGTTCCATGCTCGCGCGTCCCTCCGCCTGTCGATGTTCCCGGCCCGGCCATGGTGGGGCCAAGTTGCAGGAGCAGCGCTGTTTGCGCCGGTTGCTCTGCCGTCACCCGATGGCAGCGGCGGCTCTTCCGGTCAAGCCGGCGAGGCAAGGAAACAGATACTGAACAGTGGATGCGGAGCCCCTGGGCGGTGGCGTTCAACGGCCCTTCCAGTTGGGCTTGCGCTTTTCGGCGAAGGCTTTCGGTCCCTCGACGGTGTCCTCACTGTTGGTCAGGGCGACAAAGGCCGGGTAGCTCATGTTGCGCATGGCGATCTCGAGCGAGGGTTGCTCGAGCGATCGCATCACGGTCTGCTTGGTGGCTCGGATCGACATCGGCGAGCACTCGAGCATCTGGGCAGCCCAGCGCCGCGCCTCGGCCATGAGTTCGGCATGCGGGACCACGGCGGTCACGAAGCCCAACTCGAAGCCTTCCTTGGCCGGCACGTGCCGCGCCGTGAGCATCATGCCCATCGCCTTCTTGAGTGGGATCTGGCGTGAGAGCCGTTGCATGCCGCCAGCGCCGGCCGCGAGACCCACTTTCGGCTCCGGCAAGGCGAACTTCGCCTGCTCCGAGGCAATGATGATGTCGCAGGCCAGGGCCGTCTCGAAGCCGCCGCCCATGGCGAAGCCGTTCACCGCCGCGATCAGCGGCTTGTCGAGATCGTTGCGGTTGGCGATGCCGGCAAATCCCTTCGGCGTGGCGGGCGGACGCTTGCCGTGCTTGGCGCGATACTCGGAGTGATACTTGAGGTCGTTGCCGGCCGAGAACGCCTTGTCGCCGGCTCCCGTGACGATGCCGACCCACAGCTCCGGGTTCTCCTGGAACTCGTCGAACACCGCCGTCAGTTCCTCGTGCGCCAGATGATGCAGCGCATTGTAGACCTCGGGCCGGTTGATGGTGACGATCATCAGGCGACCGTCGATCTCGACCTTCGAGTATTTGTTCTTGGAAAAATCGGGCATGGGCGGGGTCTCCGGTTGCAGACGAGGCTCGAAGGACACGGGCAACGATAGCCCCGGTTCCGGGCCGGGAAAAGGTCCATCGGCAAGCATCGGTTTCCCGGCCGTCCATGTCCCAGCCCTATTTGCGGTGTAGCGGAGGCTGGCACCTCCAGAGTGGAGCCGCACCCCATGCCCATCGCCTATCATTGGCTTGGCGACAGCAACACCCATCTCCTCGCCAATGTCGCCACCGACGTGTTCGACCACGCCATCGACCGCGGCCAACTCGCCAGCTTCGCCGCCGATCCCCGCCATCTCATGATGCTCGCGGTTGACGGCGCCACGGTGATCGGGTTCGCCTCGGCATGCGAGGTGCTGCATCCCGACAAGCCGCCGCAACTCTTCATCAATGAGGTCAGTGTCGCCGCCGATTACCAGCGCCGCGGCATCGGCCGCACACTGGTGGAGATGCTGCTCGCAGCCGCACGCGAGCGTGGCTGCCATCAGGCCTGGGTCGGCACCGAGGTCGACAACAGCGCGGCGCGCGCCTGCTACGCGAGCGTCGCCAGCGGCGATGCGCCCGAGACTTTCGTGCTTTATGCGTGGGATCTCGACGGCTGAGGCGTGGGCCCGGTCAAACGCCCTCGGCGATCGACCGCAACCCCTCCTCGTCGAGGATGATGATGGAGGTGCCGCGCACTTCCACCACGCCCTGGTCGCGGAACTGGCTCAACGTGCGGCTGACGGTTTCGCGCGTCAGCCCTAGGTGGCTGCCGAGATCGCGCTGCGTGAACTTGAGATCGATCGCCGTGCCGCCCTTGGCCTTCTGGCCATGGTCGTCGAGAAGTCGCACCAGGCAGGACGCCACGCGGGCATCCGTCTCCAGTGAATAGCTTTCGATCAGATTGTTGGTGGCGCGCAGCCGCTTGCACAGCCCCTCGAGCAGGGCAAACATGGAATCCGGGTTTTGGCGCAGGATTGGCAGCAGGTCGCGACGGTAGATCGTGACCACCTCCGTCGTCTCCAGCGCCACCACGTTGGCTGTGCGCATCTGCCCGTCGAGGGCCGCGATCTCGCCCAGCAGCGAGCCAGGCTTCATGAACCCAAGCACCACGTCCTTGGCTTCTGCGGTGACGTTGGTCACCTTGAGGCTTCCCGTCAGGACGATCATCAGGCTATCGCCCGGGTCGCCCTGGTGGCACAGCGTCTCGCCCTTGGCAAACTTCTGCACCTGCGCGCGCTTCATGATCTCGTCGATGACGCCGTCCTGGCAGGCGGCAAAGGCGCTCTCGGCCTTCAGCAAAGCCCGGGCGCGGCTTCTCGCATCCGAGGCCATCGGTTGAGCAGGGGTGGTCACACAGGCACTCCTCCGGTCAGCTCGCGCTGGAAACATAGGCGCTGAGCCTGCAGCCCACTTGAGAAATCGACGTTATCGGCCCGCAGGTCCGCCTGCAAGCTGAATAGGGCGCATTCAGACTGACGTCCGCAGCCGCTCGGCGAGAGCTGCCTGCAAGGCCAGGAACTCTTTCGGCTCTGCCGTGGCGAACTCGGCCCGCGTGCCGTCCCGAAAACGGATCTCCAGGCGATAGAGCGTGGCGGAGCGGCGCCGCACGATCTCGGTCACACCCATGACGCCGATGCCGATGAACAGCACGCCGCCCATCAGGAAGCGCGTGCGCGCCAGATTCATGACGACCGGCAACACGAAGGCGAGCCCGGCCAGCATGAAGCCAACGATCATGACCAGATGGCCGTCGATATTGGGCTCGGTGCGCGCAGTGCTGCCAACGCCGACGATGTCGCGCAACGCGAAGGCGCGGTGGCCAATGCGCAGCCAGCCGCCAGAACCATCCGCTGCCGAGGCCCGGATCTCCCAGGGCCGCGGCGCCTGCTGTGTCATCAGTTCGGACATCAGGCCCTCCCCTGAGCCGCCGATCCAGGTCAGCAAGCCTGCCAGCAAGGCGTTGGGGGAGTGTTAACGGCTGGGTCGCGGGTCGCCTCGCCGCCCACTCATTTGAAGGCCAGCGCCACTCCAGATCCGATCAAGGCGACAATGACCAGGCGCTGAAACTGGCCATCCGAGAGTTTGCGAAAGATGCACAAGCCGATGCAGGCACCCGCCACCGCGGGACCCGCATAGAGCGCCAATTGCACCCCGCTGAGCGACAGGTCGTGGAGCCAGAGAAGCGCGCTCAGGGATACGATCTGCATCACCAGAATGTACGGCTGAAACACGGCCCGTTGCGTGGTCTTGTTCCAGTCCATCAGGCTGCACCAGATGGTAATGAACATGCCCGGAAATGCGGCCATGGGGCCGGTGATGCCGCCAAGCATTCCAATGGCGAAATTCGACCAGCGCCCGCGCTCCTTGATGCGTACGTCCGGTCGGAACAGCATGTAGGCCCCATAGAACACCAAGGCCACGCCAACGCCGTTGATGTAATGCCCAGCCGGCAGATGGAGCAGCAGATAAAGGCCAACCGGCGTCGTCAGCAGGCCACCGATCAGGAACGGCAGGCATCGCGCCCAACTGATCTGACGCCACAGCGCCGCCACGCTGTAGAGCTGCAACGCGATGGACGAGATCATCATCACTTCAACGGCCACCACAGGGTCGGGCACGACATGAAAGATGGCCGCCCCGACCAGGGCCGAATAGGCGAAGCCAACGGTACTCGAAAGCATGCTGCCGAGAAATATGATGCTAAGCAGCGGCAGGGTGATTGTGTCGGCCTGCACGGTGCGGAGCAAAGCGTTCCACAGTTGCGCGCTTCCTGCAGTCACCACATGCGGGTGAAGTATTCCCCACATTGCTGTGGCACCGATAAGCACACCCAGCAGTAGTGACTGACGAACTGAAATAGACATGCAGCTTAGCCTGCCGAAAACGGGCAGCTCCGTACAATGCGCCTCCGAAATCCCACTCAGTCAGCAAAACGCGACCAAGCCCAACGCAACCGCCGCTGTGGCCCCGCGGAAAAATGAGCGATCAAGAAAATTCGCTCGCCACCTGCAGCATGCCGCCGACACTTTCACATGCTGGAGATGAAATCTGTATTACAGGGCACACCCGGCGCGACAGGGTGCTCGCCTCTGAGCTGGATCCCGGATTACGTTCGGGGAAAAAGTTTCCGTTTCCGGGCTGAAGATCGCGACATGAGTTGCCCGTGCCCAAGGAGCGCAATGCTTGCCCGCACGCCACGTGCTGCTAAGCTGGCCAAGCGCGTGCCACGACAACCGTAAACAACAGGGAAAGGCACCATGGCAATTCCGGGATCAGGATGCTTCGTCGCTTGGTATGATCTGCAGCCCGGCCGCGAGGCTGAGCACGACCACTGGCACACGCACGAGCACATGATCGAGCGCGTCGCCATTCCGGGCTTCCTGCGCGGCATGCGCTATCGCAGTTTGACCGGCAGCCCCCGCGTTTGCGTCATCTACCAGGCCGACACACTCGCGACCTTCACGTCGCCGGCCTATCTCGAGCGGCTCAACAATCCGACACCCTGGAGCCAGCGCACGCTGCCGCTGTTTGTCGGCATGAATCGCACCTTGTGCACCGTCACCGCCACGCACGGCCACGGCATCGGCGGCTTTCTGTTGACCATCCAGCTCAAGCCGCGCGACGGCGGTGCGGATCGGCTGCGCTCCTGGTTGGCGAAGGAGGCGCTGCCCGCCTTGGCCGCGCGTGCCGGCCTGTGCGGCGCGCATCTGCTGTTCGGCGATCAAGCCGCCAGCCAAACCAAGACCAAGGAGAAACTCTTGCGCGGCGTACCCGACGCCGTCGCCGACTGGGTGCTGCTCGTCGAGGGCTATGATCGTGGCGTCGTCGCTGAGACCCAGGCTGAACTCTGCGGACCCGCTGGACTTGGTGCCCAAGGCGCTGATCCATCCATGGTCGCGGGCCTCTACAGCCTCGACTTCACCATCGCAGAAGCCGAAGCCAAAAAGATCTGGCGCTTGCCGGCGAGTTGAGTGGCGACACACGCCACCATCTGTTCGGGGTGCCCACCGCACCCAAGCGGCCCCGGCTCTGCGCGATGCGCGCTTTCGCGCGACCGCTCCGTCCGGGGAAGCAAGTGGATGGGGTGATGTTTGCTGCTACATCGACGGGTGCGCCGAGGGCATGAGAG
>JBJXDZ010000159.1:0-63626 GCA_046154645.1 Hyphomicrobiaceae bacterium
ACGCCCTTGAAGCGGATGCCGATGCCGCGCTCGAGCAGGGCGGCGTTGTACCAGGGGCTTTTCGGATTGACCGAGAGGCGGTCGGGCAGGGTCTCGGGGGTGGCAACCTCGGCAGGAACCGGGGCAGGCATGTTTTCGGGTGTGTCGGTCATGGTCTGGTCTTCCGGATCAGGCCCGCAGATGCGGGGATTTGGGGTTCCCTCCCGGATAACGGCAATGAGGCGATCTGCCAACTGGCATGAGGCGCCGCGGGTGTTTGCGGGGTGCCGTCGGCGGGCGCATTGCGGCCCTGCGGGCCATGAACCGGGCCAATCTCAGAAACGGCTTGAAAAAATTGCCCTTTCCGGCTATCAAGTCGTCCATCGACATTTGGTAAAATTCCTACGCTCTTCGTTACAGTCAATTCTGGGACGCGCGCCGACCGGTTTCTCCCCAAACATCGACAACCTTGGGTGACGTTCAATTCTGACCGGCGTCCGCTTACGACACTATGAACTGAAAGAGACTGCGATGAGCACCGGAACCGTGAAGTGGTTCAATACCGAAAAGGGCTACGGCTTTATTCAACCCGACGACGGCAGCAAGGATGTGTTCGTACACATCTCGGCAGTCGAGCGCGCCGGCCTGCGTGGCCTGAAGGAAGGCCAGAAGGTCCAGTTCGAGATGGTCTCCGACCGTCGCACTGGCAAGTCTTCGGCTGACAACCTGGTCGTCTCCTGACATCAGGTTGGTTCCGAGCGGTGCTTGCGCTGTAAACGGAACACCGAGCGAAATGAAAGCCCGGCTCGCGCTGGGCTTTTTTTATGCTCCGCAGCCGGAGGGCGGCGGGAGGATGCGCGGTGCAGGAAAAGCCCGCCCCTTTCGCCGGATCGGGGAAGGGGATGCGGGCATGTTCTGGGCGCAGTCGCCGCGCGCTTAGTCGAACAGGCTGGAGACGCTGGACTCGGTCGCCGTGCGCCTGATCGCTTCGCCGATCAGGGGTGCGATCGAGACGACGCGGATATTGCGCGCCACCCGGACAGCCTCTGTCGGCATGATCGAATCGGTAATGACCAATTCCTTCAGCTTGGAGGAGGCGATGCGCGCCACCGCTCCGCCGGAGAGCACGCCATGGGTGATGTAGGCATAAACGTCGCGCGCGCCGCGCGACAGCAGCGCCTCGGCCGCATTGCAGAGCGTGCCGCCTGAATCGACGATATCATCGACCAGAACACAGGTGCGGCCCTCGACCTCGCCGATAATGTTCATCACCTCGGATTCGCCGGCCCGCTCGCGCCGCTTATCGACAATGGCCAGTTGCGCATCGATGCGCTTGGCAAAGGCACGGGTCCGCACGACACCGCCGACATCGGGCGAAACCACCATGACATTGGAGACATCGAGCCGCTCCTTGATGTCGCGCACCATCACCGGGGCGCTGAAGAGATTATCGGTCGGAATGTCAAAAAACCCTTGGATCTGAGCCGCGTGCAGGTCGAGCGTCAGAACGCGATCGGCCCCCGCATGGGTGATCAGATTGGCGACGAGCTTTGCCGAGATCGGCGTGCGCGGACCAGGTTTCCGATCCTGTCTCGCATAGCCGAAATAGGGGATCACCGCCGTGATCCGCCGCGCCGAGGCCCGGCGCAACGCATCGGTGATGATCAGCAATTCCATCAGATGATCATTGGTCGGAAAGGAGGTTGACTGGACGATGAACACATCCTCACCGCGCACATTCTCGTTGATCTCAACGAAAATTTCCATGTCGGCGAAGCGCTTCACCTGAGCCCGCGCCAGAGGCACGTTCAGATGGGCCGAAATGGCTTCCGAAAGCGGACGGTTCGAATTGCCCGAGACGATCTTAATCGAGGCTGGCATGTCGCATTGCTGTTTTTGAGGGAGGGCGCGCTCTCAACGCTCCCGGCAGAAGCGCTCATAACAGCCGTGTGACAGCAAGTCGATGTCTCAAAACTGCAATCTGCCGCCACGAATCGATTTTCGTGGAAAAATCAAGACGAGCCCTTCCCGGAGCCATCGCGGGAATCTCAGCCTCCACGATTGCCGCGCGCCTTGGCAGCAACCCCGGCACTGGCGCCGGAATTTGCCACATTATCTTTGTTTTCATTCAGAAAAACAGCGATGACATCCATGGAATCGGCCGCCGCGCGCATCGCCACCGCCTGATCCACGCCGCTCCAGGGATCGGCGCCGGTGGCTTTTTTGGCGATGGTAGCGCCGGTCAGTCGCTGGGCGCGCTGACGGGTGGCATCGAAGACATCCCAGACGAAACTGAGTTCGATCTTGCCATCCTCGACCGATTCGGCGGAGAGATAGCCCTTGATCCGGAACCGGGCCTTGGCCTTGCCATCGACGAGTTCGATATTGCGGGCATAGGCAGCATCGACAAAGGCAACGTTGAAGCCGGTCGCGATGCCCTGCGGGGCGCCCGTAATGCTCTCCACCGCGATGGGCACGCCGGGCGCCGACACCGGCGCCAAAGGCGGCGCGCTTGCCCCCACATTCAGATCGATGCAGCCAGAAAGGCTGAAAGCCACAGAAAAAACGCCGAAAAACGCTGGAATTCGCATGTTACCTCTCCTGCTTTTTGGCGCAGGCTTCGCAAGCCAGAACCTGCATGGATGCGGGCCAGGCGAACCACCAGACTAGTTCGAGCAGATGACAAGGTCCAGATCGGGAATATTCAGTGCCTCGGCGGCCCTCTCGCCGATCAGATAGGTGCGCCCCAGCGTCATCGCCGTCTGCGACACCGAATCCATCAGGATCATATGGATGAACATCACCATGCCGGGCGCCAGTTCCCAGTCATTGGCCGCGTAGAACATCGGCCAGTCCATCCAGCTTGGGGTGAATTTGGCCCCCAACGAATAGCCGCAGGCATTCAGCCGGTGCCCCGACAGCCCGAAATCGTCAAAAACGCGGGCATGAGCGTCAAAAACATCGCCTGCCGTGCGGCCCGGCCGCAATTGCGCCTCGCAGGCCAGAAGGGCCGCCTTGGCCGCCTGGTGATAGGGCAGATGCAGGGCAAGCGGCTCGCCGACCACAATCGTGCGCATGGCCGCCGCATGATAGTGGCGATAGGCCCCGGCAAATTCCAGCGTGATCTGGTCTTGCGACGAAAGTCGGCGCCGACCTGTCTTGTAGCGGCAGAGCAGCGCGTCCTGGCCGGAACCGATGATGAATTCATTGGCCGGGTAATCGCCGCCCGCGCTGAAGATCGCATTATGCTGGGCCGCCAGCACCTCGCCCTCATCGGCGCCGGCCCTGACAGCCATGATCGCCGCCCGGTCGGCTGCGTCGCAGAGTTCGGCCGCCTTGCGGACATAGGCGATTTCCTCGGCCGACTTCACCGCCCGCAGCCGCGTGACGATCAGCGACGCATCGACGAGCCGGGCCTGCCCGGCAAATGCGGCATCAAGCTTGCGGCCATTGGCGGCAACCAGCCCATAGGCTTCGTATTCGACGCCAATGGTCTTGCCCGCCAGCCCCGCCTCACGCGCGATAGCGACAAGATCCTGCACCGGATTGACGTCGCGGCCATCACGCCAGACACGGATATCGCTGATATTGGAGGTTAATTCGGCTTGCCGCAGATCCGCCGAACGCGTCAGCAGCACGATCCCGCCATCGGCCTTCAGCACGAGGCACTGGAAGAAACAGAAGCCGAACGTGTCATATCCGGTCAGCCAGAACATCGATTCCTGCTGGAACAGGAACAGTCCGTCCAGATTGTCGCGGGCCATGGCCGCGAGAAGTTCGGCCTTGCGGCGCGCGAATTCCACCGTCGAAAAGTGGAGTGCCATGTCTTGCCCCGGTTGCTTGCCTGGAATCGATTGAGAGCCATCTCTAGCCAGATTGCAACCGCGCGCCAAATCCGGTCGCGCAACACAGGTCCGTGTGCTACGCAAGACGCGCCGCCTGCGGCCATTGGCGCACCGCCCGCGGCACTTTCGAAGGAGATGACGTATGATCGGTTCAAATCGCCTGCTTGACGATATCGCCCGGCTGATGACGGACGCTGCCGGAGCCGCCCAAGGCGTCCGCCGCGAGGCGGAGACCGTGGTCAAGGCGCAGCTTGAGCGCTTCCTGCGCGACATGGACCTGGTCACGCGCGAGGAATTCGAGGCCATGCGTGACATGGCGATCCTGGCGCGCGAGGAAAACGAGCGCCTGTCGGCGCGGATCACCGCGCTCGAAGCCATGGCGGATTTTCAGCCGACGGCCTCCGACACAAAACCTGCGGCGCGCAAGCCGCGCAGCGGTCCGACGGCCAATTGACGGATCAGCGGTCGGGCGCAGCCTGAAGCCGCCGGCTGCGACAACTGGCCCTCCCATTGGCCCTCCCATGCGCCGCCGGGTGATCGGCTGTGGACAGCCCATCGCGCCCATTGAGCAAATGAGCCGAATCCTCCAGCACTTTTGTCATGTGCGGGGTGACTCGCCTGCGTTATCGTCGAACAAACAGTGATTCGTTCAGCCCAATGGGCCGGCGAGCCGCCAGGCATCATGGCCTTGTGTTTCAGGCCGGGATTTCAGTCGCGTTGTCAGTTCGCCGATATGTGTCACCTCAAGCCCGCTCTCGCATGAGCCGGAAGCCTTTGGCATGATGAACTTTGAATATGACGCGACCCGCCAGACCAATCCCCTGGATATTGTCGAGCGCCTCGCCTGCCTGAACGAGTGGTCGTTCGACCGCGACAGCGATGACGAAATCTGCCTGTCTGTTTCTGGCGGCTGGGCCGATTATCACCTGGCCGCGACCTGGCTCGGCGATGTCGAGGCCATGCATATATCCTGCGCCTTCGATCTGAAAATTCCCGAAAGGCGGCGCGGCGAGATCCTGCAACTCATCGCGCTGATCAACGAGCAGCTCTGGGTGGGGCATTTCGACTATTGGAGCGCCGATCATATCGTCATGTATCGCCATTCCCTGCTGCTTTGCGGCGGCCTTGAGCCATCCGACGAGCAGGCGGCGGGGCTGATCAAGGCGGCTGTCGATGCCTGCGAACGCTATTTCCAGGCCTTCCAATTCGTCGTCTGGGCCGGCAAGAGCGCGCGGGAGGCGATCGAAGGAGCCTTGCTGGAAACGGCGGGAGAAGCCTGAGGTTTCGGTGTTTTTGCCGTGCGCCCCGGTTTCGGCCGGCATTTGAGGAATGCCTATGAAGAACGACCTGCCACAATCCATCGCCCTGTTCGGCGCGGGCAAGATGGGCGGCGCGATGCTCGAAGGCTGGCTCGCCGTCGGCATGCCCGGTCCGCAGATCACGCTTTTCGACCCCCAGCCCTCCGATGACATCAAGGCGATGGTGGCCCGCCACGGGCTGCATCTGAATCCGGCCCTGCCGCTGCCAATGCCGCCCGAGGTGGTCGTTCTGGCCATCAAGCCGCAGATGCTCGATAGCGCCGCACAGACGCTTGCCGGCGTGATCACGCCCCGGACGCTGGTGCTGTCGATCCTGGCGGGCAAGACCATTGCCGATATCAAGGCGCGAGTTCCGGCCTGTCAGGCCATCGTGCGGGCAATGCCCAATCTGCCGGCGGCCATCCGGCGCGGCGTCACCGCAGCGGCAGCGACACCGGGCATCGCGCCGCGTCAACACGCGCTGGCCGACGCGCTGCTTCGAGCGGTCGGCAAGGTCGAATGGCTGACCGACGAGGCCTTGATCGACGCGGTGACGGCGGTTTCAGGTTCGGGACCGGCCTATATATTCCATATGGTCGAAGCGCTTGCCGCCGCCGGGGTATCCAGCGGCCTGCCGCCCGATATGGCGGCGCGGCTGGCACGGGCGACGGTCGAGGGGGCAGGCGAGTTGCTGTTCCAGCTTGATGCCCCGCCCGAACGCCTGCGCCAGAATGTGACCTCGCCGGGCGGCACCACGGCCGCCGGGCTTGACATCCTGATGGCCGATAACGGCCTGATCGCACTGATGCGCCGCACCGTGGCCGCAGCCAAGGCGCGTGCCGAGGAACTGGCCGGCTAACGCGGCGATCGGCCGATATTCGGCCTTACTCTTGCCGGAGACCGGCGCTAGAATGGCAAGGCGAAACCTGATCGAGACCGTTTCAGGACACCAGCGAGGCACCCATGGCCAAATCCGCTTCCTCCCCGGCATCCCCGCCAGGCGACCCGCGATCCGATGTTGTCGAGGCGCTGCTGCGCCTTGCCGATCTGCATGACTGGCATGACATCGAGCTGGCGGATATCGCGCGGGAGGCGGGCATGCCTCTGGGCCGATTGCGCGATCTCTTTCCCTCCAAAGGGGCCATGCTGGCCGGGTTCGGGCGCATGATCGACGCGCGTGTCTTGGCAGCGACGCCGGAAGATCCCGCCACCGACGAGCTTGCCGGAGAGCCGGCCGCGGAGCGGCTATTCGACGTCATGATGCGGCGGATCGACGCGTTGTCGCCCTATAAATCCGCCCTGAAACGTCTGGCTGCGACGTTGCGCCATGAGCCTCTGACACTGGCGGCCCTGAATGGCGCGGCGTTGAATTCCTGGCGCTTCATGCTGGCCGCCGCCCGCATCCCAACCGAGGATGCGCTGGGTCCGCTGCGCGTCCAGGGCGCGGTTCTGGTCTTTGCCCGCGTCATGGAGACATGGTTCGAGGATGACGATCCTGGCCTGGCCAAGACAATGGCCAGACTGGACGCGCAGTTGAAAAAGGGCGGTCGCATTTTGGGCTATGCCGATCATCTGCACCGGCTGGCCGCCCCGATGCGCGCGCTGATGCAGGCAGCCTGCGACAGGCGGCCCGGACGGCGCCGGCGGGCCCGCACCAATGCCGATGACGGCTATGCCGAGGCGATCTAGCACTTGGCGAATGCGAGCTTGGCAAATGCAAGCTTGGCAAACACGGATTTTACAATCGCATCGAAGCTTTTCAGGATTGCGACCCGGCGATGGGCCAGATTTCATTTGATGATTTTCTGAAAGTCGATATCCGCGTCGGCACTGTCATCGCGGCGGAAATCTTTCCCGAGGCGCGCAAGCCCGCCCTCAAACTGCTGATCGACTTTGGCGGAACCATCGGCAAGAAGCGCTCCTCGGCGCAGATCACGGTGCATTACAATCCTGAATCCCTGGTGGGGCGACAGGTTCTGGCCGTCGTCAATTTTCCGCCGCGCCAGATCGGCCCCTTCATGTCCGAGGTGCTGACGCTGGGGGTGCCCGACGAGAATGGCGAGGTCGTCCTGATCGGTCCCAGCCTTCCGGTTCCCCGCGGCGGACGGCTGTTCTGAGACCTCAGACCGGCAGTCTCACCGTCGCGCGCAGGCCGCCCAGCGGGCTTGAGGCAAGGATAATATCGCCGCCATGCCCCCGCGCGATGTCGCGGGCGATGGCAAGGCCGAGGCCCGTGCCGCCTTCATCGACATTGCGCGCCTCGTCAAGCCGCACGAAGGGCTTGAACACATCCTCGCGGCGTTCGACCGGGATGCCGGGACCGTCATCATCGATCATCACGATGAGATAGCGCGCATCATGGGTTGCCTTGATCGTGATCCTGTCGCCGTGGCGCGCGGCATTGGAGACAAGGTTGGTCACCATGCGGCGCAGGGCATCGGGCCGGACGATGACCACCGGGTCACCGACCACCGTCAACTCGGTCGCATGGCCCTGGCGCTCGGCATCGGCCTTAAGTTCCTCCAGCAATAGCCGGATATCGGTCGGCGCCGCGATTTCGCCGGCCTCCCCACGCGCGAAAGCCAGATAGGCTTCCAGCATGCGGCTCATTTCATCGACATCGCGTTCGAGCGCCTCGGTGTCGGGCGTGCGCTCGATCAACGCGACGGAGAGACGAAAGCGGGTCAAAATCGTGCGCAGGTCATGGCTCACGCCATTGAGCATCTGGGTGCGCTCCCCCACCGAGCGCTCGATTCGGCGCTTCATCTCGGCGAAGGCATGGCCGGCCTGGCGAACCTCGCGCGCCCCGCGCGGACGAAAATCGACCTCGCGCCCCTTGCCGAAATCTTCGGCGGCGGCGGCAAGCGTCAAAATCGGGCGGATCTGGTTGCGCAGGAACAGAATGGCGATGGTCAGCAGCACCAGCGACGTCCCGAACATCCAGAGCAGAAAAATATGACTGTTGGACGCATAGGCCTGGCTGCGACGGGTCAGCACGCGCATGACATCGGAACCCACCTGCACGCGAATTTCGACGATATTCGAGCGCCCGACCGTGTCGATCCATGTCGGCTGGCTGATCTGCTTGCGCAGTTCATTCGACAGGGCCGAATCGAGCAGCGAGAAAAACGGGCGCGGGCCGGGCGGTGGCAGGAGGGTATCCTTCAAAATATCCACATCGAGGCCAAGCCGCTCCTCGGCGATGCCGGTCAGAACCGTCGCCTCCTCGTCATGCGGGTATTTCTGATAGATGTCGATCAGCGCCGCGACATCGGAAGTCACCGCCGCCGAGAGCCGCCGCGTCACCAACTGCCAGTGGCGTTCCATGAAGACGTAGGCGATGACCGATTGCAGCAGGATGACGGGCGTGATGACAATGACCAGCGCCCGCGCATAAAGCCCTTTCGGCAGATATTGCGCGATCGCCCGCGTCGGCGCATCGCCAAGCTTGAGCGCCCGCCGCAGCAACATCCGCGCAGGGCCGCCGAGGCGCGCCAACGCCGTGCCGAGCCGTATCGCGCCGGACTTCAAAGCCCTGTTCACCGCATTCACCGCGTCCCCCGATGCGCCGTATCGACCGCTCACCTGCGCTCGATGACCAGGCGATAGCCCGTGCCGCGAACAGTCTGCAAAAAAAGCGGATCGGCCGGGTCGCGTTCGATCTTGCGGCGCAGGCGGTTGATCTGCACATCGATGGCGCGCTCGCTGCCGGTGGTGTCGTCTGGCGTCAGTTCATGGCGCGATATGGGCTTTCCCGGCCGGCTCGCAAAGAGACGCAACAGATCACGTTCGCGATCGGTAATCCGGATGATGTCCTCGCCGCGCTTCAGGTCGCCACGGCTGGCATAGAAAACGATGTCGCCCATCCGCACCTCGTCAGCAGGTGCCGCCTTGGCTTGGCTGCGGCCGAGGATGTTCTGCAGGCGAAACACCAGTTCGCGCGGATCGAACGGCTTCGTGACATAGTCGTCGACGCCGATCGCGAGCCCCGCAACCCTTTGCTGCGGATCGGCCAAGGCCGTCATCATGCAGATGGGAATGGGCGAGATGGCCTTAAGAGACCGCGCCAGCTCGAGACCCGATTCACCGGGCATCATGACGTCAAGAATAACCAGGTCGAAGGCCAAGCCGCGCATGGCCGCCCGCGCCGACTCGGCATCGCCAGCCATCGTGACGCGGAAACCGGCGCCCTGCAGGAAGCGGGCGACGAGTTCCCTGATGCGCGTGTCGTCATCGACGATCAGAATATGCGCGGCATTGTCCGCCGGTGCCCCGTCGCCAGCTTTGCCCGGCTTTGCAGCGCTTGGCGTGTTGGTGGTTTGAGTCATCGATCGCCGCTCCCTTGGCTTGGCTTCGATAGACGCCTGGGGCCGGTGAGGCGGCGCACCGCGTCGCGATCCTCGGCCGAGATGACGCCCAGGAGAAAGGCTTCGGCGTGCGTTTCAGCGCCCGGGCCGGCGGCTTGCAGCGCCGCGGCGATGCGCCGGGTCTGGTTGGTGAGCAACCGCTCGGCGAGGCGATGCCCGGCCTCGGTTGCATGCAGGCGGCGCTCGCGGCGATCTTTGGGGCCGGTGGTCTGCGTGATGAAGCCATCGTCGATGAGTTGTTTCAGCACGCGCGCCAAGCTTTGCTTGGTGATGCGCAGGACATGCAGCAGATCCGCCACGCGCAATCCAGGATTGCGGTTGACGAAGTGCAGCACCCGGTGATGAGCTCGGCCAAATCCCATTTCGTCCAAAATGGCATCTGGCTCGGCGGTAAAGTCCCGATAAGCGAAAAACAACAGCTCTACCATGGCGATGAGCCGTTGCTCGGCCTCCGTCGCAGGAGCGGCCGGAGGCAGGTCCTGTGGCCGGTGGCCAGCGGCGTCCCGTTTGGCAAGCGGTGCAGTTACGTCAGTCATGTTGACATATCTGGGCCTGAAGCTTAACCTTTGCAAGGCAATTTTGCCTCTGCCTGTGGTGCCAGTGCAAGTGTTCCGCGCCGTCAGGCAGTGAGCGCGGATTGACCAGTACCGATCCACCCGTCGCTCAAAATGTCCCCTGATCGCCGACTGAGCGGGCGAATGTGGGCGTTACAATGACCACGGGACGCGATCAACCACACCCCGCCCGGGGCCAAGCGAAAGGATGAGGCCATGACAGAGCGCGCCGATGCCAAAGCGACGAGCCGGCCCTCGTTTGTGGTGGAACGCAACACGACCCCTCTTGCCGTGGCAGAGCGCGCCAAGCTGCTGGCCGATCCCGGTTTCGGTCGCGTCTTCACCGACCATATGGCCATGATCCGGTATACGGAAGGCAAGGGCTGGCACGACGCCAAGATCACGGCGCGCAAGCCCCTGTCGCTGGATCCGGCTTCGGCTGTTCTGCATTACGCGCAGGAGATTTTCGAGGGCCTCAAGGCCTATCGCCTCGCCGATGGCAGCATGGCCATGTTTCGGCCCGACGCCAATGCGCGGCGGTTTCGCCAATCTGCGGAGCGCCTCGCCATGGCGCAGTTGCCGGAGGAACTGTTCATCGAGTCGATCAGGCAATTGGTGGCCATCGACAGGGATTGGTTCCCGACCGTCGAGGGCGGCTCGCTCTACATCCGGCCCTTCATGTTCGCCAACGAAGTGTTTCTGGGCGTCAAACCGTCAGCGGAATACCTGTATCTGGTGATCATCTCGCCGGTTGGTGGATACTTCAAGAGCGGCGCGCCGGCGGTTTCCATCTGGGTGTCGCAGAACTACACGCGGGCGGCTCCCGGCGGCACCGGCGCGGCCAAATGCGGCGGCAACTATGCCTCGAGCTTGGTCGCCCAGGCCGAAGCCAGCAAGCACGGCTGCGATCAGGTTGTGTTCCTCGATGCTGCCGAGCACAAATGGGTGGAAGAGCTGGGCGGCATGAACGTGTTCTTCGTTTTCGAGGACGGCTCGCTGCAGACGCCGCCGCTGTCGGGCACCATTCTGCCCGGCATCACCCGTGACAGCCTGATGACGCTCGCCAAGGCTGAAGGCCTGACCGTGCGCGAGGCGCCCTACTCCATCGACCAATGGCGCGCCGATGCCAAGAGCGGCAAGCTGACCGAGTGTTTCGCCTGCGGCACGGCAGCCGTGGTGACGCCGATCGGCAAGGTCGCGAGCCCCGAGGGCGAATTCAAGATCGGCGCCGGTGGTCCCGGTCAGACGACGATGCGCATCAAGCAGAAGCTGGTCGACATTCAGCGCGGTGTTGGCCCCGACCCGCACAAGTGGGTGCATCGGTTGGGGTGATCATTCATCGGACATGTGTCAGGTTCCGCTATCAGCTGACACTATCGTTTGTCGCCTCGTACGCCGTGGCCGCCGGGTCACACTGGGTGTGCTTCCGTAAGGTTGTTGCAACCCTGACCGTTGTGCTCAATGGCCGTTTGCTGGATGCTCTCGCCTGGGCGACAGCGGTCCTGTATGAGGACACGACGAGGGTCACATGCGCGGCGTTCTAACCTGGCTGGCTCTGGCAACAGTTCTGATCTTCGGGGCTGCTGTCCCCACCATGGCGCAACAGGGGCCGGGGGGGCCGGGCGCCAATGCGCAACGCGATTGCCAGACCCTTCGTACGTGCAATTTCGCCCGCAATGGCGCTGTCCGTGGTTGCCTGTCATCCTACACGTGCCGCACCTGCAGGCTGGTCAAGGCGCGCTGCGCCATTGGCAATCAGGGCGGCAATTGTCAGGAAATGGTCTGTTCCTGGGGCGGTTAAATCATAGGAGGTCCCCACATGGCCCGCATTCCTCTGATCGATGAAAATGATCCGAACGCGCCCGCCGAAGCGCGCGAACGCCTGCTGGAAGCCAAGCTCGCCCGTGGCAAGCTCGTCAATGTGTACCGCGCGTTGGCCAACAAACCGACAGCCTTGGCGGCATTCACGGGGTTTGCCAATGCGGTCTACCGCAAGGGATCCTCGCTCGATCCCCGCCACGCCGAACTCGCCTACTTGACGACGACGGCCACCAACGACTGCTTCTATTGAATACCCACACACATAGTGCTCGGTCGGAGCCTGGGTATTTCTGAAGCCAAGATGCAACATCTGCTGGATGAGCCACTGCCTGCAACCGTCTATGATGCGGCGGAGGCGGCGCTGATCGTCTATGCCCGCAAATCGACCCGGCTGGAGCCGATCGATGATGCGACCTATGCGGCGCTCACCCGGCATTTCAGCAATGAGCAGATCATCGACATCTGCCTGACGGTGGGTCTCAGCAACATGGTCAACCGCTTTCACGCTACGTTCCGCACCGACGTCGACACCGAGACGCTGGCTGCCGTCGCCGCGGGTGATCAGGCCGCTGGCACCTGCCCGCTGCCGCGCCCGAAAACGCCCGGCACCTAGCGCCGCTGCCCTATGCCCCACTTGAGCCGCGCCCTCCACTCGGGCATGGATGGGGGAATCAGGCGCAGCCGTCCGGCGCGCCCCGGAGGGTATGCGCGTGCGGACAGGGTCGAAACGCGGCAACGACGATGCGAGCCGGACGGAGGGCGACGCGGCAGCGTCAGCCCGTTCGCGGTCGCTGAAACCGCTGCTCGCGCTCAAGCCATATTTGTTGCGTTACAAGGCCATGCTGGCGTTGGCGGGAATCGCGCTGGTGGCCTCTGCGCTGGCCATGCTCTCGGTACCTGTCGCGGTGCGCGGCATGATCGACCAGGGTTTCGCCGGTGCCAGCGGCGCCCATATCGACCGCGCCTTCGCGACACTGATCTTCATCGGGCTTTGCCTCGCGGTTGCCAGCTCGGCCCGCTTCTACTGCGTCAACTGGCTGGGTGAGCGGGTTGTCGCCGATGTGCGCGCCGCCGTTTTCGCCCATTTGGCCCATCTCGGCCCCGCCTTCTTCGAGAAGACCCACTCCGGCGAGATCATGAGCCGCCTCGCCGCGGATACAACGCAGGTCAAGGCCGCCGCTGGCACCGCGCTCAGCCAATTCGTGCGCAACCTGATCATGCTGCTTGGCGCATTTGCGATGATGCTGGTCACCAGCGCGCGGCTCTCCATGCTCGTCCTGTTGGTCATTCCGCTGATCGTCCTGCCACTGGTAGCCTATGGCCGTTCCGTCCGGCGCTTGTCACGGGCGGCGCAGGACACGCTGGCCGATGCCACGGCCTATGCCAGCGACAATCTCGCTGCTGTGCGCACCATGCAGGCTGCAACACATGAGCCAACGGTCATCCGTCGCTATGCTTCGGCCGTCGAGCGGGCCTTTGAAGCGGCCCGCAATCGGCTCATGGCGCGGGCGGGATTGACGGCGCTGGTGATCTTCCTGGTCGTTGGCAGTGTCGTTGGCGTGCTGTGGTATGGCGCCGGCCTTGTCGTCAAAGGCGAACTCACCGGCGGCACGCTTGGGCAATTCGTGATCTATGCCCTGTTTGCCGGCGGCGCGATGGCAGAACTCTCGGAAGTCTGGGGCGAGGTGCAGCAGGCGGCGGGCGCCGCGGAGCGCTTGACCGAGTTGCTGGCCGTGCGGCCGGAGATTGCTTCACCGGCTGTGCCCAAGCCCTTGCCCGAGCCGGCGCTCGGCCGTATCAGCCTGGACGCGGTCACGTTCGCCTACCCCTCGCGGCCAGAAACGCGGGCGCTCGATGGTTTCACGTTGCATGTCAAGCCCGGGGAGACCGTGGCCATTGTCGGCCCCTCGGGGGCTGGAAAAAGCACACTGTTTGCGCTGCTCTTGCGCTTTTTCGATCCCCAGCAGGGGCGCATCAGTATCGATGGCGTGGCGCTGGCCGACGCCGATCTTGAAAAGCTGCGCCAACGCATCGGACTGGTGCCGCAGGACGTGGCGCTGTTCGCCGACACGATCGCGGAGAACATCCGCTATGGCGGCCCCAATGCATCCCTCGAGGCCGTCCGCCAAGCAGCTGTTGCCGCCAACGCCGATGGCTTCATCGAGGCATTGCCCCAGGGTTACGAAACCCGTCTCGGCGAACGTGGCGTGACGCTTTCGGGCGGGCAACGGCAGCGCATCGCTATCGCCCGCGCCATCCTGCGCAATGCGCCCATACTGCTGCTCGATGAAGCCACCAGCGCCCTCGACGCGGAAAGCGAAGCCGCCGTGCAGAAGGCGTTGGAACGTGTCATGGAAGGGCGCACGACATTGGTCATCGCGCATCGCTTGGCGACGATCCAGAAGGCCGATCGCATCATCGTGCTCGACCAGGGTCGCATCATCGAGGAAGGTACGCATGCTGCCCTTGTGGCACGCGGCGGCCTCTATGCGCGCTTGGCGCAACTGCAGTTCGGGCTAAAAGAGGCGGCCGAGTAGCGGTTGGCAGCTTGGCTGCGAGGCGCTAACCTCGCCCGCACATCAGGGAGTGAATCCGCCTATGCCTGTCATCTCGATCACCGTGAACGGAAAGGCCCACAAGGTCGCCGTCGCGGACAACCAGCTCCTGTCGAGCCTGCTGCGCGATGGCCTCCGCCTGACCGGTACGCATATCGGGTGCGACACCAGCCAGTGCGGCGCCTGCACCGTGCACGTCGATGGTCGCTCGGTGAAAAGCTGCACCATGCTGGCCGTCCAGGCCGAGGGCGCCGTCGTGACAACCATCGAGGGGCTCGCAGACGGCGACACGCTGCACCCGATGCAAGCTGCCTTTCGGCAACATCACGGCCTGCAGTGCGGATTCTGTACGCCGGGCATGGTCATGGCGGCGGTTGCTTTCGCCGAGAAGAATCCTGCTCCGACCGACGAAGACGTGCGCAAAAGCCTTGAGGGCAACATCTGCCGCTGCACCGGCTATCAGGGCATCGTCGATGCCGTCATGAGCGGCGCCCGCGCCATGCACGCATCCGGGCACGCAGGCAGGAGCTGAGATCATGCACGAGTTCAAGTTCAGCCGCGCCACGTCGCTCGCCGATGCGGCGGCCCGGTTCAAGACGGCCGATGAAGCCAAGTTCCTGGCTGGCGGCCAGACACTGCTGCCGGTGCTGAAACAGCGGCTCGCCAGCCCTAGCGATCTCATCGATCTCGATAGTCTCAAGGATCTCGCAGGCATCGTGGTTGGGCCGAAGTCGATCACCATCGGGGCCATGTCGCGGCATGCCGACGTGGCGGCTCATGCCGATGTGCGCCGTCTCATTCCCGCGCTGGCGGAGTTGGCTGGCGGCATCGGCGATCCGCATGTGCGCAATCGTGGCACCATCGGTGGCTCGCTCGCAAACAACGACCCGGCAGCCGATTATCCCGCCGCCGTGCTCGGCCTTGGCGCCAGCATCAAGACCGACCAGCGCACCATTGCCGCCGACGACTATTTCCAGGGGCTGTTTTCGACGGCGCTGGCCGATGGCGAAATCATCACTGCCATCGAATTCCCGGTGCCGGAGCGCGCCGGTTACGTGAAGTTTCCGCATCCGGCGTCGCGCTATTGCCTTGTGGCCGTGATGGTCGCGAAGACCGCGGGCGGCGTGCGCGTTGCCGTCACCGGCGCCGGCCAGGAAGGCGTGTTCCGGGTTTCGACCATGGAGGCAGCGCTTGGCAAATCGTTTGCGACCAAGGCCATCGAGGGCATCGCTGTTGCCGCCGACAACATGATGACCGACATGCATGCCGCCGCCGACTATCGCGCGCATCTGGTCGGCGTACTCGCCCGCCGCGCCGTGACCAAGGCGGGCGGCTGAAGACGCCGCCCACTTTGCTGCATCCGCCTGGTCCCCCGGCGACCCGATCCCGGCAGACGCCAAGCGTCAGGCAGCCCGCTGTCCATTGACGACGCGGCCGGGCAGCTGGCCCGTTGCTTCTCCGCGGCGATAAGTGACGGCACCCGAAACGATGGTCGCCTCATAGCCTTCGGCCCGCTGCAGCAAACGGCGACCGCCCGCCGGCAGATCGAAGGTGACGTAGGGGCGGCCGAATGCCAGCCGGTCGTGGTCGATGACGTTGAGGTCGGCTTTCTTGCCGACAGCAATTACCCCGCGATCACCAAGACCCGCCGCCGATGCCGTGTCGGAGGTCAGGCGGCGCACCAGCTCCTCGAGCGGCCAGCGGTTCTTCTGCTTGCCCCAGTACGTCAGCAGCCACGTCGGATAACCGGCATCGAGAATGAAGCCGACGTGCGCACCACCGTCGCCGAGGCCCATAATCACGTTCTTATTGGCGAGCATTTGCTCGGTGCCGTCGAGGCTGAAGTTCGGGTAGTTCGAGATCGGGCAATGGATGAAGTTGCGCCCCTCGTCCTCGAGCAGGATGTCGTAGGCGAGCTCGGGCGCTGTCACGCCCATGCGCCGGGCCATCTCCTCGATCGAGTCCTCTTTCTGCGGCAGATAGTTGGGCGGATTTCCGAAGCGGTACATGTGCGTGTACTTGATCCGCCGGATCAGCGGGAACGTCGCGCCGGCGACCGGATCTTCTGACAGGATCCGCCGCCGCGTCTCGGGATCACGCATGGCTTTCACCCGCTGGTCGAGCGGCAGGTGCGCGATCGACTTGTAGGTGGGCGTACCGGAAAACGGGTTCTGGCTGCCTTCGAGGCCCAGCAGCACACCGACGCCGCGCGGCGCCGTCACCGGGCGCAAGGACAGTCCGTCCTTGGCGGCCTGGTCGGCATAAGCGATCAGCTCCTTCCACTGGTCGCGGCGGTTCGGTTCGTGCCGGCGGCTGACTGAGAACACGGCGGGCCTGCCGCAGGCCTCGACCACGCGGCGCAACATGTCGAACTCCGATTTGGTGTCAGGCTCGGTCCAATCGGACACGAACTCGACGAAGCCGGAGCCTGCATCTTTGAGCCCCATGGCAATGCCGCGCAGCTCTTCCTCGTTGGCGCGCAGCGTCGGCGTGTACTCGCCTGTCAGGCTCTTGTGGCTGATGGTGCGCGAGGTCGAGAACCCGAAAGCACCGGCCTTGACCGCATCGCGCGCAATCTGGCGCATCTGGGCAATGTCGGCTTCGGTCGCCTTTTCGTGCCGAATGGCGCGGTCGCCCATCACATAGACGCGCACGGCGGCGTGCGGCAGTAGCGTGCATAGATCCATGTCGCGCGGCAGTTTTGCCAGCGCCGAGAAGTATTCCGGAAAGGTTTCCCAGGTCCACTTCAGGCCCTCGTGCATGACGGGGCCCGGAATATCCTCGACGCCTTCCATCAACTCGATGAGCTTCTCGCGATCAGCCGGTCGGCACGGCGCAAAGCCGACGCCGCAGTTGCCCATGACCGCCGTCGTTACGCCATGCCAAGCCGAGGGCGCCGTGTATTTGTCCCACACCGCCTGCCCATCGTAATGCGTGTGGATGTCGACGAAGCCCGGCGTGACGATATGGCCCTTGGCGTCGATCTCCTCGCGGCCACTGCCCTCGAATTTGCCGACCGCGGCGATGCGGCCGTCGGACACCGCGACATCGGCGGCTTTTGCGTCACCACCCGTGCCATCAACGACGGTACCATTGCGAATGACGAGATCGAAGCGCGCAGCCATGAGACTTACCCCCGGGGCAATTGCTTTGTCCGGACAAGGCTACGGCGTGTCGGAGGTCGGCGTCAAATCAAGGCTGGCGTGCAGACATGGATGCGGGCCTGCAAGCCCTCAATCCTGGAAGGGATCGTGGACCAGGATCGTGTCGTCGCGCTCCGGCGAGGTCGAGAGCAGCGCCACCGGACACTCGATCAATTCCTCGATGCGCTTGACGTACTTGATCGCCTGCGCCGGCAGCGAGCCCCAGGAGCGCTTGCCTTCGGTCGAAGCCTGCCAGCCCGGGAATGTCTCGTAGATGGGCTTGACGCGGGCTTGCTGGTTCATGCCGGCCGGCAAACGGTCAAAGCGCTGGCCATCCAGCTCATAGGCGACGCAGACCTTGATCTCGGGCAACGGATCAAGAATGTCGAGCTTGGTCAGCGCAATGCCATTGATGCCGGATACCTTGGTCACCTGCCGCACCAGCACGGCATCAAACCAGCCGCAGCGACGTTTGCGCCCGGTGACGACACCGAACTCCTTGCCGCGCTCCCCGAGCAGCTTACCCGTCGCATCAGGCTCGCCGTCGGGTCCCAGCAACTCGGTCGGGAACGGACCGGAACCGACCCGCGTCGTATAGGCCTTGGCCAGACCCAGCACATAGCCGATGGCGCCTGGACCCATGCCGGAGCCGGTCGCCGCCTGCGAGGCCACCGTGTTCGAGGAGGTCACATAAGGATAAGTGCCGTGGTCGATATCGAGCAGCGCCCCTTGTGCCCCCTCGAATAGGATCCGCTTGCCCGCGCGTCGGGCCTTGTCCAGCGTGTCCCACACCGTATCGACGTACGGCATGATCGACGGCGCGATGGCGCTCAGCTCGGCGATGAGTTGATCCTTGTCGATCAGGGGCTGCCCGAGGCCTTTGCGCAGCGCATTGTGGTGCACCAGCAGGCGATCGATCTTCGGTCCGAGATTCTGCAGGTTGCGAAGGTCCTGCACGCGAATGGCGCGGCGCCCGACCTTGTCCTCGTAAGCAGGTCCAATGCCGCGGCCGGTGGTGCCGATCTTCTGGCCACCAGCCGCCGCTTCGCGCAACTGGTCGAGTTCCCGGTGCAGCGGCAGGATCAGGGTCGCGTTTTCCGCCAACTTGAGGTTGTCCGTGCCGACATGCACGCCTTGCGCCTTCAAACCCTCGATCTCTTTCACCAGATGCCAGGGATCGACGACGACGCCATTGCCGATGATGGAAAGTTTGTTCCGGCGCACCAGGCCCGAGGGCAGCAGCGACAGCTTGTAGGTAACGCCGCCGATGACGAGAGTGTGGCCAGCATTGTGCCCGCCCTGAAAACGCACGACGATGTCGGCCCGTTCCGACAGCCAGTCGACAATCTTGCCCTTGCCTTCATCGCCCCATTGGGCGCCGACCACGACCACGTTTGCCATTTCAGCCTCACACGGGCCCCATGCCTGATGGCATTGCGAGGGCCGAGAACGTTATGCGCGCCGGTGGCATTGCGGGCAACCGACAGCACAAACAAAAAGAGCGCCTGCCCGGAGGCAGCGCCCTTTTCGAGGTTCATATCATCGATTCTGCCGTCGTCAAAGGCTGGGTGAGCGCGCCGGCACGCCGTCCGGAGACGTTTCCGCCACGGCCATTGAAGCGCAAATGCATGCGTTCGGTGGGACAGACTATGGTGCAGCGAGACTGGCGCGCAGATCGGCCAGCGTGACCATGAGGGTCATCGGATCGAGCGGCGACACCTGCATGCCCAGCGCCAGATAGAACGCCTTGGCATCGTCGGAGATCGCGTCGACCAGCACACCGCGGACGCCGATGATGGCGGCCGCCTGCATGATGCGCAACCCGGCGTCGCGAAACAGCGCCCGGCCGAGCCCCTGGCTCTTGTGCGACAGATGCACGGCGAGACGGCCGAGCACGACGATCGGGATCGGGTCCGGCATGTTGCGGCGGAAGCGGCCCGGCGCCGCCGTCACCTCGACCGCACCAGCCGCCAGGGCATAATAGCCGACCACCCGATCACCCTCACAGGCGACATAGGTGTGCGAGGCGCCGCTGCCGGCGTTGCCGCGCGCCCGCCGCCTCAGCCAATCGTCGAGCGCCGGCACACCGCAATCGAAGGCGTCGAGATCGTGGTTGACGGCGAGCTGGACCGGTGCCGCAACGGTCACGAACGATCCCACGGCGCCGAGGTCTGCATGGTGCGGCGCAGCTTGTCGTTCGGCCGCGGCGTCGCATCGAGTGCCTTGACGAACTTGGCATAGGTCTCGGCATCGACCGAGAACAGGGAGCGGTCGGTGACGGCATCGACGGCCGCCCGGCGGGCTGCCTCCAACACGAAATCCGTGCGCGTCTTGCCGGTCAGATGCGCGGCGCGATCGATGAGCCCGCGCTCCTCGGGCTTGATCCGCAGGTTCAAGGTGTCGCGCTTCGTTTTGCGGCGGGTGGATGTGGTCGGCATGGCAGTTCTCCTTAGCCATGAATCATAGCATAACGTAATGACTTTGTCATTACGAGAGCACACCCGCTCAAACTGCAGATCCGCGGCGCGCCCGCTGGCGCAATCCTCGATCACCGCACTCCAGCCGTCTCCCACTTCAGTACGGCGGCGGCGGCGAGCTTCTTGTGGCTGACCTGGCGCGCATCGTGCTCGACCATCTCGCGCGACTGGCCGGTGACGGCCGCGACCTCGGCATCCGTTGCTACAGCTTCCGGCAGCATGGCCATGGCTAACTTCCTGAGGCCTTGGAACCCAGCCCCTTCTCACGCCGAGCCCGGGAATAAGGACGACCAAGCTCGTATTGACGGTCTTGGGTACCGCATGCGAGCTTCCCAAAGCGTACTCAATCAAGGTCATGCCAAGCGATAGGGGCGAAAATGTCGAAATTTCTGCCAGCTTTAGTTGTGACTGGGCTTGCTGTTTCGGGGTTCACCTCTGGCGCCCACGCTCAAAAGACCCTCACGGTCGCCGGCTATGGCGGCTCCTGGGAATCGACGCTGCGCAAGGAGGTGTTCCCGGCGTTCGAAGCCAAGCACGGCGTCAAGATTGAGTACACGCCCGGCAACTCGACGGACACGATCGCCAAGCTGCAGGCGCAGAAAGCCAATCAGGTGATCGACGTCGCCATCGTCGACGATGGCCCGATGTATCAAGCGATCGCGCTCGGTTTCTGCGCCCCGATCGAGGGACTCGACAAAGGCAACCTCTACCCGTCGGCCTTGTTCAAGGGCGACAAGGCTGTAGCGGTCGGCCAGACCGGCACCGGCTTCATGGTCAACACCAAGGCCTTCAAGGAGAAGGGCTGGGCAATCCCACAGTCGTGGAACGAACTCAAGGATCCGAAGTTCAAGAAGCTATTCGTAATGCCGCCTATCAACAACACCTACGGCCTTTACACGCTGGTGCAGTTCGCCAAGATGAACGGTGGCGGCGAAACGGCGATCGAGCCCGGCTTTAAGGTCATGAAGGATGAAATCAACCCGAACGTGCTCGTCTATGAGCCGTCGCCAGGCAAGATGACGGAGCTGTTCCAGTCAGGTCAGGCCGTCCTCGCCGTCTGGGGTACGGGCCGCGTGCAGGCGTTCGCCAACACCGGCTTCCCGGTCGATTTCATTTATCCCAAGGAAGGCGCACCGATCCTGCTCGCGTCCGCCTGCCCCGTCGCCAAGGCAAAGATCGACCCGTTGGCGCATGAGTTCATCAAGGCGATGATCTCGGTTGAAGTGCAGACGACGCTGGCCAAGGCCATGGGCAACGGTCCTGTCAACACCAAGGTAGACGTCCAGATGGCCGAGTTGAAGATGGCGCCGGTCGGCGAACGCGCCAAGCTCGTCACCACGTTTGATTGGGATGCGATCAACACCAGCCGCGAAGAGTGGACCAAGCGCTGGAACCGCGAAGTCGAGCGCTAAGCGCCCGCCTCCACGGACAGAGAAAAGTCGAGGTTATGAGGGACCGGCTCCTGGAGAGGTAACGGGGTGAGACCCGCCTCGTGCAGCGATCTGGCTCTATGCGGCTTCAACCGAGCGCTCGCTCCTCATGACATTCCTGGTTCTGGATAACCTGACGAAGCGCTTTGGCGACGCAACGGCGGTCGACGCACTCTCGCTCGCCGTCGAGAAGGGTGAGTTCGTGGCTCTGCTGGGACCATCCGGCTGTGGCAAGACCACGACGCTGCAGATGATCGCTGGTTTCGTCGATCCGACGTCCGGCGGCATTACCCTGGACAATCAAGATCTGCTTGCCGTGCGCCCATCGCGGCGCGGCCTCGGCATCGTGTTCCAGAGCTACGCGCTATTTCCCCACATGACGGCCGCCGACAACGTCGCCTTCGGCCTCGAGATGCAAGGCGTCGAGAAGCCTGAGCGCACCACGCGCGTCGCAGAAATGCTGCAACTCGTCGGGCTCACCCAGCTTACTGATCGCTATCCCCGACGCATGTCCGGCGGCCAGCAACAGCGGGTGGCGCTGGCGCGCGCGCTGGTTATCCGGCCACGCATCCTGCTGCTGGATGAGCCGCTGTCGAACCTCGATGCCAAATTGCGCGAGGAGATGCAGATCGAGTTGCGTCAGATCCAGCGCACGCTCGGCACCACCACCATCCTGGTCACGCACGACCAGGGCGAGGCGATGGCGCTGGCCGACCGTGTCGTCGTCATGAACCAGGGGCGCGCCGAGCAGATCGCAGCCCCGTTCGAGGCCTATGAGCGCCCCGCAACACCGTTCGTCGCCAGCTTTCTCGGCAAGACCAACGTGCTCCCCGCCGCGATCCGCGACGGCACGACCGAGCTGGCAACCCTGCGCTGGCCGGCGCCGCCCGGACTGTCCGGCCCGGCGACGCTCACGGTGCGACCCGAGCGCATTGCCTTCGCCGCCGCCGATGCGCCCGGTCTTGAAGGCACGATCAAGGCGCGCATCTTCCAGGGCAACCACTGGCTCTATCAGATCGAGACCGCGCATGGCCTGATGATCGCCATTCGCCAGAACTCGGGCGAAGCGCCGCCCGCCGAGGATGCGCGCGTGCGTCTCACCTGGCGCGCCGGCGACATGAGCGTGCGCTCGTCAAGCGGGGGCAGGGCATGACCTCGCAATCGCGCGCCGCCTACCTGCTGGCCAGCCCCGCATTGCTGCTGTTTATTGGCGTCGTGCTGGTGCCGCTGGTGATGACGGCGCTGCTCTCGTTTCATGACTGGGGCCAGTATAAGGGTATCGAGACGGTCTTCATCCTCAAGAACTGGCGCGAGGTCTTCACCGACGACTACTTCCATGGCGTTTTCCTGCGGACGTTCCGGATCGCGATCCTGGTCACGCTGGCGACGGCGATCCTCGGCGCACCGGAGGCCTATATCCTGTCGCGCATGCGAAGCCCGTGGAAAGGGCTTTTCCTGCTGGTCGTGCTTGGTCCGCTGCTTATTTCCGTGATCGCACGTACACTCGGCTGGGCGCTGCTGTTTGGGGGGCGCGGCGGCCTCGTCAACAAGGCGCTGATTGGTTCCGGCGTGATCGCCGAGCCGTTACCCTTCATGTTCACGGAAACCGGCGTCGTCGTGGTGCTGACGCATGTGTTGCTGCCGTTCATGGTGCTTGCGGTCTGGGCCTCGCTGCAGCGCCTCGATCCGCAGATAGAGAACGCTGCCGCTTCGCTCGGCGCCGGTCACGCCACCATTCTGCGACGGATCGTGTTGCCGCAGGTCATGCCCGGCGTGCTGTCCGGTGCCATCATCGTGTTTGCACTGGCGGCGTCCGCTTTCGCGTCGCCAGCGATCATCGGCGGCCGGCGTCTGAAGGTGGCGTCAACGCTGGCCTACGACGAGTTCCTGAACACGCTCAACTGGCCGCTCGGCGCCGCCGTCGCCATGCTGCTGCTTGTGGCCCTGGTCTTGATCATCGTCGGTTCGAACCGCCTCGTCGAGCGCCGCTACCGGGAGGCCTTTCAATGAGCCGCAACGGACCACTTGCGCTGCTGTTTCATGCGCTGTTCGTTACCTTCATGCTGGCGCCGATCGTCGTCGTTTGCCTGGTCGCGTTCACGCCGGAAGGCTACCTCTCTATTCCCACCCACACCTGGTCGCTGCGATGGTTCTATGCGATCGAGCGCTACCCCGAGTTCATCCGGGCCTTCTGGACCAGCATCTGGCTCGGCACGCTGTCGTCGACCGTCGCCGTGGCGGTCTCGGTGCCGGCAGCCCTCGCTATTGCGCGGCACGATTTTCCCGGACGCGAGGCGATGACCGCGCTGTTCATGTCGCCGTTGATGATCCCGCACGTCGTGCTCGGCATCGCTTTCCTGCGCTTCTTCACCCAGATCGGACTGGGCGGCCGCTTCACGGGTCTGCTGCTGTCCCACATCGTCATCGTGCTACCGTTCGCACTCCGCCTGACGCTGGCGTCGGCCGCCGGTCTCGACCGCCGCATCGAGCAGGCCGCCATTTCACTCGGCGCTGAAGGCCCGACGGTTTTCCGCCGCATCACGCTGCCGCTGATCATGCCGGGCGTGGCTTCGGGATGGGTACTGGCGTTCATCCAGTCCTTCGACGAGGTGACGATGACGGTGTTCATCGCCGCCCCCGGCACCGAGACATTGCCGGTGCGCATGTTCCATCACATTCAGGATAGTATCGATCCGCTGGTGACATCGGTGTCGGCGGCCGTTATCGCGATCACGGTGATCTTTCTCGTCATCGTGGATCGCATCTACGGTCTGGAGCGGCTGCTGGTCGGCCCTGGCAGCGCGGACAAGTGATGGCTGACATGAGCAGGGATTACGATGTGGCCGTGGTCGGTGGCGGGCTCCTGGGCTCAGCCATCGCTTGGGGCCTGGCGCGGGTCGGCCAGCGGGTCGCCGTGCTCGATGAAGGCGACCGGGCGACGCGGGCCTCGCGCGCCAATTTCGCGCTGGTCTGGGTGCAATCGAAGGGCTTGGGTATGCCCGAATATGCGGGCTGGACGATCCGCTCGTCGAACGCTTGGGGAGACTTCGCGGACGAGCTTGCACGCGAAACGGGCATCGGCGTGTCGTTCGAGCGGCCTGGCGGCTTCCACCTGGCGCTCTCCGAGCGGGAACTCGAGGCGCGGGCCAACATCCTGAAGCGGCTGCACAACCAGCCCGGCATTCCCGAGTACGAGACGAAAATGCTGTCGGCTCCGGAGATCCGCAAGATGCTGCCCGATATTGGGCCCGATGTGGTCGGCGGCAGTTATTGCCCGCTCGATGGACATGTCAATTCTCAGCAATTGCTGCGCGCGTTCCACAAGGGCCTCAAGCAACAGGGCGCCGACTACCTCGCAAGCCATCGCGTCGAAGCCATCACGCAGACAGGTGGCGTGTTCTTGATGCGAACGCCATCCGGCGATGTCCGCGCCCAGAAGGTCGTGCTCGCCGCCGGCAACGCCAATCAGCAGCTGGCGCCGATGGTCGGGCTCGACGCGCCGATGAAGCCCGAGCGCGGCCAGATCATCGTCACCGAGCGCGTGCAACCGTTCCTGCGCCATCCCGTCGTCACCATCCGCCAGAGCAACGAAGGCTCTGTGATGATCGGCGACAGCAAGGAGGAGGGCACGCAGGACGCCGACATGACCATGGGCGTCAACACGGTCATGGCCGACCGCGCTCGGCGCATGTTCCCGAAACTGAGCGGCCTCAATGTCGTGCGCATGTGGACCGGCATCCGCGTCATGACCGAGGACGGTTTCCCGATCTACGAGCAATCCACGCGGTGCCCCGGCGCCTTCGTCGCCTGCTGCCACTCGGGCGTGACGCTTGCCGCCAACCACGCGCTGACGATCGCGCCCATGATCGCCAAGGGCCAGCTCGACCCGGATACCGTCGGCGCATTCACGGCACGGAGGTTTGATGTTTCGTCGCCTGCATGATGCCCCGGGCCGCACTGTTGCGGTCACGATCGACGGGCAGAAGGTCGAGGCAAGGGCCGGCGACAGCGTCGCAGCTGTGCTGCTGGAGCACGGTCCGGCGGTGACTCGTCGGTCGGCCGTGAGTGGAGCGCCGCGCGCGCCCTATTGCATGATGGGCGTATGTTTCGAGTGCCTCGTCATCATCGACGGCGTCGGCAACCGCCAGGGCTGCCTGATCCCGGTTGTCGACGGCATGGCGATCGAAACCCAAAAAGCACGCCGGGAGGCAGGACGATGAGCCTGAGCGACCTGGCCCAAGCCTGGGATGTGATCGTGGTCGGCGCGGGACCCGCCGGCATGGCGGCAGCCACGGTCACCGCCAATGCCGGCCTGAGGACGCTGGTGCTTGACGAGAACACGAGTGTCGGCGGCCAGATCTGGCGCGCCATTACCCGAACGCCGGTGCTGTCGCGTCCGGTGCTCGGCCGCGACTACTGGTCCGGCCAGGCAATCGTTGACGCCTTCGCGGCCTGCGGCGCCACGCATGTCGCCGGCGCGACGGTCTGGAGCCTCGATCGCCATCGGGAAATCGGCGTGTCGCAGGGCGGAGCTGCCCGCATGCTCACCGCCCGCCGCGTCATCATCGCCACGGGCGCCATGGAACGGCCGTTCCCGGTGCCCGGTTGGACACTGCCCGGGGTCATGACCATCGGCGGCGCACAAACGGCCCTGAAGTCCTCCGGACTCGTGCCCCAGGGCCGCGTGGTGCTGGCGGGTTGCGGCCCGTTGCTATGGCTCTATGCCGACCAGATCCTTCGGGCCGGCGGCAAGATTCAGGCGATCCTCGATACCTCAGATGCTGGCCAGCGCCGCCAAGCGCTGCGCCATGCCGCGACGTTCGCGCGCTCGCCCTATCTGCTCAAAGGCTTGAAGCTGATGGCCTCCGTGCGCCGCAAGGTGCGCGTCGTCAGTAGAGTAACGCAGCTCGCCATCGAAGGCACGGATCGCGCCGAGGCCATCTGCTATCGCTGTGGAGTGGCGATGGGTGATCGCATGCCGGCCGATCTGGTGCTGTTGCATCAGGGCGTGGTGCCCAACCCCAATCTGGCGATGGCGGCTGGTGTTGAACATCACTGGAGCGACGCGCAACTGTGCTTTGTCCCGAAGCTCGACGCATGGGGCACGACCAGCATCGACGGTATCGCCATTGCCGGTGACGGCGCAGGCGTCGCGGGCGTGGAGGCAGCTGTGGAGCGCGGCCGGCTTGCGGGCCTCGCCGCTGCAACGGCGCTTGGTGCTGCAGGCGACAAGCTCCCTGACGCCGGGCCGATGCGCCGACAACTCGCCAGATATGAAGCCCCGCGCGCCTTCCTGGATGTGCTTTATCGACCGTCCGAGCCCATGCGAATTCCCAGCGGCGATACGATCGTCTGTCGCTGCGAGGAAGTCACCGCCGCCCAAGTGATCGAGACCGTTGCGATCGGGCCGGAAGGGCCGAATCAGATGAAGTCCTTCCTGCGCTGCGGCATGGGACCGTGCCAGGGCCGCCTGTGCGGCCTGACGGTGACGGAACTGATCGCCAAGGCGCGCAGCGTCTCGCCGGAGTCAGCCGGCTACTACCGGCTGCGGCCGCCGGTGAAACCCATTACCCTCGCCGAGATCGCCAGCCTCGAGACGCAAGAGCACGAGGTGAAAGCCGTGGCGCGCAGCTAAGAGGCCTCGACGACATGGCCAACGCGGACGTGATCATCATCGGCGGCGGCATCCACGGCTGCTCGGCGGCTTTGCATCTGGCGCTTCGCGGCGTCAAATCGCTGGTTATCGAGAAGGACCACGTTGGCCGCCACGCGTCGGGCGTCAATGCTGGCGGCGTTCGCCGGCTCGGCCGCCATCTCGACGAGATCGCCCTCTCCTGCGCCTCGATGGAACTCTGGCATCGCATCCGCGATCTCGTCGACGACGATTGCGGCTTCGAGGCCTCCGGCCAAGTAAAGATCGCCGAGACCGAGGCCGATCTCGACGTCTTGCGACGCCGCGTCGCCGAGGTGCGTAGCCGCGGCTTCGAACACGAGGAACTGGTTGGCCGCGACGCATTGTGCCACTGGCTGCCCGCGGTTGCCGAGCACTGCGTCGGCGGCATTGTCGTGCGCACCGATGGCGCCGCCAACCCCTACCGCACGACACTGGCGTTCCGGCGCAAGGCTGCCAGCCTCGGTGTCCAATTCATCGAGGGCGTGCGCGTCACTGGTCTCACCCGCGACGGCACGTCGTGGCGCGTCGCAACCAGCGACGGCAAGCATTCGGCGATGAAAATTGTCAACTGCGCCGGCGCCTGGGCGCACCACATCGCAGCTATGCTCGGCGAACCGGTGCCACTCGAAGCCATCGCGCCGATGATGATGATTACACAACCGATGCCGCCGTTCGTGAAGCCCGTCGTCGGTGCCACCAGCCGGCCGCTATCCTTCAAGCAGATGCCGAATGGCACCGTCATGATCGGCGGCGGGCGCCGCGGCACGCCCTACCCCGACAGCAACGAAACCGATCTCGATTTTCGCGAGCTGGCACTCGGTGCGCGGACCGTGCTTGACCTGTTCCCAATCATGGGCCGCGCCGAGGTCGTGCGGTGCTGGGCCGGCATCGAAGCCCGCATGCCCGACGATATCCCGGTCATCGGCCCGAGCAGTACAAGCGAGGGCGTGTTCCACGCGTTCGGCTTTTCAGCGCACGGCTTTCAGATGGGGCCGGGCGTCGGCTCCGTCATGGCGGAGATCGTCACGCAAGGCACCACCAATGCAGCGCTGGCGCCGTTCGATATCCGTCGTTTTCAACAGCTTCCCTGAGGGTGTGCACGATGGTTGCTGCCGATACATTTGCGGTTTGGCTCTCAAGCTCGCCATTTCTGGCGCGGTTTCTCAGGCATCGATTATCACCGAGACACTCAAGTTGAGGGACAACGTGGCGCTCGCCACTTGCCTGCGGCGTGACTGCCAGCCGGATCGTTGCACGGCTCGACGTCAATCGTCGCGCGTGTGACCGGCCGACTCAATCTCGAAGGCTTGGTTTGCCATGGCCGAGCCGCGAGACATGACCTGGAAGCAAGTTGAGCCGGCGCCAAGCGATCGCTCGGGATCGGGCGCGCCCTCAAGCTTCACCATCCGCCTTGCGCATGAGCAGGAATTGGACCACCTTCTCTGCCTACTCCTTGTCCCTCTTCGATCCGAGGAAATGTCGTCATGCGGCCCAATCGCCTACGCGCTCTGCTCAATGCGAACCAGCCGTCGATCGGCACGCATCTGCTGTCCACTTGGCCCACGTTGGTGGAACTGATCGGCGACGCCGGCAACTACGACTACGTCGAATTCACCGCCGAATACGCACCCTTCACGATGCACGACTTGGACAATCTCGGCCGCGCGCTCGAGCTGAAAAACCTCGGCGGCATGATCAAGGTCGAGCAGACGCAGTTCACGCATCAAGCCATGCGGGCGATCGGCGCGGGTTTCCAGAGCATCCTGTTCGCTGATGTGCGTACCGTCGCGGACGTCGAGTCATGCGTGGCTGCCGTGCGCGCGGAAACACCCGGAACGGGCGGGCGTCTCGGCGTCGGCATGCGGCGCGACGTCGGCACGGTGCTCGAGGGTGGCTCGCCGGCCTACGTCCAAGCGCTCAACGAGGTGGTGATCGCCATCATGGTGGAGAAGCGAGAGTGCGTCGAACAGCTCGATGCGATCCTATCGGTCAAAGGCATCGACATGGTGCAGTTCGGGGCCTCGGATTATTCCATGAGCCTTGGTCTCACCGGCCAGCGGAACCATCCCGATGTCAAACGTGCGGAGCGCAGGACCATCGAGACGGCACTGAAGATGGGCTTGCACCCACGCGTCGAACTTGCCGACATCAAACAGGCGGCACCCTATCTTGAGATGGGCGTGAAGCACTTCTGCATTGGATGGGACGTGCGGATCCTGCACGAGTGGTGGCGCGTCAACGGCGAGGGCATGCGCAGCATGCTACCGGGCGCTAAGCCCAATGCCCCCGAGAAGAAGGCCCCGGGCACGTATTGAGATCCCTGAAGCCGACATCGACCGCAGGTGAACTGGCGCCGCTGGCCGTATCTCCGATCACGTCCCCTGTGAGAGGCGGCCTGCACACGACAGTGTCGGCCGATAGCGATGGACAACCTTGTTATGGAGCCCGTGACGGGGGGTCGCACTCCGCAGTTGCCGCAGTGAATGGCTTATGGTGCGGACCTCGCCGGTCGGGCCAGCCAATCATCCAGCTACCCGTCGGGCGGGCCGTTTCAGCCCGAGATTCTCGCGCAGCGTGCGGCCTTCGTACTCGCGGCGGAAAAGACCACGGCGCTGCAGCTCCGGCACCACGAGGCGGGTGAAGCGCTCCATACCGGTCGGGACGACGGGGGCTGCGATCATGAAGCCGTCGCAGCCCTTGCCCCTGTACCAGGCCTCCATCAGGTCGGCGACATCCATGGGATCGCCCTTGAACATGTTGCCCGCCATCTGCGGCAGGATCCGCCGATAGGTCTGGCGCACGGTGAGACCCTGCTCTTCGGCAACCTGCACGATGGCGCGGCCGATGCCGGTCGGGCCGATGTGCTCATCGGGGAACGCGGGCATCGGTCCGTCGAGCGACAAGCCCTGCATGTTGTGGCCGATCATCTTGGAGAGATAGTCAATGCCGACAGCCGGCGGCACCAGATCATCGAGCTCGCCGGCAAGATCGTCGGCCTGCTGCTGCGTCTCGCCGACGAAGATCGTGACACCAGCGAGAATCTTGAGATCATCCGGCGCGCGCCCGTACCTCGCGAGGCGGCCTTTGTAGTCGGCATAGAGTTTCTGGGCGGCGGGAAGCGTCGCCTGGATGGCGAAGATGCAATCGGAATGGCGGGCGGCAAGCTCTCGGCCAGCCTCCGACTGGCCGGCGGAAAAAACGACGGGGTGGCCCTGCGGCGGGCGCGGCGCATTGAGCGGGCCTGCGACCTGGAAATGGCGGCCCTGGTGGCCGAGCACTTGTACTTTCGACGGTTCGAGGAAGCGCCCCGTCGCCTTGTCCTGCGGGAAGGCGTCGTCAGCCCAGGAATCCCACAGGCCCTTGACGACGTCGGCGAACTCGTTGGCGCGCTCGTAGCGTGTCTCGCGCGCAACGTGCTCGGCGTGGCTGAAGTTCAGCGCATCGCCCGGATTTGACGTGGTGACGAGGTTCCAGCCGGCGCGACCGCCGCTGATGTGATCGAGCGAGGCGAAGCGGCGGGCGACGTGGAATGGCTCGTCGTAGGTGGTGGTGGTGGTCGCGACGAGGCCGATGTGCCGCGTCACCATGGCAAGGGCGGACAGCAGCGTGACGGGCTCGAACACGCCGGGCCGGTCGGAGGGCGAAGTGGCGGCAAAAAGGTCGGGCTTCTCCATGTTGCGCACACCGTTGCCGTCGGCGAGAAAGAGCAAGTCCATTTTGCCGGCCTCGGCTATCTGCGCGAGCCGCACCGCGTTGGCGATATTCGCGGCCGGCCGATCCCAGGCGTCGGGGTGGCGCCACTCGCCCACATGGCTGCCTTGAGCGTTGGCGTTGGCGGCAAGGATCATCGGCATGGGCGAAGCCTCGAGCAGCAGCGGAAATCAAGCGATTGAAGCTGCGACGCCCGTGCGAGACTGTCCAGCGTCTTGCGGACAGCCGATCGAAACATCCCGGAAACAGGAATCGTGGGCTCCAATTCTGACAGGCTTCGGCTCGTTGCCAAACACTGGCGCTTGCTGCGCTATCGCCCCGACGCATCATATTGCAGCGCCGCAGGAATTCCGCAGTCTCGCCGAGATGCAACATTCTCCTTGTTGCCCTTCGTCCCTGTAGGGTTCCAGAGGTCTGCTTTCTACTTTCACTTCGCGCTGCGGTGCAGCGTAAGGATGGGCTGGGCAACGACGACATTGTGGGTTCTACTGGTCACGTTGGACGCGCGCTGTGCCGGACGGCTCTGGCGTCACCGCGTGCGGCGACCAACGACCCGGAACCGAGGCAACCAACGGTGGCTGCTCGGGCAGCTCGACGGTTGCAACCTCAGCGGAGGAGACGTCGATGAGCAGATTTCGTCCAAGCCGCCGGAAGGTGCTTGCCGGCACAGTGGCGGCCTCGGCTACGACCTTGGCGGCGCCCTACGTGTCGCATGCGCAGTCAGCGGGCAAGCTCAATGTCGGCATGTGGGATCACTGGGTGCCCGGCGCCAACGCCGTCACCGAGAAGTTGATCAAGACCTGGGCGGAAAAAGAGAAGGTCGATGTCACCATCGATTTCATCACCAGCCAAGGGCAGAAACTCAATCTCACCGCTGTCGCCGAGGCACAGGCCAAGGCCGGCCACGATATGCTCTACATTTCGACATGGATGGCGTCGCGCCAGGCTGAGCACCTCGAGCCGATGGATGACATCATGGCCGATCTCATCAAGGAGAACGGCGACGTGTCCGACGTCGCCAAGTATCTCGGCCGTGTCAAGAACTCGTGGGTCGCCGTGCCGTCGACATTTGGCGCCCAGATGAAGGGGCCCTCGACGCGGATCGACCTGATGAAGCAGCACGCAGGAATCGACGTGCAGGCCCTCTACCCGGCGGGTGGTGCACCGAAGTCGGACGCCTGGACCTACGACGCGTTTCTCAAGGCGGCGGAGGCATGTCACAAGGCCGGCGTACCGGTCGGCATCGGTCTCGGCACGACGGCGGACAGCGTCGACTCTGTCGGTGCAATTTTCGCGTCGTTCGGCGGCATCCTCGTCGACGAAAAGGAGAAGATCATCGCCAAGTCCGACGGCGTACGTGCCGCCTTGGACTACTGCCGGAAGCTCTATGCGTTCCTCCCCCCCGACGCTCCATCCTGGGATGACGCATCGAACAACAAGCTGTTCGTTGCCGGCAAGACCGCGATGATCCTCAATCCACCGTCGGCGTGGGCTGTCGCCGTACGCGATGCACCGAACATCGCCGAGCAGACGTGGCATCATCCCATGCCGAAAGGGCCCAAAGGCCGCTACGCCTCTTTCCTGCAGTCGCACCTGAGCGTGTGGAAATTCTCGAAGAACAAGAGCGCCGCAAAGAATCTCATCCGTCACCTGTCGTCACGCGGGTCGGCCGAGGCCATGGTGGTCGGCAGCAAAGGCTACGACATCCCGCCCTACGCGAAGTTCAAGGCGTTCCCGACCTGGGCCGAGATCGGCCCACCGAAGGGCACGCTCTATCACTATCCCGACCCGCACGGCGACCAGATCCTGGCCGTCGCCGCCATGGGTAGCCCGCACCGAGTCGCCGAGCAGATCTATTTCCAAGGCCTCATGACCAAGATGGTCGTGCGGCACGCACAAGGCGAAGCGATGGAAAAGACCCTCACTTGGGCCGAGAGCGAGCTCGAGGGCTTCATGCGCTGAGCTAAACCGGAACGCTGGACCGAGCCTGCGCGCCCGGTCCAAGCCCCCAACTGACCGCGGAGGGATGACCCGATGGTCGACGCTACAGTACCCAGCATTGACGCCGCGCGGCCGAGCGCGCGACCGGGCCGCTTCAAGGCCTGGATCGGTCACAAGTCGACGATTGCGTTTTTCATGACGCTGCCGCTGATGATCCTCATTGCCGCGCTCGTGATCTACCCGGCCCTTTATGCGCTGCATCTGGCCACGCTCAACAAGCGCATGACCGAATTTGTCGGCTTCAAAAACTTCACATTTCTATTCACGCGCGAGACGTTCTGGATGGTGGTGCGGCAGAGCTGCATATTCGCGCTCACCGCCGTCGCGTTCAAAGCGACGCTCGGCTTCTTCATCGCCCATTTCGTGCATAACGTGCCGGCCAACAAGCAACGGCGCTGGCGCGGCATGCTGCTGATCCCCTGGGTGATCCCGGCGGCGATGTCGACGCTGGCGTGGCTGTGGCTGTTCGATCCCTCACATTCGGCCTTCAACTGGCTGCTGGCGAAGGTGGGGATCGGGCCGATTCCGTGGATCGGCGACCACATCTGGGCCCGCTTCTGCGTGATCCTGGTCAATATCTGGATCGGCGCCCCGTTCTTCATGATCATGTATCTCGCGGCCCTCAAGTCGGTGCCGGAGCAGCTCTACGAGGCGGCCAAGATTGACGGCGCCACATGGTGGCAGACGATGCGCTATGTGACGCTGCCGATGATGCGCAACATCATCCTCATCACGGCACTCTTTTCCACGATCGTCACATTCGCGAACTTCGACATCGTGCGCGTGCTCACGCGCGGCGATCCGCTGGATAAGACGCACGTCTTCGCGACTTGGGCGTTTCGTATCGGCATCGAAGGTGGCGACATCCCGCTCGGCGCCGCTGTATCGCTGTTCATGGTGCCGATCCTGACTGTGGCAGCAATCTTCATCCTGCGCGACATCAACCGTCGGGGGAACGAGGCATGACGTCAACGACCGCTCCCTCGCCGGCCTCGACCATGGCCCCGCCAAAGTATGGAAGCATGAGCCGCGACCGCGCCTGGGCGCTGCGCTGGTCCTATTTCTTTCTCAGCATCTTCACGGTGTTCTTCCTGACACCGCCGATCTACATGCTGATCACATCGCTGAAGACCAGCAAGGAAATCGCGAACCTCGAGAGCGTTCCGTGGTGGGTGTTCGATCCAACTCTGGAGAACTACAAGGAGCTGATCACGTCAGGGCAATTCCAGACGTTCTTCATCAACTCCGCCCTGGTGGCCGTGATCGTCGTCACGATCACCATGCTGATCGCCATTCCTGCGGCGTTCGCGCTCTCGCGCATGAAATTCTGGGGCTCAGCAACGCTCGCCACCGGTGTGTTCTTGACCTATCTCATCCCGGAAACGCTGCTGTTCATCCCGCTGTTCAAGATGATGGCGGTGTTCAACGAGATCACGGGCATCCAGCTGATCAACAAGTGGTGGGTGAACCTTATCCTCTATCCGACACTGACCGTGCCGTTCTGCACGTGGTTGATGATCGGCTACTTCGCCTCGATCCCCAAGGAGTTGGACGAAGCCGCGATCATCGACGGCGCCACTTGGATTCAAACGCTGACCAAGATCTTCATCCCCGTTGCGCTGCCGGGGCTGATCGCCGCGACCATCTTCGCGTTCACGGTGTCCTGGGCGCAGTTCCTCTATCCGCTCGCCTTCACCACCTCAACCGATCAGCTGGTGCTGCCCGTCGGCATCATCACGTCGCTGATCAAGGGCGACATCTTCAACTGGGGTCAGATCATGACCGGCGCCCTGCTCGGCGCGCTGCCGCCACTGATCATCTACGCCTTCCTGATGGATTACTATATCGCCGGCCTCACCGCCGGTGCGACGAAAGGGTGAGGGCAACATGGCCGAAGTCTCCATCCGCAAAGTGGTCAAGATCTACGACGGTGGTGTGCAGGCGGTGCGCGGCATCGACCTCGACATCAAGGACCAGGAGTTCGTCGTGCTCGTCGGCCCCTCGGGCTGCGGCAAGACCACGACACTCCGCATGATCGCCGGCCTCGAGGACATCTCCGGCGGCGAGATCCTGATCGGCCCCGACGTCGTCAATGACGTGCCGCCGAAAGATCGCGACATCGCCATGGTGTTCCAGAACTACGCGCTCTATCCGCACATGACTGTACACGAGAACATGTCGTTCGGCCTGCGCTTGAAGAAGTTTCCCAAAGACGAGATCACCCGCCGCGTCGAAGAGGCCGCGCGCATTCTTGACATCAAGGAGCTGCTCGACAGGAAGCCCAAGGCGCTCTCGGGTGGCCAGCGCCAGCGTGTCGCCATGGGGCGCGCCATCGTGCGCAACCCGAAAGTGTTTCTGTTCGACGAGCCGCTGTCCAATCTCGATGCCAAGTTGCGTGTCCAGATGCGCATCGAGATCAAGAAGGTACACCAGAAGGTGCGCACGACCACGGTGTATGTCACCCATGATCAGGTCGAGGCGATGACGCTGGCCGATCGCGTTGTCGTCATGAACCATGGCGTCATCGAGCAGGTCGGCACGCCGCAGGACCTCTATCACAATCCTAAGACACGGTTTGTGGCCGGTTTCATTGGCTCACCCGCCATGAATTTCATCCCGTGCCGGCTGGAAGGTGCCGGCGGCCAGCTCATGGTACGTGCCGGAACCGATTTGGCCGTCCCGGTGCCTCCGGCGCGGGCCAGCCAGTACGCATCGCAAGTGGGCAACGGAAAATTGCTGCTGGGTCTGCGGCCAGAGCATCTGACCGAGGCGCGCGCCCATATGGAGGCTGGCGCAGCGCCATTCGATGCCAAGATCGACGTGACCGAGCCGATGGGCATGGAGACGTTCGTCTATTTCGCCATGAATGGGGCACAGGTGTGCGGCCGGGTCAATCCTGCAGCGGGGGCCAAGGACGGCGCGCCATTGCGCATGGCCGCCGACCTCAACAACATGCACCTGATCGACGAGAGCACCGGACGCGTCCTGTGATCTCGCGTGCGCCGCGGTACTGTCTCGCCAAGAGTTGATCGTCGCGGTCGACCCGCGCCAACGAGGGCGCACAGACAACAGGAGCGAGACCGGCCAGTCTCGCAGCCCCAATCACGGGTGTCTCGGTTGCGCCGCGATCGATATCCAGTTGCGGGGCGCGGCAAGATTCACTGACGCGAAGACGTTGGCGTCGTTACTTCGCCCTTGGCGAACGACAGGATTGGACGGAGCTGGCCATGCGGGACGAGCATCTGTTCGGGAGTGCGCGGCGGCTGCGCTATGCGCAGCTCGTGCGGGATTTCCGTTGGGACATTCCGGAGCGGTTCAATTTCGGCGTCGATGTGGTGGAAGCCTGGGCCGCTGAGCGCGATGGCCTGGCGCTGGTGTGGGAGAACGCAAGCGGCGAGACGGCGTCGTTCCGATTTTCGGATGTAGCGCGGTTGTCGAACAGGATGGCTGATGCGCTGCGGCGCGCGGGCGTCAAGAAGGGCGATCGCGTGATCGTCATGTTGCCGCGGATTCCAGAATGGCAAATCGCGCTGGTGGCGTGCGTGAAGATCGGCGCCGTGGTGATCCCGGCCATCGAAATGTTGACAGGGCGCGATATCGCCTATCGCGTGGTCAACTCCGGCGCGGTGGCGGCGATCTGCCGGGCGGCGGAAACGCCTAAGTTCGCGGCTGTGGCGGGACAGCTCACGGTGCGGATTGCGCTTGGTGATGCGCCCGGGTGGACTCGCTGGAATGCAGCGCTGGCGAGTGGCGCTGAAACACTGGTCGCTGCAGATGTGGCGATCGAGGATCCGGCGTTGATGTACTACACGTCGGGATCGACGGGCCATCCCAAGGGCGTGCTGCATGCGGCGCGGGCGCTTTACGTGTGGCGGATGGCGGCGATCTACTGGCTGGACCTCACACCACAGGATCGCATCTGGTGTACGGCCGATACGGGCTGGAGCAAGGCCGGAACCAGCATCATCTGGGGACCATGGAGCACGGGCTCGTGCGCGTTCTTCTACGATGGGCCGTTCGTGCCGGCGGAGCGTTTGCGGCTGTTGGCGAAGCACAAGGTGACGGTGTTCTGCGCCGCAAGTACGGAGCTGAACCGGCTGTGCAACGAGGATGTTGGCGCGCATGACTTGGGCGCCTTGCGGCGAACCGTATCGGCGGGCGAGGCGGTGAATCCGAGCGTGGCGGCGCGGTGGGAAAGGGCGACCGGCTGTCAGGTGTCGGAGGCCTATGGCCAGACGGAAGCACTGATGATGGTGCTCAATTACCCTTCGGATCCGTTGCAGTACGGCGCCATGGGGTGGCCGCAGCCGGGACTGGACATCGATATCGTCGACGATGCAGGCGTGCGGCAACCGGCCGATGTCGAAGGGCATGTGGCACTGAAGATGCCGTCGGCACACATGATGCTGGGCTATTGGAACGATCCCGAACGGACTGCGGCGTGCTTCATCGAAGGGCCGGACGGGCAATGGTATCTGTCGGGCGACCGGGCCAGGAAGGATGCGGATGGGCGCTTCTGGTATGCCGGGCGGGCCGACGATGTGATCAACTCGGCGGGCTATCGCATCGGACCGCTGGAGGTGGAGAACGTGCTGCTCGAGCATGCAAGTGTGCTCGAATGTGCGGTGGTGGCGAGCCCCGATGCCGAGCGCGGCGAGATCGTCAAGGCGTTCGTGGTGCTGCAGCCCGGGATCGAAGGAACGCCGGCCCTGGCGGCGGAACTGCAAACGCACGTCAAGGCGCAGACGGCGCCGTACAAGTATCCGCGCGCCGTCGCGTTCGTTGCGGAATTACCCAAGACGGTGACCGGTAAGATCCGGCGGCGGTCTCTGAAAGATCAGGAATTCGGGCGGAGTTAGACCGCGATACTGATGCCGGGCTGCCGAGCCGCTGTCGACCTGGCAGCATCCGTGAGATGAAGCACAGCCCGCCCGGACCTAGAGTGGGGATGCGGCGGACGTAGCTTCAGCGACGTTGACACTGTCCGGCTGCGCCACGCGGCGGCGGCGCTCCAGCAGCACGAGCACCATGCGCATGGTGTGCAGGCGAGCCTCGTCGACGCTGCCCGCCTCACACGGCTCGAGACCGATGCCGCTTGGTGTGAAGAGCAGTCGCGAGGATTGATGGTGCCAGACGCCACGCCGTGCGGTGCGCTGAAAAATGGCGAGCTCGGTGCCGTCTTCGGACGGCTCGATGCGGAAGCCGGCAGCGGCGTACTCAGGGATGGCATCGAGCGCGAGGGTGAGAGCTGCCAGCAGGGCCGGCATGGCGGTGGCAGGGGCTGCCTCCGTCGCCGCGTCGGTTGCTGCCGCAAGCGCCATCGGCTCGCTTGGCCCGTTGGCATCGTTGTCGGCCGCGTTGGGGCCGCGCTCGAACATCTCGCGGCGCAGCGAGCGATTGCTGATCGACGGCGTTCGTGCACCTTCGGCGGCGATCGCCTTGACGACCTGCTCGGCCGGAATCAACGGCTGCGGATTGAACACCTCGACGAAGCGCTCGACCGTGCCGCCGACGAACGAGATGCCGAGCGTGCGCGGCGCGCGATGGCGAACCTGACAGAGAACATCGATGTTCTTGTCGGCGATGACGAGGCGAAACATATGCGCCGATGGCGCGGGATCACGGAACTCGAGCAGCGCGCCGGTGTCGGAATAATTGCGCATGACACACGCCTGGGCGGGACGACCGCGCACGGCAGCGCTGGCCGCAATCGAGCTGTCACGGCGACCGAACCGACGGCGTTCTACAGGGAGAGCATTTGGCAGCATGACCACATCCGAACGGCGGCCGAGGCCGCGCTTCAATCATTGAAGGGCAGATGATGTCCAGCTGACGTCACCTGTTCGTTGTCCGGTACAATGTCGTCGAGACTGTAAGAAACTCCGTCGGGATTGCCGTCGATTTTACGGATCGCGCCGGGATCGCTATGTCGCCGTGGCTGCAGCGATTGCAATGGTTGAGGAAGCCTTGCCGGGCCTGGCTGCATTGCAGACAACACCGCCATCCCTTGGACTGCGGACCGGATTGCGGCGAGGGCGCTGCGGCTCAGGCCGGGGGCTGCGAGATGACATCCTCGTAGCGGTGGCGGCGGGTGATCAGCTTGGCATGCAGGAAGATGTCGTTGACCGCCTCCCAGGCCGGCTTGGTGATCTCCACGTGGGGTGTCCAGTTGCCCAGTTTCTGATAGGCAGAAATGGTGCGGGTCAGGGCATCGATATGGATGCCGGGGAAGAAGGCGGCTTCGGTCTTGGCCACCTCGGCGGCCGGGGACTTGATGACCCAGGTGCGGGCCTTGCGGTAGGCGCGCATGAAGCGCTTGGCCTGCGGCGTCAAGAGCCAATCTCGGCTGGCCGCGAGGCTCGAGAAGGCGCAGGGGCCGATGGCTGCCCCGCAGGAGGCGACGATGTGCCCGATCTTGTCGAACTCGAGCTGCTGGGGATGTGGCCCCTGCAGATGAATGTAGTCGCCTTCACCGGCACGGAAGGCGGCTTCCATCTGGTTCGAGGGAATGTTGACGGGGACGATGTCGGCGAAGTTCAGGCCGCGCTTGTGGCAGGCATACTTGAACATGGCGAGCGGCTGGCCACCGTGATCGATGAGGACGCGCTTGCCCTTGAGTTGGGGCCATTTGAACATCGGCTGAACCGTGCGACCCACCAGGAAAAAGCCGTCCATCTCATTGATCTGGGCGAAATGGGCGACCGGAGGGCGCTGGCCCTTCTCAAGGGGAGCGAAGCCCTGACTTGGAGCGGACTGAGCGACCTGGACCGTGCCGGCGATGACGCCATCGATCGCCGACGTGCCGGGCTGGGACACGGCGTGGGTCGGAGCAAAGCCCTCGTCGGCCAGAAAGCCGCCAGCAATGGTTGCAATCAATGGGCTGTAGAACGCAGAAAATCGTGTGAACTCAATGTGGATCGGATCTGGCATGGATGGCCTCTTCTCAGTCGTGGCCCGCCGCTTTTGGCTGACAGCGGCGTCACTCTATTGGAGACGCGGGCGCCGGGACACTCTTTGTTAATCCAGTTTGTCGCGGAGCGGCAATGGGCGGGGCAGCGTCATAAATTGACATGAAAAGAACAGCATTTCGGCTCGTGTGACCCGGGCGTGGATGCAGGCGCTACACGGACGGCAAGTCCAACTCAGCCCGCAGGCCGCCCAGGGGCGACTTCTCGAGCTTGAAGCGACCACGATAAGATTGCGCTAGGTCGGCGACGATGGAATGGCCCAGGCCGGAGCCGGGCTTCGACTCGTCGAGCCGCCGACCACGCTGGATGCCCTGCTGGCGTTGCTCGGGCGTGAGGCCCGGACCGTCGTCGTCGACGGTGATCAGAAGGCGTCGGCTGGGCGTGGCCGAGGACGGCGACTGAATGCGCACGGCCACGTCGACTTTGGAGCCAGCCCATTTGCAGGCATTGTCCATGAGATTGCCGAGCATCTCCTCGAGATCCTGCTTCTCACCCTGGAAGCGGGCATCGTCGGGACACGCGATGGAAATCATCAGATCCCGATCGCGATGGATGCGTTCCAGCGCCCGGGCGATGGCCTCGGCGGCGGGGCGAACCTCGGTCATGCGGCCGATGGTGCCGACGCGGGCGACCATGCGGGCGCGGTCGAGGTAGTGGTTGACCTGATCGCGCATGATGCCGGCCTGCTCGGCGACCTTGCGGGCACCAGTCGACTTGTCGTCGCGGACCTCGTTGGTGATGACGGCGAGCGGCGTTTTCAGCGCATGGGCGAGATTGCCGACCTGGGTGCGGGCGCGCTCGATGATGTCCTGGTTGGATTGGATCAGGGCGTTGAGCTCGGTCTGCAGCGGCTCGATTTCCGCTGGCGGCGTACCCTCGAGACGCTGGGCATCACCGGAACGAATGGCGGCGAGCCGCTTCTCGATGGCGCGCAGCGGCAGCAAGCCGAAACGGACTTGCAGGAACGTCGAAAGGACGAGACCGATGCCGGCGAGCGCCAGCGAGAGCGCGAGGGGATAGCGGAAGACGCTGATGCGGGTTTCAGCGAATTCCAGATTGCCGGCGACGACATAGGAGTAGAAGCGCGGTGTCTCGTCATCGCCGCCGTTGTAGACGGTTTCGACGATGCGCAGCGGCTCACCGACGGGCCCCTTGCTGACATGCCAGCTCATGTTGAAGGCGTCGGGGTTGATGCCGAGGGTGGAAGGCAGCACCAATTCCTCGCTGGCCAGGGAGGCCGAGATGAGGCGCTTGCCCGGGCTCGATTCCAAAGGCGTGATCTGCCAATACCAGCCGGAATTGGCGAGCTCGAACAAGGGCTCACCGACGTTGCGCGGCACGCGCGGCTCTGGTCCGCCGTGGTCGATGCTGAACAAGATGATGACAGTAAGCAGCTGGCTCAGGCGGGCGTCGAACGCCTGTTTGACCTCGCGCTTGTGCACATAGTCAATGATCAGGCCGGCCGCCGGCAGGACGACCAGCGTCCACACGGCTGCCGTTGCGAACAGGCGAAATGCGAGCGAGTTAAGCTTCATCGCCGTCAGGTGACAGACGGTAGCCGAGACCACGCACGGTCTTGATCATGTCGGGCGGGATTTTCTTGCGCAGGCGCCCGATGAAGACCTCGATCGTGTTGCTGTCGCGATCGAAGTCCTGCTCGTAGAGATGCTCCACCAGCTCCGTGCGCGAAACGACGCGGCCGTTGTGATGGAGCAGGTAAGCCAGCAGGCGATATTCGTGGGACGTCAGCTTGACCGGCTGGCCGTCCAGCGTGACGCGGGCTGTTTTGGTGTCGAGACGGAGCGTGCCGCACTCGATCTCGGACTTGGCATGTCCCGAGGCGCGGCGAACCTGGGCGCGGATGCGGGCGAGCAGCTCCTCCATGTGGAAGGGCTTGGCGACATAGTCGTCGGCACCGGCATCCATGCCCGCCACCTTGTCGCTCCACCGGTCGCGGGCCGTGAGCATGATGACCGGCATCTTCTTGTCGGCGCGGCGCCATTGCTCGAGCACACTGATGCCGTCCATCTTCGGCAGCCCGATGTCCAGCACGACGATGTCGTAAGGCTCTGTCTCGCCAAGGAAATATCCCTCTTCGCCGTCGAAAGCAGTGTCCACGGCGTAGCCGGCGTCGGTCAGTGCTGCCACCAACTGACGGTTGAGATCGGGATCATCCTCAACGACGAGAATACGCACGCTTCGAGCCTTTCAGTCGCAATTGCGGCCCCAAACCCGGAGCATCCCGGGCCATGGTCGACCCGGACTATAGCCGGAACGTGGCGCCGCTTCTAGCGATCGCGCAGGCCTGTGTCCTGATGGCCGGCGAACGGCTGGCGGGCGTCGACCGTCAAGCTCGAGATGCGGCCGCGCGGATCGCGCATGACGATCCGGTAGACGAAGTGGCTTTCCTCCCGGCAGAGCGTGATGCGCACGAGATCGCCGGATAGGCGCGTGCGGGCCAGATCCTGGATCGTGCGCGACGAGGCCAGGCGCTCCCGGGTGACGATGGGGGCGGCGTCGGACCAGTCGGCAATGCAGGGCGGTTCGTAGGCAAACGCGGGCGATGCACCTGCAGCCGAGAGGGCCAGAAGTACAGTGAGCAGGCATCCGATTGCGAAACGGGGGAACATGACCAATCTCCAGGCTTGCACTCTGCGCGCGGCCGCCTGAACCTGAAATGAACCGTGAACAGTCGCTGGCTCAGAGGCGGATGGTGAGGCGCCGCGTTCCCAGCGGCTGCGTGGCGCGGATGCGACCCGCGATGGTCATGACGGTGCCGATGAAGCCGACGATGGCCTGAAAGGCGGTGATGGCGTCGGTGCCAAGCTGCTGCAGCAGGCTTGCCGGCAAATCGATTCCGATAGTGGCGAGGATGGCGGGGGCGACCGTCGTGACGGCGGTCAGCAGGGTGCCCCAGATGGTGAGGGACTCGCCCCACCATTTACCGGCGGGCGGGGTCGTGGAAGTGGCCGATTTCGTTGGCGTGGCTGGCAATTGCGGGGCGTCGTTGTCGGTCGGCATGGTAGTGGTGTCCTTTGCAGTTTGGTGGCGAGGTGGAGTGGGTGCGGCGAAAGCGTTGGCGGCAGCGAGAGTGGTGTCGACGCGCGCGAGCCAGCCGCGGCCGAAGCGCCAGAAGTGGGAGAGGGCGCGGTAGCGGCGGCGGCGGAGATCGGCGTAGCGGGCGAGGAGAGCTGGCAGGTTGGCGGCGCGGACAGCGGCAAGCGTTTCGGGGCCGATCTCGCCGTCGATGGTGACGTCGAGCGCGTCCTGTAACAGGCGGGCGGCGGTGCCGACGCCCATGTTGACGGCAGTATCGAAATGGAAGAGGGCCAGTGCCGGTGGCAGCTCGGGGCTGTGCGCAGGGCGCCAATAGCGCTCGAGATAGATGCGGTGGACGAGCGTGTCAGGGATGCGGCGCAGTTCGGCTTTCAGCTCGGCAATCGAATCGGCAGTGATGTCGCGGCGAAGCTCACGGGCATAGACGGCGAGCGTGATGCCCTTGTTGGTGGCGCCGCCCGGATCGAAGGGATCGTCGGACCAGCCGCCTTCGTGCGCGAGGATCAGCTTGAGGGCTGGCGCAAAGCCCGCGTCGATGCCGGTGATTGTGGCGGGAGCGGTGCTGGAGGCCGTGGCGGTTTTGGGATTTCGAAGGGCCAGCAGGCGGCGGCGATCGAACGCCTCGACGGTGACGGCATTCGATTGGTTACCACCGAGCAGGATGACTTTGGTCGCCGTCAGCGCGACGAGAAAGCCGACGTGGCCGAGGGCTGGATCGCTGCCGCGCGAGAGAACGGCGATGGCGCCGGGCGCCGGTTGCTCCGCCTCGATGCCCCACTTGAGGTAGGAGCGGGCCATCAGCGAGCGAGAGCAACGATGGCCGGCGCGTTCGAGGGTGGCACCGACGAAGGCCGCGCACCAGGCGGTTTCGTCGTTGTCGATTTCGGGATGGCCGGCATCGCGGAAGTAGGCGGTGATGCGGGCGTTGGCGGCGACGCCTGGCACCTCGCGCTGGCCGAGATCCGACCAGGCGAGCGGCATCCACGGTGGTTCAGGCATGGATTGGGTCCATTGGTGGTGAGTGATGAGTGGGATCAGACGACCGCGTGGCGAGAGGTGCCGCGGCCGTGGGTGGCGCTGAGCTGGGTGATGCGCACGGTGAGCGTCGATTGGGGAGCGCCGAAGTCGGCAATTTGCGCGGCGGCGCTATAGGTGGCCGTGGGAGTCGTTGCTGCGAGTGTGCGTTTCAGCGTGCTGCCGTCGAGGATGTCGATCTCGTAGCGTTCGCTGTCCTCGGCGAGCGGCACCTCGAGTGTCGACCAGTTGTCGCCGCCAAGACGCGTGCGGCGGATCCAGCTGAGCGTGAGATCGCCCGTAGTGTTGCGTGTGCCGTTGATGTGCACAGGGCTCAGCGGGCGATAGCCAACCCCGCGAAAGGTGTGGGCTTCGCTGGCGAAGGTGGCGTCGCCGATGTCGCGCGCGGATGGTCCGTAGCGCCAGTTGAGCGGGAGGCCGATGTCGTCGGAGGACAGCGGCACGGGCGTGACGGCCTGGTCGAGCATGACGAAGCGAGCGCCGGTGGGGATGGTGGCGGCCATCGACGTTTCCGTGCCGGCCTGGCCGCGGAGCAGGCGCGAGAGTTCGTAGGTGCTGCCGGCGACCAGGTTGGCCACCTCGAACTGGATGATCTCCCAGCTGCCGTCAGGGGCTTCGATGGCCGCGGCGTTGGCGCCGGCAAACATCGCCAGCGGCGTGGTCGAGATGAGCATGCCCTGATCGATGCGAACGCGGAGTTTGGCGGCCTTGTCGAGCCGGCTTTCGGGGCCGGTGGCGAGGGGATCGAGCGTGACGCCGACGGTCGCTGGTTGCGTGGCGATGGCTGCGAGCGTGTAGCCGCTCGCTTCCGGTGAGCGATAGAAGGCGATGCCACCAGGCCAAGGGAGCTTGGCGGCGGCGACGTAACCGGCCGCAGGATCCTCGGTGCCCGTGAGCAGCGGCAGATCCAGGAAGAAGGCAAGCGCGGTGCCGGAGAGTACGTCGGTCGTGGCGGCGTCGGGACGCGGCGTGCCGCTGGCGCCCCGATAGATGCCGGGATCGATGCTGCGGGCGGTGATGTCGCGGGCGCCATGATCGCCGATCTCGGTGAGGCGCAGAAGCTGCGTGCGCCCGGCGTGCGAGAGAGCGACGAGATCACCGGGTTCGAGCGCCAAGCGGCTCGGCGGCAACGTGAAGGATGCGCGTTCGCGCGCGGCCCAGGCTTCATGCAGCCAGGTGTCGGCGGTGGCGGTGGCCTGCTCGGCGCCCATGACGAGGGCCAACTCGGCGTCCGAAACGCGGCTGCTGCCGCCAACGAGGCGGCGCGAGTGGGCGACGGCCTGGCGATAATCGGAATCCGTCGACGCATAGGTGATGCGGGCGGCGGCAGGCAGCTCGGTTTCCTGGGCGCGCGTCAGCTGCAGAAGATTAGCGTTGGGCTTGTCCTCGACCAGATCGTCGCTGGTCAACGTGGCAACGGCTGTGGTGTCGCCACGGTGGCGGAAGCGAATGCGGCCTGTGCTCTCGCGGGCGTCGAAGAAGTAGGCGAGCTCCAAGGGTTGCAAGGCATCGCGGGCCGACATGGCGCGATCGACGACGTAGCCGTTGACGATGCCGTCGAGAGCGGTGGTGTCGTGCAAGGTGAAGCCGTAACCCTCGAGCAAGCCCTTGACCACGGTGGCGAGTGGCTGGCCGGCGATGCGGCCGTTGATCCAGTGCCCGAGACGCCAGTTGTCGCCGTCGCCCCAGGTGATGGTATCGGTGGGGAAAGCTGGATAGGGGCGCGCGTCCCAGGCGTAGATGTGCACGTGGTCGAGCGCCAACATGGGCGCCCCGTAGAGGCTGGAGGTGGGATTGGCGCCGGCGACGTAGCCGGGGTGCGCTGGATCGAAGGCTTCGAGAAACGCCTGCAGGTAGACGCGTTGCATGAGGTCGTCGCGCTGGCCGCGTGAGTAGTAGGGCAGAAATGACTCAGCGCTTTTCGGATCGACGAAGACGTTGGGTTGGTTGGCGCCCTTGTCGACGGCGGGGCAGCCAAGCTCAGTCAACCAGACGGGTTTCGATTGCGGCACCCAGGCTGTTGGCGTGGCGCTTTGCGTGCCGGCCGGGCGATTGAAATGCTGGTTGAGCCACCAGGATTTCAGATCCTTGAAACGGAACACCCAGGGTTTGCCGGCGCCGTCGGTGATGGGCGTGCGGATCTGAGCGTCGCGATGGGCGGCGCTGGCGTAATACCAGTCGTAGCCTTCGCCTGATGTGATGTTGGCTTTGAGATAGGCCAGATCATAGATGGAGCGGGCGCCGGCGAGGCGGTCGAGATGGGTGTCGCCGTCACGCCAATCGGCGAGCGGCCAGTAGCAGTCGATGGCGATGGCGTCGATCGCTGGCGAGGCCCAGAGCGGGTCGAGATGGAAGTAGACGTCGCCGGTGCCGTCACCCGGCTGATGCCCGAAGTACTCGGACCAGTCGGCGGCATAGGTGATCTTGGTCGTGGGACCGAGGATGGCTTTGACGTCGGCGGCGAGGGCCGCGAGCGCGCTGACGAAGGGGTAAGTGGAGGCGCTGGAGCGGACCTGCGTGAGGCCGCGCAATTCGGAGCCGATGATGAAGGCGTCGACGCCGCCGGCTGCTTGGGCGAGCTTGGCGTAGTGCAGCACCATGCGGCGCAACGACCATTCGGCGGGGCCAGAATAGACGACGGTGTCGCCGCTGAGCGTGAAGTGGGCGGGTGTGGCCGTGCCGACGAAGCTGTTGATTTGTGTCGTGGCGGCGGCGGTTTTGTCAGGCGTGCCGGGACGGCCGGGAGCGATGGACAGTGTGATGCGGCCGCGCCAGGGATAGCGGGCCTGCGTCGTAGCGTTCGAATAGGGATCGGGCAGTGCATTGCCCGAGGGAATATCCATCAGGATGAAGGGCGTGAGCGTCACCTGATGGCCGCGCGCCTTGAGATCGCGAATGGCTGAGACGACGGTCTGGTCGGAGGGCGTGCCGCCGTACGCCGGTCGGTCGTTGTCGAGGCTGACGGTTGGCGCAGTGGCACGCACGAGGCCGGCGACGCTCCAGGTCAGGGGCGATGTTTCCTTGTCGGCGGTATCGACGGCGGGGCGGATCTGACATTGAGCGGCGCGCAGGTCGGAGCCGAACCAGCTGACGATCAGCGATGTGGAGCGCGCGTTAGGCAACGTTGCATCGAGTTGATCGAGCGCGACGTGCCAGTCGGTGGTGCCTTGGCGGGTGTGGGTGTTCTCAGGTTCGGTCGAGACCATGCCGGTGTCGCGCACGACAGGCTCGGTGGCGTAGACAAACTCGCCGGAGCCGGGAATGAGCACGACGCCGCGCACTTGCGCTTCGAAGGGATCGAGCGCGCGATGCACCTCGAAGGAGAGCTGCGGCAAGCGGTTGCCGAAGCGGGCCAGGGCCAGGCGCTCGAAGACGATGTAGGCGAGGCCGCGATAGGCGGGCGTTTCGGCGGCGCCGAGACGGGCAACGATGAGGCTGTCGGGGGCCTGATCCTCGGCGCCGGTGTGCAGGCGGAACGTAATCGTGGTGAGATCCAGCTCCTGGCCGTCGGCCCAAACGCGGCCGATACCGGTGATGGGGCCTTCGCACAGAGCGACGGCGAAGTTGGCATAATAGCTGTAGTTGGTGGTGCTGGTTGCCTGGGCGCGACTGCCGCCGGGCGAGCCTTTGCCGCCACCACCGGCACGCGTGGTGATGACTTCCTCTTCGACCGGTGTGGCCCAGATGATCTGGCCGCCGAGACGCGCGCGGCCGAAGAGGCGGGGAATGTGGGCGCCTTCCGTCGAGGTGGTGAGCTTCAGGTCGGAGAGGCGCGGACCCGCGAGCGCGCGGGTCTGTCCGCTGGTGCCGAACAGCGCCTGGTCGACGTAGGAACCGGCCAGCGCGCCAATCTGCGAGCCGATGACGGCGCCGGAAATGGTGGCACCGAGCACGGAAACACCGGCGGGCAAGAGGGCGCTGCCGGCAGCAGCGCCAGCGACGGAGAGTGCGAGCGTGGCCATCAGTCGATGATCCCGGGAAAGGAGAAGGTGGCGGCGACGCGGCGGCGCCACCATGGCCCATAGGGGACCTCGGCGACGGCTGCGCCTTCGAGCGCGTGGATGAGCGTGGTGTCGGACGCGAGCAGGGCTGCGTGCTTGGCGACGAGATGCGGACGAAAGCGGAAGACGAGTACGTCGCCGGGCTTGGCGTTGGCAGGGGCGATTTCGGTCAGGTGGCGGCGGGCGGACTCGATGAGCGTTTCCATGCCGGTGGCTTCGGCCCAGTCGCGGCTGTAGCCGGGCGGGATTTCGGCGTCGTGGTCGTAGAGCGCGCGCCAGATGCCGCGGATGAAGCCGACGCAATCGGCGCCGACGCCGAGAGCACAAGCCTGGTGGTGGTAAGGCGTGCCGATCCAGGTGCGGGCCGTCGCGAGGATGACAGCGCGGGTGATCTTGGGTTCTGCCTGGTTTGTGCTAGCCGTGAGCCCCCTCACCCGGCGCGCGCCTTGTGTTGGCGGCGGAGCAAGCCGTGCTGGCGCGCCGACCTCTCCCCAAGGGGAGAGGCTAAGTTGCAGCGAGCTGGGCGGATCGGGGGAGAGGCTAAGAGAAGGTACGACTTCAGGGGCAGTCGCTAGGCTCCGGGAAGATTGGGTGAGAGAGTGGGAGACAACGCCGGGCTGTGGCAAGGGAAGGAAGGTGGCGCTGGTCATGGGGAGAGCGTGCTCGAGCCGGAGCTGCCGCCGGAGGCGTAGGAAGCGAGCGTGTCGTTGCCCGGCATGTGCGGAAAGCCGCGATAATTGGCGGTGTTGGCGAACTTGGCTCGGCAGGTGGCGATGAGCTTGTTGCAACCGGCAGTGATGCTGAAGGTGTCACCGGGAGTGATCGTGCCGGCCATGAGTTGCCAGAGTTCGAGGGTGGCGATGGAACCGCCGAGCGTGTGGCGTTTGACCTCGCTGGCGCGGCCGTTGTTGGCGCCGGACGTGAAAGTGAGCAGGCCTTGCGTGAACCAGCCGTCGGTGAAGGCTCCGAGGCCGGAAGCAGAGAATTGGCGCGTGGACGCGGCGAGCGTGACGGTGCCAATGCCGCGATAGGTCGGCGCGGTGAGGTTCACGCCGCAGCGCGTGTCGCCGAGGTTGGCATCGCAGGCGTATTGATAGACGCGCCCCTTCGGCTGCTGCAGATAATGAGCAAGGCCGCGGATTTCGGCGGTGAAGGCTGTGCCGGTGCGGCGCACCTCGCCAAGCGAGCCCTGACGCATGAGGATGCGAAGGGTGGGATCACTCCAGTCGACGCGAAAGATCTCGATGGCCGCATCGTCGAAATCGCCGGCGGCGAGAGCGGTTTCGGAAAGGTGTGCGGACGAGAGCGCGCTTTCGACTTCGAGATCGTCGACGCTGAGGCCGAGGGAATCGCGGATCTCGCTGGCGGTGAAGCCGGCCGCGGCCTCGAATGTGGTGCCATCGAACGTGAGGTCGCGATCGTGGTCGGTGAAGCCGAGCCGGACGCCGGATGTGCGCGTGATGCGCCAGCACCAACACAGCGTGGTGGCGCCAGTGTCGAGGCGGGCTTGCAGCGTGGGGGCGAGAGTTTTCATTGGGTGGAGGGACCAGGGAGTAGGGACAAGGAAGGAGGGACGAGGGACCAGGGAGCGGGGTCAGGTGCGGATTTCGATCAGAGGGATCGAAGGGATGGCGCCGTGGCGAAAGCCCTGCAAGTTGATCTCGAGCTTGTCGGTGTCGAAGCGCACGGGAACATCGAAGTCGAAGCCGGCGGTGACGGCGGCGTTCGCGGCGGGGATGTGGCCGGGGCGGAACGTGACGATGCCGGTGGTGGCGTCGAGATCGAAGTGGGTGCCATTGAGTTTGGCGACGCCAGCAACGGCGATGAGCACGCTGCCGGCGACGGGCTTTCTGATGTCGCGGTCATAGGGGGCGTGGGCGGTGCCATAGCGCTTGAGCAACTGGAAGGCTGAGCGCGTACCAGTGCCGAGACCAAGCGACTGGTCGAGCATGGTTGGTGATTTTTCCGGCGGCGAGGACCGCCAATCGACGTGGTCCTTGAAGCGGAAGCCATGCAAACGGCCGCGGCGCTCCTCGAAGAAGGCGATGACGGCGTGCAGATCGTCGAGCGATTTGACGCCATAGCCAGCATTGTAGCTGCGGCGCGAGTTGGCCCAGCGGGCGTTGCGCTGCTCGTGACCGGAGCCGAGCACGACGATGTCGGTGCGCCGCTCGGGCCCGCCGTGCGCGCCGAGCGAAATGGCGGTGGGAAAGCGGATCTCGTGGAAGGGCATGGGGGGCTCGTTGTCGATTGCGCCGTGAGTGGTCAGTGGTCAGTGGTGAGTAAGGGTTAGGGACCAAGGGACAGGGGACAGGGAATAGGGGACAGGGAATAGGGGAAAGGATCAGGACTGCTGGGGCGACGAGGGTGAAGATTTGAGCTGGAAAACCGACGCTCCACTCACCACTCACCCACTACGGCGCTCACAAATTGCGCTGGCCGTTGCCGACGGCGCGGGCGAGCATGGCGGCGAGTTGCGTCTCCGAACGGCGGAAGCTGTCGGCGTCGGGCGTGGTGACGTTGAAGGTGACGGAGACGCCGCTGCTGCCGGATGCCGCAACGCCGAGGCGGCCGTCAGGTCCGCGCGCCAGTGGCATGATGGCTTCGGCGCCGCGCTCGCCGGCAATGCCGGTGCCCTGCCCCAGCGGGAATGCAACAGGCGAAGCAATGACGCCGCCTTTGGCGAACAGTTGAATGCCGGCGGAGGCTTGCGCTGCGCCGGTGAGTGGCGCGCCGCCGATGCCGCCGCCGCTCAGCAGATTGGTGAAGCCCGACGCGAAGGCCTGCTCGAGCGGCTTGAAGGCGGCGCTGAAGGCCATGCGTGACAGCGACTGGCCGAGGTTGCGCACGGTGTCGCCGAGGCTGCGGCCCTTGAAAGCGAGACCTTCGAAGGCATTGCCAATGGCGGAGCCGAACTGGCGGCCGATCTGCGCGGTGCTGCGCATGTTGTCGCGAAAGGCGATGAGGGATTCGCCGGTCTGGTCGAGTTCGTCGCGGGCGTCGCGCATGTCGGCGCCGAGCGAGAAGCCTTTGTCCGACGTGCCGGTGGAGAAGGGATCGTTCATGGGGTGGTGGTCCTGGTGACGTGTTGGAGAGTGCTGGGCCCATAGGGACCGCTCGAACGGGGCCCGCACCGACGACACTTTCCTCAACACCCCACCCCTAGCCCCTCCCCTGATGGGAGGGGGAACTGACTGAATTTTCGGATGGTGCAAATCGGTTGGCGTCGGGATAGCGGGCCGCGAGGCGGGCGAGGTCGGCGTGGGTCGGTGGTGCGATGGCGACAGCGATGCCGTTGAGGCCGCGCAGTGCAGCGGCTAGCTCGCGTGGCGTCATCGCCCAGAAGTCGCGGGGCGCAAGGCGCAGCAGGCCGAGGCCGGCGGCCATCACTTCATCCCAGGGAAAGGGTCGGGTATCGGGCGTGCCTCCGCGGTGGCGCGCGGTGTGGCCGCGGCGGAAGCGTCGTTCGCGTCAACGCGATCGCTGGTGCCGAAGGTGGCGGCCAACAGGCGCGAGACGATCTCGACGAAACCGGCAGCCCCGCCTTCGGCCTGCATGCGCTGGACGGCGGTATCGGCAATTTCGAGACCTGCGCCGCGCAATCCGGCGCCGATGATGCGAGTGGCGTCGCGCGCCGAGAGACGGCCGCGGCCGAAGCGTTCGGCGAGGGCCAGCATATCCTCGTCGCCGAAGGCTGCTTCCAATTCGGCGAGCGCGCCAAGGGTGAGACAGAGGCGATAGGCGCGGCCGTCGAGGATGGCCTCGATCTCGCCGCGATGGAGGTTGGGCATGAGGGGCTCGCTGTGAGTGGGTGAGCGGTCAGTGGTGAATGGTGAGTGGTGAGTGAGAGCAAATTGTCAGATGGTGGTGAAGGTGAGTTCGGCGGCGGATTCGAGGGACAGCTCGAAGGCCACTTCACCGTCGTGACGGGCATTGAATTCGAGTGAGGCGATCTGGAACAGGCCCTGGATGATGCCGAAATCGGGCACGACCAGCTGCCAGGCGCGAATGGTGCCGTTGAAGGCATAGGTGCGGATCAGCGCGTCGGAGGCTGCGTCCTTGAACACGCCGCTGCCGGAGATGCGCGCGGTCTTGGCGCCGGCGCCTTCAAGCAGCTCGCGCCAGCGGCCGGCCGATTCAGCATGCGTGATGTCGACGGTGGTGGTGTTGAGCGAGAAGGTGCGCGAGCGCATGCCGGCCACGGTGACGAATGTGCCGGTGCCGTCGGAATCGAGCTTCAGAAGCAGGTCTTTGCCTTTTTGGGCAGCCATGTTGGGGTCCTTGCGGGAGTGGGAAGTGGTGGCGAGGTCCGTAGGGTGCAATAGGCCACTTCGGCCGTATTGCACCGCAGGATGTGGCGACGGTAGAGGTCGTGTCAGTGCGTGGCGAAACCGTAGGTCGTGTCGGTGCAATACGCTGCGTTATTGCACCCTACGGAGGGAGCCTGGCTCTCAGAGCGGTTCAGTGACGGCGCGGAGGTGGACCACGCCGTGATAGGTCTCGCCATCGGGCTCGCGACGGGCGTCGGAGAATTCGTGGCGGAGATTGACAAGGCGATGGCTGGTCAGCGTGAGCGGGCGATCGTGCAGCGCGTCGCGGAGTGCGCTCATGATCTGATGCGTTTCCTTGCGTCCCGAGGCGCGCGACCAGACGTGAAGGGTGAGCAGATGCTCCTCGCCGGTGTCGCCGACGCTACTCCAATCGCGGGTGATGGATTGGCCGAGCGTCAGGTACGGGTGCGGCGCTGACTGGGACACATCGTCATAGATGCGTGGCGTGCCAAGCAACGCCAGCAGGTCAGGATCAGTGGTGACGGTGGTGTAGATCGCCTGCTGCAGCGACCAAGCGGAGCTGGGCATGGGGGGCTCGCTGGAAGGTGGTGAGTGGTGAGTGGCGAGATCGTGAGTGATGAGAAGGGCGTGGGAGCGGGGAGTAGCGGCTGCTGTGACGCCACTCACGACTGACCACTGACCACTCACCACTCACCAGTCTTCAAAGATCGCGCTCGCGGCACAGGCAGCGCAGACGGCGGTGACGCTCGCCGACATCGATCAGGCCGAGAATGTCGAAGCAGCGCGTGCCGAGCCGCAGGCGCATGGCCGGCACGACACCGGAGCGATAGCGGATGTGGATGGTGTGCGTGATGCGGCCGCGAATGGCTTCGCTGCCGATGGCCTCGTCGCCGGAGGTCGGGTCAATGGCGGCCCAGACATCGGCGACGGGTTGCCAGGTTTCGGAGGCGCCGCCGCCATCGGCGGTACGCGCTGGTGCTTCGAGGTTGAGGCGATAGCGCATGGCGCCAATGGACGGCGTGATCACAAGCGCCTCCGGCGATAGGGATGCAGGAGATCCGAGACCATCACCGGCACGGCGTTGATGGCGGCGCCAATCTCGACCGGCGCGCGGTGCTCGTACCAGTGCGTGATGAGCAGCAGCAGCGCATGCCGAATGGGCGCCGGTACATCGGCCGGTGCGCCGCCAAAGCCGGCCGTGAAGGCTACCTCGATGCCGTTGACAGGGCGATCAGGCTCGGAGAGTGGCGTCAGGCCAGCGGGCACGAGGCGCGCCGGATTGCCGTGGCCATCGAGGATGAACTCGGTCAGCGGCACGATGATGCTGGAGGTATCGCGACGCCAGAGCTTGACGTGAGCAACGGCCTGCACGGGCCGCAAAGGAAAGCTCAGGCGCTGCCCCTTGGGCCATTGGTCGAGTGTCCACGACCAGCTCTGCGTGATGAGAGCGAGCCCGAGGGCGGCTTCGATGTGAAGCCGTGAGGTGATGATGAGACTCTGCAGGAGCGCATCATCGGCCGTGCTGTCGAGACGCAGATGGGCCTTCGCCTCGGCCAGGGTGACTGGCTCGAGGGCGGGCCCGCTCGTGAGGACGAGGGACATGGCTGGGGATCCGGGGAAGGTGGAAAGGGGATAGGGGATAGGGGGTAGGGACCAGGGACCAGGGACCAGGGAGAGACTGGATCGAGTGAGGTGTCGCGAGAGGGTCGCTGCGCGGAAGCGTCAACCTGGTCCCTGGTCCCTCGACTTCGTCCCTTCTGCTTCCGATGTCTTCCCTGATCCCTTCGGCTACATCAGACGCCGAACTTCATCAGCTTGATGGCATTGAAGTCCTGCACGCCGCCGCCGACGCGCTTCGTCGTGTAGAAGAGCACGTACGGCTTGGAGGAGTAGGGATCGCGCAGCACGCGGATGCCGACGCGATCGACGACGAGATAGCCGCGGCGGAAGTCACCGAAGGCCACAGAGTAGCTGTCGGTGGCGATGTCCGGCATGTTCTCGGCCTCGATGACAGAGTAGCCGTGCAAGGTCGGGGTTTCGCCAGGCCGCTGCGAGGGTTGCCAGATGTAGGCGCCCGTGGAGTCCTTGAACTTGCGGATGACGGCCTGCGTCGAGCGGTTCATGACGAAGTGAGCGTTGGCGCGGTAGCCGGCCCTCACCGCGTAGATCAGATCGATCAGCTTGTCAGACGGGTTCGCGGCAGGGAATGCACCAGCGACGCCGGTGGCGATGAAGCCGAGGTTGCCCCAGGTCCACGACGCGTTAGCGATCTTCGGGTAGTCGAGGAAACCGCGCGGCTTGTCGACACCATTGCCGATGACGAAGGCGGAGCCTTCCTGTTCGGCGAAGGCATCGCGCACCTCGTCGGCGATCCATTCGTCGATGTTGACGGCGGCGTCGTCGAGCAGCGAGGCGGTGGCGGCCGGCATGGCGTAGAGTTCCATGGTCGGGAACGTCAGCGCATCGAGCGTCGGCGTCGAGGTCTGCGGACGGGCGACCGTTTCGCCAACCCAGCCGGTGCCGAAACCGTTGACGGAGAACGGCTTCTTGTAGACGGCGCTGGAGACTTGGCGCACCGAGGCGATGGCGCGGATAGGCGAGATGGCGCGCAGCGCGGTGTTGACGGCGTTCTCGGTCTCAGGCGGGACCAGAAAGCCGCCGTCGACGTTGGAGCCGATCGAGAGCGCCTTTTCTTCGAGAGTCAGCAGGCCCTGCGTATCGCCTTTGCGAATGTAGCCATCGAAGGCGGATTTGTGCTCGCGCTCGGCAGGGCTGCGGGGCGCGCCGGTCGACAGCTGCGGCCGCGCGGACTTGAGCGTCAAGGCATCGAGGCGACGCTGGTTGTCGCTGAGCACGCGGTCGATGCGGGCTAGTTTGTCGGTGGTGACGACGTCGGCGGTGCCGCGCTGCTCAAGTTCGTGAACGCGGCGGTCGTTGATGTCCTTGTAGGCTTCGAAGGCGTGCATGTAGTCGCGGTGGACGGCCTGCACATCGCCGGCGTTGTCGACAACTTTGGTCTCGAGGTCGGAGTGAGTGGATGGCATGGGGTGTGGTCTCGTTGGGTTGCGGATGGGGCGTGAGGTGGTGGGATGGTGAGATGGTGAGTTCGTGAGGTGGTGAGTGGTGAGTGGTGAGTGGTGAGTGGGACTCCTTGCATGCGGCGCCGGCGCGCGGCGCGAGAGGCGCTGCACGCTGAGAGGCGCGGTTGGGATCGGGGGCGTGGGTGGTTGGGTCGCGGGTCGCAGCGGCGTTGACTTGCGGGCGAGGCAGTGGTCGCGCGACAGTGGCGATTCAGGACTTGAGCACGATCGGGAAGGACGCCGGCTTCGCAGGGCCGTCTGTCATCAGTAATCAGGGATCAGGGATCAGGAAACGTGTTGTCGGGAAGGTCCTCGCCGGCAACCCACTCGATGCTTTTTGGCAATTGGCCTTCCGTTGCCATGAATTCCTTCACGGCTTCCCAAGCTTCAGCGAAGGGGACGAAGTGCGCCACCGGGAGAGGCGTGTCGTGGGTGGAACGCACATATTCCCCACGCCTGCTGAGGTCGCCTTTACTGACGAAGTGAAAATCGTCGGGGCCGCCGATCTTCTCGTAGATCAGAAGTACGCCAAGGCCAGGGCAGCCCCAAAGATTGAGATTTATGTCGACACGGCCCTGGCCATAGGGCAGGTCATGCGTGCTATCGACGCCTTGAAGGGAGAACCCGCCCGAGTCGTTGGCACCCTTCCCGTGCGAGAACCATTCAGTTCCTGGAGGGGCGAGAAAGTAGGGCTCAATCAACTTCAGCGAAGGCCATTTATAGAGCCTCTGGCTTGCGAAATATGAATACTTCTGCATCTTTCACCTCAACCATGCGCCGTTGTTCAATCTGTGGACTTGTGAGGCATCACGGATTAGAATTGTTGGATTCCCCAACTGGAGTTGGAGTATTGGTAATACTCTATCTCAACTTCCGCACAATTCCCGATCAACATGCATTTCAATTGTCCTGCCTTTCAGATTGCCGCCTGCCTCCCAAGCAGCTCTCAGCAGTAGCGTCACTTCCGCATGATAAAGCGCGTCATTGGGTTTATGCCCAATGTTTTTTGTTTTCATGATGCCGGGGTGGTTCTCGATCAATCCGTCGCGCATGGCATCCGCAGCGTCACGGTCAGCCTGAGTGTAGCTTGGCGCACTGGAGTTGACACCAAACATTGGCTTGCCGTCGATCGACGCATGAGCGACCGTGCCCACGCCTTTGGGCATTTGGTGGGTGGTGCGATAGAGCTGGATGGACTCGGTCGGATCCAGTTCGCGAACTGGGTGGTGAGTGCGGTTTTCGGAGCGCGGCGGTCGGCGTCCGGCACTTTAGCTAGGTTCAGGCCCAACGTGACGTGAGCCAGGCACCGGGCGGGCAAACCAGACGCTATTGCCGCACAAGATCAAGGGGTCATCGGGCATGGCAAGCCATTCGGCGATGACAGCATCAGCGATTTCCTCACGTCCGGTGCCGTACTGCTTCTGGGGAGACCAGTCGTAGCCGGAACCGCGCTTGTGGCGGACGGGCACCGCGCCCGCATCCAGCAGGGCCAGGATACCCCGGCGTACGAAGTCACTTAGGGCAGAGCCCCGGAGGCCAAAACCATCTCGACCGTGAGGTACTATTGTCCATAAGCCAACGGCATCGTTATGAAGGTCACCCGGGATAAGGGCGATCCATTCACTTACGGTGTCGCCGTGGTCCTTGTGTCGGATTTCATTTGTCATTTCTCATGCACCTTGTATCCGTTCTTCAAACCGCTGCCTCGTCCTTCGATGATTTCAAGTGTCGGGCCACTGGCACTGCTACCCCTTTCACCGACGATTGTGCCATCCGATCGTTGGTACCATTTTCCAGGATAATCCACAGCTGCTGGAACTTCCTTTGCACCCTCAAGCAACTTCTTCCGAAGTTGCTCGAACTCGGACGGGGTCACCGTTCGTATATCACGTGCCGCACCAGGAGTGCGTATGCCCAGTTCTTGTCCGCCAGGCTTGAGGATGTCTTCGAGTTTTTGTTGCTCGGCGGTCTTTGGTTTTGGCGTGATTTTGGGTTTCTTGCTTTGGGCGGGCTGATGGCTGTTGCCTCCATCACCTGCCCATCTGCCGATACTATCGCGGATCTGCCCGGGATTGAAGTTGGCTTTTTGGGTGTGGAACTTGTGCTCGAGCAGGCTCAGACGCAGGAGGCTCAGCATGACGCGTTCGCCGGCGATGCTGGCGGCGAGCGCGGTGCTGGTCAGGGAGCGGTTGTCTTTGGCGCCGCGCGCGCAGTGATCGAGGCGCGCGTGCATGCGGTGGGCCGCGGCTGTGATGTCGGCGATAGGATCTTTCGATTTTCGCGGCGGCTGTGCGCGCAGCTGTGGGGCGACGGCGAAGATGCGCGCCTCCGGCAACATCGGGAAGGTGACGATCGAGATCTCCCAGAGGTCGATCTGCGCCAGCTTTCTGATGCCGGCGGCGCGATCACGGTGCGCCTTGATGGCCTTGAAGCCGATGGAGAGACCGTCGATGGCGCCTGAGCGCATCAGGGCCAGCACTTCGCGGGCGCGGGCGACGCCGGTGGCGAGGCGCCCCTGCACGAAGAGGCCTTTGTGGTCCTCGCGAATGACGTCCCAGGTGCCGATGGGCTCGGCCGGGTTGTGCTGGAAGAGCATGCGGACGCCGCGGGCGCCGCGCCTGGCTAGGGTGTCGCGAAAGGCGCCGGGGAGGACGACGTCGTTGCCGAGATCGGGGTGATTGAACAGCGAGGCGTAGCCTTCGAAGCGGCCATCGTCGGCGATGGATTTGAAGTCGAGCGCGGTGAAACGCGCCTCGACGGGGCGTGGGGTTGGCAAGGGTAGCTCCGTGTGGAGGAGGGCTGCGGGCGCGCGGGCGCGCATGACGGCGCGCCTCAAAGCGCTGATAGCGCCGAGGTGTGGGTGGGCTCAGGGAGTGGAGACTTCGGCGCAACAGAGATGACGGTGGTTTATCGCCGGCTGCGTCACCGAGGACCGTCAGACGCCGAGGGTGGCCAGGGCAGCGCTCGCCTTCGGCAAGACGCCTCGCGTTCGGCGGCGAGGGCGGGCTTGAGGGGCAGTGATAGCGAGTATGCGGGGCCGAGCCACATCGACAGCGCATTGGCCGTGCGCTCGACCAGGGGAATGACGGTCTGGCGCTTAGCGGAATTTCAATGGCACTTCGATCGCGTCAATCGTTTCCAATCGCTGCAAGATGCGGTGGTATTGCGCTTCTGACCTGAACGTGCATGACAGAACCAGTGGGTATCGCTCGTCCTTCACGCACCAACTCCAGCCCCAACCATCGTCATGATGATTGAGCCGGAGATCAAAACTCGACCCCTCGATGACGGCGTGGCAGTGATCGCCGCCATAGAACATGCTGTTCGTGCATTTCAGGGTGGCTCCGAGCAAGTGCTCGCATACGCGTTTTGCCTCGCTCATATCGGCGATGGTGACGCCGAGAAACATATCCTTGAAGAAACTCATGGGTGTTACCGTGTGACCAGAGGATAGCCAGGGCCGCCTTGATCTCGACAATTCGACTGAGCGTTACGTCGCACCTCAGCGATACTTAGCCGGAACCTCGATCATTGCGTGCCCTTTCAGTTTCTCCATGACGTCAAGATAGAGAGTTTCGTTCACAAATGTGCAGGACAGCGTCAACGGGTAGCGTGGATCATCAATGCACCAACTCCAACCGTCTCCATCATCATGGTGGTTCAGTCGCAGGTCGAAACTCGAACCCCTGATGGAGGCATGGCAATGAATGCCACCGCAAAATGTGCTGTGTGTGCATTTCAGCGCGACGCCCAGCAATTTCTCGCAGGCAAGCTGTGCTACTTTCATGTCGTCTGTCACGATGCCGAGAAACATATCCTTGAAGAAGCTCATTGGTGTTAACTTGTGACCAGAGGATAGCCAGGGCCGCGTCGATAGAGTTCGATTTGGCGCGGATAAATCATGAATCGTGTGTCGCGTCCCGCGCCTTGGAGGGTTCGGGTGACGTCGATGCCGAGTTGTTTCATTTGATCGGCCTCGAGCGGTCCGACTCTGTCAGACTTGTGGCGATCAGGAAACTTCTCGGCCGCTCGAGCATGCAGATTGCCACCAGGGAGTGAAACATCAAAGTCGCTTGCGGGCGTGTTGCCGACGGCCCGGTCTCGGAAGTTGGCGCCGCTTTGCTTGACGGATGCACCTTCTATTCGTCGATGCCGAACCCATCGGCCCAGTAGTCGTAGTCGAGCATATAGGGGCCAATGACGAAATCGCCATTGGCTTTTTGAATCCGGGCTTTCGGCGCAGCCTTTCGATAGCTTCTTTCGCTCGCTCCTCAGCTGAGTAAATGCCGATGTTCTTTGTGTCTTCGCGGCCATCGGGATAGACGATCGTGTGCTCTAGCAAATAGACCTTCTTCACTGTAGCTCTCCAGTTGGTGTGGGCTGTGTTAGTCGAACGCTCGGTCGCCGAATTTCTTTAACCTGCTGAATTCTGATTTGGCGCCGATGTCGTAGTTGCCTTCGCCATGTCTCGTATCGAGCAACCGCCTGGCGAATTTTTCACCGTTTTCGCCAATTCGCGGCGCCTCACCGTTAGCCCATGAGGGTACGTCGTTTGCGGCTTCAGCAGCGCTTTTGTCGGTCCGCCTCTTTCGTGTCTGTGGCTTGTCTTCATGCTTGGGGACCTCGACCGGCTGCTTTCCTCGCGGTGTCGGTTTTTCGTCCCGAGGACGCTTGACGACAGGGTGGAGTAGTGGGTTTGGCCACCGTCGTCCCGTTGTAGCGTCGCCGTCGGTCCATTGGCCGCCGCCAGGTTGCCCGGACGGAATGCGCGCCTGGTCGGCTCTGAACTTTGGCTCGACGGACTGCATGTCGTCCAGCGGCGAGTAACCGGCGGCGGCGCGCTTTTCGTCTGTCGTGAGGAAGCTGGTTTTTTCGAGGATTGTCCGCGTCTATGCTGGCTCGCCTTCGGCAAGACGCCTCGCGTTCGGCGGCGAGCGCGGGCAGCTGGTCGAGGTTGGGCTTGAGGCGGAGTGATAGCGAGTATGCCGGGCCGAGCCACATCGCGAGCGCGTTGGCCGTGCGCTCGACCAAGGGGATAACGGTGGTGGATTGGTGCCCGCCTCCGGCAGGACCGCCAGAATGAGCGGGTGGCTCCGTCAGTTGCATGCCTCCGGCATGACGGCCATGTTGGCGTAGGTGTTATCGCCGGGGATGCCGAGCAACAGGAGGGGCGGCTTCTAGCCTTCGCCAAAGCCCTCAACCCAATTATCAACATCGAGCTGTATGGTGCTAACATCGAATTCACCCACGCGAACGGCGGCCTTCCGCAGCCCATCGCATATCTTCCGCGCCAGGTGCTCACTCGTAAACAATCCTATCAGGATTGCTTCATCATCCTGGTCCGGGACATCAAAATAGGCTTGATAAAGCTCAAGGCCAATGCCGGAGCTCTCGTGAGCAGTCGACATTGCGGCATGAATATTGGCGGTACTGTCATAGCCATTTGGCCAGTAACTTTTGTCTATCACGCAAGCATAAATCGCGAACCCATCAGGCTGATTTCGAAACCCAGGTTTTCTGATCACGCGTTGCATGGCGCTCGACGCTTTCGCGACAGAAGAGTAGACCCCGATTCCTTTGCGATTGCTTCCGCTCGGGCGACGCACTGTGTGCTGTAAGTAGAAAACTGTAGACATGGTCTTTCCTTTGGCTTGATCAATCGAAGTGGCGATCGGCCCATTTCTGTATCTGACTGAATTCAGAGCGTGGACCCGTATCGTGTTTTCCTATCTTGTCGGGGTATTTCGCATCGAGAATTCGTCGCGCGAAGGTTTTTCCATCTTCAATAATAAGCGGCCGCTCGCCTGACTGACGAAGCCAGTCTGGTACATCCCTTGCGGCTTCAGCTCCACTCTGTCCAGCCTTAGGCTTCTTGTGCTTGGAAGCGTCGGTCGGAGATTTGGACGGCGTGGTCTTTGTAGGCTTTTTCGCAATCGAGTGGACCAGTCGATTGCGACCAGACTCGTCCGCGCTCTCGCCGCCGCCATCGGTCCATTGGCCGCCGCCGGGTTGCCCGGACGGAATGCGCGGCTGGTCGGCTCTGAACTTTGGCTCGACGGACTGCGTGTCGTCCAGCGGCGAATAGCCGGCGGCGGCGCGCTTTTCGTCGGTGGTGAGGAAGCTGGTTTTTTCGAGGATTGTCCAGAGGGCCTCGCGTTCGGCGGCGAGGGCGGGCAATTGGTCGAGGTTGGGCCTGAGGCGCAGTGATGGCGAGTATGCAGGGCCGAGCCACATCGAGAGCGCGTTGGCCGTGCGCTCGACGAGCGGGATGACAGTCTGGCGCCAGAATGAGCGGGTGGCTTCGGCCATGTTGGCGTAGGTGTTGTCGCCGGGGATGCCGAGCAGCATGGGTGGCACGCCGAAGGCCAAGGCGATCTCGCGGGCCGCGACGTGGCGGGCCTCGATGAAGTCCATGTCCTTGGGCGTCAGCGACATGGATTTCCAGTCGAGGCCGCCTTCGAGCAGGAGCGGCCGGCCGGCGTTAGCGGCGCCCTGGAAACCTTGCTCAAGCTCGGATTTGAGGCGCTCGTACTGCTCTGACGTGAGGTTGCCGTCGCGCGCCGTGTAGACGAGGGCGCCGGACGGGCGCGCGGCGTTGTCGAGCAGCGACTTGTTCCAGCGGGCGGAGGCATTGTGCAGGTCGACAGCGGTGGCGGCGGCCTCGAGCGGGCTCATGCCGTAGTGGTCGTTCAACGGGTGATAGAGGCGCATGTGGTGGATGGCGCGTACGCCAGGGAGCACGTCTCCCGAGATGCGCACGGTGCGGCCTGCGACGGTGTAGTCGTAGGCCTCGGGCCAGCCGTCGGGACCGGGCACGACCTTCATGCGGTCGGGACGGAGCGCGTGGAGCTCACGTATGCTTGGCCCTTCGGATGCCCACTGCGCATCCGGGCCGGGAACCGATACCGCCTCGAGGTAGGCGTTGCCGGCGACGAGCAGGTGGCCGAAGAAGGTCTCGAACAGGTCGGGGCCGGCCTCGAGTGGGTTGGGACGACGGATCAGATCGAGGATCGGGTGCTGCTCGATCTCGACGTCGCCTTCGTAGAGCAGCAGCGGCACGGTTGCCGCGCATTCGGAGATCATGCGCACGCAGCGATAGACGATGGCGTTCTGCATGAAGCCTTCGCGTGCGAGGCTTGCGTAGTCGCGCGGCGTCCAGACGGGGCGGCGGAGATTTTCGAAGGCGATGAGCGGGCCGGCGCGGGAGGCTTTGGCGTCGGGCGCGTGCAGGGGCGTTGGCACGGCGAGGCGATCGCCGCTCATGGGGGGAGCGTCGGGGAGCATGTCGGGTCCTTGGCGAGAGTGGGGTGTGGGTTCGGTCGCTTCGCGAGAAGGGCTTTGCCCTTCAACCCACCGGAGGGGTGACCCCTCCGGACCTCCCCTTTGTTTGAGACTAAAGTGGGTGGAAAGGGGGCAGGCGACGTGGGTGGTCCGTCGCGCGGAGTGTCAGGTGGTCAGCGTCGGCAGGTAGCGGTTGGTGATAACGGCGGCGGTGTCGACGACGTGACGGGTGGGCAGATCAGCGCGGGTTGCGCTTGATGCGGGCGAGGAGCTTGGCGGCGTTGGGGTAGTCCTTGGCGAGGGCTTCCATGTCGGCGATCAGGTCGGGGGGTATCGGGCGGCGCTTGTTGGCGAGATACTTGACGTAGTGGTAGATGGCGTCCTCGTTGCCGGCGTCGACGGCCTTCGTGATCCAGTGCTGGAAGAGGCTCTCGTCTTTCGCTTGTCCGTTGGCACCCGATTGATGCTCCATGGCGAGCATGAACTGGGCATGGTCGTGGCCGAGCTCGGCGGCGCGGCGGAGATAGTCGCTGCCTATGCGCTCATAGGTTTCGAAATCGCCGCCTGACCAGCCGACGCGAAAGGCGTGGTGACAGAGGAAGCAGGCCTGGGCGTCGGGTTTCGCGGCTGCCGCTTCCAGGCGCGCGAGCCAAGCTTTGGCAATTTCGCGGTCGCCGTAATTATATTGATAGGATGCCATAATGTAAAAGGCTGGCGGATATCCAATAGTGGCCAATGGCTCAAGCAGTGCTAGCGCATCGGCATACTTATCGCTGTAATAGAGTTCGGCCGCCTTTTCGTATTGATGCTCGATTTCGTTTGGCCAATTGTTGTTCATCGATCACCCAGGTTGAGAAACGTCATGTTGACCAGAAATTGCACTATTCGCGACCGCGGCCGAAGCCGCCATTGCCATGGAACCCTCTGCCCCGTAGGGGAATCGCGTTTGGCCTGAACGAATAGTGCTTGCATCGCCAGCGGGTATGGATTCTTGAGAGGACTCCTTTCGATTCGGGGAGGGGTCCGATGCAGTTCTTCGTTGCCGCGCTCGACGCGA
>JBJXDZ010000160.1:0-6242 GCA_046154645.1 Hyphomicrobiaceae bacterium
CTTCCAGAAGGCTGTCGCCGTGTGAGAAGCGATTTTTGCTGTCAATCGGCGCGGAACTTTGACCGGCAGCCCACAACCGCCGCCGCCTGACCGGTCCAGCCGTCACCAAGATTTGGCGATGACCTCCGGCGTCGCCCCGGCTACCGATAAAGCCTTCGTCTCAAATCGTAGCCGAGCCGGCTCGTCGAGCACCCAGCGGCTCACCGATCGATCGACAGCATCCGGTCGCGATCCCGCAACACGAATAAGGCGAACAATCCCGCCAGCACCGGCACGCCGGCCCAAAATAGTATGTTGGCAGATGGCCCGAACGGCGGAATGAGCTTCCACACGCTCACGATCGTCGTCACGCAGTGCATCAAGAGCACGGCCCCGTAGGTCCAGAAGCGCTGCCATCCGGTCGCGAACGCCACGACCAGCAGCAATTGCGCAATGCCGAGGCCCAGCACGATCTGAGACGAGACACCCTTCATGCCGTAGAACGCGCCAAGTACCGCCTGACCATGTTGCGGATTGACGAATTTGTCAGCAGCCCAAACCAACAGGAAGGCCGCGGTCGCAAGGCGCATCGCCATCAGTGAAATCTCGACCTTAGGGTCTCGTTGCATCGTATCCGTCCTGGAGCTGCTGTTGTTTCGATCTGGCCGCGATCGGTCACATGCGATCGCGGCGAAGGTTGTAATGCCCTGCGGGCAATCTCACGCAAGTGTGCCTCGAATGGGATAGTTGCGCTCCTGGATGAGCTTGATGCCGCGTAGGATGCCAGACAAATCCGGTCGCGAGAACGGCGCGTTCGAAATGTCAATGATCTGGACGTTGCCTTCAGGATTGATCACGAACAGGCCGGGTTCTGCGAACGGACGGTCGGTTTCCGTCGCCGAGCGTGGCTCAGAGATATAGAGTCCGAGCAGGCGCATCTGCTCGACCGTCAGGTCATAGCCCACAGGAAACCGCCAGCCGAATTCGGCGACGTCCGCTTGCGCCTTTTCTTGCGGATCGGCCGAGACGGTGGCGACCGTCACGCCCGCGGCCTTAAAGTCCTCAAGCAACCCGTCGAGTGTCTTGAAATAGGTCTTGCAAAGCGGGCAGTGCTTGCCGCGATAAACGACGAGCAGCCGCCAGCCGGACAACGCGCCAACATTGGCGTTGCCGCCGTCGACGGTCTTGAAGGCAACAGCCGGGAATGCCGCGCCGGCAGCGAGTTTCGTAGTCGTTGGCATGAGATGATCCTTTCCAGTTGTCCGGACGGCGGGCACAACGGCATCGGCCGTTGTGCCCCGGTCGGTATCAGGTTGCACTCGTCGCCAGATGCTTGAAATTGTGCTTGCGGGCGTCGTCGTCCATCTCGGCCTTGAACGGGTACTTGTCTTTGAGCGCCATGGCCCGGGCGGCAGCTGGGCGAGCCATAATCTCGTCGTGCAACCGCTTGACGTTCGGCAATTTCGCCCAAGCTTCATCGCCCAAGATGAAGGGGATCATGCGAGCCCAACCCCACACATCCATGTCAACGATGGTGTAGGTATCGCCGACCATGTACCGATGCTTGGCCAAGTGGGCGTCGAGAATCGAGAAGTGGCGCATCGCTTCATACTGATATCGGCTGTGGGCGTAAGGCACTTTCTCGGGCGCGAAGTGCTTGAAGTGGACGGCTTGACCCGAGAACGGGCCGACACCGGTCGCGACGAACATCAGCCAGGACAGCAGTTCGCCGCGGTTGGTCGGTGTGTTCGGCGGCAGGAACTTGCCGGATTTCTCGGCGAGGTAGAGCAGGATGGCGTTGCTGTCGCGAACGACAACGCCGTCGTCATCGATGACCGGGACCTTCGCGTTCGGATTGAGTTTCACGAAGTCAGCGTTGAACTGTTCGCCCTTGCGGGTATCCACCGGCATCGGCTCGTACGCCATTCCCGTCTCTTCGAGGAACAGTGCGACTTTGCTCGGGTTGGGCGAGCCGTTGAAATAGAACTTGAGCATTGGGACCTCCGTTGGCTGATTTGATCGCCCCACTGACGGTAGCCAGCCATGGGTGGGTATTCGTCGTTCGGAAGGATCGAGGCTCTGACAAGCCCCGGATGGCCGACCGTCATGCCGGCCGCAGCTTCTTGACACTTCCCTCCGTCGCAGGGGTTTTCCTCAGAATGCCGATCGCAACCAGCAGCCCGAGACTGACGAACAGCAGCCCCGCGATTTGCAACGTAGTCGGGATTTCACCGAGCAATGGGATGCCGATGATGATCGAAATAGCGGGAACGATCGCCGGAAACAGAACGGCGCGGCTCACGCCCAGAATGGCAATCGCGCGGCTGTAAGCCATGATGGTGATGACCGCTTGGACGAGACCTTGCACAATGCCTTGAACCGCGAGGACGCCCAAAGGCAGGTCCGATAAATGCGCCGGGCCTCGATAGGCCAGATAGATCGGAGCCGAGACGCAGAGCGACAGCACGGCGACCACGGCGGTCGCGCGAACCGCATCCACGCGCCAATATCGGATCAGCAGCGTGAACCCAGCCCATAGGACACTGGAGGCAAAGAACAGCAGATCGCCGATCCACGTCGATGCACCGATCGGACTGGCGAGTGCGCCGTGACCGGCGATTAGCAGGATGCCCGCCAGCACCATGGCGGCACCAATCAAATGCGATCGGGTCAAGCGCTCGCCGAGCAGGACACCCGCGCCGATCGTGCTGAGGATCGTCACGACCGACGGGGCAATCACTGCGCCATGTGCCAACGGCGCAAAGGCATAGCCGCCGGTTTGCAGGATGGCGAAGAGCGGACCGCCTGTTGCCAGTAGCGCTAGTCCGCGCGGCCATCCGATGCCGGCAAGGGTTGGCAGCCCCCAGTGTAGCAGGAAAGGGAACATGATGGCACCGGCAACGACGAACCGGACGAAGATCATGTCGTCGGGCGCTAGGCCACCCAGTATGCCGGCCCGCGCTGCAGCGAACGAGATCGCGGCGCCAAACGCCATGGTGAGACCGCTAGCGTAGCCGAACGCGAGGCTCGTACCTGTTGTCCTCTTCATCGTGCTAGTCATGCTGCGCCTCATTGCGGAACGCTGCCTGGGAAATCGGGTCACTGCCGGGTCGGCGTGCCCTGGGCGGTCTGGCCGAACAGGATCTTCTTGGCGTCTTCGCTGACGGTCGGCTGCGTGTTGATCGTCTTGGCCTTGGCGTAGGCGCGGATCGTGGCCGGCCGGGCAGCGATCCCGTCGAACCAGCGCTTGAGGTGAGGGAAGTCGCCCAGGTTCTGTCCCTGCCGTTCGTGCGGCACGATCCATGGATAGCTCGCCATGTCCGCGATCGAGTAATCGCCAGTGATGAATTGCCGATCGGCGAGGCGGTGGTTCAACACGCCATAAAGCCGGTTGGTCTCCTTGACGTAGCGATCGATGGCGTACGGGATGGTTTCCGGGGCGTATTGCTTGAAGTGATGGTTCTGGCCGGCCATCGGCCCGAGGCCACCCATCTGCCAGAACAACCATTGCAGCACGTCGGCCCTGCCATGCACGTCGGCCGGAATGAACTTGGCCGTCTTCTCGGCGAGATAGAGCAATATGGCGCCCGACTCGAACAGCGATACGGGTGATCCGCCGCCCGCCGGTTCGTGGTCGATGATCGCCGGGATGCGGTTGTTGGGCGCGATGCCGAGAAACGCCGGCTTGAACTGCTCGCCGGTGCTGATGTTCACGGGAACGATCGTGTAAGGCAGCCCTGCCTCTTCCAGGAACATCGTGATCTTGTGGCCGTTCGGCGTCGTCCAGTAGTAGAGGTCGATCATGGTACGTCCTTCGGCGTTGCAGATTTGGGATGGTCGATCATTGCGAGGGCGGGGCGGACCATGCCTTCCAGCAGCCCCCGCTCCGGTCTGGCGCGTGCGGCAACGCGAATGCCAAGTACGATGCCGAGGAAAAGCCGTCCCATGTCGGCCGGAGCGGCGGTCTCCGGGATTGCATTGCTGGTACGGCCTCGCTCGACACAGCGCCGGAAGAAGCTTTCGATCTCACCGAGATAGGCTGCGATGACCGGCCTCAATTCGTCGTCGTGAGGCGAGACTTCGATCGCCGAGTTGACGATCAGGCATCCGCGATGATCCGGATCGGCGATCGATCGCGCGATCAGTTCCCGGAAGAACTCCTGAACCGCTTTTTTCGGCTCATGTTGCCGTTCCAGCCTCGCAATCCGTTCACGCATCGAGCGCGCCGCGTATCGTTCCAGTGCTTGAGCGAACAGGGCCCGCTTATCGCCGAAGGCATTGTAAAGGCTCGGTCCATTGATCCCCATCCCCGTTGCGAGATCCCGCACCGAGGTCGCTTCGAAACCACGGTTCCAGAAACACGCGATGGCTGCATCAAGCACCTTGTCCTCGTCGAATGTCCGGGGGCGCGCCAGATGCAGACTCCTAAAGATGATTTTTCGGTGCAGATGACCACGTCTATGCACCCGTCGACACCACCTTAGTTTCAATATTGTATTGGTCGATACAAAATGTTGTGATCTGAGATCACCGTCAAGTCGTCAGGCCGCATCAGGTGCAACGTTCGGTGCCAGACACCGACTGCAACCATGAGTACGTCGCCCTTCACCCGCTCGTGATATTTAGCGAAATGATATGACTATACTTCATCTGTGGCCTTCTCTTTTTTCAGGCATTTTCCCTGGCATTGGCAAGATGAAGCTTGCACAGCAGTACAATGTCGACACAGGTGCAGGTTTCTCGGACGTCGGCATGGACGCGGGTGGAACGTGCGCTGGCCGACGTCGGAGAAACCTGCACCAAAGCGGACGCTTTCCAGCACACCAGGAATGCAGGTGGCGCGACCTGCTAGGGAGTCAGTGGCGAGAAATGCCAGCGACGAAGACGGCTTGCACTGAGGTCACTATCGACCACGCCGATAGCCACCGTCCATAGGCCTGCACGTCGATCATTGGCACAGTGCCGCTGAACTGGAGCCGCGAAATCAGGTTGAATAAGAACGCAGTCGCCGGCTTGCCGCCGTGCTGGATCGTGTAGTCGGCTGTAACCTCGTTTAGGCTGAATTGGCCGTGCGCCGCCACGCAGCCCAATTCCAGCCGATCTTCGGGGGTGCCTTCGGCGAAGGCATGATCGAACGCAGCCGATAGAAGCTGTGTCATTTCTCCGACGCGGCCCTGGCCCCTGGTCGACAGGCTCAAGGGCAGCAGCGTCAGGTCGATCTTCTCGGTTCGGGCCACCGCATCGCCGATCGTCTCGGCAAGTTCGGTCTTGCCGGAGCCGACATCACCGGCCAGCACCACCAGGGGAGGGCGGCGCAGCACGGTCGACAGCAGGTTGCTTTTCGGGTGATGCGTCGATTGCCACCGCTCCAACCCGGCCGGGTTGACGAGCAGGCGGACAGAACCGGGCTGAAATCGATCCCGGTCTCGTTCGCTTGATGCAGGAAGCGCTTGCATCCAGGGAACAGCTGCTTGCTGACACCACAGAGAGCATCAACGCGATCACCGCCCGCTTGGCGAAGAGCAAGGGGCGGATGACGTCGCTCATGCGACTATCTTATCTCGCGCCGCCGATGGTCGATGACATCTTGTCCGGCCGGCAACCGCGAGAACTCAGCGCCAAGCGCCTGATGAAGTTGTCGATCGACCTGCCGCTCGATTGGGCCAGCCAGCGCTCGTTTCTGCGCTTCGATTTGGCTGGCGCGCCCAAAGTCCTGGGCAAATAACCCGCACCGCCTTCCCCGAAAGTCGCCGATAGAGACGTTTTGGGCAACGTCCTCCGAATCCACCGCGATTTGCGTCTCCGTTCGGTCGTGCTGCGATCCAGCGGGTGCTAACGTCCGGAAAACACGGCCGTACTTCGCCCCGTGGCGGAGTCATAAATATACAGCAATTTCAATATGTTAAGTGGCTGGGGCGCCAGGATTCGAACCTGGGAATGGTGGAATCAAAATCCACTGCCTTACCACTTGGCGACGCCCCATGACCGCCGGCACGCAGGCGCGGTCCGGTGAATTCGGCCGGACCATAGTCGAGGCGGCCCCGGGCCGCAACGCATGTTTTTCGCTCGGCCGCCACGCCGACCCTGCGCGCGCATTCCGTCGCGCTTTTGGTGTAGCGCTGGGCTGAAAGGCCAAAAGTTTAGCTTGCCGGTATCAGGTGCCGGAACGCCCCACGCAGATAGACCAGCGGTTCGGCGGTCTCCCGCGCCTTCGATGCCACCACGCGACCGATGAAGATGGTGTGGGTGGCGAACACATGCTC
>JBJXDZ010000161.1:0-18643 GCA_046154645.1 Hyphomicrobiaceae bacterium
TCGAACGCCGGTGCGGTCTTGGGGAAGTCACGCCACAGATCGTCCGGCATCGTGTCGGTCATGGTCCATCTCCTTGATCGCACTCACCTATCCCATGATTGCGCCTGAACTAAGGGGACAGGCATGCAACATCTCCCATGCTTCGATCATTGTAACAGCACGGCTTCACATGGCCGTCCGGCATGACCATTGCGTATGACCATGGAAACGGACAGGGTAGCTTGCCTTTAATATCCGACAAAACACTCTCCTCTAATCAATCACTGCATGTCTGTACAGGCGCGGATCACGCCGTCGGCTCTTTCGCGCATTTCTGGAACTGCAGCGACGGCTGGCCGCTGCCGACCATGATGCCGTTCTCGATCAGCCTGGTGCCGGCTTCCGACGTCGACGTGATCGAGCGCAAGCGGCCGGCCTGCAGCTGCATGATGACGTCATGGCTGGTGCCGCCACCCTGGCGGCGATCGCGAAAGCCGATGCGGACGTCTGACACCGAGTAAAGGCCCGTCAGGTCGAAGATCCCGTCGGCGGCACTGCTGCGCATGATCAGCTCGCGAACCGCGCCGCCCTGGGGCGTCACCCGAAATACCAGATAGGGATTGGTGCTGCCTGGATCCGCGCCGCAATCGACCGCCCAGGCGCCTTCCAGCCCGAACTGGCGCAGTTGGTGACCTTCGGAGGCACAAAGCGGCGTTGCAGCCGCCAGCAGCGAGAGCGCAACCGCGCCGGCCATAGAGCCCACTCGCCTCGACATTTCGCATGCTCCCCGGGCAGCCCGACCGCTGACGCGCCCCGATTGGATGGGCGCCGCGCCAGCACGTTTGCCCGGCCAATTTGGCGCTTGTCCCGCGCCTCCGCAACGGCATACTGCGGCCGTGCACATGGGCGTGGTCTGTTCCCCGATCCAGCCAGCGACCCGAGACTGAGGCCGATCCCCAATGAGTCACTTCAAGTTCGCCGCCGTCACCATGCCGCCCACGGCGGAGACGTTGCGCCAGGAGGTCCGCGCCTTCCTCGATCGCGAGCGCGAAAGCGGCGGCTTCACGCCCGCTCTCGGCGCCATGGTGGCGGACGATGCGGCCTTCAGCATCAAATGCGGCACGCAGGGCTATCTCGGCATGACCTGGCCGAAGCGGTATGGCGGCCACGAGCGCACCATGCTCGAGCGTTATGTGGTGGTCGAGGAGCTGCTCGCCGCCGGCGCCCCGGTGATGGCGCACTGGATCGCCGACCGCCAGTCGGGGCCGCAGATCCTGCGCCATGGCAGCGAGCGCGCCAAGCAGATGATCCTGCCGCGCATCGCCGCCGGCCGCTGCTTCTTCGCCATCGGCATGAGCGAGCCCGACACCGGCTCCGACCTCGCCAGCGTCCGCACCCGCGCCCACAAGACCGAAGGCGGCTACAAGGTTACCGGCCGCAAGGTGTGGACCAGCTACGCCCACAAGGCCGACTATGTCATCGCGCTGGTGCGCACGTCGGGGTCGGTGGAGCAGCGCCAAGTCGGCCTGTCGCAGTTGATCATCGACATGAAAACGCCAGGCATCTCGATCCGCCCGATCCACAACATCCATGGCGGACACGACTTCAATGAGGTCACCTTCGACGACGTCTTCGTGCCCGAGGACATGACGGTCGGTGGCGAAGGCCAGGGCTGGGCCATGGTCACGTCGGAGCTGGCTTACGAGCGTTCGGGTCCCGACCGGTTCATGTCCAGCTATGTGCTGCTGATGGCGGCGATCGATGCGGCCGGACCGAACCCGTCCGGGCATCAGGCCATGGAATTGGGTCGCATCATTGCGCATCTCGCCACGTTGCGACGCATGTCGTCTTCGATTGCCGGCATGCTCAATGACGGCCAATCGCCGGTCACCGAGGCGGCGCTGGTCAAGGATCTCGGCACCACGCTGGAGCAGCAGACGCCGGAGATCGTCAGGCGCATCCTGCCGACCGATGCACATCAGGGGTCGGCCTACGTCGCATTGCAGCGGCTGTCGCAACTACAGAGCGTCTCCTATTCGATCCGCGGGGGCACGCGCGAGATCCTACGTGGCATGATCGCAAGAGGGCTTGGCCTACGATGAGCGATGTCAGCGACGAAATGATCCGCACCCTCGACCGTGTCGTGGAGAGCCATGTGACGGCGGCCGTGCGCGAGGCGGCTGAATGCGGCCCCTATGTGCCGCAAAGCGCCAAGCTCAGTGGCCAATTCCCAGCCAAGCTCTGGGCAGCCCTCGACGAGGCCGGGTTCACGCAGATTGCCGGCACCGGTCAGGATGGCGATGTCACTTTCGGTGAGGCGATGGATGTGGTGCGGCGGGCTGCCTACCATGCGCTCCCCGTACCGCTGGCAGCAGTCATGCTGGCGCGCCACATTGTCGCCCGCCACAGCGCCGCCATGCCGGAGGCAGCACTCGGACTCAGCCTTGCTGCGCCAGTGCCAGCGATTGGCTTCAAGAGCACCGGCAAGAATGCATGGCGGCGGCACGGTGTGGGCATCCCGGTCATCGGCCAAGGCGCAGCGATGGCATTCCTGGTCGCTGGCCGCGACGACGGCGGCGCTGAGCGCCTGGCCATCATCGAGCCTCAAGCCACGGCCTGGACCATCGAGGCCAATGAGGCTGGCGAGCCCCGCATTCGCTTACCCGCCATCAATGACGCGTCCAACACCCCCGAGCGGTCCAACACCCCCGAGCGCATGACATGGAGCGCCGAAATGCCCGGCGCAATTGACCATGTCTACGCTCTTGGCGCCCTGATATCCGCCGTTCAGATGTCGGGCGCCATGGATCGCGTGCTTGCGCATTGCTTGACCTGGGTCAACGAGCGCGTTCAGTTCGGCAAGCCCATAGCGCGCTTCCAGGCCATCCAGCATCTGATGGCGGAAATGGCCGCCGAGACTGCTGCCGCCAGCGCCGCAGCGGATTTGGCCGTCGAAGCCTCGAGCGAGCGTCCGGATCGATTTGCCATTGCCGTCGCCAAAGCGCGCACGGGCGAGGCTGCCGGCCGTGTGGCTGCCATCGCGCACGAGGTTTTCGGTGCCATGGGTTTCACCCGCGAGCATGCGCTGCACTATTCGACTCGCCGCCTATGGGCATGGCGCAACGAATTCGGCGGCGAAGCCTATTGGCAGGGCGAGATCGGTCGCCAGATCGCCGCAGGGGGCGGCGCACGACTGTGGACGACGCTGACAGCACGCGGCTGAACAGTCGCCAGCACGTCCGCTGCCTATTGCAACGGATATTCGCCATATTTTTCAGCAAACAGCCTTGAAATCGACTGAGCTGTCACCTTCATGCTACGGGTGTGGCAATTGCTTTATTGACGTGTGTATTTTTTTCCGTCGCCGGTACGAATCAGGCAGCATCCTTTAGATTGATGCGAGTTCGTGACGCTTTGATGCTGAATTCGAGCCACCCAATTTATCCCCGTGGCCATTGCGTGCGCTAAACTTATTGGTGTCCGGGTTCCGGCGCCTGCAAGCGCCGCCGTAAGCTCCCACGTGCGTCTGAAGACGCCGCTTGTTCCCGCTGCGCAAGGTGAGACCTCTGGAGCAAAGGTCAGGTAAACGGGGTCGGATGACTTGGCCCACTGAGCAAGTCCCAGTGATCTGGGCTAACAGGAGCAAGTTCAATGCGTTCAATAGAGCCGGCAGTCCCAATCCTGGAACTTTCCGCCGCCGCGGAGCCGATCCAGCCATGCGCCTCGCACACGGCTGGCTGGTATCGCTTCGCCACGTTGAAAAGAGAATCGTCGCGGTCGCTGCAGTCAGGCCATGCGTTCGCCATCGCTACAGCCAAATTCCGCGATAAGATGTATAGGACAACCTAGTGCTGGAACTGGATCAGATCATCACAGGAAACGACGGCTCAGGCTCTGTGAGCGGCCCCCAGGAGGGGCAACAGGCCTCGCGACCGAGCAGCAGCGACAGACAACAACTTGAGGGCGATGACATGACGACGCGCTCCGACAATATCTTCGATATCTATGCCCAGGCCTATGACCGTCAGAAGCAGACGGTCATGTCCATCCGCGACTACCTCGAGGGCTGCAAGAAAGACCCCTCGATGTACGCCACCGCGTCCGAGCGCATGCTCAAGGCGATCGGCGAGCCCCGCCTCGTCAACACCGCTGACGACCAGCGCCTCGGCCGCATCTACATGAACCGGACGATCAAGGTCTATCCGGCGTTCAAGGACTTCTATGGCCTCGAGGAGACCATCGAGCGCATCGTCGGTTACTTCCGGCATGCGGCGCAGGGGCTCGAGGAGCGCAAGCAGATCCTCTATCTGCTGGGCCCTGTCGGCGGCGGCAAGTCGTCGCTGGCGGAGCGCCTGAAGGATCTGATGGAGATCCTGCCGATCTACGTGCTCAAGGCCGGGGACGAGACCAGCCCCGTGTTCGAGAGCCCGCTCGGCCTGTTCGATGTCGAGCAGATGGGCACCGTGCTCGAAGAGAAGTACGGCATTCCGCGGCGCATCCTGCCGGGCTTCCTGTCGCCATGGGCCGTGAAGCGGCTGGACGAGTTCGGCGGCGACATCTCCAAGTTCTCGGTCGTCAAGCTGTACCCCTCGAAGCTGCGCCAGATCTGCGTTGCCAAGACGGAGCCGGGCGACGAGAACAACCAGGACATCTCCGCCCTGGTCGGCAAGATCGACATCCGCAAGCTCGAGCATTTCGGCCAGAACGACGCCGACGCCTACTCCTACTCGGGCGGCCTCAACCGCACGACGCAGGGCATGCTCGAGTTCGTCGAGATGTTCAAGGCGCCGCTCAAAATGCTGCATCCGCTGCTGACGGCCACGCAGGATCGCACCTATGTCGGCACCGAGAACGTCGGCGCCATGCCGTATCAGGGCGTGATCGTCGCGCACTCGAACGAGAGTGAGTGGGCGAGCTTCCGCGCCAACCGCACCAACGAGGCCTTCCTCGATCGTATCTGCGTCATCAAGGTGCCCTACTGCCTGCGCGTCACCGAGGAGCGCAAGATCTACGAGAAGCTGCTGCAGGCCAGCGACCTCGCCAATTCGCCGTGCGCTCCGGGCACGCTCGAGATGCTGGCGCAATTCTCCGTGCTGACCCGCCTCAAGGAGCACGAGAATTCGGCGCTCTATTCAAAGATGCGGGTCTATGACGGCGAGAGCCTCAAGGACACCGATCCGCAAGCCCGCACCATGCAGGAGTACCGTGACGCGGCTGGCGTCACAGAGGGCATGGACGGCGCCTCGACGCGGTTCGCCTACAAGATCCTGTCGGAAACGTTCAACTACGACAGCCACGAGATCTGCGCTGATCCCGTGCATTTGATGTTCGTGCTCGAGCAGTCGATCAAGCGCGAGCAGATGCCCGAAGACCAGGAGAGCCGCTATCTCGAGTTCATCAAGGAGGAGCTGGCGCCCCGCTACGCCGAGTTCGTTGGCAACGAGATCCAGAAGGCGTATCTGGAATCCTACAACGACTACGGACAGAACCTCTTCGACCGTTACGTCGCCTACGCCGATGCCTGGATCGAAGACCATGACCACAAGGATCCCGACACCGGCCAGCTGATGAGCCGCGAGCTGCTCGATCAGGAACTGTCCAAGATCGAGAAGCCCGCCGGCATCGCCAACCCGAAAGACTTCCGCTACGAGGTGGTCAAGTTCTCGCTGCGGGCGCGGGCGCGCAATGGCGGCAAGAATCCGGATTGGACCAGCTACGAGAAGATCCGCGACGTCATCGAGCGGCGCATGTTCTCTCAGGTCGAGGATCTGCTGCCTGTCATTTCGTTCGGCGCCAAGAAGGACAGCCACGCCGAGAAGAAGCACCATGAGTTCGTCGAGCGTATGGTCTCGCGCGGCTACACCAAGCGTCAGGTCCGGCGCCTGGTCGAATGGTACATGCGGGTGAAGAAGGCGGGTTAAACCGCAGTTGAGAGGTACCGATGGCCGCTGCAGATGTCTTTACTGGTCTCTCGGCAGGGATGCTTGTTTCGACCGCAGCGGTCCATTCGGTACTTGGCGAGCGGCGCTTGATTGCGCCGCTGCTGCTCCGGAATGACGGGGTGCTTGCCTTTCCGCTGGCGCGCTTTCTATTGCGGGCGGTTTGGCATTTCATGTCCATCACGTTTGTGATCATTGCTATCGGCTTGATTGCAAGTCTCCGTCATCCGGACCTCACTGCAACGGCTCTGCTGTGGGGAACAGCCGTCGGGATCGGTGGCGCCGGACTCTACGATGCCGTGGCTAGCCGCGGCCAGCACATCGGCTGGCCGATGCTGGTGCTGATCGGCTTATTTGCAATGCTGGCGCTGTTGACCCGGGCCTAAACTTTGAGTTGCGAGATCACGATGCGCGATGCTGTGCGCCACACCGACATGACCGTCGAGGAGTTCCTGCAGTGGAACCTCTCGCAGGACGAGCGCTATGAACTCGTCGACGGCGTCCCTGTGCCTCTGCGAGCCATGGCGGGTGCGAAGGACGAGCATGACACCGTAGTCGTCAATCTTATCGTCGCCCTCGGTTCACAGCTTGCAGGCTCGCCGTGCCGGCCCAAGACTGCCGATACAGCGCTGCGAACCCGGATCAAGCGCGTGCGCCGACCTGATGTAACGATTGAATGCGCTCCAGTCGAACACGGCTCGCTAGAAGCCCGAAATCCCGTAGCAGTGCTAGAAGTGTTGTCGCCAATAACGCGACAGCTCGATCGAAGCGAGAAGCTGCAGGAGTATCTGCGGCATCCAAGCCTCACCACGGTCGTTCACGTCGATCCCTCGATCATGGACGTCATGGTCTATACACGGGGCGACGCCGGACTATGGAATAGCGAACGGCTCAGCCAATCTACCGACGTGATCCCCATCGCCGGAACATCGGCTGCCCTTTCACTGGCGACGGTCTATGGCGGCGTTCCGCTGCTGTCCGTGCCGGCACCATCGAACGATCACCAGGACATTGTCGATGAACATCGTTGATCGCCGTCTCAATCCGAAATCGAAATCGCTCGGCAACCGGCAACGGTTCGTGCGCCGGGCGAAGGCCGATATCCGTGAGGCCGTGAAGGACGCCCTGAAGAAGCGCAAGGTGTCGGAAGTCGAAGGCTCCGAGAAAATCACCATCCGCTCGAAGAGCGTGCGCGAGCCATCGTTCCAGCACAGCCGCGACGGGGGCAATCGCGACTTCGTGCTGCCCGGCAACAAGGACTACAAGGTCGGCGACCTCATTCCGAAGCCGCAGGGTGGAGGCGGAGGTGGTGGCGGCGGCAAGGCCAGCCCCGACGGCGAAGGCTCCGACGACTTCGTCTTCACGCTGTCCAAGGACGAGTTCCTCGACGTCTTCTTCGAGGACCTGAAGCTGCCCAACCTCGTCAAGACCAAGATCAAGGACATGCGCGCGCCCGAACCGCAGCGCGCCGGCTACACCACGGACGGCCCGCCGGCCAAGATGAACCGCGTCCGTACCATGCGCCGCAGTCTCGCCCGCCGTATCGCCTTGAAGCGCCCGAAGACCGAGGACATTACCCGCCTCGAGGAAGAGATTGCCCGCGCCGAGATCGAGGTGCCGCGCGACGACATCAGAATCGCCGAGTTGAAGGCCCAGCTGGCGCGCATCCATCGCCTGCGCAAGACCATCGCCTACGTCGACCCCATCGACCTGCAGTACAACCGCTTCGACCGCGTGCCGAAGCCGGCCACGCAGGCCGTCATGTTCTGCATGATGGACGCCTCAGCCTCCATGACCGAGGGCCTGAAGGATCTGGCCAAGCGCTTCTTCATGCTGCTGCACGTCTTCTTGTCGCGCCACTACCGCGAGGTCGACATCGTCTTCATCCGTCACACCTCGACGGCCAGCGAAGTGGACGAGGAGACATTCTTCCGGGGTGTCGAGACCGGCGGCACGGTGATCTCGACGGCGCTCGAGGTCATGGATCAGATCGTGCGCGACCGCTACGACCCGAAGGACTGGAACATCTACGCGGCGCAGGCCTCCGACGGCGACAACATTCCCGACGACATGGGCCGCTGCATCGAGCTGGTGGAGCAGCATCTGTTGCCGGCCTGCCAATACTTCGCCTACATCGAGGTGACCGAACGCTCCGGCCCCGGCGAGACGATCGTCTGGCACTCCTACAAGGAGCTGGCCGATCGCCAACCGCATTTCGCCATGCGCCGCGTCTCCAATCCCGGCGAGATCTTCCCCGTTTTCCACGAGCTCTTCTCGAGCTCGGCTGCCGCCTGAGGAGTACGCGATCCCATGGCCACAACGCGCGCCGACAAGCCTCTTTTCGACGGCTCAGAATGGAATTTCGAACTGATCGGCCGCACCTACCACGCCATCGAGGAGATCGGCGTCGGCGAGATGGGTCTCGACATCTACAAGAACCAGATCGAGGTCATCACGGCCGAGCAGATGCTCGACGCCTATTCGTCCATCGGCATGCCGCTGATGTACCGCCACTGGTCATTCGGCAAGCGATTCGCCAAGGACGAGACCGCCTACCGCAAGGGCGCGCGCTCTCTGGCCTTCGAGATCGTCATCAACTCGGACCCCTGCATCAACTACATCATGGAGGAGAACTCCATGACGATGCAGTGCCTGGTGATGGCGCACGCGGCCATGGGGCACAATCATTTCTTCAAGAACAACTACCTGTTCCGCCAGTGGACGCAGGCCGACGCGATTCTCGAGTACATGGCCTTCGCCAAGAAATTCGTCGCCGAGTGCGAAGAGCGCTACGGTGTGCCAGCCGTCGAGCATGTTCTGGACGCAGCCCACGCCCTCATGAACCAGGGCGTCAGCAAGACCGCTGGCCCCCGCCGCAAGTTCGATCCGCGCCGTGAGCACGAGCGTGAGATGCGCCGCCGCGAATACGAGCTCGAAATCTACAACGAGCTTTACCGGACGCTGCCGGGCCAGGACAAGCCGGCAGCCAAGGACGGCACGGAACGCAGCGAGGAAGCCAAGGCCGAGCAGGCGGCGCTGCGTCTGCCTGAGGAGAACCTGCTTTACTTCCTGGAAAAGAACGCCCCGAAGCTGGAGGGCTGGAAGCGAGAGCTGCTGCGCATCGTGCGCGTGCTCTCGCAGTACTTTTATCCGCAGCGCCAGACCAAGGTGATGAACGAAGGCTGCGCCACGTTCTGCCACTACGAGATCATGCATCGCATGTACGAGAAGGGGCTCGTCACCGAGGGCTCCATGCTCGAGTTTGCCCACATGCATGCAGCTGTCGTCTATCAACCGGGCTTCTCGGAGCGGCATTTCTCGGGCCTCAACCCTTATGCTCTCGGCTACGCCATGATGCGCGACATCAAGCGCATCTGCCTCGAGCCTACCGACGAGGACAAAGCCTGGTTCCCAGACTTCGCCGGCAACTCCGATTACATGAGCGTGCTTCGCCAAGCCTGGGCCGAGTTCCGCGACGAGAGTTTCATCCACCAGTATCTCTCACCGCAAGTCATGCGTGAGATGCGCCTGTTCCAGCTGAAGGACGAGGGCGACAAGCCAGCCGTGCGCGTGCAGGCGATCCACGACGAGCAAGGCTACCGGCAGGTGCGCCGCATGCTGGCGCGCCAGTACGATGTGTCGCAGCAGGACCCGGACATCCAGGTCACTGATGCCGACCTCGCCGGCAGCCGACGTCTGGTCATGACGCATTTCGTGCGCAACGGCATCCTGCTGGACAAGGACGAGTGCGACCGCACCTTGATGCATGTGGCGCGGCTTTGGGGCTATCGCGTGCGCCTCGTCGAGGTCGATGCCGTCTCCGGCAAGAAGCTGCGCGAGCACGAGACATTGCCGCTGCCTTGACCCGAGGCTCGCGGCCGGAAACCGCACCGATAGATCGGAATTGACAGAGGGCGGCACCCCGGTGATCCGGAGCCCCGCCCTCGTCACGTCCGCGTGAGGCGGACAGACTTACCAAGACGCTACTTGAGTACCCACGGATCAAGTACCGAAGCCTTGAGCCAGGCCCCCATGCCTTCCTGGCAGCTCACCGCAAAGCCCTTGCACGCGACCTCATGCGAGCCGTCGTAGATCATGTCGAAGGCGACATAGAGTATGATGGCGAGGCCGATCCAGGTGATCCAGGGATAGCGCGCCAACATGCCCGCGATGTAATGCGAAGCCACCGCCATCAACACGATCGCCACCGCGAGACCAATCGCCAATACCAGCGGCGAGCCCTTGGCGGCGCCGGCCACTGCCAGCACATTGTCGAGCGACATCGAGACGTCAGCAACGATGATCTGCCACAGCGCGGCCCAGAAGCTCATGCGCTTGGCGGTATCCATACCATGGGCATTATCAGCCGTGACTGCTGCCGCGCCGAGCGAATGCATGGGCGGGCCGGCAGAGTGCTCCTGGATCTGGCGGAACATTTTCCAACACACCCAGAGCAGCAGCAAGCCACCTGCCAGAGTGAGCCCGACAATCTCGAGCAACTGGGTCGTCAAGCCGGCAAAGATGATGCGCAGCACCACAGCGCCCATGATGCCCCAGAAGATCACGCGGGAGCGGAATTGCGGCGCCACCTGGGACGCTGCGAGGCCAACCAGAATGGCGTTGTCGCCGGCCAGCACGAGATCGATCATGATCACGTTGGCGAGCGCAATTCCGTTCTGAGCAAACCAGCTCATGACGAGTTCAAGCATGTTGTCTCCAGGCGATCGTCGCACGGCTCAAGAACCCCGCGAGCAGGGCCCTTGAGCGATTGAGGAAAAACTTCGAACTCACCGCAGGACGCTGACGGCCGCGTCGAGATCGCACAGGATGGTGGCTGCGCAGCCCGCGAACACCAGCAAAGCCGGAATGGTCATGCGTTCCATGACAGCGAGACCTTTGCGCCGGTTGGAAAGCGCCACCCAACCCGCTCCCAAAAGGCCCGCCACGATCATGCCGGCGCCGAGCATGGCCAGCACCATGGGCGTGGGATGAAACAGCGTCGCAACGACAGAGGCTGCAAGAACGAGACCGATCAGGGCCGTCGAAGCCGGGGTTTCGTTGGTGAACTGCATCGCTTCCTCCAAAGTTCCGCGCTCGATGGCGGCACGCTGCCGCCACCTCTGGCTGTCAGTCGGGTGAGATGCTTGATTGACTTTGATCGATGCGGCGCGGGCGTGCCAATTGGAAAGGGCCCATCGGCTCATCGGCAATTCTTATCGCGGCTTGTGGTTCGATCGGTTTCAACCGATGCGCGACACAGCTTCGAGCTCGCTCTTGATGCTGTCGCGGAAAATGTTGGCAATGGCCGCAAACCTATCGTTGCGTGCAGAGGTCTTGCGCCAGGCGATCCCGATCACGCGATAGATGGCACGGCCTTGGATGGGCATGATCTTCAGGTTGGCGTCCTGCATCAATTCACGGCGCACGTAGAGGCCGGGCATGAAGGTGATGCCAAGTCCGGTGATCACCATCTCGCGCACCATGTCGAGCGAGGTGCCTTCATAGTCCAACCTGAGCTTGGCTCCGAATTCCTCGCACAAGGCGTGCACCACGTCGTGCAGTTGGTGCCCCGGTCCGAGCGTGAGGATTTCCTGACCGCGCAGATCTTCACGCTCGATGCGGGGCTTGCGCGCCAAGGCGTGGTCCGAGGCCACGGCGAGAAACAAGGGCTCGCGGAACAGATCGACCGACGTCAGCTCGTCGCCCCTCAGCGGCATGGGCGTGATAATGAAGTCATAGCCGCCGTCCTCGAGGGTGCGCGGCAGCGTTTCCGGCAGCTCCTCGCGCACGTAGAGCTTCAGCTCGGGGTACATGCGGTGCAAGGTCGGCACCACGAAGGGCAAAAGGTAGGGCCCGATCGTCGACGGCATGCCGACCTTGAGAATACCTTTCAACTCGGCGTCGCCGGCGCCGACGACGCTGCGGATTTCATTGGCATCCTTGAGCATGCGCCGCGCGATCTCAACCACATGGGTGCCCATCGGTGTCAGCAACGCGCCAGCCCGCGACCGTTCCACGAGTTGGGCGCCGAGCCTGTCCTCCAGTGCCTTGATCTGCTCACTCAATGTCGGCTGCGTCGTATTCGTCCGCTCCGCTGCGCGGCGGAAATTGCGCGTGTCGCCGAGCGCCACCAGATATTCGAGCTGTCGCAAACTTGGCACGTACGTCTCCTCGTTCCTGCGCTGATCGGCAATGCAAGCATAGCAGGCCATATGGTTCGGCAATCAACGATCGCCAGATCCATCGGACGATCCGATCAGGGTGCCGTCTCTTGACGATTGGCGGCTGCACGCGGGGGCTGGCACAAGTACGGCGTGACAGTAGGACAACGGGCAGAAATTGCGCGAAACAGGCGTTGAAGCCGAGCGTTCAACAGCGCACGGCCCTGACGCCAAAAGCGTGGCACTTGCCCACCCCACCGAACCCGGAGTGCAACTACCGTCGGCGCCTCCCCCATCCCCCGGAGCCGACGAGAGCGGCCGCGGAGCCGTCCCAGCTCTGCGGCCGCATTTATTATGCGCTCGGCTTCGGTCCAGGCCAGCCGTCAGCGGCTAGACGCCACCGCTTGCATCAACAGCCGGACATCGCCCCCGAGCCAGCGATGCTTGTCGGGCACGCTTGGCAAGGTCCGCCGCCCCACCCGCTCTGGAAACCGCGACCGATAAAGCGACAGCCAGCCGGCGCGCGCATTGACCGGCTGCTCCTGCAGCTTGCCCGCCAAGGCTTCGAACGCCTGCGGCTTCTCGAGGCCGTCGAGACACAGACCCACCAGCCGATGCAGGGCGCCATCGTGGGCGTCATACCAGGTCTCGCCGCGCTGTGCCGCCATCTCGGCCATGACGACCAGCGGCGTCATGGCAAAGACATGATAGAACAGGCCGCGTTCCTGTCGCTCCATCTCGTGCGGCAAGACGCCATCGGCACGGATGTCCTTGAGCGCATCCTCGTAAATGCCACGCGCGGCCTGCCAATGCTCCGGGCTGTCTGTGGCCACCGCCGTCGCCATTATGCCGAGGCCGAGCCAATACCAGTGGTTGTTGCGTTTGCGTTCGGGGTTGTCGAAGAACGTGCGCGCCACCGCGGCCCAGCGCTTGAGCCATGGCTCGATCACGGCGCGCTGCTCACGCGTGGCGTAGGGTCTTAATTTGACATACGCGAGGCCGATGCCGGCCAGATCCCATTTGCGCTGATACTCGGCTTGCCGCGTGACCATGTCGCCGAGCCAGGCGTCGGCCGACGCCCACGCCTGCAGCCAGTCGAGCGCACAAGCGACCTGTTCGGGATTGCGCCGCACCACAGCTTTATCCGCCGCATCGACCATGGCGCGCAGGAACTCGACCAGGGGCGCCACCGCCGCCTCGTGCAGCTTGGCGAGCTTCGGGTCGATGGTCGACCCTTCGGCATTGGCGTAGAAGCGGGGAATGGCCAGGTCGCGCACCGGCTTCGGCGGCGCCGGACAGGCCGTGAGCCGCGGCTTGGCCACAGGCGGGAGCGACTGCGCTTCGGCTTGCCAGGGCATGGCCAGAAGGCAGGCGAGCGCCAAACTGGCCCACGAGGCCATTCCGCGCCTGCCGATCGCGGCGGGCCGCTCCGTCCTGCGCATGTTTGATGGTCCTCGCTCGAATCCTACGCGAGACACTTCTTCTCGTAGACCAATTCGCCGGCGCGCGAAAGGTATGCGAAACTCGCCCCGCGGCTTGGCTTGATGCGCTTGCAGGAGGCCCACATATCATCCAATCGGGATGATGCTACTGGCGCTTCACCTGCCCACCCGCAGCCGCGCCTTGCTATTGGCGCTTCAGCTGCCCACCCGCAGCCGCGCATTGCTATTGGCGCTTCAGCTGCCCACCCGCAGCCGCGCGTAACGCCTCGACGATCACGGCATCGTCGCCGATGTGATTGGCCAGCAGCAGCACCAGCCGGGCATTCAGCGCCGCGCTCTGGCTGGCATCGAGGCCGCGATGGGCATCGACGATGGCCGCATACACGGCGTCCGGATACTTGAAGCGGGGGCTGCGATCCAGCGGCATGGGTGTCTCTTCTGTCAGCGACCACTGGCGGTTAACACGGCGCCCGCCAGCTCGTTGTCCGTTATCTCCCGCCAGCGTGCGGCGACGTGTTGATCCGGGCGGATCAGATAGTCGGCGGGACGTTCAACAGCCCCATAGCGCGCGGCGATTTCTGGCCCCCCAACCGAACGGTATCGAACGGGGATGCCGTCGATCGTGAGAGAACGCTGCAGGCCATCACGCACTGGCGACAAGGCCTCTGCTGCCCCGGCCACCCGAAGCAGGGTGAACGCGCCACCAAGCTCATCCAGCAGCCAGCCGTTGCCGAGCGGCGCATCGATCGCTGCCGCGCCCGGTCTCAGGGCTGGCACCTCTCCCGCACCAAACCCATCTTGGCCATTCAGCAGCGAGCCGTCATATGTTGCCGGTAGCGACAAGCGGCCGGAGTTGAGCAGCCGCCGCGCAAAGGGCTCCGTTGCCGCGAGATCCAGCACCGCATCGCGCAGCGCGATCGCACCTGGGCCTTTCGGCGAAATGAAATCGGTGGCGCGCGTCGAGTTGAGAATGTTCTCGTCCGCCGCCTGCCGCCGTTCCGCGTCATAGCTGTCGAGCAGGGCGTGCGGCGCCTGGCCCCCAAGCACCAGCGCCAGCTTCCAGCCGAGATTGTCGGCGTCCTGCACGCCCGAGTTGCCGCCACGCGCGCCGAACGGCGACACCTGATGCGCCGCATCGCCGGCAAACAGCACGCGGCCATGCCGGAACTTTTCGATGCGCCGGCACTGGAAGCGATAGCAGCTGATCCATTCGAACGCGAAATCGATGTCACCGAGCATGCCGCGCACGCGCCGAGCCACGTTCTCCGGTTGCATCTCGGCATCGCGGTCGGCATCGGGGCCGATCTGGAAATCCAGCCGCCAGACGTTGCCGGCCTGGCGGTGCAGCAGCGCCGATTGGCCAGGATTGAAAGGCGGGTCGAACCAGAACCAGCGTTCCGTCGGCCGTTCGGCTTGCATCTTGATGTCGCAGATGAGGAACTGATCGTTGAACGTCTGCCCGACGAAGCCGAGCCCCATGGCGCGGCGCACCGACGAGCGTGCACCATCGGCGGCCACCAGCCAGTCGCAGCTCAGACGATATGGCCCCTCCGGTGTGGTCACGCTCAGCTCGGCGCCAGTCGCGTGCGCTTCGAGTCCGGCGATCTCGTGGCCCCAACGGATGTCGATCAGCCCCGTGCGTGCGGCGGCCTGAATGCACACGTCCTCGAAGCGGAACTGCTGCAGATTGATGAAGGCAGGTCGCTTGTGTCCGGCCTCAGGCAGCAGATCGAAGGCGAACACCTCGGCATCGCGATGGAACACCTTGCCACGCTGCCAGGTGACGCCTTCGGCGACCAGCTCGTCGGCAAGGCCCAGCCGGTCCATGATCTCCAGCGTGCGCTTGGCCCAGCAGATGGCGCGGCTACCCTCGGAGAGCCGCGTGCGCTTCTCAATGACCACCGACTTGATGCCGCGCGCCGCCAGATCGAGGGCGAGGACAAGGCCCACCGGCCCCGCGCCCGCGATGATCACCACATGATGCGCCGGATCGGGCCGATCCTGATCCGGCGATCGGGTGTAGAGGAAACTGGCGTGCTGGTTCGGCATTGCCCGTTCGCGTTGCTTGGACTGGCCCTCAGCTTGCCACGCCGCCGCATGGCGGTCGACTGCGGAAGCGGGTTGCGTGGTCCCTCACCGGGCCCCACAATGCGGCGCACCCCGATCCCGTGATCCCGTCACACCAAGGCCCCGCAGATGCGCTTGAGCGACTCCCGGATTTTGACCACGCACACCGGCTCGCTGCCGCGACCGGCGGAGCTGACCCGCCTCTATGCCCGCCGTGCCCGCGGCGAGAGCATTGATGAGGCCATGCTGGCGCGCGAAGGCAGCAAGGCCGTGCCCTGGATCGTGCAGCAGCAGATCGCCGCCGGCCTGGACGTCATCAACAATGGCGAGCAGCAGCGGGAATCATTCGTGCTCTACCTGCGCCGCCGTTTGAGCGGGCTTGGCGGCGAAGGCTCACGGCCGCCCTGGGCCGATGTGGAGGCCTACCCCAAGTACAAGGAGAACCTCTCGCGCCAGATCGCGGCCCGCGGCGAGGCGGTGAGCAATCGCGACAGTATCCCGAAATGCATTGGCCCCATCGTCTACCAGGGCCAGACAGAGCTGGCCGCCGAGTGCGATGACTTCACGTCGGCGCTGACAGCGATGAAAGGCCGCTACACCGAGGCATTCTTTACTGCGCCGTCACCCGGCATCCTGGCGACGATCGTCCAGAACGCGCACTACACCACGTTCTCGGCCTATCTCGATGCCATCACCAAGGCTGTCGCCATCGAGTACAAGCGCATCGTCGAAGACGGCTTTGTGCTGCAGCTGGATTGCCCCGATCTGGCGCTCGAACGCCATGGCCTGTTTCAGAATAAATCGCTGGCGGAGTTCCAGGCCTTCGTCGAGGAGGTGATCGACGCCATCAACCGCGCCATCGCCGGCTTGCCGCGCGACCGTATCCGCCTGCATGTGTGCTGGGGCAACTACGAAGGCCCGCACGACAAGGACGTGGCGCTGGCCGATATCCTGCCCATTCTGATGCGCGCCAACGTCGGCGGCTTTGTTCTTCCCTTCGCCAACCCGCGTCACGCCCACGAGTGGAAGCTCTTTGCCAAGCACCGTCTCGCCGACGACCAGTGCCTCGTTGCGGGTGTCATCGACACGCTGACCAACTTCGTCGAGCATCCCGAGGTGGTGGCCGACCGCCTCGAGCGCATTGCTGAGGTCGTTGGCGATCCCCGCCGCGTGCTCGCCGGTACCGACTGCGGCTTCGACACGTCGGCCGGCATGGGCCGCGTCGCCGAGGACATCGTCTGGGCCAAGCTCCGGGCCATGTCCGACGGCGCTGCCCTTGCCTCGAAGCGGTTGTTCTGACAGTTTACCGTCCGATTTCTGTGGCACGTGCAATTGGGGGAAGAAGGAATGCGGATCGCTCGCCTATGCATGCTTGCATTGATGGCCGGTGTGACGAGTATTCTCGGTCTGAACTTGCTCAATTCAGCCATCGCCGAGCCGGCTGCGATCCATGCGAAAGCTGCGGCGCCGGCGGTCCGTCAGAGTGCCTCAGGCATGACGCGGATCGATCACAAGCGGCGCGAATGTGGACCCACTTATCATCGCCTGCCGGGGCTCTGCCTTCGCGTCGCCAACAATTGCGAGCGCGAGGGCCGTGATCGTGGCTCGTGCCTCGGGCTGCGGGCCTACTGCAACCAGTGCAACGACTACTACGTGGATTGCATCAGCAAAGTTGGTCACAACGCCGACTATGATTGCGAGCTTTGTAGCGACGCCTTGAAATCATGCCAGTCAGAATTCCTGAAGGACGAATGATATGTGCTGGCTGTGCAATGTGCGCTCGCTGCAACTGACCGAAGCAACGGAGGCGGTCGATGCGGATGCGGTCGCGTTTCCTCAAGCCGACTCGCGGGCCGGTCGCCAGATGAGCCCCGGCTCCGGTGCGGGGCGCGAGGTTGCGACGGGGGCGGTGATCACTTCGCCCGCACCAAGCCAGCGCACCAGCGCGATGGCGCCAACAGTCAGTGCCGCGCCGCCGATCACGTCGACCAGATAGTGCCCGCCCTCGGTCAGGGTCGAGACGATGATGACTGCGTTCAGGACAGCCACCGGCCAGCGCACATAGGGTACGTTGCGCAGGCCATAGGTGGTGATCATGGCGCAGACGGTGTGAAACGAGGGAAACTGCACGATGCCCTCGAGCTTGGCGAGGCTGATCGCGGTGATCGTGCCATCACGAACACCGAGGAATTCCTGCAGGTGCCAGCGGCCCGACAGCGGGTGAATGCTGGAGAGCAGCGACGGATCGGGGGCGTGGAACGCGGTGGCGCCGGCGGCGGGCACAGCAATCGAGATCAGGATGACGCCGACCGATGTCACCGCAAACAGCGCGGTGAAATCCCACAGGTCCTGGTCGCGATCGAGCACGGTGAGGATGCCGAGCAGCAGCATGATCTGCGCGAACGAGGTGTGATAGGCAGCCGACAGCGTTTTGGCCAGCCACGGATGGGAGTTGGTCCAGGCCAGCCAGCCGGTCCAGCTGAAGCCGAGGGCCTGATCCCAGGCGGCGAAACGCGCGTCCTGCAGCGGCAGATTGGTGCTGGCGGCGACATAGGACAGCAGCGCTACCGACGACGTCAGCAGCGCCATGACGCCGAGGATCGGCGCCAAGCGGCCGACCGTGCGCGCGGCCCATCGCAGGTAACCCGCAACGCGGCTGTCATCGCCCTCGAGCCGCCAGTCGATCACGGCCAGCAGGGCTGCGCAGGCGACAATCGCCAGGCCCGCCTTGATCAGCCCGCGAGCGCTCGACCAGTCGAAGTGCAGCGGCGACAACGGCAGCCACACCACGTCGGCCACCACGAACAGCGCGATCAGCGCCAGCGTCAGCTTGCAGGATCGAGTGACGGCGAACGGCATGTGGCAACACTCTGTTAACCGGCAGGGCAATCCCGAAACTATCAGTGAGGCCCGAACAGCCGGTAAACGCGTAGGGGAATCGCGTTTGGCCTGAACGAATAGTGCTTGCATCGCCAGCGGGTATGGATTCTTGAGAGGACTCCTTTCGATTCGGGGAGGGGTCCGATGCAGTTCTTCGTTGCCGCGCTCGACGCGA
>JBJXDZ010000162.1:0-3978 GCA_046154645.1 Hyphomicrobiaceae bacterium
TGGAAAGCGCGCCGCTACCGGAGAGCGTGGACAACCACCGTCAACAGCTTGGGCGCGTAGCTCAGCGGTAGAGCACACCCTTCACACGGGTGGGGTCACAGGTTCAATCCCTGTCGCGCCCACCATGATTTCTCTCTAGAGTACAATTACTTGCGGAAAATCTTGTGAGCCTCGTCGGGAGTTCGGATGTCCGGAACTTCTCATGAACTTGTGTGAACTTGTGCCGAATCTGCTCGAAGGTGTGGTCCCAAAATGGTCCCATCTTTTGCGAGGGAAAGTGCACAACCGCATCAGCGAATATTGCAAGGCGCCGTTCGCCGGGCCCGTCGAGGTGCTGCGCTATCTCTCTCGTTACATCCATCGTGTTGCGATCTCGAACTGGCGCCTCCTTAAGGCCGACGACGGCAGCGTCGCCTTCCGCTGGAAGGACTATCGTGATGATGGGACTTGCGCCCTGGAAGACGATGACGCTGGCTCCGGCCGAGTTCAAGCGCCACGCAGCACACATCGCGCGTATCGATGGTAATTGTAATTGGCAGAGCTCCTGTCTCGATCGTCTTGATGATCGACGAGGGAGGGCACAATTCGGAGCCGTCCCGCTTCATAGGATCTACTGCAAGGATGCAAACCGGCGCGGCGACTTTCCAATTATCGCGTTCGACTTTCTCGGCTACCAGTTCTGGCCGCGAAAGACGCTCTGGAAAAGCAAGGCCGTGCACAGCTTTCTTCCCGCCGCCAGTCCGAGGGCGCTGACGCGCATCTGCCGGGAAATCCGGCGATGGGCGCTGCACCAAGGCAGTGACCAGTCGCTCCAGGAACTGGCCGACATGCACCACCAGTGCATTCGCGGCTGGATCACCTATTTCAGCCACTTCGATCGGACGAAGCTGCGCCCGCCCCTCAAGCAGATCGACGACTATTTCATCAGATGGGCACGCCGCAAGTACAAGCGGATGGTTCATCAGACCAAGGGAGCGAGAGACTGGTTCGACCGGATTCGTCGGGCGAACCCGAAGCTCTTCGCGCACTGGCCTCTATGTCATGGCAACGGCCGGACATCGGGAGCCGTGTGACTCGTGAGAGTCATGCACGCTTCTGGGAGCGACCGGGGGTGAAAGTCCTTCGGGGCACTCGACACGAAGAGGCTTCGGAGCGGTCGCAGCCATTCACGCTGATCCCTCCGAGTCTGCGGACTACGGAACGCAGCGGGACCAGCGTCGCTGGGCGGAGATTCCAGACAACGAGCTGACAATCGGGGAGCGGTCATGCTTTCGCTTGTCATGTCGGCTTACACCCCGTCCCGATCGATGAGAACGAAAACCTAGCGGGCCAAGCCGCAACCGGAAACACCAATGATCAGACTACGTATTCTTCTTGTGTTCATGTGTTCATGTGTTGAGTGTCAGTCAGCGGGGACGCCTCTTGTCAGGCCGCGCCATTGGGGCGGGGATGCCATTGTAAGCCGCATGGGAGAGGTCGGTTGCGATACGGAGCATTGGTGTGCTTCATTCGTAAGTATGGGGAATAGGGTGGGGCGTCATGCGTATGCTGTTGATTGCATCGCTATTGATGGTCGCGCTGGTCGGATGTGCTAATCAGCCACCGCCGGACGCTTCGGTAATGCCTGCGACACCGGTTTCGGTCGCGCAGGCGGTGACGCCGAGCGGATCGAACGCACACCCCACCGCTGTTCCCAAGGCACTCGTTGTTGCGGCCAAGCCGCCAGCCAGACCCGTGCAGCCCTCGCCGACACCGCAAGCAGAAAATACAGCGGTCACAGCACTTCCGCCACCAATCAGCGGGCTATCGCCAAAATTTGGTGACGGCCGGGCTGGTCAGGCGGCGGCGGTTGCGGGCTGACGGTCGATCATTTTGGCGATGACCTCCAGTCCGTCGGCGAACTTTACACCCAAGATGAGCTTCGGCAACTGGTTGTGTCCGTCGAGACGGCGCCAGCTTTTCTGCGCGCCCTCGACAAGCTTGAATACCATGGCGAGCGCGGTCCTGTTCGAGAGACAGCCCTTCGATCGGATCGTGCGGTGGCGCACGGTCGCGAACGTGCTTTCAACGGGGTTCGTGGTCCGCAGATGCTTCCAGTGCTCGGCGGGGAAGTCGTAGAAGGCGAGCAATGTGTCGCGATCCTTAGCCAAGCAGTCGGCGGCCTTTTCGTATTTCAACGTGTAGCACTCGATGAAGGCGCGGAACGCGACTTCGGCGGCAGCCTTCGTTTCGGCCATCCAGATTTCTTGCAGCGCGCGTTTGGCTTTCGGCTGCTGGCTCTTTGGCAGCTTGTTCAAAACGTTCGCGGTCTTGTGGAACCAGCAGCGCTGCTCGCGCGCCTTCGGCCAAACCTCACCGGCGGCTTTCCAGAACCCGAGCGCGCCGTCGGCGATCATCAGCTCGGGCGCGCCGTCGAGCCCGCGCCGCTTGAGATCGAGCAGAAGATCGCGCCAGTCATGTGCACTTTCCCGCGCACCATCTGTGAATCCGACGAGTTCCTTGCGACCCTCCGGCGTCGCACCGATGACGACGAGGATGCATTGCTTCTCATCTTCGAGCCGGGCTTCCAAATGGATGCCGTCGGCCCAGACATAGACGTAGCGTTTCGCCGACAGATCGCGCTTCTGCCACTGCGCATGATCGTCCTGCCAACCGTCCTTGAGGCGACCGATGGCGGATGCCGAAAGCCCCGCCGCATCCCTGCCGAGCAACGCTGAAAGCGCCTCGGAGAAGTCGCCGGTCGAGATACCCTTGAGATACAGGATCGGCAGCAGCGTCTCGATCGACTTCGAGCGCCGCATGTAGGGTGGCAGGATCGACGGCGAGAACCGGATGCGGCCTGGATCGCTGGCGGCCACTTCGCGATCGCGCACGCGCGGTTGGCGCACGGCGACCGGGCCGATGCCGGTCATCACTTCGCGCTCAGGTAGGTGACCGTGGCGGACGACACGCTGGTGGCCGGCCCAGGTTTTGAGATCGGCATGCTTGTCGAGAAAGCCAGCAACCTCGGCCTCGATCGCCTGCGCCAGCAGGGTACGGGCCCCGTTGCGCAAAACTTCGGTGAGCTGGTCGTCGAGGGCTCCTGGCAGACTCAGTCGGACGACGTTATCGTTGGACACGGCATATCGCTCCTTTGGTGGAGAAGTGGAGGCGTCAAGAACCCCCACGATATGCCGCCTTCCCGATTCCCCCCGTCACCAAATTCTGGCCATAGCTCACCATCAGCGCCGCTAGCCGTGCCGGCATCGAAACCGATCGAAATGCCGAACGTCACTGGCGCACTCTGCGGGAGCAAGCGCACCTGCGGTCAGATGCGAATGTGCGCCGAGGCCATTTATCATTACCGCTTGTGCGGTCAGCGACAATTGGACCGAGACAGCGACGGCATCCCCTGCGAAACGGTATGCGGAAACACGGCGGCGTCCATGAATGCACGTGTGGCCGCCGAGCCGTTCAGTCCTGCAAGCAGCATGACGACGGCAACCATCCAGCCTGCGCCCTTTGCACCGGGTCGTGCCGATCAACGGGCTACGCCCGCGCCGACCGATTTTCGCTGCGGTGCCAAGACGACATGCAAGGAGATGGTCTCCTGCGCCGAAGCCAAACTCTATTACACGCAGTGCGGTGTGAAACGCCTCGATGGCAATAACGACGGAATTCCCTGCGACGGTCTCTGCAAACGGTAAAGCTGGCCGAACGACTGCGCGATGCGGAGGTTCCGGTCATTGCAACCGTATGATTCCAAACTTCGAAGTGAGGATCGCGAAGTCCGCAGTGCACTCGACAGCCACCGGTCGCCGACTTCCTGCCTCGGGCCAACTTGAGAGTGCGCCGGGAGACCGGCAAGAAGTAGGTGGTGCAAGTCCACTACGATGAAGGAGTAGCGATCCGCATCGGCCCCGAGCCGTGCGCAGGCATCCGCGAGGGTGTCGGCGAAGCGTCGGCAGGGGTATGCGCAGGCCAGCCATCGAGCCGCGA
>JBJXDZ010000163.1:0-8871 GCA_046154645.1 Hyphomicrobiaceae bacterium
ATCGGGTCTTGCTGGACCTGTAGGCCAGTGGCGGCGAGAGCCCCACAGCGACAGGCTGGCGCCGGGCACCAGGAGGATGCGTCTACCCTGGCACGACCGTCCCGGAAGTCAGCGCGACAGCGCTGAAAGTCCCCGGTCATCGATCTCGCACTTTGTGTGCCGCTTCGGTTGCCCACTTCGCAACCGCGGCGCGAAGCCTCAGGGCGGCAGTGCCGCACCAAACCAAGAGGTCCGAAGCGACACTGTCGCCCTGACCTGGTTGATACGCGCCGGATGCGCAGTCGGCATCGCAAGGCGCACATGAAAGAGCAAACCTCCGAGCGGAAACGCTGCGGAGATGAAGGTGTTTCGCAAACGCCCACCCCAAAATTGTGTTCCCGGAAGCCGCGCGCACGCGCCGGATGCGCAAGTGGGCATCCGGAGGCGCAAAGAAAAGAGCGTGTGCGGCAGTCTGATGGGTCGTGGCCGGGCTGCTCTGCTTGGCGGCGCTGGGCTCAGAAGAACGCCTGCAGGCCGGTGATGGCGCGGCCGAGGATGAGGGCGTGCACGTCGTGCGTGCCTTCGTAGGTGTTGACCGTTTCCAGGTTCGAGGCGTGACGCATGACGTGATATTCGATCTGGATGCCGTTGCCGCCGTGCATGTCGCGGGCGGTGCGCGCGATATCGAGCGCCTTGCCGCAGTTGTTGCGCTTCATGAGCGAGATCATTTCCGGCGCCATGCGGCCATCGTCGAACAGGCGGCCGACGCGCAGCGCCCCCTGCAAGCCGAGCGTGATCTCGGTCTGCATGTCGGCGAGCTTCTTCTGCACGAGCTGCGTGGCAGCGAGCGGACGGCCGAACTGCTTACGATCAAGGGTATACTGGCGGGCGCGGAAGAAGCAGTCCTCGGCCGCACCCATGGCACCCCAGGCAATGCCGTAGCGGGCGCGGTTGAGGCACCCAAACGGACCCTTGAGGCCTTGCACATCGGGGAGCAGCTGTGCCTCCGGGACGACGACGCCATCCATGACGACTTCGCCCGTGATGGAGGCACGCAGGCTGAGCTTGCCGCCGATGCGGGGGGCCGAGAGACCCTTCATGCCCTTCTCGAGAATGAAGCCACGAATGCCGCCACCGTGCGCGTCCGACTTGGCCCAGATCACGAACACGTCGGCGATCGGCGCGTTCGAGATCCACATCTTGGCGCCGGTGAGCCGATAGCCGTCCGACACCTTCTCGGCTCGCGTGGTCATGCCGCCGGGATCAGAGCCGGCATCGGGCTCGGTGAGGCCGAAGCAGCCGACCCATTCGCCGCTGGCGAGCCTGGGCAGATACTTGCGGCGCTGCTCCTCCGAGCCGTAGGCATAGATCGGGTACATGACCAGCGACGACTGCACGGAATTCATCGAGCGAAAGCCCGAGTCGACCCGCTCCACCTCCCGTGCCACCAGGCCATAGGAGACATAATTGGCGCCGGCACAGCCGTATTTCTCCGGGATCGTGACACCGAGCAATCCGAGGGCGCCCATCTCGGTGAAAATGGCGCGGTCGGTGGTCTCGTCGAGATAGGATTGCACGATGCGGGGCGCGAGCTTGGACTGGCAGTAGTCGCGCGCGGTATCGCGAATGGCGCGTTCTTCCTCGGTGAGCTGGTCATCGAGCAGAAAGGGATCTTCCCAGCTGTAGGCGGCGCTGCCCGACCGTGATGGCGACTTGTCCTGCATCTTGCGACCTCTTCACGCGTCCAGCCTACACCCGATGCCGCCACCACCGTGACGGCCATCCCGACATCTGTGCTTTGTTGGTAGCCGCGAGCGGGCCAAACCGCAACCCGCGGTGACGGTCCCGCGCTGAGACAGAGAATCAACGTGGCCCCGCAAGGCTAGGGAAACGATGCGCTTTGCAATTCTCGCGGCATCCCGTCAGTCGGGCCACGGCGCACTGTGACCAGATATCCACAGCAAACACTGTTGCTTCAGCGCGAGATAATCGCCTCAATTCAACCACGAATACGGTCGACCATGGCATGATGATGATTGCGTCGCGGCGTGAAGCAACGGCGCCAAACAATTGATACCGCTCAATTTTTATTGCCGAAACAGCGCCGGCGACAAACTGCTTCGCGCACGATCTGAAATTGGCTGCGGCCACAGTCCCGAACCCCTGCTGCCATGTTGTGAACAAGTATTCATCACAACGCCGTGTTTTCGACGCCGACTCCAGTGATATAACGATTCTGGCATCAACCATTGGAGATGACTGCCGTGAACATGACGATGAAGTGGGGGATGGGCGCTTGTGTGGCAGTTGTTGCACTCGCGCTCAATGTCGGTGGAGCCAACGCGCAGCAGAAGGCGCCTGACGCTCCGAAGGACGCTGTGAAATCGGCGACGCCGCCGCCGGCCGCCAAGGCACCGGCAGCGCCGGGTGCGCCTGCGGCCAAGGACGCCAAGGCTCCGGCTGCGAAGGCTCCGGTGAAGGAAGCCAAGAAGCCGGCGACGCCGGTCAGCGCTTGCGCCGCCATCAAGGAGAAGGCGGGCTGCGAGTCGAAGAAGGACGAGTGCGACTGGATCGCCGAGGCCACCATCACGAAGGGTGCTCGCGCGGGTCAGAAGCAGGCGGCCTACTGCCGCTCGCTGCCGAAGAAGAAAGCCCCGGCTGCGGCCAAGGCTCCGGCGGCTCCGGCGCCCGCTGCCGCCAAGGCTCCAGCGGCTCCGGCTGCCAAGGCTCCGGCTGCTCCCGCAGCTAAGGCCCCGGCTCCGGCAGCCCCGGCACCAGCTCCGGCCGCTCCGGCTCCGGCCGCGCCGAAGAACTAAGCTTCGATCCTAACCGGTCGTTGTACGGAAGCCGCGGCATCGCAAGGTGCCGCGGTTTTCTGTTGTGTGCCGCGCCGATGATCGTGGGCACAGACGGCTGCCACCAAGCAGAGCTTTGATCACCATGACGTCGGCAGGGGAAGGTGTCCGAGGTCCCCGTCAGTGCGCGCGGGAGACGCAGAAGTCGACCACCTCGGCGAGCGCCCGCTTGGGCTGGCTGTCCGGGAAAATGGCCAGGGCATCACGCGCCATGCCACCGTAGGTGCGCGCCCGCTCCAAAGTGGTTTCGATGGCCTTATGCTTCTTCACCAGGGCGATGGCGTGGGCCAGGTTATCGTCGCTGGTGTCGCCATCGACGAGGGAGCGGCGCCAGCCTTCGCGCTCACTCTCGCTACCGCGGCGGTAGGCGAGGATGACCGGCAGCGTGATCTTGCCCTCGCGGAAATCATCGCCGACGGACTTGCCGAGACTGGCGCTGTCGCCGGCATAATCGAGCGCATCGTCAACGAGCTGGAAGGCGATGCCGAGGTTGCGGCCGTAGGAGCGCAGCGCCGTCTGCTCGGCCACAGCGCGCCCATGCAGCGCGGGTCCGACCTCGGCCGCCGCGGCGAACAGGGCTGCCGTCTTGGCGTTGATGATGGCGAGGTACTCGTCTTCGGTGGTGGCCATGTTCTTGGCGGCGGCGAGTTGCATTACCTCACCTTCGGCGATGACGGCGGCCGCATTGGAGAGGATCTTGAGGGCGGGCAGCGAGCCCACGTCCACCATCATGCGGAAAGCCTGGCCGAGCAGGAAATCGCCAACCAGCACGCTGGCCTGATTGCCCCACAGCAGGCGCGCCGTGCGTTTTCCGCGCCGCGTGTCGCTTTCATCGACGACATCGTCATGCAGCAGGGTCGCCGTATGCATGAACTCCACGGCCGCGGCCAGCCGCACATGGCCTTGACCGGGATAGCCGACCATTTTGGCAGCCGCGATGGTCAGCATGGGACGCAGCCGCTTGCCGCCCGAATCGATCAGGTGATGCGCCAGCTTCGGGATCAACTCGACGTCCGAGACGGCCTTGTCCAGGATGATGGCATTCACCGCTGCCATGTCAGCCGCGACGAGTTCGAGAATTGGGCGCAATCCGGCGGCCGGATCACGATGGTCCCCGAGTGGAACGACGACGCCCAAGACAGCGCTTCCCTGATGTGAATGATGTGGACTTCGGATATACTCCGGCGCACCGCGGAAGCGGTCAAGTCGAATTGACGCATCCGCCAGTTGGAGGCCCCGCTGAGGAGGCACGCATGCGCGAGATCCTGCGCTCGACCGACCCTGTGGCCGTGAATTTTGCCGAATCCCTGCTCAAGGAGGCCGGCATCGCGCATTTCGTCGCCGACCGCCATATGAGCGGTGCGGAGGGCGGCATCAACGCCTTTCCGCACCGGCTTCTGGTCGCCGCGGGGGATTGGGGCGAGGCCCGCCAGCTGTTGTTCGATGCCGGTCTTGGTGCCGAACTGACGCCTGCGGCAGTTGGGTCCCCTGGCTCCGGTGCTGCCTCACAGCTACCGCGGGGGAAACCGGAGTGAGGCCGACTGAGGAGGTATCCACGGCCAGCAGCGCCCAGGGGTTCACTGACGACGCCTTTATCGGCGGTGCGCTTCGCCTGCTGCAACCGGCAAAGGGATATCGCGCGGGCCTCGATGCCGTGCTGTTGGCGGCCGCTGCGCCGATTGGCCCCGCCGATGTCTGCGACGTGCTCGATGCCGGCAGCGGCGTTGGCACGGTCGGCCTGTGCGTGGCCAGGCGTTGTGCAGGGACACATGTGACCCTGCTCGAGCGGGAGCCGGCGCTGGCTGATCTCGCCCGACAGAACGCGCAGCGCAACGATCTGGCCGACCGCGTCACCGTTATCGAGGCCGACATGGCCCGGGGTGGCGCTATCGCCCAAGGCGCCGGTGGTCACGAAGCGTTACGACCGGCGATGTTCGACCACCTGCTGGCCAACCCGCCCTATCGCGTCATCGGCTCGGGCACCGCACCAATGGGACTGAAAGCTGCCGCGCATCAGCTTGGCCAGGGCGATCTCGAGCGCTGGATGGCCGCCCTGGCGACGCTGGCGCGCAGCGATGCGACGCTGACGCTGATCCATGAGGCTGCGGCCCTGGCCGAGGTGCTCGCCGCCCTCGACGGTCGCTTCGGGGCGCTGCGCATTCTGCCGATTCATCCGCGCGTCAACAGGGCCGCCACGCGCATTCTGGTGCAGGGCCGCAAAGCCAGCCGGGCGCCACTGGTGTTGCAGGCCGGCTTCGTGCTGCATCAGGAGACCTCGGGCTTCACGCCTGAGGCCGAGGCGATTCTGCGCCACGGCGCAGCCTTAACACTCTGACTCTCAACGGAAAGAGCCGCGCCGCATCCTCGCGGATGGGCACGGCTCGTTGGCGCTCGGTACGTTGCAGCCCTCAGTAGTTGCAGACCCGGCGGTGATTGACCCGGTAGCAGGTGGTGTAGATCGGGGCGCGATAGACGAAGTGATGGCGGAAGTGATGGCCGCCGCCATGGAAGCCGTGGCCGCGGCCGCCGCGGGCTTCGGCATCGCCGGCGCCGGTGGTGGCGACGATGAACAGGGCGGCGAGGGCGACGGCGGTGGTCTTGAGGATGGTGCGGATCATGGCAGATCTCCGTTGGCTGTGGTTGGCTTCGACGTGGCTGTCTGGTCGCATGTGGCGGCGCCGTTTCCGTCCGCCGATGAGCAGACTTTAGGCCGTGCGCCGCCGTGCCGCTGTGATCGGACGCACAGGGCAGGAAAATTTGGCGCTGAGCACGCCTCGGCTGGCGTTGTGGTGCCCGAGACACAGGAGTCTTGACACGCCTCAGATGGAGCCACGGCGTGCAAACGGGCCGTATCCGCGCATGGGCCTTGCAGGCCCAACTTGCGTCCGGGAACCCGAAAACCGATCGGATTCATCGAGAGCTGAATTGCCCTGGATCAAATCCCACGGGCCGCACGTCGGCGATTGCAATGCCGGCTGCCTTCGGTGATGGTTGGCGCCGTCCGCTGCGGCGGCTGGATCCCTCCCAAAGTGCGAGCCATGATGCGTTTTTTCTCCCGCAAGCCGACCATTCCCGTGCTCCGCTTCAGCGGCCCCATCGGCATGGCGACGCCGTTGCGGCCAGGGCTGTCGTTGGCCACGGCCGCCAGCGCCCTCGAGAAGGCGTTCGAGATGTCGAAGACCCCGGCGGTCGCGATCGCGATCAACTCGCCGGGCGGCTCGCCGGTGCAGTCGCATCTCATCTACAAGCGCATTCGCCAGCTCGCCGAGGAGCACAAGAAGCGCGTGCACGTGTTCTGCGAGGACGTGGCGGCGTCGGGCGGCTATTTCCTGGCGCTGGCCGGCGACGAGATCCACGCCGATCCATCCTCGGTGGTGGGCTCGATTGGCGTCATCTCGGCGGGGTTCGGACTGGACAAGGCGATCGAGAAGCTCGGCGTCGAGCGGCGCGTCTACACGGCCGGCTTGTCGAAAGGCTCGCTTGATCCATTCCTGCCCGAGAAGGCCGAGGACATCGAACGCCTGAAGGCCTTGCAGCGGGACGTGCACGATCTCTTCATCGGCATCGTCAAGGAGCGCCGCGCCGGCAAGCTCAACGGAGCGGACGCGGAACTCTTTTCCGGTGCCTTCTGGTCCGGCCCCCGCGCGCATGAGTTCGGGCTCATCGATGGCCTCGCCGATCTGCGCACGCGCATGCGCGAACTTTACGGCGACAAGGTGCGCTTGCGCGTGGTGCCGCTGCAGCAGGGCGGCCTGCTGTCGCGGCTGCGCCGCTCGTCGGAGCACGTCGCGCCGCTGGCCGGATTGGGTGAGCTTGCAACGGGCGGGCTCGGACGCCTGCTGGCCGACGACCTGATTACGGCCATCGAGACGCGGGCGCTGTGGCAACGCTACGGATTGTAAGGCCGATGCGGTAACTGTCCATTGCTGAGCCATAGTGCGCATCCGCTCGAAGGACATCCAAAGGATGCGCGAAGTTCTCACCGTCGTCGTCAATCCCGGCACGCAGGATGTAGCGCTGATCGCACGCTGGCGGGCCGAAGCCTTTTCGGTTCTTGATGCAAATCCTGAACAAGAACAGAGAACGCTTGCAGCTTTCGTGTCAGACCAGCGCGACCAAGTTGCCTTAGTCGCCAAACTTGGCGAAACGACTATCGGCACTTGTTTGTTGGTAAAATCTGAAATTGACCCCATCCATTCGGTCACGCCTTGGCTCGCCGGTTTGTTTGTGGCGCCCGAATATCGGCGGCTGGGGGCCGGCAAGGTTCTCGTGAGGGCAATTGAAGAACAGGCGAAACAGAGAGGTGCCCCTCGCCTATATCTCTACACAGGCGGTGCGGTGGGATTTTACGAGCGCCTTGGATGGCAAGTGATAGATCGAAAAATGTGGAAGGGCTTAGACACGAGGCTGATGGCCCGCGACTTGTAGGAAGCATCAAGAACTCCAATCGGTCATTCATGTCGCCGCTCGACCAGCGGTTCCACGGCTCCATCGCGACAGTTTGATCTCGGAAAGCTGCGGGCGTCGAGCCAATGGCTGAGCAGGTAGCCGCCCCTCACCCTAACCCTCTCCCCGTTGAAGTGCAGCCAAAGGGGAGAGGGGACGAGTGCGGTCTCTGCCCATCCGCTGCCCATCCGCTGCCCATCCACCGCCTTGCGGCCGGACCACGAGGCTTCTACCATCATGGTCGATCGCGCGCCGCTGGGCGTCGTCGCAAGCATCACCTCGACCACATCGACCGGGAGCACACGCATGGCCCAAGCCGCCACCATGACTGAGGACGAGCACGCCAAGGAGATAGCGGCGGGCTGGCAGCACCAGCTGTACGAGGCCCTGAAGAAGCATGGCGTATCGCAATTCTCCTACGTGCCGGACGCCGGCCACCGCATCTGCATCGATCGCTCGATCGCGGACAACGAGGTGCATTCGGTGGCCTTGACGACCGAGGAAGAAGGCGTAGCGCTGGCCTGCGGCGCCCATCTCGGCGGCAAGCGCGCGGTGCTGCTGATGCAGTCGAGCGGGCTTGGCAACTGCATCAACTTCTTCTCGATGGTGCAGGGTGGCCGCTTTCCGTTCCTGACCATTCTCTCCATGCGCGGCGATTTCGGCGAGGGCAATCCCTGGCAGATGTCGATGGGGCAGGCGACGCGACCGATCCTCAACGCCATGGATTTCGTGACGCTCGAGATCAACAAGCCCGAGGAGGTGGTGCCAACCATCGATGCCGCCGCCAACATGGCGTGGAAATCGGGACAGGCCGTGGCCGTGCTGCTGACGCAGAAGCTGCTCGGCGCCAAGGCGTTCTAGAAGCCGGCACCCACGCCGACTGTCGATCAGCCGCCTGACGCCGACGTGGGTTCCCGCCATCGCGGGCATGCCGGTGATGTGAGGCGAGACAGCAAATCCAACCGTCTTTTCGATAGAGAACCCAATGGCAAAAACCCCTGAGCGCACCGCCGGTCCGCGCTATAGCCTCGACCGCATCACCGCCGTTCCCGCCATCGTCGGCAATCCCGATGATTTCCTCATCATCGGCGGCCTCGCTGGCACCGCCAAGGACATGGCCTCGCTGACCAAGGACGGCGCCAACTACTATGGCCTTGCCGGCGCCATGGGGGCAGCCGTTTCCATTGGTCTCGGCCTCGCCCTGGCGCGTCCTGACAAGAAGGTGCTCGTCGCCACCGGTGACGGCGAATTGCTCATGAACATCGGCGCGCTGGCGACGGTGTCGGTGCTCAATCCGCCGAACCTGCGCATTCTGTGCGTCGACAACGGCCACTACGGCGAGACCGGCTATCAGGAAAGCCACACCAATCGCGGCGTCGATCTGGAAAAGATGGCAATCGGCGCCGGCATCAAGACCACCTGCACCATCGAGCGGTCCGAGGACATCGCCCAGGGCGCGCGCATGCTGCGTGAGAGCAACGGCACGTGCATGGTCGTCCTGCGCGTGATGCCAGACGATCCGCCAGCCCACAAGCGGCTCATGGACCCTGCCGCCTCCCGCGTGCGATTCCGCCTGGGATTGCTCGGCACG
>JBJXDZ010000164.1:0-5458 GCA_046154645.1 Hyphomicrobiaceae bacterium
CGTCGATGCCGGTTTATGCGCCGCAGAGCCTGTTCGACCTCAACGACGCGCTAGATGCCAAGCGCGATCTGATCGAGGCCAAGGTCGGCAAGCTGATCGAGACCAAGTCGCTGGAGGAGGCGGAGCATAAGGCCATGCTCGAGTTCAAGGACAAGCTGCGCCTGACGCGCTGGCAACAGTATTGGGAGGGGGTGATCGCAGCCCGAGCCCCACGACCGGTAGAACTCGCACTGACGAACGAGGCGCACACCACCGCCGTTCCCAGAACCTGAGTTGTGGTGCAATCTGCTCCCCACCACCTCATCTTCACGCCTCGCCATCCGCGCTCTTCCACCCATGGACCTCGTGCGCAGAACGGGCGCCGAACCACCCCGACCGCCCCCTTGATCTCACCAACCGTCAGTCCACCGATGCGCGGGGCGGGGCGACCGCTGTCGATGCCGCTTCAGCCACGCTCTCGATGTTCGGCGCGCCGCATTCAAGCATGCCACGCGCCAATTCAAGTCGCTCGGCAATGAGTCATTCCATGGGTGTTTGCCCCATGCACTCGTTGAGCCGTCTGGCGAACGCTAAGGTGCCGGCAGGGCGGATGAGGGAGGTATACTCCCTACCCAAACGCCCGTCTCTCAATCGCCGGCAACTTCGCTGCAAAGCTCACACTGCGAGCAATAAAGAACGCAGAGAGTGCTGCCCACAAGCCGTGATTGCCGTAGTGCGGTTCGAGCACATACCAAGCGACAAGATAAAGCACCAAAGACACTATCATCATATTGCGCATTTCGCGTGTTGCCATGGCACCGGTGAAAATGCCGTCATAGAGAAAACAGGCGGCTCCCAGAAACGGCGTGATGGCGGCCCAGATAATGAAGTCGCGGGCGAAACTGCGTACGTCTTCATTCACTGTCATGTGGTCAATAAAAGTGGGCGCGAGCAGCCAGATCAGCACTGCGGCAATTGCGCCAAACACCATGACCCAAAGTGTCGAAAGGGTGATGGCCTTGCGGTAGCGTGGTTGGTCTTTGGCGCCAATGGCCTGCCCGACCAAGGCTTCAGCAGCATAGGCCAGACCGTCGATCAGGAAGGCGGCTACTTGAAACATGTGTAGCAGGACCATATTGGCAGCAACCGCCGTATCGCCATTGCGGGCGCTGCGAGAGGTGAACCAGGCAAAGGCAAACAACAGACACACGGTACGGATCATCATGTCGGCGTTGGCACTCAGCAGGTCATTGAGTTTTGTGATGCTAAAAATAAAAGTGCGATCGAAGGGTTGTTGCAAGACCCGCAGGCGGCGAAACACAAACCAAAGCCCAATCGCGACGCCTGTGTATTCTGCAATCAATACCGCCATGCCGACACCAGCGATGTTGAAATCAAAATTCAACACCAGCAACGCACTTAAGGCCATGTTGGTGACGTTGAGGGCAAGCTGCGTCAAGAGTGCGATTGTGGTGCGCCCTTGGCCAATGAACCAGCCCATGATGGTAAAATTGGCAAGTGCGGCGGGTGCGGCCCAAATGCGGTAACTAAAATAAGTAGAGGCTGCGGCCTGCACCTCTGGCGAACCACCCATGAGAGAAATGGACAGTGGTTTGAGAAGGGGTGACAGTATGATGAGGTTTAAGCCCACAACAACGGCAATCAATAAACTGCGCCAGAATATAGCAGCCACCTCGCGTGGGTTCTCCGCACCTGTGGCTTGCGCTGAAAGCCCGCTGGTAGACAAGCGCAAAAACCCGAAGCCCCAGAACAGGAAGGAAAAAATCAGCGAGCCCACAGCCACGCCGCCTATCAAATGCGTGCCCGGCAATTGGCCGACAACCGCCGTGTTGACGACGCCGATCATCGGTTCCGTCACGTTTGACACCATGATGGGAATGGCGATTCGCAGAATCGTTGCGTGACTGACGGGTTGTAACATGATCACCAGTTGCGCGCTTGTTCTGAACCCGTCAAGTTGGGTCGCGCTACCCTTGACCAAGAATACAAAATTGCTGGAGCCATTCGTCCGTTTCGGGTCGAAGGCAGCCACATCCCGCCACCTTGATCTCTACGCTTCGCCGCCTCGTGCTATTCTAATTATCGACCTGATCCGCGGCGCGCGCGCGTCACCTTAACCCATCCACACCCTTGATTTCACCGACCGTCAGGCCGCCGATGCGCGGGGCGGGGCGGCCACTGTCGGTGACGATGATGGCGACCAGGATTTCATTGGCGCGCGGCGCGTCGGCGACGCGGACTTCCATGGCGTCGAAGTGGCTGCGCACGAACGCAGCGTCCTTGTGGCCGAGCGGCACGTCGAGGGTCGCGCCCATGCCGCCGCGCTTCTTGGCCGAGGGTATGAGCGCCGCGCCTTTCTCCAAGGCCGCGCGCACCGGCGTGCCCATCTTCGGATGCAGGATGGCGGCGGCATGTTCCAATTCGCCACCTTCGCCGACAATCGCGGCCTTGCCGTAGCTGTGCGCCGCGCCACCTTGGATCCCGAGCGCTGCGACGGCCCGGGCGGTGAGCAACGCGCCGAGCTCCTCGCCGATTGCAACGAGTGCGGCCAGGTCTTCGACGCGCCTGCCGGCGTGGGGGTTCTCGATAACGGCGATTGCCGCCGCCTTGCGGGTGTGCGGCGTAACCGGCTGGCCGGCTTCCCGTCAGGTCTCCTCGACGGTGACCACGATCTTGCGGATGACGGCTGACATGGGCGGGGACCTCACTGGCTCCTGTTGGCTGCCGGGCTTGACTTCGACGCCGGCCTCACGCACTAACTTGGTCACGGGACTACAAGCGGCCGTCCCGTCAGGCACCAGCGGCGCGAAAGCGCTGCCCCGCCCAAGCGCCGCGCCATCCACCTCTCGGAGGCGCATGCCATGGGTCCTTTTGCCATACAACCTCAGGAATTGTCCAACCTGGTCGGTCATGCCGACAGTCCGCTCGTGTTCGACGTCTGCAAGTGCGACGACTACGACGCACAGCCGCTGATGCTCCCGGCCGCACGCTGGCGCGATCATCAGCAGACCGCCGTATGGGCCTCGGAAATCCCGGACGGCGCGCGCGTTGTCGTCACCTGTGTGAAGGGCCTCAAGGTCAGCCAGGCGGCGGTCAGTGAGCTGCGGCTGATGGGTATCGACGCGGCGATTCTGCAGGGCGGCGTCAACGGCTGGATCGAAGCCGGGCTCCCGACCGTCCGCAAGCAGGGGCTCATCGGCAATCGGCAGAGCTTGGAATCGCGCTGGGTCACGCGCATCAATCCGAAGATCGACCGGATTGCCTGCCCGTGGCTGATCAGTCGTTTCCTCGATCCGTCGGCGAAGTTCTTCTATGTCGAGGCGAGCCAGGTGGCGAACGCGGCCGTCGAACTCGACGCGGTGCCTTACGACATAGACGGCGTCGAGATCACGCATCGGGGACCGACCTGCTCGTTCGACACGCTGATCGATATGTTCGCGATCCGCGATGCGGGCCTCGATCGCATCGCCCTGATCGTGCGCGGCGCCGACACCGCCCGCATGGATCTGGCGCCCGAGGCGGCCGGCCTGCTCGCCATCTCGCTCGGTAATTCCCATCTGGCCGGCGCCGACGATCACGAGGCGCTCGAACGCGGCATGGCCGTGTACGATGCCTTCTACGCCTGGGCCCGGTTCGCCGCAGGCGAGACCCACAACTGGCCAGCCAAGAAGGCCTGACCGATGAGCAGCCAGAAAGAGATCGCCGTCGGCGGCCCCGGCATCCCACCCACGTTCGCCGAGGCGCTGCAGGTCTGGTTGAAGATCGGCCTGCTGTCGTTCGGCGGACCGGCCGGCCAGATCGCCCTGATGCACAAGGTGCTGGTCGACGAGAAGAAGTGGATCGACGAACCGCGCTATCTGTCGGCGCTTAACTTCTGCATGCTGCTGCCGGGGCCGGAGGCGATGCAACTCGCCACCTACGTCGGCTGGCGGCTGCATGGCCTGAAGGGTGGGCTCGCCGCCGGCTTGCTGTTCGTGATCCCCGGCGCGCTTGTCGTCCTGGCCCTGTCGATGGCCTATGCGGCCTTCGGCAATCTGCCGATCGTCGAGGCGCTGGTCGTCGGCGTCAAGGCGGCCGTCCTGGCGATCGTGGTGGAAGCCCTGATGCGGGTGGCGAAGCGGGCACTAAAGACTAATGTCGACTGGATCATCGCCGGCGCGGCATTCATCGCGATTTTTGCCCTGCAGGTGCCGTTCCCGATCATCGTGCTGGCGGCGGCCCTGTTCGGGCTGTGGCGTGGCTGGGGACTGAAGCCAGCCGCAGGGGCCAGCGCCATCGCAACCGTCCCGTTCGGCCAGACCGTGCGCACGGTTGCGATCTGGCTCACCATCTGGTTTGGCCCGTTGCTCGCCATCGCCTGGTTCTTCGGCGCCGATCATGTGCTGTCGAAACTGGCGTTGTTCTTTTCGAAGCTGGCCGTGGTGACCTTCGGCGGCGCCTATGCCGTGCTCGCCTACATGGCCCAGGACGTGGTGCAGACCTACGGCTGGCTGAAGCCCGGCGAGATGCTCGATGCGCTGGGCCTCGCCGAGACCACGCCGGGGCCGCTGATCCTGGTCACCGAGTTCGTCGGCTATGTGGCCGCCCACCGCTATGGCGGCTGGTCGGCGGTGCCGATGGGCATCCTCGGAGCGCTGGTTGCGCTGTGGGCGACGTTCGCCCCCTGCTTCCTTTGGATCTTCGCCGGCGCGCCCTACATCGAGCGGCTGAACACCGAGCCGCGGTTGAAATCGGCGCTCGCTGCAGTGACGGCCGCAGTGGTTGGCGTGATCCTGAACCTGACGGTGTGGTTCGCCCTCAACGTGCTGTTCAAGCAGGTGGCCAAGGTGAATGCTTGGCCGCTCAGCTTGGAGCTGCCAAATCTCGAGACAGCTGATCTGCGTGCTTTCGCCTTGTCGGCGCTGGCGTTCGCCCTGCTGTTCGCTGCTCACCGCGGGATCATTACGACGTTGGCGATTTGCGGTGGACTGGCCTTGGCGTGGCGGTTCATTGCATGAAGCTGGTGCGAGCCGGGCGATCAGCGGATATCTTGCCGCTCGCCCGGTTCGGTGCGAGTTTGGGTCGAACGTGTCAATGCAAGGAGTTCCCATGCGGCTGATCGACCTGTTCCGGCGCCGACACTCGCACTTGATGATTGCCGCTATGGCCGGCATCGCGACCACGGTGCCAATGGCGGCCGCTGAAACGACGGCCGCCATCCGCACCCTTGAAACCGGCACGCCGACGTCGGCGATCTTCATCGGCAACAGCTTCTTTTACTACAACAACGGCATCACCACTCATTTGCGCGAACTAGCGCAGTCCGCCGATGCCAAGGCGCCACTGCGGATGACGATGGTGACGATCAGCGGGGCGGGCATCAACTGGCACGATGTCGACAGCTATTTCCGACCCGATGCGATCGGCAGCTATTCGTTCACCCGCAGCAATGAGATCGTATTCAATCGGCCGAACAAGC
>JBJXDZ010000165.1:0-4098 GCA_046154645.1 Hyphomicrobiaceae bacterium
ATCGCGTCGAGCGCGGCAACGAAGAACTGCATCGGACCCCTCCCCGAATCGAAAGGAGTCCTCTCAAGAATCCATACCCGCTGGCGATGCAAGCACTATTCGTTCAGGCCAAACGCGATTCCCCTACCTCCGCCCCTGAACGGATTTTGCGTACCACCAGCTCGACAATCAACGTCAGTCGGTGTGCGAAATGCGTGCGGCAAGCGCAGCGCCGAGGCCCATCGTGGACTTTGCGCCTGGACGACGGAATGTCCCAGCGCTCGCCTTGCGCGTCTTCAATGCAATGAGCATCTCGGCCATCTTCACTGCGGCCTGGACTTGGTCGACGAGAGGGACGGGGACCCGCTCGCGCACTTTGGCGGCAAGATCTGCGAGGGGCGCGCCACCCAGGATGATCACGTCGGCCTCGTTCTCGATCACAGCGCGGTTGGCGAGGTCGACCAGCATCGCCTCCTTCTCGTCCTGCACGTCGGGTACCGAAACGATTGAGGTGTCGAGCATACGGATACCCGCACAGCGACTGCTCATGCCGTGCATGTCGACGCACTCCTGGTACCAGGGCCCAAGCGCGCGCGCGAACGTCACAACGGCAAAGCGCCGGCCGAGCATGCAGGCCGCCAGCATAGCCGCCTCCGCCATGCCGACGATTGGTATGTCGAAGAGTTCACGGGCGCCGAGCAGGCCTGGGTCGCCGAAAGCTGCGATGATGGCTGCATCCACGTGACGATGGTGCTCGGCCAACAATTCGAGTGCAACGGCGCCGCCGATCTGCGCCTCCGCACGCGTGGCGATGTAGGGCACCCCCTTCGTCGCGGTCAATGGCACAAGCTCCGTTCCAGGTGCAGCGACCGTGCGTCCAACGTCCACGAGCCGGTGCGTCATCGCCTCGGTCGTGTTCGGATTGAGCACAAGAATACGCATCGGCGTTGTGGCCTTTACTTCGGTCGACGGCATCATGCGGGGCTCAGCCGCGTAATCCGGCTCGGATTTACCTCTGCCAAATAAAGGGTGCCGTGCGCGTCCCCCCAGAGGCCATGCGCGCCGTTGAGCACTGGACGGCAGCGGCCGATGCAGCGCCCGTCGGCCGCGAGCTTGGTCAGCGTCGGAATCTGATCCGTCACGTAGAGATTGTCCTGTTCGTCGCCCCAAATGTCCATCGGTTTGAAGAAGTCAGTCCAAATCGTGAGGTGCGCGCCGTCGGGCGAGAACACCTGTAGCCGGTTGTTCTCCCGATCAGCGACGACGACACGGCCGTCGCGCATCACCCAGATCGCATGCGGCGTGAGAAATTGCCCGGGCCCACTCCCGAGTTCACCCCATGATTGGACGAGGGTGCCATCGGATCGGAAGCGATGCACGCGGTGCCCGGCATAGCCATCACTGACGTAGATATCGCCGCCTGGAGCGATGGCGACGTCGGTCGGATGGTTGAAGGGCGCAAGCGGCGCATGGCGCGTGCCAAGTCCGGCGAGACGCACCCCACTGCGGTCACAGACGATGATCTCGTGAGCATCCCGATCGACAATGTAGAGGCGGTCGCCCGGACCGGCCGCCAGCATATGCGCATCGTCGATCAAGCCGCCACCCCAGGAGGCGAGCCACCGCCCGTCCGGCGCCAGCTCGATGACGCGCGGGCTCGTCGCGTCGGCGATGGGGTCAAAGCGCAGCAGCACGTAGACATGCCCGCGGGAATCGACAGTGACGTCGGTCACGGGGCCATTTGGCAGATCGCCCCAAGGCCGCTCCACCCGATAGCGACGCGTCCCCAGTGCCACGATGAGTGATGCCGTCTGCATGTCGCCTCCGCCATCGCCGTGCGCCAGTTGGCGGCGCCGGAACTAATGATGTTAGAATGCTCCCGCAGCTGCATCAATCCATGTCGCGAGCGTGACAACGTCTGCAGGGAGAATGGCGTGGACTACGATTTGGTGATCCGTGGTGGCACTGTCGTGACCGCACAGGACATGGCTGAAGCCGACGTCGCAATTTCGGGCGGTCGCATCGTCGCCGTCGGCGCAATCAAGGGCGGGGCTCGCGAGACGATCGACGCAGGCGGTCAACTGGTTATGCCGGGTGGCGTCGATACCCACGTCCATCTTGATCAACCGGCGCCCGGCGGCGAGATGTGCGACACTTTCCGCACCGGCACCGCATCGGCGGCGGCCGGCAGCACCACCACCGTCGTCTCATTCTCCTGGCAACAGCACGGGCAGTCGCTGGCGGCCGTCACGGCGGACTATCACATGCGGGCGCGCCAATCGATCGTCGACTACTCTTTCCATTTGACGATCACTGACGCGACGCCGACGGTGCTCGACCAAGAGCTGCCGGGTCTCGTGGAGGAGGGCAGCCGCTCGATCAAGATCTTCATGACCTATGATGGCGTGCGGCTGGACGACAGCTCCGTTCTGCGCGTCCTGGCGGCGGCTCGGCGCAACAAGGCGTTGGTGTGTGTTCACGCCGAGCATCACGAACTGATCTCGTGGATGTCGGAGCAACTGGTTGCAGCCGGGTTCACCGCGCCCAAGTACCACGCCTGGGGTAAGCCCATCATCGCCGAGCGCGAGGCCGTATCGCGGATCATCGCACTCGCCGAGGCGCTCGATGTGCCGATCCAGATCTTCCACGTCTCCGGAGCAGAGCCGGCCGAGGAGATCGCGCGGGCACAGGCACGAGGGCTGAAGGTGTGGGCCGAGACCTGCCCACAATACCTGACGCTGACGGCTGGTGATCTCGACCGCCCGGGTTTCGAAGGCGCCAAGTTTGTGTTCGGCCCGCCGGCCCGCACGACGTCCGATCAGGACGCGCTTTGGGATTACATCCGGCGTGGCGTGATCGAGGTCGTTTCGTCGGATCATTCGCCAAGCAGATACGACGATCCGAAGGGCAAGAAGCTCGCTGGCGAGAATGCGCCATTCAACAAGATCCCGAATGGCATTCCCGGGTTGGCGGCACGACTGCCGTTGCTGTTCACGGAAGGCGTGAGCAAGGGGCGCATCGATGCGCCGACCTTCGTGCGGCTAGTCTCGACCAATCCGGCGAAGATGTTTGGACTGCATCCAAAGAAGGGGTCGATCGCGCCTGGCAGCGATGCCGATATCGTCATCTGGGACCCGCACAAGATGGTCACGCTGACCAATGCGCTGATGCACCATGGCGGGGATTACACACCATATGAAGGCTATTGCGCCGTAGGCTATCCGAGCCACGTGCTGGTTCGTGGCTTAACGGTGTTCAATGGAGCCGCGGTGGTCGGCCGGCCCGGCCACGGACAATACGTTCCCCGCCAGCCCTATCCGATGATCACCCCGCGAGGGCGCTTCCCGACCCCCTTCAATCCCGTCGATCGCACGCTGGCTTGACGGTGCGCGCCGGCTGTTCTGCCCTATAATCCAGCATCAAGTGCCGCGGCATTGATCACCCGTCGGCGAGACGCCCGAGACCTGCCGCAGTAGAGTGCATCCGCCTGAAGTCCCCGCAACGCGACCTACCCCGAGAGAGGCCCCATGACCATCAACACAAAAGTTTCACGTCGACAGATCGTCATCGGCTCCTCGGCATTGGCTGTGACCGGATTTCCCAGCATCCTGCGTGCGCAGACTCGCGAAATCTTCATCGGCGGTCCGGCCTCGCCCGGCTTGGTGGACGGCCTGTTTCCGCAGATCGAAAAGAAGCTCGGTATCAAAGTCCTGTATGAGGGGACCAATTCGCTCATCAATCTCGAGAAGATCCGCTCCAACAAGGCCAAGCCGACGATGACGCTGACGATGATGGACGATCCGGTCCTCATTCTGGCGGAGCGCGAGAAGCTGATCAAGAAACTGCCGGCGGACGTGACGAACCTCGCCGATCTCCCGGCATCGGCCAAACCGCGCGAGGGCATGTGGGCGAACTGGTGTCAGCCGATGTGCAGTTTTTCGTACAACACGCGCGCGCTGCCGCAGGGCCTCGAGTCCTATGCCGACGCCTGGGACCCGAAGCACAAGGAACGCATCATCATCATCTCGATGCGCATCACGCAAGCCATCGCGCCGCTCCTTGCAGCGACACAGTTTGTCACCAAGAAGCCGCTCGACAAGTGCTTGCCCGATTAGATCG
>JBJXDZ010000166.1:0-61026 GCA_046154645.1 Hyphomicrobiaceae bacterium
GACAAAGCCGTGCAAGGCACGCTCTTCGACACGGAGCCGCAGACGTTCGACGTCGTCATGCGGCGACTGGCTGACGGAGGCAAGCGGTGAGCCAGATCGCGGATTGGAGCCTGATTGAGACAGCCAATGCTATCGCCAAGCGCACGGTATCGGCCGTCGAGGTGACGGAGGCCGTGCTGGGGCGGATCGATGCGCGCCAGCCGGTGCTCAATGCCTTCATTCGCGTCGACAAGGACGGCGCTCGGGCAGCCGCCAAAGCAGCCGACGCCCGGCAGACGGCGGGTGGCAAGCTTGGCCCGCTGCACGGCGTACCGCTGGCGCACAAGGACATGTTCTACCGGCCGGGTGTGCCGGTGACATGCGGCTCGGCGGTGCGGCGCAACTTCCGGCCCGACTATCTGGCGACGGTGCTGGACAAGCTGGATGAAGCCGGCGCCATCACGGTTGGCGCCCTCAACATGTCGGAGTTTGCCAACGGGCCGACCGGCCACAACGTGCATTTCGGCCCGACGCGCAATCCGTGGAACCCGGAGCACATCACCGGCGGCTCGTCATCGGGCTCGGGAACAGCCGTGGCGGGCCGCATGGTTTACGGCTCGCTCGGTTCGGATACCGGTGGCTCAATCCGTTTGCCCGGCGGCATTTGCGGCGTCTATGGCATCAAGCCGACGCAGGGCCGCGTGTCGCGCTACGGCTGCATGGGGCTTTCGTTCTCGCTCGACAACATCGGCCCGCTCGCGCGTACGGCCGCCGATTGCGCACGGTTGCTCAAGGTGGTTGCTGGTCCAGATGCCAATGATGCGACGGCGGCAGGGGTGCGGGTAGACGACTATGAAGCTGGCCTTGGCGCCGGCGCGAAAGGACTGCGTATCGCAGTCGCGACGAACCACTATTGGGATGGCATGAGTCCGGAAGTCGGCGACGTCCTGGAAGCGGCACTCGGCGCCTTCGCCAAGCTCGGCTGCACCATCAGGCGACGCGAGGTGCCGTTCCATGACGAGTTGCGCGGCCTCGGCAACATCGTCATCTCGTCGGAGTTCTGCGCGCTGCATGACGATTGGCTGCGCAACCAGCACGACCTCTACGCGCCGCTTGTCAGGGCGCGCATGAAACAGGGCTTTGCGTTCACCGCCGTCGAATACCTGAAGGCAGTGCAAGTGCGTCCGCGCATCACCGAAGCCTTTGTCGATGACGTCTTTGGCGATGCCGATGCCCTATTCCTGCCCGTGCTGCGTTTTCCGGTGCCGAAGCTCGTCGACACGGATGTGCGCGACAGCGCCACCATGAATGAGGTGCTGGGCTCACTCAATCATTGCACGTGGCCCATGAACTACTTGGGGCTGCCCGGGTTGTCGGTGCCGGGCGGGTTCAGCAAGACTGGTATGCCGGTCGGCTTTCAACTCGTTGGCCGGCCGTTTGCCGAGGCCATGCTGTTCCGGATGGCGGCGGCCTACGAGCGCGAGACGGGCTGGCCCGACGCCAAGCCGACGATGGCGGGCGCTTGAACCGATCGACCTGTCAAACGCCGTGACCACGGTCTTTCCAGGTGGAGTGGCTCGCCACCGAACGGCGACGACGGTTTGCCAGAGCACTTTCCCCGTCGGGTCAAGCGCAGCGCGACCCAGCGACGGCGGCAACCGGGACATGTTGGGTCGATGCCAAGTCCAGGGCTTGACCCTGCGCGACTGGCGCGACTGATCGGGCGCGGCGTGGCATCGCCCGCCAAGGCCCGCGTGATGTTGGGGCTGTAGTGGTCAAGCGCCCGCCGATGCAGCACCGCGAAGCCAAGACGTGGGGACGTGACGCGGGATCGCCGTTCGTCGTCCCGCGTTCCGGCTCCGTCAACCCGGGAGCTAAGGCGTCAATCTGGACGCCTCGATTGCGGCTGCTGCCCAATCAGCGCCCCTGGAATTTCGGCTTGCGCTTTTCCATGAAGGCGCGTCGGCCTTCAACGTAGTCCTCGCTGGCAAAGCAGGTGGCGACAGCGCGGTCGATGGCGGCGAGATCGCGCTGGGATTCATCCTGGGCTGCGGCATTGGCGGCCATTTTCGCAGCCTTCACGGTGAGCGGTGCGTTGTCGACGATGCGGGCGGCCATGGCGCGCGTGAACGTCTCGACCTCCTCAGGCGCGACGACGCGATTGACCAGCCCCATGATGCGCGCTTCCTCGGCCGTGAATTTACCGGCGGTGAAAAAGATCTCCTTGGCGAACGCGGGGCCGACGACATTGACCAGGCGCTTCAATCCTGAATAGCGGTAGCCAAGGCCGAGGCGTGCCGCTGGAACGGCGAAATAGGAATTGGTGCCGCAGATGCGAATGTCGGTGTTGAGGGCGAGTGCCAGGCCGCCGCCGACGCACAGGCCGCGGATCATGGCAATGGTCGGCTTGCTGGCACCAGAGATCACCTCGGAGGCGTGGTCGCCAGCGGCGTTGTAGATTTTCACCGCCTCCTCGCTGTTGCGCTTCTCCTCGAATTCCGAGATGTCGGCGCCCGACACGAAAGCCTTCTCGCCAGTGCCAGTGAGGATGATGACGCGCACGGCCGGATCGGCCTCGTAGTTGGCGATGATCTTCGGGATGGCCTGCCACATGGAGAACGACACGGCATTGTGCTTCTCGGGCTGGTTGAAGATCATCCAGCCGATGCCGTTTTCCTTCTTGGCGATCATCTTCGGCGTGCCGGTATCCATGAGACGCGGTCCTTTGTCTGAGTGGCGCTGAGAGTGCGTGCGCCAAGTGTAGTCCGCTCCCGGGCGCCATGGCGAGGCCAGCCGGAGCAGCGCAACCGTGCAGGAAACGGAGAGCAGACAGCGGCGCCAATCAGGCCTTGGCGCCGAGGCGGCCGGAGCCAATGACGGGGGCAGCGTCGCCGTCGAGGGGCCAGCGCGCCCGCGCCGGCGTGTCGAGGCCATCCCGAAGCGCCAGTGCCAAGCGTTCTGCGCCGGCCCAGGCGACCATGGCGGCGTTGTCCGTACACAATGCCGCCGGGGGAATGGCGAGCCGCCAGCCGCGCCGCGCGACGAGGGTATCGAGACCGCTGCGCAGGCGTTTGTTGGCGGCAACCCCCCCGGCGACAACCAGCACCCGATGGGCCTCGTCGAGCGCGTCGGCGACGAGGCCCATGGCGCGGCCCGTGCGCTCGACGACGGCGTCGATGGCGGCCTGCTCGAAGCTGGCGCAGAGATCGGCGATGTCCTGGTCGCTGAGGGGGGCTGCGGCCTCGGCGGCGATGCGCACCGCCGTCTTCAGGCCAGCGAACGAGAAGTTCGGCTCCGGCCGGCCATGCATGGGCCGTGGAAAAGCGAAGCGGCCAGCATTGCCCGACATGGCCGCGCGCTCGACATGCGGGCCACCGGGAAGGCCGAGCCCCAGAAGCTTGGCCGTCTTGTCGAAGGCCTCGCCGAGCGCGTCGTCGATGGTGGTGCCGAGGCGGCGATAACTCCCGACGGCTTCGACATGCAACAACTGGGTGTGCCCACCGGAAACCAGCAGCAGCAGGTACGGCGGGGCCAAGCCATCGGTCAGCCCCACGGTCAAAGCGTGCGCCTCGAGATGATTGACGGCAGCGAGCGGGAGATCATGCACCAGCGCCAGCGTCTTGGCTGTGGTCAGGCCGACGATGAGGCCGCCGACGAGGCCCGGCCCGGCCGAGGCAGCAACGCCATCGAGTTCGCCAAAGCCAACGCTCGCCACCTGCATCGCCTCGCGAATGATGTCGTCCAGGCATTCGACGTGGGCGCGGGCGGCGATTTCGGGAACGACCCCACCGTAGGGGCGGTGCGCGTCCCATTGCGAGCGCACGACGTTGGCGAGGATGCGTCCCTGACCCGACGCCGTGCGGCCGACGATGGCAGCTGCGGTCTCATCGCAGCTCGTCTCGATGCCGAGGATCAGCGTTTCGCCTGGGGACTTGCTCATGGGGTTCGAATGTGGCCTTACCTGGATCTGGCGAGCTTCGCTGGAGCGATTGCGCCGGCTGGCGCCGCGGCGCATATTTGGCGGAACGCCGCACGATGGTCTGCCGCCTACACCTGGAGCCCTGCACTTGCAACCAAAGACCATCCGTATCGGCACGCGCGGCTCGCTGTTGGCCCTCGCCCAGGCGCACGAGGTGCGCGACCGGCTGATAGCCAGTCTGGCCCGGTCGGGCGGAGACATTTCCAGGACGTCAGCCTTCGAGATCGTGGTCTTCAAGACCTCCGGCGACCGCATCCAGGATCGCTCGTTGGCGGAAGCCGGTGGCAAGGGGCTGTTCACCAGGGAGATCGAGGACGCCCTCCTCGACAACCGCATTGATCTGGCCGTCCACTCGATGAAGGACATGCCGACCGAGCTGCCGGCGGGCCTCGTCATTGCGGCCATCCTGCCACGGGAGGACGTGCGTGATGCCTTTGTCAGCTTGTCGGCCAAGAGTCTGGCCGAATTGCCGAAGGGTGCGGTGGTTGGCACATCGTCGTTGCGGCGCGCCGCGCAGATTCGCCATCGCCGGCCGGACCTTCGGGTGGTGGGATTTCGCGGCAACGTCGATACGCGGCTGAAAAAACTCGCCGATGGCGTGGCTGATGCAACGTTTCTGGCCTGCGCGGGATTGCGGCGCTTGGGGCTGCCCGACCGTATCACCGAGGCCCTGGCGCCGGAAACGATGCTGCCGGCGGTGGCACAGGGCGCCATCGGGGTGGAAATCCGCGGCCGCGATCGGGCCATGCATGAACTCCTTGCCGCGATCGATGATCCTGCAAGCCATCTGGCGGTCGAGGCGGAGCGGGCGTTCCTGGCCCGGCTCGAAGGCTCGTGCCGCACGCCGATCGCGGGGCTGGCTGAGCTGGTGGGCGGACAGCTGCGCTTGCGGGGCGAAATCCTCGCGCTTGACGGCAGCCGGTCCCTCAGTGCGGAGCGGTCAGGTAGCGCTGCCTCGGCGCTGGTACTGGCGACTGAGGTGGCTGACGAACTCCTGGGCCAAGCCGGTCCCGACTTTTTTGCTGGGCATGCCTGATGCGCGTCCTCATCACGCGGCCCGAACCTGATGCCATGAAAATGAAGGGCATCGTCGAGGAACGCGGCCATGAGGCGGTGGTCGAGCCACTGCTGTCCGTTTCGTTCGACGATTGCGAGCCCATCGACCTCGAGGGCGTCACGGCCTTGATCGCCACCAGCCGCAACGGGCTCAGGGCCCTGCGCGAGGCCAATCTGGTGCAGCAGGCACGTGGACTAACCGTGTTCACGGTCGGCGCGGCAACGGCGGAAGAAGCGCGCCGGATGGGGTTCCGCACGGTGATCAAAGGGCCGGGAACGGCGACCGGCCTCGCTCCCATGATCGCCTCGGTGCTGGACCCGTCCGAAGATGTGCTGCTGCATCTGGCCGGCGACCGGGTTGCTGTCGAACTGGCGCGCGAACTGGAGGAAAATGGGTTCCGTGCCAGTAAGACTGTCGTTTACCGTATGAAACCGATCGAACGGCTCGGCGATGTCGTCCTGGACGAATTGGCCGATGGCAGCATCCAGGCCATCCTTTTGATGTCCTCCGACACAGCCGTCACCTGGGCCCGGCTGATCACGCGGCAACGGCTGGGCGACGTGATCCGGGACATCCCGCATCTGTGCCTTTCTGATGCCATCGCCAGCCGCTTGAAGGGCTTGGGACCGCTGCCGATCGAGGTGGCCGACCAGCCAACGCTCGAAGAAATGCTTGCCCTGATCGATCTCGCTGCGGCACAAGGGGATCTATAGGTTTATCCCTGCCCGTGAGGCTGCTTTGATCAGCGCCAGTCTTGTAGCAGGGATGAGTGCGCAGGCGGGTCGCGCGGACCCCGATGCGGTATCGTGAGGCGTTGAACATGACCGACAGCAAGAACGATGGCCCAGCGAAAGGGCCCGAGCGCGCGGCGACGGATCAGCAAGCCCAGAAGCGTCCGTTTGCGACCCTTGACCTCAAGGCGACCGAGGTGAAGGTCGATGAGGCGAAGGCCAAGGCGGCAGACGCCAAGGCAGCGGCTGGTGGGGCCACGCCGATGGGCAGTGGTCCGGAGGCGGCAACTGCAGCCAAGGTCGCGGCGGCAGCAAGATCGGTGAGTGAGCCACTGCCCGGCTCGTCCAAGGCCGCCGACCCGAAGGCAGCTGCCAGTCAACCTGCTGACGTCAAGGCCGGCGCGACAAGAGCCAGCGACACCAAAGCTGGTGAGCGCAAGCCGGGCCAGCCCTGGTCGGTGGAGACGGCGATCGGCAGTCGCGACGGAGACGCGCGGCCCGCGTCCGCCACCGCGGCCAATTCCGGCTCCGGCATCGGTCGCTTTCTCACCCATGCGGCGGCAGGCGTGTTCGGGGGCGCCCTGGCGCTGGCCGGCGGGCAACATATGCTGCCGCTGTTCGGCATCGAGCCGGCACGCCAGTCGACGCCCGTCACCGCCGCGGTGCCGCCCGAGATCGCCGGTCGCATCGCGGGGCTGGAAAAGACGTTGCGCGAGCGTCTGATCGCCGCCGATACGCCGCGACCCAATCCGGCGCTCGATCAGGGTCTGGCACGATTGGAGGAGATGACGAAGCGGCTGGCCAGCCTCGGCGAAGCGCAGTCGCGGCTCGAGACCGAGAACGCCGCCCTGAAGGAGCAACTCGCCAAGCAGCCGGCCGCTGCCGACGCACAAAGGTTGGCCAAGCTCGAGGAGCAGCTCACGACAATCGCCAACGCAGCCCAGGCCGATCCTCAGCGCGCCGGCCGCATTCCCCAGTTGGCGCAGCTGACGGGCCAGGTGCGCGATCTCGAAACGGCGCTGAACACGCGGTTGTCGGCTGTGAAGAAGGAGCTTGCGCAGGACATTGATACGCGGCTTGCCGCCACCGCCGAAGCCGGCGAGACCGCGAAGTCCGGTACCCAGCGCCTCGATCGTGATGTGGCCACCGTCAAGTCCGACACGACGCGGCTGACACAACGCCTCGAGCAACTCAAGGTCGCCAGCGACAAGCTCGACGAGGTGGTGCGGGCGTTGAAGGAGGAGACCGGTGGTCTCAAGGCCTCGCTCGACGGCTTCAAGGGTGAGGTGGATGGCCGGCTGAAGGCCGCCGCGAAACCCGCCGACATCGCCGCGGCCGTTGCCCCGGTGGCACAGAAAGTCGCGGATATCGAGCGCAACGTCACGGGCATCGTGCGCGCCGAGGATGACCGCAAGTCGAACACCGAGCGCATCGTGCTGTCGCTGGAGCTTGGCAACCTGAAGCGGGCCATGGAGCGCGGCGCCAAGTATACGGCGGAGCTGGCCGAAGTGCGGCGCGTCGCCGGTGATCGCATCGATCTGAAGGCCATTGAACGCTACCAGAATGAGGGCGTGCCGACACTGGCGACGCTGGTGCAAGACTTCCGCAAGGTCGCCAACGCCGTGGTCGACGCCGAGGCCGAGCAGCCCGGCGCCACGGTGGTTGACCGCATGATGACCTCGGCCAAGTCGATTGTTCGCGTGCGCAAGGCTGAATATGCACCGGACGACGCGTCGGCCGAGGCGCTGGTCACGCGCATGGAGGCGGCGCTGAAGGAGGCTCGGCTCGGAGATGTGGTCGGCGAGGCGAAGAAGCTGACCGAGAAAGCGCGCACGCCGGCCATCGACTGGCTGAAAAAGGTCGAGGCGCGGCAGACCGTGGATGCCGCGCTGGCGTCGATCGAGGTGGCACTGAAATCATCGCTCGGCGCCGGCAACAGGCCCGACCCGACACAGTCCAAACCCGCTGATGTGCCGAAGGGGACGAAGCAATGATCCGGCTGGTTCTGTATCTTGTCGGTGTCGCCGTTCTGGCATCGGGCCTCGCCTGGCTCGCTGACCGCCCCGGCAATTTCCGCGTGGATTGGGAAGGCTACGTGCTGGAGACCAGCGTCTTCCGCGCCGTCGTGCTGTTCGCGTTCCTGGTCGCCCTCGCCATGTTCCTGTGGTCCATCGCCCGCCAGATCTGGCAGAGCCCGGCCGCCGTCGGCAACTTCTTCAATCGCCGCCGTCAGGAGCGCGGCCTCGATGCCCTCTCCAGCGGCATGATCGCCGTCGGCGCCGGTGACCGCTCGCTTGCGACCAAGTATGCCGTGCAGGCGCGCAAGGCGCTGCCCAACGAGCCGCTGACGCATCTCCTGCGCGCCCAAGCTGCGCAATTGCAAGGTGACCGGGCCACGTCGCGGCGCATCTTCGAGGCCATGCTCGGCACGCCCGATACCGAGCAGTTGGGCCTGCGCGGACTCTATCTGGAGGCCGAGAAGGAAGGTGAGATGGAAGCCGCGCGGCAGTTTGCCGAGCGTGCGTTGTCGCTCAATCCCAAGCTCGGTTGGCCGGTCGATGCGTTGTTCGATCTGCAGTGCAAGGCCTCGGATTGGGCCGCGGCCCTGGAAACCCTGGCCACGGCCAAGAAGCATGGGCACGTGGAAAAGCCGGAGGCCGATCGGCGCCGCGCGGTCCTGCTGACGGCACAGGCGCAGGACATGGAAGACGAGAACGGCAACAAAGCGCTGGAACTTGCGACCGAAGCCCACAATCTGGCCGCCGATCTGGTGCCGGCCGCGGCGATCGCAGGCCGCCAGCTCGCCTCACGCGGCAATACCGGTCGCGCGGCCAAGATCATCGAGCGGACCTGGAAGAAGGCACCGCATCCGGATCTGGCGACGGTATATGCGTTTGCGCGCCCCGGCGACAGCCCGCGCGACCGCCTGGACCGCATCAAGCGCATTGCCAAAACAACACCACACTCGGCCGAAGGCCCGATCGCGGTGGCGACGGCCGCCGTCGAAGCCAAGTCCTGGGACGAGGCGCGCGAAGCGCTGCAGCCGCTGCTGGAGGGCCGCCTGTCACAACGGGTGTGCACGCTGATGGCACGCATCGAAGGCGAACAGCACAACGACACGGGTCGCGTCCGCGAATGGCTGGCCCGCGCGGTCAATGCGCCGCGTGATCCGGCTTGGACCGCCGACGGCATCGTCTCCGAACGCTGGGCCGCCATCTCGCCGGTTACGGGTGCGCTCGACGCGTACCAATGGCGGGTGCCGCTGGAAGCTGCCGCACCTGCCGATGGCGAGGTGGCTATCGACAAGCTCGAGGAGTTCGTGATGCTCGGTACGTTGGCGCCAGCGGCCCGGGCACCAGCTGCAGGCAGCGGCGGCCCTCGTCCCGACGCCGAGGAGATCGATGTCGACGAGCCCGCTGCCAAGCCGCGCTACTCGCCGTCGAGCACACCCGCCCATCCCCGCTCGCCGGCCGCCGCCAGTGAGCGCTCGGTCGCCGTGGCCATCAAGCCGGTCGAACGCATCGTCGAGACGCCCGCCGCCGCGCCCGCAGCGCCCTCGACGTCCGTGCCGGCATCGGTGCCGCGGACATCGACGCGTCCGGTGAATGGCGGTGGTGCCACGGCGGCGACACTGGCAACAGCAACGGCTGCGGCCCCGGCGAACCGCAATTATGGCGCGCCCCGGCCGCCGGACGATCCAGGCCCCGACGCCAACGATGATGTCATGATCGAGCCTATCGAGGCGAAGCCGGCCGCCGCCCGTCGCACGCAGGGCTAGCCGGCCGACAGCTTTGTCGAGGTGCTGAGGCGCACGCTCGTTGGCGGCGTTGTGTCGCCGACAGGCCTTAACGGTGCTCGACAGCCGCTTGCGAGACGGCTAGCACGTCGGTGGCCAAGGACCGTGCCAATTCGCTGGCAAAGTCGCCGCCCGATTGCTCCAGGTACTCGAGCAGATACGTGGCCTTGCAGGACAGGCCCTGGTACGACGGCATGGGGGTAAGCGCCACTTCCATGGCAAGAAAGTACATCTGGTCGAAAATTTGCTCCAGGCGAGCTTCAACCTCGGCCGTCGCAGAGGCAGTGGTATCGGCCTTGACGCGTTCGCGCGAAACTTGCAGTTGCTGCAGGCGCTCTTGCAGAAGCACAGAATTTTGCATGTTTCCTCAACTTTCTAAAGAGGATGACTGACACTCAGAGCGATGACGTCTCTTTGCGGCAGCCACGGCCGGATGTTCCCGAGGCTTGAGGCTGGGAACAAACGGGCCAGCTGCCGTCGCGGAGGTGGGGTAAGTCAAACTTACCTATTTTGTCAATCCATACTTGCTATGCTTGACGCGGGAACGGAGCGCGCGAGATCGTGTCATGAGCCAGGGTCGGAGACTGAAGGAGTTGCGGGAGGCGGCCGGTATGTCGCAGACGCAACTGGCCAAATTGGCCGGAATTTCCCGCAATGCGGTGTCGCAATGGGAGGCCGGAACGACGCAGCCGTCGACCAAACGGCTCGGCCTCGTGGCGCGAGCGCTCAACGTGCCGGTCGACCGCATCATGGCGTCGAACACGCAGTTGCGCGAGAAGGTCGTGGAGGCGGCGACGCGGTTGTTCGACCGTCTGGGCTTCGAAGAGACGTCGATTGAGGTGATCTGCGCGTCAGCGGATATCACGGCCAGTGATTTCGCGGGCCTGTTCGAAAGCAAGCAGGATCTGCTCTATGAGGTCCTCAAGGCCTACAACGAGCGCACTTTTGCCGGCGTGCGGCGCGTGCCGCCAAAATTCGGTGGCCTGGATGCGCGCCTGAAACACCTGTTGCACACCTATTACGTGCACGACCTCGAGCACATCAAGCTGACGGCCGCCTTCATTGCCTATTCGTGGCAATGGAGCGCCGAGCGCGAGCGCGACAACAGCCGCCAACTCTCCGATCACCACTATACCGTGGCGGCGTTGCTCGAGGCGGAAATGGCGAAAGGACAGATCACGCCCGGCAGTCTGGTGCCTGCCTCGCAACTGATCTTCGCCGCGTACTCGGCATCGCTGCGCAAGGCCGTATTCGACGGCTACAACGCCGACAAGCTGATTGAATACATCGAGCCGCAGTTGCTGCTGATCCTGAAGGGGCTCGGCTGGAATCCGGCGCCGAGTTGAGATCGTGCAGCAACCGGGCTGCCGGATCGCCCTGCGCTAAGGCTGTCGGTTGCGCTTGCGGCTGCGAGCGCCGCGGAGCACACTTGGCACCGAATTGGCAATGCTGGGACGCAACCTCATGACCCCCGCGACGACCGGTATCCGTCCTGGACACTTTTCCATCCAGGCCATCGAGCAGATCGTCTTTGGTGTGCCGCTCGAAGAGGCAATTGTCGCGGAAGCGCAGCGCTACGGCGCCAAGCGCGTGTTCGTGACCTCGACGCGATCGCTGGCCAGACTTGCCAATGGCCCGCTGCAGCGGGCGGAGAAAGCTCTGGGCGCCCGGCATGTCGGCACGTACGCGGCGATCGCGTCGCACAGCCCGCGCGAGGACGTGATTGCCGGCGCCAATGCCGCGCGCGCCGCCAAGGCTGATCTAATGCTGGCCATCGGCGGCGGCTCCGTCATCGACGCCACCAAGGCGATGCTGCTGTGCGTGTGGCTGGGGCTCGACTCCATCGACGCCATGGAGCCCTATCGCGCCGGCATCGACGGTTCGAAATCGGCCCCCGTCGTGCCACCTGCCGATGCCATCCGCATGATAGCGGTGTCGACGACGCTGTCAGCGTCGGAGTTCACGCGCAATGCCGGCGTGACGTTGTCGGCCACCAACTCGAAGCAGTCCTTCAGCCACCGCCTGATGGCACCGCGCTCGATCATTCTCGATCCCGCGGCAACGCTCGATACGCCGTTGTGGCTGGTGTTTGCCACCGGCATCCGCGCCGTCGACCATGCGGTGGAGAGCTACTGCAACCCTTCCGCCAATTTGGCGACCGAGGCGCATTCGCTGCAGGGCTTGCGCCTGCTGCATCGCGCCCTGCCACGCATCAAGGCGGAGCCGGCGAGCCTTGACGCGCGCATGGAAGCGCAGTTCGGCATGTGGCAGGCGATCGCTGCCTCGGCGTCGGGCATCGGCTCGGGCGCCAGCCACGGCATCGGTTATGCGCTTGGCGCCACGTTCGGCGTGCCCCATGGGCACACCTCCTGCGTCATGCTGCCGGCCGTGCTGGCCTGGAATGCCAGCGTCAACGGCGAGCGGCAGAAGGCGCTGTCGGAGGCCATGGGACAGCCCGGCCAGTCAGCCTCGGAGCTGGTCAAGGCGCTGATCGCCGGCCTCGAGCAGCCGACGACGTTGCGTGGCGTCGGCATCACGCGCGATAGCCTCGACGAGATCGCGCGCCGTTCGCTTACCTATAAGCCGGTGCAGATCAACCCGCGCAAGATCTCGACGGCCGCCGACGTGCGCGAGATCCTGGAGTTGGCCTGGTAGGCCCCGAGCGAGTCATCACCAGCGCCCGAAACCGTTGACCAGCTCGCGCCAGAGCAGATCGCGCTCGACGGCGAGGGTTTCCTTGCCGACGCTGGCGTTTTTGGCAACGGCCGTGATCACCATCACTAGTTTCAGTTCGGGATCGACGAAGATCGACTGGCCGTAGACGCCGAGCAGGGCAAAGCGGCGCTTGTCGCCGGGATAGAGCCAGAATTGATAGCCGTAACCGAAATACGGTGTGGCCGTGCGCGGCGCGAAGGCGGCGGGCTGACGCCGCCAGTCGGTGGCCTCGAGCAGGTAGTCTTTCGGGATCACTTGCCGTGCACCGACAGCACCGTCATTGGCCAGCAACATGCCGAGGCGGCCATAGTCGCGCAGAACGGCATTGAAGCTGCCACCGCCGACTTCCAGTCCGTCCAACGTCTTGATCCAGGTCGCGTCGGCCTCTGCGCCCATGGGCTGCCACAGCCGCGATGTCAGATAGTCGCTGAGAGTTGTGTGGGTGACGGCGCGCAGCAGCGCGGCCAGCACCACGGTCTCGCTGGTGGCGTACTTGAAGCGGTTGCCGGCCGCGGCTTCGCGACTGTTGAAGGCACGCAGGGCGGCGGTCGTCCCGTCTTTGCTGCGCAACCGGCTGAACGTCGCCAGATCGTCCTGGCCGTCGTAGACCTCGGTGAAGCGCACGCCCGAGGCCATGCGCAGGAGGTTGCGGATCGAGGTCTCGCCATAGGCGCTGCCGGCCAAGTCCCGGACGTAGGTCGCGACCGTGTCGTCGAGCGAGCGGATCTTGCCTTCGTGCACAGCGATGCCGACGCCGAGGCTGACGATCGACTTGGCCATCGAGTGCGACACCAGTCGATGTGCGGCAGTACGATCGTACTGGTAGTGCTCAACCAGGATCTGGCCATCCTTGATGATCAGCAGGCCCGTGATGCGCTGCCCAGCGAGGAACTGCCGGATGACCAGCGTGGCCCGGCCGAGGCGGGAGGTGAGCTGCTCGCCGGGCGGTGGCGGCAGCAAGGGCAATGGGCTCGCCGCCCGCTTCAGCACGTTATGTGGCAGGATGCGGTCCACGTGGCTGAACGAGCCGACGCGCACGCGCTCGTCATAGAACCAGTTTCTGGGCGTGCCGATGGGATAGCCTTGCGACTTGCCTAAGGCTTCCTCATCGGGAGCAGCAGTGGCGGGACTGGCAATTGCCAGCAACAACAGCAGTAGCTTCCAACAAGAACGGAACATGGCGCGTGGCTCCGTCGTCATCCCATCGGGCCAGGGTATCAGATCACTCCGCCGCTTCGACGAACACGGGCTTGTCGAAGGAGGGCCGCGGCGCATTGCCGTCGTAGCGCGCGATGGACACGAGGCAGGTGTGGGCCGCGCAACCGCCGGAAAAGGCAGAGGCCGGCACATCCAGTGTCAGCGTGTTGGGATTGCCCGAGATGTCGAGCACGCCGTCCGCCGACCAGATCGGCTGATACCAGGCGCCGGTGGGCAGCACGGCGACGCCTTGCCGAATGTCGGTCGAGAGGCGCACGCCCGCCAGCGCCCGTCCGCGCGAATTCGAGAGCAGCGCTGTATCGCCATCCTTCAAACCCAGTCGCGCGGCATCGACCGGGTTGATCAGCATGGCCTCGCGGCCGGCCTGCTTTTCTGCCTGTGACACGCGGCCATTGTCGAGCTGGCTGTGCAAGCGGCCGTTCGGCTGCGCGCTGATGAGGTGAAATGGGTGCTGCGTGCTAGCCGCGGCGCCGAGCCATTCCGGCGGCTCGATCCAGGCCGCATGTGGCGGGCAATCCGGATAAGCGCAGGCCTCCAGCGTCTTCGAGTAAAGCACGATGCGCCCGCTCTCGGTGTCGAGGGGATGAGCTTGCGGGTCGCGGCGCAAGCTGGCGAGGTGCGGCTCCAGCGGCTTTTGCGGCACGCGAGTTTCGCCCGCGGCCCAGAACGTGTCGAACTCCGGCATGGTGCCGCCGCGCTTCTGCATGCCGGCGCGAGTCTCGTCGTAGATGTGGCGCAACCAGCCCATCTCGTCGCGGCCCTCGGTAAAGGCCTGCTCGACGCCAAGCCGCTTGGCGAGACCGCACATGATCTCGAAATCCGAGCGTGCCTCGGCATAGGGGGCCAGCACGCGCTTCATGGCGAAGATGGCGTCGGCGCGCCGGCCACCCGAGATGTCGTTGCGCTCGAGCGTGGTGGTGGCGGGCAGCACGATATCGGCGCGCTTGGCCGTTGCGGTCCAGTTGATCTCTTGCACGACTATGGTTTCAGGCTTCTCCCAGGCGCCGGACAATCGGCTCAGATCCTGGTGATGGTGGAAGGGATTGCCGCCAGCCCAGTAGACGAGGCGGATGTCGGGATAGACATGCTGCTTGGCCTCGTAGGTAAAGGGCTTGCCGGGATTGAGCAGCATGTCGGCGATGCGCGCCACGGGAATGAAGGCGGCATTCGGCTTCTTGCCATGGCCAAGCGCCCCGATGGCGGCGAGTGGGAATGAGGCGCCAGCGCCGCCGACCGAGCCGAAGCCATAGCCGACGCCGCCGCCGGCATAGCCGATTTGCCCGGCGATGGCGGCAAGTGTAACGCCGGCCCACCAGGGCTGCTCGCCATGCACGGCGCGTTGCAGGCTGAAGCTCACCGTGATGAACGACCGCTTCGTCACCATCTCGGCGGCCAGCGCCCGGATCTGTGCCGTGTCGAGGCCCGTGATGCGCGCGGCCCAGGCGGCGTTTTTCTGGATGCCGTCGGTGTCGCCGCGCAGATAGGCCAGTGCTTCGGCGGAGCCCGACGTGCAGCGGGCGAGGAAGTCGGCGTCCTCGCGGCCTGCCGCGACGATCTCGCCCGCGAGCCCCAACAGCAGGGCCGTGTCGGTGTTGGGGCGGATCGGCCACCACTCGGCGCCAACATCATCCGGCATGTCGTCACGGCGCGGTGAGACGAGCACGATGCGCGCGCCGCGCGCCTTTAGCTGCGCCAGGTGGCCCGGCAAGTCGTGCCGGCCCATGCCGCCCGACTCGACCTGCGCAGTGCGGGGCGAGAGCGCGCCGCAAACCAGCAGCAACTCTGTGTTCTCAGCCATCATGGCGATGCTGTTCGACGCCCCGTAGCCATCAGGGCCGAGCACGTGACGGGCGATCACCGCGCCGGCGCCGACGCTGTAGGTATCGACATGGCCGGTGTAGCCGCCGACGCAATTCATGAGCCGCTTGATGACGCTTTGCGCATGATGCAGGCGGCCGGCGCTGGTCCACCCGTAGGAGCCAGCAAAGATGGCGTCGTTGCCGTGTGTCTTGGCAACACGGCCGATTTCGCCAGAGACGAGGTCGAGCGCTACATCCCAGGAGACCGGCACCATGCGATCCGAGCCGCGCTTAGAGCGGTCGCTTTTGTCGCGCGCTGCGAGCCACCCCTCACGCACATAGGGCCGATCGATGCGCACCTGGGGGTCCATCAGGTCGGGGATGGCGGCGAGCATGTGCGACGGGACGGGATCGCCCGGATGCGGCTCGATGCCGACGATGCGGCCGTCCTCGACCAGCGCCGTAAAGGCGCCCCAATGGCAGCAATGTGGAATGCGCTCGATCATGGTTTGTCCCCCCGATTGCGTGGCCATAATCCCCGAGTTGCCGCCGATTACAACCGGAAAGGGGAGCACGGGCTGCAAGACCCGCCCCAAAGGTTACCCCTACTGGCTCGGGATAAACGGAGGCTGGCGATCTGGCGGCGCCAAACGTTGTGGCGGCGGCTGTAGGCCTGGTTGGAAAGCCTCGGGCAGGCCGCGCGCTTCTATGAGGCGCCTATGCTTGCCAAGCGGCGACTGGCGCGCGAGGCGGTCCGGCTATCCGGCGCCGTTCGCCATGTGCCCGAGCCCGACCCACGCGAGCCCGGATCTCCGTCCGGAAGTGAACACATCACTAAGGGTCCGATGCTACCGTCGAGGTATGAAGCCGAAGACGTTGACGCTGGCGACCGGGGAGACCACCCGCTTGGTGGACAGCGGGGGCAGCCAGCCTGCGCTCGTGCTGGTCCACGGCTTGGCCAATTCGCTCGAAATCTGGGATCGCGTGCGCGACCGGCTGGCCCGCCGCTATCGCGTGATCGCATTCGATCTCCTCGGATTTGGCGGCGCGAGTCGGCCGGACGCAGCCTATGATGGCGCCTTCTTCGCGGCTCAGCTCAAGGCCGTCCTCGACGCACTCGATCTCGAGCGCCCCATACTCGTCGGCAATTCCCTCGGAGCAAGCGTCATCCTGCGTTTCTCCGCCATGGCGCCTGAGCGGATCGCGAAGGCAGTATTGGCCGCGCCCGGCGGCTTCGGTCGCAAAACGCACATCATGATGCGAGTGCCTGCACTGCCGGTCGTGGGCGCCTGGCTCGGTCGGCCGACACCGTTCAACAATGGGCTCACACTGCGCCTCGCCATTCACGACACGTCGAACATCACGCCGGAGCTGGTGGCCTTGACCAACCGGCATGCCGCCATGCCGGGGAGCGATCGTTCTTTCGTGCGCACGCTGCAGGAAGGTGTCGGCTTGAGCGGCAGCCGGGACCGGGATGCCGTCGCGCAGATCGCGCGCAACTTCCAGGCACCGAGTTTGGTCGTGTGGGGACGGCAGGATCGCGTCTTCCCGGCGCTCCAGGCCGAGCGTGCGGCGCGCCTGCTGCCAAACGCGCAGCTGCAACTCATCGACACGTGCGGTCATTATCCGCAGTGGGAGCAGCCGCATCTGTTTGCCGATGCGATCGAGACATTCTGCCGATGAAGCGCTTCAGCCAGGGGCGACACACGATGACATTCTCCACGCGATCAAAGCTGTGGGCTGGCCTTGCGGGCGCGGTGATGCTGATCGGGGCTCTCTGTGCCTTTGAGCTGACAGCAACGCGTCCCGCGTCATCGCAACTCTATCAGCAATGGTTGCGCTCGGCCGGTCCGCAAGCTGACCGCGGCGCGGCACTGCTGGCGTTCGGCAACTTCGGCGCGCTCGATCTGGACACGCTCGAAACCGCGGCACTGCCCTGGCCTTTCGTCGCGACGGCACTCGCCCTGCACGCAGCCGACGGGCATCCCGAGCGGGTCGAAATGGCAGCCGTGCAGGCAGCCCTCAAGCAGTTTGGATTTCTCTTTCCCAAATCGATCCTGGGGCATCCCGACCTGAAGCCATCGGAGGTGGCCCCGCTTGGTCTCTCGATCGGCGTGATCGAGCGCTCATTGCCACCGTTGCGCGTGACCGCCATGACGCTTGGCTGTGCCGCCTGTCATGCTGGTCCGGCCTATCGACAGGATGGGACACCAGACACGGATATCGCCGTTCTGGGCCGCCCGAACTCGGGAATCAACCTCGAAGCGTTCTCGGCGGAGGGGTATGCCGCGATCAAGCAGGCGCTGAAGAATGAACCCGCATTTCTCGGTGCGATGCATCGGCTGTTTCCCGACATGACGGTGCGCGAGCGGCTGACGCTGCGTTGGATTGCACTACCAAAGCTTAGACAGCGGATTGCCGAGCTTGCGAGCGGTATGGACCGGCCCTTGCCGTTCAGGAACGGTGCTCCCGGGCTGACCAATGGCGTCGCGGCACTGAAAATGGAGCTTGGCCTGGCCTCACGCCACACCTTTGTCGATGGCGCCGGCTTCGTCTCCATCCCCGATCTCGCCGACCGCAACTTTCGCTCGGCTTTGCTGGCCGATGGCGCCTACGCGCCGAAGGGCGAGGGCCGTTTTCGTCCGATCACGCAGACTGAAGCCCGGGCTCGACGCCCGGAACCGCTTGCGGCCATCGCATCATTCTTCATGGTGCCGAGCATGGGTCTCGCATCTGAGCGCGCCGAGGCAGCCATTCCTGAATTGACAGCGGTGATGGCGTATCTGGCGCGTCTGCAGGCACCGTCATTCCCGGGGCTGATCGACGCGGCGCGCGCAGCCCGAGGCAAGGATGTCTACGCGCGGGCCTGTGCAACGTGCCATGGAACCTACAACGAGAGCCTGACGGCGCCGAAGCTGGTCTTGTTTCCGAATTGGGCAGGATCAGTTGGAACCGACATGAGCCGAGCCCAGGCGTTCACTCCGCAACTGAAAGCTGCTGTCGACAGGACGAACCATGGCAAGCGGCATCTTGATGTTGCGGCCACGGGTATGATTGCCGCGCCGTTGCTGTCGGGCGTGTGGGCCTCGGCACCCTATTTCGTCAACGGCTCGGTGCCGACACTGCGGCACGTCTTGGAACCGGAGACGCGGCCGGCGCGGTTCACCACCGGCGGGCATCGATTGGATCTCGAACGCGTCGGTGTGGCGGGTGCTCCGGCAGCAGACGGCAGCCGCGCCAGTCCAATCGAGGTGGTGCCCTACGCGAAACCTGCGTTGATCGACACCACAAAACCGGGCTCTTCGAACCGCGGACACGAGGCCGAGGTGCGCGGGTTGACGCCCGACGATCGCACTAACCTGATCGAGTATCTGAAGCTGCTTTAGACGATGAGTTCGCTGACAGGCAGGCGCACGTGGCCGGCCTGCGTCGGCGTCTCGGGCTGACCGATGCGGAAGGCGTTGACGATGAGGCGATCCGATCCGAGCTTGGCCAATTGGTGCAAGGCAGTGCGTGCCTCAGGCCAGTCGACGAGCACGGACATCGGGCATCCCTTGAAGCCGGCGGTCTCCATGGCGAGCCAGGCGCCGTAGAACGCGCGTCCGGACAGAAACGGATCTTCACCGACGGGACGGTGGAAGACGGCGATGGCTGCCGCCGTGTTGGTCTTGGCGTATTCGCTTGTCAGAGGCCCCGCAAGACGGAGCCTGTCGAGAGTTTTGAACAGCGGACCCAGCACGATGCCCGCGCCCCAGGCTTCCACGGCGTTGAGGTGCATCGCCCTCGCATTGAGACCGTCCCGGTCGAACTGCGGATGCCGGCGCGAGAGCCGCATCCACGTCAACAGCTCGCGGCGATGGGCTGGATCGCGAAGGAAATACAAGCTTGCTGCGTCCCCCAGTCGGGCGGTGCTGGCGATGCCGGCGCGATCGCGAACGAGATGCAGATCCGGGCGCGCGGCCGCCAGTTGGTCGAGGTGCTCTTCGGTCTCGGCATCAACGACCCGAAAGCGCCCCCGCCAGCTGGTTCGGGTGGCCACGGGAAGGTCGGGCGTGGAACTTGCGGCTCGGGATACGATCGTCGCCTTGGCGATTCCCTGCAAGGGGCCGTAAGATCCGCCGGATTGTTCGGCCGGGAGCAGTTCGGGCTCAGCGCCCAGCCCTCTGTGCGCCAATGCAATCGAAAGCCCTTCGAAGGCGATGCCGTGCGACAGCCGCCAGTCGCGGGACGCCGGATCGGCAATGGGAATCGATCGCGTGCGGTCGCCCAGGAGCTCGATCACGCCTTCGCGCTGCCGCCAGCGGCTTGGCTGTATGTTGTGCACGCTTGGCGCCAGGCGCGCTTGCGCGATCACGGCTTGGAAGTCTTCGTTGGAAAGCGCGATCATGCCTGGATGCCCAGTGACTTCGAGAACAGCTGGAGCCGATGCAACGGCTTGGCACCAATGAGCTGCATCTGTTTGAGACTGGCGCCGTTGACGTCGGCAATCCAAGTCGTGCCGAGCCGGCGATAGCCAGCGGCCTTGGCCGCAGTGACGACACGCTTCAACATGATGCGATTGAGGCCGCGCCCATGCAGATGTGGCGTGACGGAATAGTAGATGATCACGGCTCTGTCGCGGGTCAGCCGGTGTCGCAGGTAATGCCAAGGTGTCGTGTAGGATAGTCGGCTGGCGCAGGCCTTGACGAACGGATTGAGATCCGGAATGCAGACAATGACGCCTGCGGGCTTGCTGTGGTGATGCACGACGACGGAGAGCCTGGGGTCCATGATCCACATCATTTCGCCAGCCTGGAAGCTGTATTCCTCGGCGCTGACCGGCACGAACATGGGATTGCTGTCAAAGCCCGCGTTAAGGGCAATGCGCGCATCCTCGAGCCGGGCCTTGAATGTCTTGCGGGTGATCCCATGCCAGGAGAATGCCGGGTCACCTTCCACCGTCTCGTGGCGTGGATCGGAGAGCACCGACGGATCGACAACCGTCAGATCGGTTTCGAATGTCGTCATGGGAAATGAACCCGCATAGCCCCGTCGCCGCAAATGGGCTGCGATATGCGGGGCGGTCCACATCATGTCCGTATAGGCAGCGTGCTCGAAGCCGCCGGTCATGACGCCGACCATCTGCATAGCAGTCAGATTGAAATTGCCGACGATGTCCCGGGCACCGCGTGCCAAGGCCCACGCCTCGGCCGCCCCAAGCAGCGCATCAGCCACCGCCGCATCGTCGATGCAGTCGAAGAAGCCGAATTGCCCTCGCTCGGTCGCATGCCGCAGGTTCGAGGCATCGTGCATGACCGCCGCGATCCGGCCGACAGGCCTGCCATCGACGAGCGCCGTAAACAGCTCAATCCGACCGCGGCCGTCACGGCAGAGTGGATTGCGCGCGGGGTCGAGCAAGCGGTCGAAGTCCGACCACATCGGCGATACATAGTGTGGATGGCCCACATTGGCCGTGAGCCCCGCCTCGAATGCCGCCCGGCGGTCGCCTGTCCGAATCTCGATCATGCGCGATCTGCCTTCGTGAAGGCGAGTTCACCCACGAGGCGCACCAATTGGATGTCGGCGTCGCTCTTGGCGTCGCGTGATACGGCCGGCAGCGAGAACAGCATCAAGCGCAGCGGCGATCGCGTCAGCACGGCAAGGTCGGTCGCGTCGTGGGCGATCATCAGCGAAAGCGCACGTTCGACCCCGCCATCGTCTGGTGATCTGCCCCAAGGAGCCGCCGAGCGGCGGAGTACGGCATTGTCGGCGAGAAGCGCATCGAAGGCGCCGTCGCGCACGTGGTCGAGAGCTGCGCCCGTGAGGAGCCGCGCGCCGCCGAGAAGCGGGTGCTCGCGCAAGCCGGCCTCGAAGGTCTGTGGCGATACAGCGCTCAGCACCGCCGTGTTCGTGCGGGTTCGTTCGCTTGCGGCGCCACGCGCTTCGGAAATTATGGCGGCGAGCAGAAGTCCCGAAAATCCGACCATGGCGACCCGAACGAAATGGGCTGTGCCTGCGTTGCCACCTGTTGCCGTGTAACCAAAGGAAAGTACGACGGCGATGACTGCAAACACGGCAATCGTGCCAACACGCGTGACCGCGCTGGCCTGCAGATTGCCGGTCCCGAAGCTCAAGTAGAGCAACAACAACGCTCCTACGGCGCCGAGGCGGACGGGAATTTCTGGCCAGACCGAGCGGAAGTCGGTCAGGATCAACGGGGCGAGCACGAGAAGCGCCAGGAGTACACGCCCGATATTCGCATTTTCAGCGCCGGTCAGATCGGTCGCAGTCCGGCTCCAAAGAAAGGCGGCGACGCCAAGGAAGCCGCCGAAGACACCAGCCAGCATGAGACCGCTCACGATGCCGACAGGCACGCCCGGCAGCAGCTTGACGAGCAGCATCGAGACAGGGGCCCCGAGCGCGAAGAGCTTCAGTCCCCGCGGCGCATGCCGACGCATGAGGCCCTCGGCGACGATCAAGGACACGAGCGGTGTGGCCGTCGCCAGCACGTCGACGGCATGCGCGGTGATTGGAGCGCCCGTGGCCCAGGAAAGCGCGCGCAGCAGGAAGAACATGCCGATGAAACGCAGCGCAAATACGATCCGTTTCACCACCGGGCCGAACGGGTCGGCGCGATGGATCTCCCGCGACAGCACAAGCGCCCCCGCCGCGCCAAAAACATTGACGAGAACGTCGGCGACGATGGTGGGATCGAGTGTCATGCGCCCTGCATCATGCGCGCGAGGAAACGCCGGACCACGGGCTTCATCGCCGCCTCGATGAGCCACGGCTGGGGTCGCTCCACGGCGGGGCGATAGGGATTGAAGAAGTAGCCACGACAATCCGTGCCTGTCGGTTTTGCGAGCAGCAGGGCGATCACTTCATAAGCCATCAACATGCCCGTTGAGATCACCATCGGTGCGAAAGACATCCGGCTGCGTTTGCCGGCCGCAACTTCGCCGGCGGCGTCGAGATCGATGTACTTGCGCGAGGTCGAATGCACGAGCACATGAATGGCTTCGGCCTGGAAGGCGGCGGCGCGATCCTCCTTGGTGACCGCATTCCACGTTTTTTCGCGCGTCGGGTAGCCGAGCCGTTCCTCGGGCATCGGCTCGTGCGGTCTGGTTACATAGACCGAAGGCAGCGGCGAGGCATAGGCATCGATGACCGCAAGTCCGGCAGCACGCGCCGTGCGATAGAGCAGCAGGCTGGCGGCGAGATCGTCGGTACCGTTGACGATCACCTGGACGGTCTTGGCGATGCGATCGATCGCGGTTGGCCAGTCGGATTTCAGCACCTCGATGCCGATGTCCGGATTGATCCGCCGCAGGATCTCCGCGCTCGCTTCGGCCTTGTGACGGCCGACCGTATCTGTGAAGGCGAACACCTGCCGATTGAGGTTCGAGACCTCGAATTCGTCGAGGTCAGCAATCGTGACGTGGCCGACACCGGTGCGCGCCAGGGCCATCAATGCGGCGCCACCCATGCCGCCGGTGCCGCAAATAAAAACCTTGGCGGCGCGCAGCTTGGCTTGTTCAGCTTCGGTCACGAAACCAATGTTGCGGGTGGTGAAGGTCTGATAGTCGAATGGTGGCGTCATGGGCCCCTCGTCGTGTTGGCGGTGCGTGACCTGAGGATCCCCCATGCGCGATCGGGGGTCAGCCAGTAGGCTATCGGCAGGACGAGCCTGTTCAGGGCAATGAATGCCAGGGCACCAAGGACAGCCGGCAAGGATTGCCGTGGCACGTCCTTCAGCACGAACCGGCGTGCCGTCTCGAGCGATAGCTGGCACAACTGCAGGACATCATCGCCGCGATCGTAGTCCAATTCGCGGCGGCAGAAATCATTGTAGGCCTGGTCGCGATGTTTGGGTGCGCTGTCGAAGGACTTCTTCAGGTCATCGGAGCCGCCGGTATAGGCATTAGTGATGACGAAGCGCTGCTCGTCGAACCCCGCGTCCGCCCCGACGCCGAACACATGCCGGTGATGGGACATGATCGCGCGTGCCAGCAGAACATGCTCGAAGCTGCGGCGTGCCTCGACCTTCGGGCTCGGAAACACGTTCGAGAACGTCTCCGTCACCATGCCGACGATGGCCGGCACTTGCGTCACATTGGAGAGCCACAGTGGCCGCATCTGGTTGCGGAAGAATAGAACGAGGCAGGTGAGGCCGTAGAGCACCCAGGAGAACCCCTGGCTGCGCACGCCCGGATCGACCATCACGAGGCCCATGTGCAGAACCTCGGCCGGCTTCGCGTGGAGGTCGACATCCATGACGGCCAGCGCGTTGAATGCCACCGGCGCGCGGGTCCGGCGATCATGCAGGATGGTGACGATGGACTTGGCGAGCCGGTCGCGATCACCGGTCAGGATACCGTAGTCGAGTTCACCATCAGGCAATGTCGTGCGTGCGATCTGCCGCAGGTCGCCGAGCAGAGCATCGATCTCGGGCTGCGACATCCACAGGCCGGGCCGCTCGACGATGCGCGCTGTCACATGGGACGTCGGTCGCAAGGTCAGATCGAGGTAGGTCTGCGTTAACGCTTTGTACCAGACATCCAACATGCAACGCATCCCCCTGCGCCGCGGATGCTGGCAGATGGGATTGAAGTTCGAGTTAAGCATGCGGGAAAAAAGGGCGCTGGTGCGGCCAAAGGCATGCTCAGGCGTAAAGCAAAATTCACGCATGCTGCTTCGTCAAGCCCCGCCTGAAGCTGAAGCCCGGTAGTCTCAGCGCGGATCATGCCATGGGACAGCTCGCCCTCGCCGACGTCATCCCCCTGGATACTGGCCTCTCCGTGATGCAGGTGTTGGCCGTGGGTTTAGAGTTTCAGGGGCGCGGGGCGAGAGTTCCGGGCCACGGTAAGGTGTCGGGGTCTCAAGCCCGGCAGGCGTCTGCAGGCTGGGCCCCGTTCTTGCCCGCAGGCCGGACGACAGGTGCGCCTCGCTCCGAAGGCCGAGCCCGATCGAGAGGAGCTACGCCGCGACCATGCGCGCGTGAGGCTGTCTAACCCCTATTCCCACCCAGCACCTTGCGCGAGACGACGACGCGCATGATCTCGTTGGTGCCTTCGAGGATCTGGTGCACGCGTAGGTCACGCACGAGTTTCTCGAGACCATAGTCCTTCAGATAGCCGTAACCGCCGTGCAGTTGCAGCGCTTGATTGCAGATGTCGAAGCCGAGGTCGGTGGCGTAGCGCTTGGCCATGGCCGAGTACATCGAGGCCTGCGGGTCGGCGCGGTCGAGGGCGTCGGCGGCGCGGTAGATCATCAGACGCGAGGCTTCGAGGTCGGTGGCCATATCCGCGATCTTGAATTGCAGGGTCTGGAATTCGGCCAGCGCCTTGCCGAAGGCGCGGCGTTCAAAGACGTAGCTCTTGGATTTGTCGAGGGCGTTCCAGGCAGCGCCCAGCGAGCAGGCGCCGATGTTGATGCGCCCGCCATCGAGGCCGGACATGGCGAAGCGGAAGCCCTGGCCCTCGACGCCCCCGACAAGATGGGTAGCCGGCACGCGGCAGTCCTCAAGGATCACCTGCCGCGTCGGCTGGGCGTTCCAGCCCATCTTGCGCTCGATGGGACCGAAGGAGAGGCCGGGCGTGCCCTTCATGATGACGAAGGCGGAAATGCCGTTGGCGCCATCGCCGCCCGTGCGCGCGAAGACGAAATAGAAGTCGGCGGCGCCGGCGCCGGAAATGAACTGCTTGGTGCCGTTGAGGACATAGGCGTCGCCATCGCGACGGGCCGAGGTTTTAAGGGCTGCCGCGTCGGAACCGGCACCGGGTTCAGTCAGGCAATAGCTGGAAAGCCAGACCATGCTGGCAAGCTTCGGCATCCAGGCGGCGATCTGCTCGGGCGTTCCATATTTGCCGACCATCCACGCCACCATGTTGTGGATCGAGATGTAGGCCGAGATTGCCGGGCAGCCGTAGGCCAGGGCCTCCATGATCAGCGCGCCGTCCAGCCGCGACAGGCCGGAGCCGCCGATCTCAGCGGGCACATAGATGGCAGCCATGCCGAGCGGCGCCGACTCGCGGATCACATCGATGGGGAAGTGCGCTGTCTCATCCCATTCGCCGGCTTTGGGCGCGATGCGCTCCTTGGCGAAGGTGAGGGCCGTCTCCTGGATGGCGGCCTGCTCGTCGGTGAGGGCGAAGTGCATGGGGAATCCCGGTGGCTGCGATGCGTGACGTCACACATACGACGTTTTGGCCTGTCGTCGTAGGGGGCTTGCAGTTTCCCGAAAAGGTTCGGGCCCCGCCAACGTGGATGGCGAGGCCCGTGCTCGTGATCCAAGCGAGGCGATGCAGCGTTACCAGGAGCGTTTCGGTCCGGTGTCGATGTGGAACAGGCCACCGCCGTAGTGCTTGACGCCGCCGAGCGAGCCGTTCGAGCGGAGATAGGCGTAGGCGGCGCCATAGTTGCCGTGTACGCGGAAGTCTGCGGCATCGCCGGTCAAGTGATGCGACTTCGGCGCGCCGCCGACGCGGGCGTTGTGGCTGTGGCTGCGGCAGGTCGAGGACACGGTGACCTTGCCGTAGTTGGAGGCCACGGTGCTGATGGCGCTGCGCAGCGTCGAGTTGAGGCAGCCGCTGCTCGCCACCCAGGTGACACCGCCCGAGAGGCTTGGGCCGGTCGCGGGCTTGGGCACGTAGCTGCCACCGAGGCTCGCCACCTGCACGCCCTTGGGGCCGCGCCGCGTGTTGCCCCCACCTTCGGCGCGCGAGGGACCGCCGAGCTTGCTCGGGAACGACTTGCCGAGCCACTCGCCGGCAGAATCGGCATGGGCCGTCTGCGGCACCACAACGCCAGCTGAAAAAGCGATCACCATGGCAAATGCGAGCAGGACGATAATCCGTTGGCTCGATCGATAGAGTGCAAGTTTGGTCATGACATCAACTCCCGTTGGAGCCGCCTGTCGATGCCGTTTTGTCCCAGGCCTCGACCGCTGCGGCGAAATCCCCACCGGGGTCGGTCATAATGGGACAATGTCGCAAAATGAAACATTCGATAAAGTAGTGGTTATTTTAAGTAGTTAACATATTTATAGATTGAATGGGAATGTTACCACGTCCGCCGCGGACCATTGTCGATGTGGTAGTGGCCGCGTGGATAGCGCTTGAAGCCGCCCACGTCGGCATGATTGGCGAGAAATCTGATGATGTCGCGTGGCCGTCCGGTCGCCATGAAATCGATGGCGCGGCAGTCGAGATGCAACGAGCGGCGCGCGCCGCCGACCCGGGCATTGCGGCGGGAATCGCGATGCGTGGAATTGATGCGGACATCGCCAAACTTTTCGGCAATTGCGTAGATGACGCCCATCAATTTCGGCGGCAGGCAATCATCGCGGACATTGGGCTGGAAATGGATTTTCTGGCGCAGCCGCGCGCTGCGATCACGCCCAGGATCGACGATGGCCGGCAGGGGCGCGTCAGGGGCCGTTGCCGCCGGCGGCGCGTCCGGACGCGGGGGCAGCAGCATGGCGACAGAGGCCTGAATTGGGGGCTCCAGCGGCGGTGACACGGCAGTATCCACAGGCGCGGGTGGCTGTAGCAGTGCCGCCGGATCAAGGGGCGCCAGCACGGTGTCGTGGCCGGGGTCGTGACCGGGCAAGGTCTCAGCCACGGGCGGCGCCACGGCTGCCTGCGGTCGCGGCGGCGGATCGCCAAAGATCAAGGCCAGCTGTAGCGCCACGCCGGCTGCCATGATGGCCAGCACGCCGTGCGCGGCGGCGCGCAGCAGACGGGGTAATGCCCCCACCGGAGGCCGTGGCGGCACGATGACCTGGCGCGGCGGCGATGGTGGAATGGCGCCGAGCTGCACGGCGGGACTGATTGGCGATCGGCGCATCCTGCCACTCCTCTGCCGTCGGACGACGTCCGTCTGGCGGGGTAGCGCGGAAGCAAGCTCGCAACCAAAACATCTCTTTCGAACTGGTTAACGCGGTGCGCGATGGCGCGCCAAGCTCACCAAGCTGGCGGCGTCCAGGTGACATCCTCGTCGAGCGGGTACGAAGGTCGGGGTATGTGGTGCCACTGCCGGCGCTCCAGCACCGGTGATGTCAGGCCTTCGGTATCGACCTCATACACGCGCTCCGGCGGGAACCACGGGATGAAGCCGGCGCGGAAATGGCCGCGCGATTTGACGGCGACGGTGTGCGCCTTGCCGATGTCGAGACCGAAGATCTCGAAGAAGCCTGGATCCAGCGTCTGCCAGCGGTCGGAGATGACGACGGCGGTCACACCGCCGATGCGCAGCGCCGCTGACGGGCCGACCATGATAGTGCGTCCCTGCGCCGAGCCGAGGCGGCCGATGAAGGTGCCGTCATGCAGGCCGACGACCTCGGCTTCGGCTTCGAACGGGGCATCGCAGGGGAGGCCGGGCTGCGAGTTGAACGCGGCCTTGATGCGGGCGCCGATGCCGGCCTTGTGGGCGGCAGCAGCCAACGTCGGATCGAAGAAGGAGCCGATCAGCACGTCGCTGGCGCCCGACCAGACCAGGGCTGAGAGCAACTCGGTGGTGCGTCCGGTGCCGCCGCCGCCAGGATTGTCGCCGGAGTCGGAAAAGATGATCGGCTTGCGGTTGCGATCGTTGGCGAGGCGCACCGCCTCGGGCAAGGGCGTGAGCCTCTTCTTCCAGCGCGGCTTGTCGGCCCAGGCGCGTTCGGCGATCTCGCGGGCCAGCATGCGCGCGCGGGCGACATCGTTGCGGGCGGTGACGATGATGGCGACGCCGTTCTTCGTGCTGTCCGAGAACACGAAGCCGCCAAAAATCGACACGTTGAGAATGTCGCCGGCTAATTCCGCGCGCCGCCGTGTGCCGTAGTCGATCATGTCGCCATAGGGACCGCTGGCGGTGAGCAGGCTCACGGAGGCGGGCGTCAGTGGCAGGCGAATGAACGCGGTCTTAGGCTCGGCGAGGCCTGCCAGCATCAGGCGCAGGCCCAGGGCCGCTTCCTCACCGCGCTCGATATAGTCGACGTGCGGATTGGTGCGGTAGCCGACGATCAGGTCGCTCTGGGCGACCATGCGCTCGGAGATGTTGCCGTGCAGATCGAGGGTGACCACGACGCGGCCGTTGGGCACGAACTCGCGGGCCAGCGCAATCACCTCGCCGTCGGGATCGTCGCGGTCGGTGGCGATCATGGCGCCGTGGTTGGCAACGTAGACGGCATCGAGGGGGCCGGCTGCGGCGAGCCCGGCGCGGATCTTGGCGAGATAGCTGTCCATCAGCCGGCCGTCGATGCAACCGTGGGGATGGCAGGCGGCGAGCAGGATCGGCACTGGCGTCCATGGGCCGGTGGCGTCCATGGTTTTCACGAAGGCTGAGGCCTCGCCGAGAATGAGCGGGTTCTTCGCCCGCGCCGCTTCCAGGATGGCCTGGCCTTCGAGCTGGTAGAAGCTCTTGAAGTCCGCCTCATAGGCCACCGGCGCCTGGCGGTTGCTCTCGAGCCAGACGCCGAGGATGGCGACGCGGGGATTGGCGCTTGCTGCGGACATGGGGGCCTCCTGGTGATTTGCGCCAGGATAGGCGGGCCCGCGTGGCCGCGCAAAGGCTATGGGGATGGAGGGATGGGGCGTGGCGGCGGTTGTGGTGCGGACCGCAGCGGAGTGTGTCGGAGCCACCAGTAGCGGTGCGGCGGTCTCGTCCCTTCGCCCCGTTGCCTGCGCTTTAACGGGGAGAAGGTTAGCCCCGGACTCTTGATCCGGGGGAGGGGCGGCACCTTGCTCTGGCATCGCGTTTGACGACGGCAGCTATCCGAGACGACCTGTCATAGCATGAGCGCCCAATCGCGGGTCGAGCGGCGACGAGGTTGAGCCGGTGCGTCCGTTCCTTGGTCTGTTCTTCCAGCGGCAGGTTAGTGACCGCAAGTGGACGGTGTGATTAGTGTCATCGTTTGGCGGATCTTTAGAAGGCGCGATTACCGTGCTCTTTGTGAGCACGGGACGGTGCGTTGCGTTATCAACTCGAGTATGTCCGCCAGGGCCTCTGTGTGCTGGGCTATGATGTCGGCACGCCGTGGCTTGCGGTGTCTTCAGCGGAGAGCGTCGAGAGCTTCGACGTGTTTGGGCCGGAGGGCCAGGAACGCGCCTGGGTGATGATCGACTCCGGCCCTGACAAGCGCCTCGTGTTGCTCGATATCCCGCAACGGCGGCGCCTGGGCGTGATCGCACTCGACCACCCGCATGAGCGGGCGCTCGCGAGCCGCGACGGCCGCTACGTCCACGTGCTTTCCAACGGCAAGGTAGCGTACGACAAATTCCCGACCAACGTCGAACTCGTGATTATCGACGTGGCGGCCGCCCGCGCCATTGCCGTGCACAAAGCAACCGGCGTCACTCTGGCGCCTTTCGCGTGCCACGCCGTCCTGATGCCTGATGGCCGCGTGCGCTTCGCGGCGGAATCACAAGGCTTGAGAGGCCTTGCCACGATCAATTCGGTCTCTGGCGAATGCGCGTTCGCCCCGCTTCCCGCTGAAGTGCGGACGCTGCACATCGGTCATACTTGGCTGAGCCCATCCGGGCGCTATGCGCTGCGGCCCAACTTAGCTTCGCTGCCCATACTCGCGGAAATGAATGGCAGGCGCTGCTATGGTGCAACCATGCAGCTGTGGGAGACGTCGCCGCTGCGCTACGTGCGCACACTCACTTGCGCCTGGCTCGACGAGACAGAGCTGCCGCAATTCAATCCGCCGCCTCCCAATGGTCCGGAGAACGACTTCGGTTCACGCGTGGCCGTCGAAGCCGTCACGCTGGCGCTCTGGCGCATCTTTGGCCGGGCGGCATACGGTTGGCGCAACGATCTGATGGCCAGGGCCGATGCGCTTCAGAAGCAGCAAGAGGCGGTCGCGCGGATGGAGCCGCCGTTGCGGCAGATCGCGCGTGCACTCAGCGATCACCCGAAAGACAGCCTTGGACCGCCGCCGCTCACCGCCGAGCGCGTTACGCTCAATCCCTTGCGGCAGCCCGTCGTCGAGGCGCACTGGGCCTTTTCGGAGCTGGTTTCCGACTTCAAGTGGCAGCCCGACGAGACTGCGTTCTGGTGCCAAGTCTACAATTTCTGGGTCTGCGTCGGCCTCGACGGGCGCACTTCGTCGCGCATCCGCCTCGCGCGCTCCGGCATGGACGACTCAATGATTATGCCACGCGCGAACGGCCCTGACCGTGTTGAGGTGGTCGATGGGCGCAAGGCGCGCTTCACCTACATGCCGCCGCATGTTGGCACGAGCTACGCAGCCACGATCATCGACGGCGCTCCGGTCGAGCGTCCCTGGGAGATCAACGTGATCCCGGAGGAGGAGGATGGCCTCGCGCCGCTTCCCTTCGTGGCGCTTCCCGATGACTTCGAAAAGAAATTCGCGGTATGCGCGAACGACATGCACGTTCTGCGCGTGCCGCTCGCCTCTCGCAAGCGCGGCGCGTGCATCGCTTCGCTTGTGGCGTTGACGGGCTTGTTCGACAATGACCAGTTGAAGCACCGCTACGGCAGCGAGCTGGATTTTGCCTTCGAGCTGCCGAATGGCACGCTGATCGACACGAAGAGCTTCTTTCGTCTCGTCGAGCAGCAAGGCGCACCGACCGTACCAGCCTTGCGCGGACTACTCGAGACTTTCCTCGCCATGCCCTATGCCAAAGTATGGGCGGAACACGGTCCGTGCCTGATGCACGCGGTGAGGGCACTGGCCCTGCTCGATCCGGACGCCTTGCCGACCATCCGACGTTATCCGCTCGACTTCTACCACAACAGCTGGCCGGCCGAGCTCCCCTTCCCCGCCATGATTCGTGCACACGGCTGGAATGACGAGCGCGTCGAATTCGTGCTCGACGAGGTCGTTCTGAACTACATCGGTCACGATTGGGGCATCGACATGTGGTGCAAGCACGGCTTGCGTGAGGCCATTGCGGAGCGCTACAGCCCCAAGCAGTTCGTCGAGCGTACCTATGAGCGGCTGAATCCTTTCAAAGGCGAGGACGCCACCGATTTCGTCAAGAACCTGGCGCCATTGACAGCATGGGAGCGCGAGGCGTTCCGCATCGCCGGCTTCAAGGTGCCGGAGTAGAGAACCTGAAAGACGGGACGCTGCGACAGAGAGCCCAAGAGTTCAGAGCCCAGTTGTGAAATCCTTTGCTTTCACGACGCCGGCCCCGTTGGTTTGACGAAGGAAGGTTTATCTTTACTTGCGGAACTGAACAAAAGTAGGCCGCGTGTCGCGTCTGCGGCAGCACTTGCCCCACCACGGCGCGGTCACTGTTCGTCCCGGTTCTGCTCGATGTTGAGGCGCCTGCGGACATTGGCACAACGCGTTGATCGTGCCAGCCGCCGCCCCGCCCCCGGATCACTTGTCCGGGGCTAACCCTCTCACAGTTCAAGCGCAGTCAACGGGGAGAGGGGACTGGCGTCGCCACACCGTTTCCGAATCTGCCTCACACACGCACGGGTGCGCACCCGTTCCATCGACGCCCGGGGCTGGAGGTGCTGCGGACACGCTGGTGCTGAAGGCCCTACCGGGTCGTGGAGCTGCCCTCGAGAGCCCGTAGGGCGCAATAGCATCTTCGCGTATTGCGCCGGGGCTTGGCGACAGTTGGGCATATCCGACAGCGGCTGGAGCGTGTGGGGCGGCGCAATACGCCCGAAAGGGGGCTATTGCGCCCTACGATGCAGCGCAGCCGCCCTCGACAGTTTGTCACGCGTGTCGCAGGAGACGATCGATGGCGGTAGCGGCCGTCGCGCGCTGCTCCGGCGTCAGGTGCAAGCCGACCTTGGTGCGCCGCCATAGCACGTCGTCAGCGGTGGTGGCCCACTCGTGGTGGCGCAGGTAGGCGACCTCGCGCTCGGTGAGGCCGTAGCCGAGGTCGCGGCCGAGATCGGCGGTTTGTTTCGCGGTGCTGAGGACGGTCGCCGTGTTGCTGCCATGGCGGCGGGCGAGGCGATGCAGCAGTTCGGCATCGAGATGAGGATATTGGTGGCGCAGGCGCTGTACGAAGCCCGCGAAGTCGCCACCGGGGATGTCGCCACCGGGGAGCGGTGCGCGGGTGGTCCAGGCCGGGCCCATCGGTCCCATATGGGGGCCGAGACGATCCAGCGCCTCCTCGGCCAGACGGCGGTAGGTGGTGACCTTGCCGCCCATCACGGTCAGCAGGGGCGGCCGGCCCTGTCCGGCGGACAGCTCCAGCTTGTAGTCGCGCGTCACGGCGGAGGGGTTGTCGCTCTGGTCGTCGTAGAGGGGGCGCACGCCCGCATAGCGCCAGACGATGCTGTCAGCGGTGAGTGGCACCTTGAAGAAGCGGCTGGCGAGCGCCAACAGGTAGCTTTCCTCGTCGGCGGCGATGGCCACATCTTTGGCGTCGCCGGTGAAGGCAACATCGGTGGTGCCGATCAGCGTGAAGTTGTCCTCATAGGGCAGCGCGAACACGACGCGGCCGTCGGCGCTTTGCAGCAGATAAGCGTCATTGGCGCCGGCAATGCGGGGGACGACGATGTGGCTGCCCTTGATCAGGCGCAGGTGCGGGCGCGCGTTGCCGCCGGGCGCTGCGATTGAGGCGGCAACCTGATCCACCCAGGGGCCGGCGGCGTTGACCAGCGCGCGGGCGCGAACCTCACTGACGGTGCTGCCCTGCGCGAGCCGCACGTGCCAGTGGTGGCCCTGCGGCTCCATGCGCGTGGCGCGGGTGCGGGTGCGGATGACGGCGCCTCGATCAGCGGCGGCGCGGGCGTTCAGCACGACGAGGCGCGCGTCATCGACCCAGCAGTCCCAATAGGCGAAGCCGTGGCTGAACTCATCGCGCAGCGGGCGGCCGGCGGCGTCGCGCCTGAGATCGATGCCTGAGGAGGCGGGGATCCGTTTGCGCCGCGCCAGGTGATCATACAAGACGAGGCCAGCCCGGATCATCCAGCGCGGGCGCAGGCCCGGAACGTGCGGCAGCACGAAGCGCAGCGGCCAGATGATGTGCGGCGCCTTGGCCAGCAGCACCTCGCGCTCGGCCAGGGCCTCGCGGACCAGCCGGAACTCGTAGTGCTCGAGATAGCGCAGGCCGCCGTGGATCAGCTTCGAGGACGCCGACGAGGTACCGCGGCTCAAATCCTCGGCTTCGACCAGCAGCACCTTGAGCCCACGCCCGGCCGCGTCCGCCGCGATGCCGCAGCCGTTGATGCCCCCGCCGATGACGACGAGATCGAATGTGGTGCGCTCAGCCATGCGGGGAAGTGTACGCGGATATCCTTGCCAGGGAGTAGCAAGGCCGTAGCGGCGGCGGCGCGGCTGGTGCAAACTCAGGGCTGAACAGGCTTCGATCAGCCCGCAGCAGCCGGGCACCTACAACACAGGAGGAACGAGACATGAAGGGCGTCGTCTTTACCGGTGACCGCAAGCTGGAGATCCGCGAATTCCCCGATCCGACGCCCGGTCCGCGCGACGTGGTGCTGGAGATCAAGGCCTCCGGCATGTGCGGCAGTGACCTGCACAACTATCGCGCCCCCGCACAGGCCGAGGGCGTCGTCACGGGCGGCATCAAGCGCGCCGCCGGCACCATCGCCGGCCATGAGCCGTGCGGCGTCGTGGTGGCGGTGGGCTCCGGCGTGGCGGCGAGCGAGGCCAAGATCGGCCAACGCGTCATGGACCACCATTACGACGGCTGCGGCGGCTGCAAGCATTGCCGGGGCGGGTGGACGCAGATGTGCCTGGACGGCACCACGGTGTTCGGCTCGGGCGGCCACGGCGGTCATGCGAAATACATGAAGGTGCCGGTGCACACGCTGGTGCCATTGCCGGACAGCCTGTCGTTCGTGACCGGCGCGGCGATCTCGTGCGGCACCGGCACGGCCTATGGCGCCTTGAAGCGTATCAACCTGCAGGGCGGCGAGACCATCGCCATCTTCGGGCAGGGCCCGGTCGGTCTCTCCGCCACGCAGCTGGCCGTCGCCATGGGCGCCCGCGTCATCGCGCTCGATGTGTCGCCGGAGCGGCTTGCTCGCGCCAAGGATTTCGGCGCCACCGAGCTGATCAATGCCAAGTCCAACGATGTCGTGCAGGCGATCCGCGATCTCACGCATGGCGAGGGCGCTCACAAGACGCTGGACTGCTCGTCGGCGCCGGATGCCCGCGCCGCCGCCGTGCGCGCGGTGCGTTCGTGGGGCACAGCCTGCTATGTCGGTGAGCGCGGTCAGGTGACGTTGGATGTGTCGCCGGATATCCTGCGCCGGCAGGTGACCATCGTCGGCTCCTGGACGTTCTCCAAGCAGGGCCAGGCTGAATGCGCCGAGTTCGTCGCCGATCACAAGGTGGACGTCGAGCAGCTGTTTACGCACCGCTGGAAGCTCGAGCAGGCCGAGGAGGCCTACAAGGTGTTCGACACTCAGACCACGGGCAAGGCGGTCATCTTGCCGTCTTGAAGTGGGTGCAGGACGGCGGCGCGACACAACTGCAGGACGCATCATGCCGAAGCCGCCGTCATCGCAGGGCCTGACACCGATTGCCGCCGTCGACCGGCTGGAGCAGCTCTATGCCCAGGCGACGGCGGCGCTGTCGAAGGCGCTCGACCGCTACATCGCCACGCGCAAGCCGCCGACAGCAGCCGAGCGCGCACAGTTCTGCTATCCGTTGCTGCGCATCGAGCACCTCAACCTGGAGCGGCCGCCGACGGTGTCGCACCGCGCCTTCGCCAAGCTGCAGCAGCCGGGTGTCTATGAGACAACCGTCACGCATCCAGGGCCCTTTCGGCATTACCTGCTGGAGCAGCTGGAACCGCTGGTCGCCGATTATGGTGCCCGCATCGAGGTTCGCGCCGGTACGCAGCCGATGCCGTATCCTTACGTGCTGGAGCGTGCCGAGGAGCTGGCCAAGGCCGGCGTCACGGCGAGTGAGCTGGCGCGGCATTTCCCGACGCCGAACCTGGCGGCGGTGGGTGACGAGATCGCCGATGGAGAGTGGCAGTTCGTCGAGGGGCAGCCGCGGCCCTTGGCACTGTTCGACGGCGCGCGCACGGACTTCTCGCTGCGCCGCCTCGTGCATTACACCGGCACCGATTGGCGCCATGTGCAGCGCTGGGTGCTGCTCACCAACTATCAGCGCTATATCGATCAGTTCGTGCGCTGGGGCCGCGCGCAGATCAAGTCCGATCCCCGCACCAGCCGCCTGATCATGCCGGGCAACATCGAGATCAACCGCAGCCACAGTGATGCCGAGGCGGAAGCGCTGGCCGCTGGCGCGCCCTGGCACAAGCATCAGATGCCGGCGTACCATCTCGTCAGTGGGCAAGACGCAGGTGTGACGCTGATCAACATCGGTGTTGGCCCGTCGAACGCCAAGAACATCACCGACCATCTGGCGGTGATCCGGCCCAACTGCTGGCTGATGGTCGGCCATTGCGGAGGCCTCCGAGAATCGCAGCAGATTGGCGACTACGTGCTCGCACACGCCTATCTGCGCGAGGATCGCATTCTCGATGATCTGCTGCCGCCGCAGATCCCGGTGCCGGCGCTGGCCGAAGTGCAGGTAGCGTTGCAGGATGCGGCGGCCAAGGTCACCGGGCTTGGCGGCGAGGCGCTGCGGCAACGCCTGCGCACCGGCACGGTGTGGACCGACGATGACCGCAATTGGGAGCTGCGTTTCACCCACGAGAGGAAGCGTATCAATCTTTCGCGCGCCATCGCCGTCGACATGGAGAGCGGCACCATCGCCGCCCAAGGCTATCGCTTGCGCGTGCCCTACGGGACGTTGCTATGCGTCTCCGACAAGCCGCTGCACGGCGAGATCAAGCTGCCGGGGGCGGCCAACGCCTTCTACGAGACCGCCGTCGCCCAGCATCTCCAGGTCGGGCTTGCGGCAATCGAATTGCTCAAGCAGCGCCGCGAAACGCTGCACAGCCGCAAGCTCCGCTCCTTCGACGAGCCGCCGTTCCGGTGAGTGGGAGGGGCGGGGGGCAGCGAGCAGAGTCGGCGCCCCCACGCGTCACGAGATCCGTGGCTTGCTCACCCGTGACCGCGCTCAATCGTGCCGCTCGTCCTCTTCGGCCGGACGCTGCAGCTCCTTGAGCTTGGCGAACACGCGCGAGGCTTCGTCGGCTTCGTTGGCCTTGATCGTCGCCTTGTCGAGGGCACCGCCGAAATCCTCGGGGATGTCGGGCTGATCGCCGAGACCACCGATGGTCTGCGAGGTCGGCAGCAGCGTGCCGGCCCGCTCCGGTCCCTCGGCCTCGGGACCGGCGACGGGGGCGACGACGCGTTTCGAGCTCTTCTTGACCTCGGCATCGAGATCGATCTGCGAGCACAGGCCGAGCGTGACCGGATCCTGCGGCGTCAGGTTGGCGGAATTCCAGTGCTGACGCTCGCGAATGGCGGCAATCGTCGGCTTGGTGGTGCCGACCAGACGCATGATCTGGCTGTCTTTGAGCTCCGGGTGGCTTTTCAGCAGCCAGAGGACGGCGTTGGGCCGGTCCTGGCGGCGTGATACCGGCGTATAGCGCGGGCCCTTCTTGCTTTTCACCGCGGGCATCTCGACCTTGGGTTCGGCGATGCGCAGGGGGTAATTGGGATCGCCTTCGGCGCGGGCAATGGTCTCGCGGGTCAGCTGCCCGGCGGCGATCGGGTCCATGCCTTTGATGCCTTGCGCCACGTCGCCGTCGGCGATGCCCTTGACCTCGAGGTTGTGCAGGCCGCAGAACTCAGCGATCTGATCGAACGACAGCGATGTGTTCTCGACCAGCCACACGGCGGTGGCCTTCGGCATCAAGGGTTTGCGGCCTGTCATAAGTTTGTCTCCTGACCGGGCCGAACAGGCCAGCGGTCGCAGTCTTGAGGAAGAAAAAGGGGGATGACGCTCTCTATAGCGTGCTCCGTGGCCGCAGAGCAACCCGTCAAGCACGCAGCATAGGCTGATCACCGCTCATTATTTGGCAGCGCAGCATCGATCGCGCAGTAACTTCGCATCTGCAACCTGTGGGCAAAACAGCTGTTCTCCAGGCGAATCGCCGTAGACTTGTTGCTGCCGCAGCTGCCCCGTGGTGTGGGGACGGCCAATAATGATGCACTGCGACAGCGCGTCAGCGGCCTGACCGAAGGCAATTTGCTACCTGTGGTGATAACGCGGTGGCTGTGGGCGTGGTTGCCGGGGGAAGACGGGGACATCGGACGCGCCAAAGGCGCCAGCGACGGGACAGCGACGATCCATGACGATCATCACGCGCACAGCCTACTGCTTCGAGGACCTCCAGGTCGGCATGGAGGCGAGTTTCGCCAAGACGGTCAGCGAGGCGGACATTCAGGCCTTCGCCGACGTGACCGGTGACAAGAATCCCGTGCATCTCGACGCCGCCTATGCCGCCAAGACGATGTTCAAGGAACGCATTGCGCACGGCATGCTGTCGGCCGGCTACATCTCGGCTGTGTTCGGCATGGAGCTACCGGGACCGGGCGCCATCTATGTTTCGCAAACGCTCAATTTCAAGGCCCCGGTGCGGATCGGCGACAAGGTCATCGCCAAGGTGAAAATCATCGAGCTGGTGCCCGGCAAACGCCGTGCCCGCTTCGAGTGCGTGTGCCTGGTTGCCGACAAGCCGGTGCTCGAAGGCGAGGCCGTGCTCATGGTGCCCGGCCGCAAGGTGTGAGCCCTTGGGGCGGGCAGCCTCCAATGCCGCCCCGCAGTGGTCGATCTTCGGGTTTACACGGCACCCATGGTCGGATGACCGATCGACAGGTTGTCCTCGATGCCTGCGACGCCTTCCGTTTGTTCGATCAGCGCATGCAGGGCGCGGCGCTGGTCGGGCGTGGCGACGTAGCCCCACAGTCGCACCGTGCCATCGGTGACCACGACGTTGAGGAAACTGGTCTCGAGCCAGGGCTGGCGCCGCAGCTTGTCGGTCAGCGTGCGATGCAGGGTGCCGCTGTCGACGCTGGTCTTGTGGGGCGTGGGCGGTACGCGGCTCAGCGCCTTGACCAGATCTGAGCGGGCGATGATCCCCACGAGGGTGCCGTTGTTGAGCACGGTGACGCGCTTGATGTTGCCGCGGTCGAGCACGGCGGCGACGTCGGCCAACTCCGCGTCCTCGTTCACAGACGTGATGTGGCGCGACATGACATCGCGCGCCCGTAACCCATGGGTCTTGGTGTATTCGCGGGCCATGCTGTCGGGATTGGCGAACAGGTTCAGCCACCACTTGTGCTTGGGCTCGGTGCCAAGCTCGCGCCGATGCAGCAGATCGCCCTGGCTGATGATGCCGACCAGCTTGTTGTCGGCATCGATGACAGGCACGCCGCTGACGTGCTTCTCGGTCATGAGCAGGGCGACCTCGTGGACGGTCGCCTCCGGCCGGACCGAAACCACAGATTTCGTCATGATATCGCGCGCTTTCATGGCTGTTCTCCACGCCTCGGATGCAGGCACTGATTGGTCCTGCAAGCAAGGCTCGCACGACGCGCCGGCGGCGCGCTTGATGGGAATCAAACGCGGGCCGGCGTGGAATGAGACACTGAAGTCTGGCCGCACCCGGCGATCGGCGTGCAGGGATCAGCGACCGGACGTCCGGAGTGCGCTATAAGGGCGTCTCGTCCTTCGTCTGTGGTAACTCGATCCCTGTGTCCGTGTCGTCGCCTGCGTCGTCCATCCTCTCCACCCAGAACCCTCCCATGCATGTCTTCCACGGCTATGATCACATCCCGCGCGAGTTGCGCGGCGCCGCTCTCGCGATCGGCAATTTTGACGGCGTGCACCGTGGCCATCAGGCGCTGATCGAGCGGGCCCGCGAACGGGCGCAGGCCTCGAGCCGGCGCGGCGCCGCGCATCTGGCCGGCGTCATGATGTTCGAGCCGCATCCGCGGGAGTTCTTCCACCCGGAGCGGCCGCACTTCCGGCTGACCACGCTGCCGCAGAAACTCGCCTTGCTGGAGCGCTACGAGCTTGATGTCGCGGTCGTCATTCCGTTCGACCATCGATTGGCGTCGATGACGGCCGAGGAGTTCATCGAGCAGGTGCTGGTAGCGGGCCTCGGCGTGCGCCATGTCGTGATCGGCTATGACTTTCTGTTCGGCAAGGGTCGCAGCGGCAGCGCCGAGGATATCCGCCGCGCCGGCGCCGACATGGGGTTTGGGGTTAGTGTCATCGCGCCGATCGGCGAAGGCGGCGAGGTGTTCTCGTCGAGCGCCATTCGGGCCGAGATCGCGCATGGCGATGTCAAGGGCGCGGCCGAGATGCTCGGCCACTGGTGGGCGGTGCGGGGCAAGGTGGTCGGCGGCTTCAAGAAGGGCACCGGGATGGGCTTCCCGACCGCCAACATCCACCTGCCCAAGGCCACCATCCTGGCGCATGGCATCTACGCCGTGTTCGTCGACGTGCAGGACAAGCGGCATCAGGGAGCGGCCTATCTCGGCACCCGCCCGACCTTCGACAATGGGCCGCCCGTGCTTGAGATCTTTCTGCTCGATTTCGACGGCGACCTCTACGACCGCGAGATCGAGGTCTCGTTCGTCGATTTCATTCGCGGGGATCAGCGCTTCGAGGGCATGGAGGCCTTGATGGCGCAGATGACCAAGGATTGCGACAAGGCGCGGCAGATTCTCGCTGCCGCGCCCCAACTTTGATCGCGTCGTCGTGGCGGCCGGGTCTCGGCCTCAGCGGCGGAACAGATCCCGGATCAGATCGTTGTTCTGCTGCGGCAGGTCATTCGGGCCTTGGGCGACGGGTGGGACCGTCCCCTGGTTCGGTGTGCGCGGCGCTTGCGGTGCCTCGGCCTGCGGCGTGCCGTTGCGGAATTCGACGTCGATGCTTGTCTCGGTCGAGGAGCCACCGATGTCGTCGCTGACGCGGAGCACAATCCTGTAGGCGCCGGGGGGCACATTGAGCGGGTTGACGGCGAGGCTGGCGTAGACGTCCCGCAGGCTACCGTCCGTCGTCGAGGCCACCGCCAGGGGGAACTTCCAGGCCGCGGCTTCCTGCAGCACCACCTGTCCGGCCCCATTGAGCAAGCGGAAATCCACCGTCATGGCGGCCCGGATATGGCTGCCGTCGAAGCGGGTCTGGAAGTTGCGCGGCTCGATATAGATGTTGAAGGCAGTGTTGGGGGCGACGACGCGGGTCGGTTGCGCCGGGAACTGCCGGTAGCCGGTGGCTTGCGTGGGAAGGATATCTGCGCGCTCGACAGCGATCTGACGCGACGGACGGGCTGGCGTCTGCGGGGCTTGAACGGGGGGCGCCTCGGCGCGGGGTGGTGGCGTTGGCTGGGGACGCGGGGCCTGCACCTGCGGCGGCGGCGAGGGTGGTGGCGCTCCGGCACCGTTCTGCACCTGAATGGCGATGGTGGCTTGCGCGACGCCGCCGCCGAAGTCGTCGTTGACGTGCAGGATCATGCTGTAGGCGCCGTCCGGCAGCTGGTTGAAATTGAACGACAGGCTGGCGTACACGGGCGGCAAGGGGCCATTGCGCGTGGTGGCGTGCGTGACCGGCACCTTCCAGGCCGCGTTCTGGCGCCCGACTGACTGTCCGGTGGCGTCGCGCAGCTCGAGGTCGATGGTCATGGCCGCGCGCAGTGCGGCCCCGTCGAAGCGGGCGGTGAGGTTCAGCGGCTCGAGATAGATATTGAACGGCGTGCCCGGCGCGATGACGTTGCTGCGCGCCGGCGTGAACTGCCGGTAGCCGCTGGCCTGGCGCTCGATCAGCTGGGCGCGGTCGACGCCGAGGCGGGCGGCGGGGCGAGCAGCCTGGCGGGGTGGTGAGGACTGGGCGACCGTAATCCCTTCGCGCCGCATTTGCGCTTCGGCTGGCAAGCTCGGCAGGAGGGTGCCGGCCATGATCGCTGCTGCGACGAGGGCGGTGACTTTGGTGCTCTTCAGTTGGGCCGTATTGAGGATGATCGACATGACGCTCTCCAGGCGAAACGTGTGAGCCACTTAGGGCCTTCTGGACAAATTAATATACGTTCATTAAATGTCGTTCAATTCAACTTCCGTCACGATGGCGTGAGTGCTGGACCCACAGTTATTCGACTGTGCACATAATGCTACGCCACTCGGGCGCTGGCAATGCCATCCCAGATCAATTGGTTAGTCCGGTAAGTCGGGCCGTGCCACGGTCACGTCAGCGACCGCCAACGGTCACTTTTTTGCTGGTGGCGCTGTCCCACCCGCCGTCTGCGTGAAGCCCAGCGTCTTCTCAGTAGACGTGCGGCCGAACTCGTCGTTGATGCGGATCAGAAGCACGTAGGGCCCGGGCGGCAGCTTCAAGGGGTCCAGCTTGACGTTGACGTAGACGTCCTTGAGCGGCACCAAGCTTTGCGCCTTGACGGCCACGGGCACCCGCATCAGGCCTTTGCCATCCCGGATCACCTTTCCGGCCGTGTTCTTGAGCTGCAAGTCCAGCACCATCAAGGCCTTGACTTCGCCGTTCTCGAACTTGGTCGCAAGGCCGGTGGGCTCGACATAGATGTGCATGTCGCTGGCGGCGCCGACGCTGGCGGTCTGCTTCAAGGCCGGGTCACGGTAGCCCTTGGCCGGCGCCTCGATGATCTGGATGCGCTCGATGGCCAGCTTGTTGAGCGGCGTCGGTTGCGCGGTCTGGGCCACGGCGGGGCCTGAGGTCAGCGGGGCCGGACCGGAAAGCGAGAGGCACAGGCCCAGTGCGGCGAGCCCGGCGGCCGCGCGAAGGAACGTCGATGACATGGGGGTCTCCGCTGAAGTCCTGCCGGTGCCATGGCGCAACCGAACGCAGGGGTGAAGGTCAGCTGCCAGAGTGCGTGCTGGCGGGCCTGCCGTCAATCGGCGGCATAGGTCGTGCGGGTCGCATTCCCGGCGATCGTCGTTGCCACATTTCCCGACCGCGGGCACTTGCCTATTGAACTTTGTGGCCGAGCCTCCTAGAAGCGTGGCCATGCGCCAGTTCCGCCCATTATCCGTCGTGCGAATTACGGGCCCGGCTGCCTGAGGGCGCCGGAATGCCATGCCATGCCCGCCGCCGATCCTCGTGCGGCCCAACCCTCTCATTCGCGAACGACACCCATGACCGATAAGGAATCCTTGTCCAACGCAGCTGGCGACCGGCTCCCTGCAGGGAAGTCGCCAGCTGCCAACGAAGGGGACTGGGGCAAGACCCTGTTCCTGCCCAAGACCGATTTCCCCATGCGCGCCGGCTTGCCGCAGATGGAGCCGAAGCTGCTCGAGCGCTGGCAGAAGATCGATCTCTATTCAAAGCTGCGCGCGGCAGCCAAGGGCAAGCCCCGCTTCACGCTGCACGATGGCCCGCCCTACGCCAACGGCAACATCCACATCGGGCATGCGCTGAACAAGATCCTGAAGGATCTCGTCACACGCTCGCAGCAGATGCTGGGTTTTGATTCCAACTACGTGCCGGGCTGGGACTGCCACGGTCTTCCGATCGAGTGGAAGATCGAGGAAGACTACATGGCCAAGGGCCGCCCGAAGCCGAACCTCAAGGATCCCGCCGCGCTCAAGGCATTCCGTCAGGAATGCCGTGCCTTCGCCGAGAACTGGCTGAACGTGCAGCGCGAGGAATTCAAGCGCTTGGGTGTCGAGGGGGACTGGGCGCATCCCTATTCGACCATGACGTTTCCAGCCGAAGCCCAGATCGCGCGCGAGCTGATGAAGTTCGCCGAGACCGGTCAGCTTTATCGCGGCTCCAAGCCGGTGATGTGGTCGGTGGTGGAGAAGACCGCGCTCGCCGAGGCGGAAGTCGAGTACCAGGATTACCAGAGCGATATGGTCTGGGTGAAGTTTCCGGTGGTGACTGTCACTACGGGTGGACCGGCGCCCGATAGCAGTCGGCTTATGTTCTCTGGTAACGACTATGTAGTCATCTGGACGACGACTCCGTGGACGATCCCGGGTAATAGGGCCATCTGCTTCAATTCGAAGCTAGAGTACGGACTTTACGAAGTGACCAAGGCGCCCGAAGGGAATTGGGCGAACGTCGGCGATCGCTATGTGCTCGCCGACAAGCTGGCTTCCGAGGTCATGAAGGCCGCTAAGGTCGAAGCTTATGAAAAGCGCTATGTGGTTCCCGCGTCAATGCTTGCGGGCGCGCGTTGCGCCCATCCGCTCCGCGGCCACTTCCCCCTCTCCCCGTCCTCACGGGGAGAGGGTCGGGGTGAGGGGCGGCAACACACTCAAGCCGAGCCAGCAGCCGCCCCTCACCCTAACCCTCTCCCCGCTCAAGCGCAGGGAGCGGGGAGAGGGGACGCGCCCTACGGCTTCGACGTCCCTCTGCTCGACGGCGATCATGTGACCGACGACGCGGGCACGGGCTTCGTGCACACGGCGCCCGGTCACGGCCGCGAGGACTTCGACATCTGGACCGCGTCGACACGCCTTCTGCAATCGCGCAACATCAATCCCGCCATCCCCTACACCGTCGATGAGAACGGCGCCTTTACGAAGGACGCGCCGGGCTTCGAGGGTGAGCGCGTCATCACCGACAAGGGTGAGAAGGGCAAGGCCAACGACGCCGTCATCAAGGCGCTCTCAGCCGCCGGCATGATGGTCGCGCGCGGTCGCCTCAAACATCAGTATCCGCATTCCTGGCGCTCGAAGAAGCCGGTGATCTTCCGCAATACGCCGCAGTGGTTCATCCACATGGACAAGGCCGTGGAGCATCTGCGCAAAGTCGGCTACCGCGCCCGCCCCGCCAGCGGGGAAGGCCACAACCAAAAACAGCCCGAAACACTGCGCGAAGTTTCGCTGCAATCCATCCGCGAGACCGAGTGGGTGCCGGCGTCAGGGCAAAACCGCATCACCGGCATGATCGAGGCCAAGCCCGATTGGGTGATCTCGCGCCAGCGCGCGTGGGGCGTGCCGATCACCGTGTTCGTGAAGAAGGGCACCAATGAGGTGCTGAATGATCCGAAGGTCAACACGCGCATCTACGATGCCATGTACGCCGAAGGCGCTGACGCCTGGTTCGCAGACGCCGACGGCGCGCGTTTTCTGAAGCCTGACTACGATCCCGCTCAGTACGAGAAGGTCAACGACGTCCTCGACGTGTGGTTCGATTCAGGTTCCACGCACACCTACGTGCTGGAGGACGCGGTGCACTTCCCCGGCCTCGCCGGCTTCAAGCGCATCGTCGATGGCGGCCGCGATCGCGTCATGTATCTCGAAGGCTCGGACCAGCACCGCGGCTGGTTCCATTCCTCGCTGATCGAGAGCAGCGGCACCCGTGGCCGCGCGCCCTACGATGTCGTCCTCACGCACGGCTTCTGCCTCGACGAGAAGGGGCAGAAGATGTCGAAATCCGTGGGCAACGTCACGGCGCCGCAGGACGTGATCAAGACATCGGGCGCCGACATCCTGCGCCTGTGGGTGGCGTCGTCGGATTATTCGGACGACCTGCGCATCGGCCCCGAGATCATGAAGGGCTTCTCCGAGAGCTACCGCAAGATCCGCAATACGCTGCGCTGGATGCTCGGCACGCTGGCGCATTACGATGGCAGCCAAGGCGTGGCGACCAAAGACATGCCCGAGCTCGAGCGGCTGATGCTGCACCGGCTGGCCGAGCTGGATGGCATCGTGAAGAAAGCCTACGCCGAGTACGACTATTCCAAGGTCGTGTCGGCGCTGTCGCAGTTCATGAACACGGAGCTGTCGGCGTTCTATTTCGACATCCGGAAAGACGCGCTTTATTGCGAGGCACCGTCGAGCCTGAAGCGGCGGGCCGCCTTGGCGACGGTGGAGCACATCTTCCGCTGCGTCACCGTGTGGCTGGCGCCGATCCTCGTCTTCACGGCCGAGGAGAGCTGGCTCGCGCGCTATGGCGATGATGGCCAGCGCTCCGTGCATCTCGAAGTGTTTCCCGAGATCCCGGCAGGTTGGCGCGATGAGGCGCTGGCGGCCAAGTGGGAGCAGGTGCGCCGCGTGCGCTCCGTGGTGACCGGCGCACTCGAGATCGAACGCGCGGCGAAGCGCATCGGCTCGTCGCTCGAAGCCGCGCCGCTGGTCTATTTCGCCGACACGAGGCTGCTCGATGCCATCGGCGGTGTCGATCTGGCAGAGGTGTGCATCACCTCGGGTCTTGCCATGACTGTTGACAAGGCTCCGGCCGAAGCCTTCACCATGCCCGATGTCGCGGGTTTCGCCGTGGTTCCCCTGCGGGCTGCCGGCACCAAATGCGCCCGCTCCTGGCGCTACACCACCGATGTCGGCAGCGATCCGGCTTACCCGGACCTGTCGGCCCGTGATGCCGCCGCCATGCGCGAGATCGAGGGTGTGGCGCGTGGCTGATGCAAACGATAAGCAACAGTCCGCGACCTCCTGGCTTGCCGGGCCCTGGTCGCGGCTGGCCGGCTGGGTGGCATTTCTGACCTTTGCCCTCGATCAATCGCACAAGCTGTGGATGATCCAGGTCTACCGGATCGGCGAGAAGGGGCGAGTTCGCGTCACCCCGTTCCTGGATCTCATCTATGTCATCAATGAAGGCGTCAGCTATGGCCTGCTGGCCTGGCTCAAGCCCTGGCATCTGGCCACCTTCGCGGCCTGCACGTCGCTGGCGTTGTGGGTCTGGCTGGCCCGCGCCGGAACGGGCCGCCTAATGGCGGTCAGCCTTGGCCTCATTATTGGTGGTGCCCTTGGCAACGGGCTGGACCGGCTCACGATCGGCGGGGTTGCAGACTTCTTCTCGCTGCACGCCTGGGGATTTTATTGGTATGTGTTCAATATCGCCGATGTGGCCATCGTTGCGGGCGTCATTGGCCTGTTGTATGAGTCCTATGTGGAGAGTCGGCGCGTCGACCCAACGTCGCAAGCGCAGCCTTAGCCACAAACACGCCAAGATCCCCGCCGAAGAGGGATATCGAGACTGTTCGGACGCTCGGGAGCGGCACATGATTGATCTGGCCAGAACGCTGCGTGTCGTCGCGACCTTGGGGGCGTTGGCAGCATTGCCGATGGCACTTGCTGGATGCGCGGGCGGCGAAGGTGTCCAATTCGAAGGCAAGATCTTTGAGGCTGTCGGGCTTGCCGGAGATGGTGCGGGCCAGAAGGTGGAGCCGAAAACACAGCCGCGAGCCCCGCTCGTGCTGCCGCCAGATGCGCAGCGCCTGCCGGATCCAGGCTCGGTGGCGGCGCCTGTCATCGCTGATCAGCAATGGCCGGTTGACCGCGACGCTCGCCGTGTCGCTGACGCTGATGCCCGCAAGGCCCAGCAGAAAAAGTACTGTGAGGACGGCAACTGGAAGGACAAGGCGCACCGCAAGGAGATCGAGGCGGCCAAAGGTCCCCACGGTAGCTGCAACGGCGACATCTTCTCCTTCATCAGCAAGAACCTGACCAACGGCGCCTCGGAGTGAGTGCGCTGCCTGCGTCGTGCCTCGATCCAGCGTTTGGGCCCGCCTGCCAGGCCCGCATTACCGCTATGTCATTTGACTTTGACGGCTGTCGCACCAACATGACGCGGCAGCACGCTGGCGTGTGAGCGCGCTTCGGCAACGGGGTGTGACCGCCAGCAGGCTACGGCGCTGCGCTGCGTACTGTCTCACGGCTGGTTGCAGTCGTGATGGAAGTTGTCTCTTGCCCAAGGTCCTCACATGCTCGTCCGGGCCGTCGCTCATCTGACCCTTCAAATGGTGGCCATCGCCATGCTCATGCTTGCCTCGCATCTGGATCAAGCCCAGGCCGGCCCGCGGGCTGCCGATTTCACGCTGAAAAACGGCATGCGTGTCATCGTCGTGCCTGATCATCGGGCGCCGGTGGTGACCCACATGGTGTGGTACAAAGTGGGGGCTGCCGACGAGCCGCCGGGCGTTTCCGGCATCGCCCACTTCCTCGAGCATCTGATGTTCAAGTCGACCGAGAAAATTGCCAACGGCGAGTTCTCGAAGATTATCTCGCGGCTTGGCGGCAACGATAACGCCTTCACCGGTCACGACGTCACCGCCTACTTCCAGCGCGTCGCCAAGGATCGCTTGAAGACCGTGATGGAGATGGAGGCGGACCGCATGGTCAACCTCAAGCTGGTCGAGAAGGAAGTGCTCACAGAGCGCGATGTCATCCTCGAGGAGCGCCGCTCGCGTGTCGAAAATTCGCCGGCGGCCATTCTCGACGAGCAGATGAATGCGGCGTTGTTCTTGTCGCATCCCTACGGCCTACCGGTGATCGGCTGGGAGCATGAGATGGCGCAGTTGTCGCGCGAGGATGCGATGACCTTCTACAAGCGCTTCTATGCGCCCAACAATGCCATTCTGGTGGTAACCGGCGACGTGACAGCCGATGAAGTGAAGGGCCTCGCCGAAGGCATCTACGGCAAGATCCCGGCCAATGCCAACGTCAAGGCGCGACCGCGTCCACAGGAGCCGCCGCATCGGGCTGCCCGCCGCATCGAGCTCAAAGATGTCCGCGCCGGCAAGCCGTCGCTGCAGCGCGCCTACATCGCGCCGAGCTACCTGACCTCGGAGCCCGGCGAAGCCGAGGCGCTGGACCTGCTCATGAAGATTGCAGCCTCGGGCCCTACCAGCCGCCTCTACAAGAAGCTGGTGGTCGAGGACAAGGTCGCCTCCAGTGCCGGTGGCTGGTATTCTGGGACGGCGCGCGACAGCGGCAAGATCGCGGTCTACGCAGTCCCCGCCGAAGGGGTCGGCCTGGATAAGGTCGAAGCCGCGATCGATGCCGTGCTGACCGACATCAAGACCAATGGCCTGACCGAGGCCGAACTCGAGCGCGCCAAGAAAAGCTACCTCGCCGATTACATCTATGAGACCGACAATCAGGCGACGCTAGCCCGCCGCTATGGCTGGTCGCTGACCGTCGGGCGCACCGTCGCCGACGTCGAGGAATGGCCCGAGCGCATCACCAAGGTGAAGCTGGCCGACCTGCAGAAGGTGGCGCGCAAGTATCTCGACATCCGCAGCTCGGTCACCGGTACGCTGCTGCCCGTGGCGCCCGAGGGCGGCCCCGTGGCCCAGCCGACCCGCCCGACGCCAAGCCGTACCTGAGGAGTTGCGTACACCATGGCTTCGTCTTCCAGCTCAGGTGGGTCCGAGGCGACCGCCTTCCGTCGCCTCGTGGCCGTCATGACGACGATCGCGGCGACGTTTGGCGCCTTCGCCTGGTTCGGCGCCCCGCCTTCATCGCAAACTGCGGCTAAATCCAAACCGGCAGGCACCATGAAGATCCAGCACGTCAAGAGCCCCGGCGGCATCGAGGCATGGCTCGTCGAGGAACGCAGCGTGCCGCTGCTGGCCTTGCGCTACGTCTTCGATGGCGGCAATGCGCAGGATCCCGTCGGCAAAGAAGGCCTCGCCAACTTCCTCACCGCCATGATGGACGAAGGCGCCGGCGACATGGACGCCGCCAAGTTCCAGGAGCGCGTCGAGGAGATCGCCGCCAAGATCAGCTTCGAGGATGGCCGCGATTCCCTCTATGGGAGCTTCGAGACGCTGTCGGTCAACCGGGAGCCCGCCGTCGATCTGCTGCGGCTCGCCATCACCAAGCCGCGCTTCGATGCCGACGCCGTCGATCGCGTCAAGAAGCAGCTGCTGGCTGGCTTGGCCTTTGCCGCCAAGTCACCGAATAAGATCGTCGGCAAGGAGTGGAGCGCGACGGCGTTCCCAGGCCATCCCTACGGCCGCCCGACGGAGGGCACGCCCGAAAGCATCGGCTCGATCACCGGCGAAGACCTGGAAGCGTACCGGCGCAAGGTGTTTGCCCGCGACACGCTGCGTGTGGTGGCGGTGGGCGATATCGATGCCAAGACTCTTGCCGGCCTGCTCGACAAGGTGTTCGGCGATCTGACGGCGAAGGCCGAACTGGTGCCTGTTCCCGCCACCGTGCCAAAGGCCGACAAGAAGCTCAAGGTCGTCGAGATGGATGTGCCGCAATCGGTGGTCCAGTTCGGCATGAATGGCCTCTCCCGCAAGGACAAGGACTTCATGGCCGGCTTCATCCTCAACCAGATCCTCGGCGGCGGCGGCTTCGCCTCGCGGCTGACAGAAGAGGTGCGCGAAAAGCGCGGCCTCGCCTACTCGGTCTATAGCTACCTGCAGCCCTACAAGAACACGCAGGTGTTCGGCGGCGGCGTCGCGACCAAGAACGAAGAGGTCGCCCGTTCGATCGACGTCATCCGCGCCGAGTTCAAGCGCATGGCCGACGATGGTCCGACCGCCACCGAACTGGCCAATGCCAAGAGCTATCTGACCGGCTCGTTTGCGCTGCGCTTCGACACCAATGCCAAGATCGCCAACCAGCTCCTGTGGATGCTGCAGGAGGACATGGGCATCGACTACGTCGAGAAGCGCAATGCGCTGGTTGATGCCGTGACGCTCGACGACCTCAAGCGCGTGGCCAAGCGGCTGCTCGTGGTTGACGATCTCATCATCACCGTGGTCGGCAAGCCGAAGGGCCTGGCGACCGGCGGCTGAGCTGGCGCGTGCCTGCCTGATGGGAGCCCGCATGTCGCTGCCGGATGCCGCGCTGACGACGCTTCGCTCGGACGACGGGCGCGTGCTGCTGACCCAACGGATCAGCGGTTGTCTCGCCGCACGGCTCGGCACACGCGGGCTCGAAGCGGCCGTATTGGCGGCTTGTCTCGAGCGCCTCAAGGCACCCTTGGCCGATCTGGCCGCGAGCGCGCGCACGGGACGCCTCGAGCATTTCGCCATCCTCGATCGCGACGATGACATTGTTGCCGCCGAAGCGGCCCTGGCGAGGTTGTCCGACGGCGCCGGCACCATCGTGTTCCTCGGCACGGGCGGATCGAGTCTCGGCGGCCAGACGCTGGCGCAGCTCAATGGCTGGCACATTCCGGGCGCCGCCGATGCCGTGCAGAAAAAGCGGCCACGCACCCGCTTCTACGACAATCTCGACGCTGCCACGCTGCAGGGCGCGCTCGGCAGTCTGGATCTGGCGCGCACGCGCTTCGTCGCCATCTCGAAATCCGGTGGCACGGCTGAGACGCTGGTGCAACTCGTGGCGGCGCTGGCGGCCATTCGCCATGCGGGCCTCGCCAAGCGCATTCCCGAGCTGGTACTGGCGGTTTCCGATCCGGCTGGCGCCCATGGCAATGGTCTGCGCGCGCTCTGCCAATCGCTGGCCATTCCCGTGCTCGATCATCCACCCGGCATCGGCGGGCGCTACTCGGCGCTGTCGGTGGTCGGCCTGCTGCCGGCCATTGCCCGCGGCCTCGACGTGCGCGCGGTGCGCCGTGGGGCGAAGGCCGTCGTGACGCAACTAATGGCGGCGTCCGATCCCGCCGCGTCGGCGGCGGCGGTCGGTGCGGCCGTGGCTGTGGCACTGGCTGAAACCTGCGGCGTACGCGTCAATGTGATGATGCCCTATGCCGATCGCCTTGGCCGCTTCGGCAGCTGGTATGTGCAGCTATGGGCGGAGAGCCTCGGCAAGGGCGGGCAGGGGACGACGCCGCTCGCCTGTCTTGGTCCGCTGGATCAGCACAGCCAGTTGCAACTCTTCCTCGACGGCGCGCGGGAGCATTATCTCACCATCGTGCGCACGGCGACGGCCGGCACGGGTCCGTCCATCGAGGCTGACCTGGCGAACCTGGCCGGCATCGGCTTTATGGCCGGCCGACCGGTCGGCGATCTGGTTGCGGCTCAGGCCGAGGCGTTGCCGGAGGCGCTCGCCGAAGCCGGGCGACCGGTGCGGATAATCGAGCTGCCGCGCCTTGACGAGGCTGCGCTCGGCGCGTTGATGATGCAGATGATGATCGAGACGATTCTCGCCGCCCGGCTGATGGGCGTCGACCCCTTCGATCAGCCCGCCGTGGAGCTAGCCAAACGGCTGACGCGGGCGCGCATGGGCGCCTAGGATGCCGCCCGACTGCGGCATCGGTGCGGGATCGTCGTGAGACGGCGGGCATGACGGCGCCCGTGATCCGAGGAGGCTTGCCGGTGGCCATCCGCCAGCTTTCGCCAGAGACCATCAACCGCATCGCGGCCGGCGAGGTCATCGAGCGGCCGGCGAGCGTGGTCAAGGAATTGACCGAGAACGCGCTCGACGCCGGCGCGACCGCGATCGAGATCGTGACTGTGGCCGGCGGGCTGTCGCTCATCCGCGTCACCGACAACGGCTCCGGCATGGATGCGGGCGACCTGGCATTGGCCGTCGAGCGGCATGCGACCTCGAAACTGGTCGAGGACGACCTGTTCGACATTCGCACGCTCGGGTTTCGCGGTGAGGCGCTGCCCTCGATCGGGTCGATTGCGACGCTGCAGATCCGCACGCGGCGCCTGCAGGACGCAACCGGCATCGAGATCGTGGTCGACCGCGGCATGAAGTGTCCGCTGCGCCCGGCCGCCGTCAATGCCGGCACCAGCATCGAGGTGCGCGATCTGTTCGCCGCCACCCCGGCCCGCCTCAAGTTCATGAAGTCGGAGCGGGCCGAGAACCTGGCCATCACCGAAACCGTCAAGCGCCTCGCCATGGCGCATCCCGACGTAGCGTTCTCGCTGACAACGGGCGAGCGGGCCAGCGTCGTGCTGCCGGCCTGTACGGGCGATGTGGACGGGCTCTTGAAACGCCTCGGCCGCATCATGGGGCGCGAGTTCCTGGCCGATGCGGTCCCTCTCGACGGCGAGCGCGAGGGCGTGCGCGTGCATGGCTTTGCAGGCTTGCCGACGCTGCATCGGCCCGACAGCACCATGCAGTTCCTGTTCGTCAACGATCGCCCGGTGCGCGATCGCCTCTTGCTGGGCGCGGTGCGCGGCGCCTATGGCGACCTGGTGCCCAAGGGCCGCAATCCGCTGGTGGCGCTGTTCATCGCCCTCGATCCGCGCGCCGTCGACGTCAACGTGCATCCGACCAAGGCCGAGGTGCGCTTTCGCGACGGCGCGGCGGTGCGCAGTCTCATCGTTGGTGGCCTGCGCCAGACACTCGAAGCCGCGGGGCATCGCGCCAGCGTGGTCGGCGGCTGGCGCACCATCGAAGCGTTGGCGGGAGGGCAATCGACCGGCGGGCACGGCGTCGACGCCCAATCCCAAGCCGCCACCGGCACCGAAGGACGCTCCCTGCCCCAGGCGCGGTCCGGCGGCTTTCGGCCAACGCTCGCCTGGCCACCGCCGGCGCGAAGCAACATTCCCCGCGGGTTCGGCGAGGCGATGCAGGCGCCCTTCGACGCGTTCGCAGGCCCGAGCGCGGACACCTCGGCGGCCGCCGAGCCGATCCCCGAGGACCTGCTGTCACGCCCGCTCGGGGCGGCGCGAGCGCAGCTGCATGAAACCTATATCGTCGCGGAGACGCGCGATGGCGTCGTCATCGTCGATCAGCACGCCGCCCACGAGCGGCTGGTCTACGAGCGCATGAAGGCCATGCTGGCTACCGGCGGCGTGGCGGGTCAAGGTCTGCTGATACCGGAGATCGTCGACATGGAGCCGGACGAGGCTGGCCTGCTGCTGGCGCAGGCGAGCGACCTTGCCGCGTTGGGGCTGGTCATCGAGGCCTTCGGGTCCGGTGCGGTGTGCGTGCGCGAGACGCCGGCGCTGCTGGGCACCTGCGACGTCCAGGGCCTCGTGCGTGACGTGCTGGCGAGCGTTCTGGCGGAGGACGGGTCGACGCCGCTGCAGGCGCGCCTCGAGGGCGTGTGCGCGACGATGGCTTGCCACGGCAGCGTGCGGGCCGGGCGCAAGCTCACGGGCGCGGAAATGAATGCGTTGCTGCGCGAGATGGAGGCGACGCCGTTTTCCGGCCAATGCAATCATGGCCGTCCCACCTACGTCGAGTTGCGGCTTGGCGACATTGAACGCTTGTTCGGGCGGAGTTGAGCGCGATGTCGGTGAAGACGATGGGCGTCCTGGTAGCGCTGCTGGTGGCAGGCGTCGGCATCTTCGGGCTCTGGTATCAGCAGCGCCATCCGCGCACCATTCTTTCCACGGGCACGGTGCGCGTGCAGAGCGCGTCGCATCCGGGGCCCGCGCAGGTGTTGGCGACGCGCCTCGTCGAGGTCAACGGTATGCGTTTCGAGGAGGTGCAACTGCCAAGCGGCAGTTGGCTCGGTTGTGCCGGCGACTGCCGCAAGGCGGCGCTCGAGGCAGGGCCCGAATTCTGGGCGGCACAGGCGCGCGACCGTGGCCGCTGAGGTGGAGGCGCCAGGCGATGTCGGCAGGTGCGGACAATATTGAAATCCAGCGCGGCCCGCGGCCGGGCCTGCTTGGCGACGTAGCCGCCCTGCACGGGCGCTACTACGCCGCCCATTGGGATTTTCCCACCGCCTTCGAAACCAAAGTGGCGCGGGAGATGGCCGCGTTTCTTGACCGTTACGATGCGGCGCGCGACCTGGCGCTTGCGGTCGATGGCGGCGATGCGCGTGTTGGCGCCAGCATCACGCTCGATGTCAGCGATCCCGACCTGTTGGCCGGCGAGGGGCATGTGCGCTGGTTCATCATCGGCGACAGTCTGCGTGGGCGCGGCCTTGGCAAGGCCCTGATGGCCGAGGTGCTCGCATTCGCACGCACCACTGAACTCACGTCGATTTATCTGACCACGTTTCGCGGCCTGGATGCGGCGGCCAAGCTCTACCGGGATGCAGGCTTCATCGTCACCGATGAGCGCGCGGGCACCACCTGGGGCCGCACCGTGATCGAGCAGCGGCTGGAGTTGCGCCTCTGATCGCGGGCGAACCGCCACGCTGCTTACACCAGATTCTCCAGCGGCTCGCCGCTTGCCAGCCGCCGGATGTTGGCGGCCATGGTTTCCTGGCGGCGGCGGATGGTGCCGGCAGTCCAGCCCGACATGTGCGGCGTGAGCACGCAATTGTCGAGGGTGTGGAACGGCAACGAGGCGGGATGCGGATTCGGATTGGCCGCTGAGGGGTAGACATACCAGGTGTCGATGATGGCGCCGCTGATGCGCCGCTCTTGCAACGCGGCGTAGAGTGCAGCTTCGTCGATCACCGGGCCACGGCCAACGTTGAGAATGACGCCATGGGGGCGCATGGCCGCCAGCGCGCGGGCGTCGACCAGGCCCTTGGTGTCGCCGACATTCGGCAGCGAGACCACGATATAGTCGGCACTGGCCATGAAGTCGGCGAGGCGGTCGAGGGTGAAGCTCGCGTCCACCAGCGGTCCGGTCGGAACGGCGGTCCGGTTGGCCACCGTGACGTGCATGCCGAAGGCCTTGGCGCGGGCAGCGATGGTGCGGCCGATGTGGCCGAAGCCGAGCAGTCCAATGCTGCGGGCACCAAGCTCGGTTCTGAGTTCCCCTGCGCCACCGGCCCAATAGGTCCAGCGGCCCGCCCGCAGATCCCGGTCGGCGATGGGCAGCGGCACGTGGCGCAGCAGCAGCGCGGTCATCACGTATTCGGCGATCGCCTGCTCATGGCCGAAGCAGCAGCACAGCGGCGTACCGGGCTTGAGGCGAGTGCGGTCGATGGCGTCGACGCCGGCGGCCGGCGCATGATAGAGGCGCAGCGCCTTGGGCGTCGGGTGGCGGGCATCGAGCGTGATGCCGATCAGCACGTCGGCTGTCTCGAAGGCGGCGATCTCCGCGGGCGTCGCGGGCACGTCGGGGACGCGCACGATCGTGTGCCCGTCCCCGATCAGTTCGGCAAAGCCCGGCTCGAAGGCTGCCGCATTGGCGCCGTGGAAGACAATGTTCATGGTCATCAGGGCGCCCTTGCGTGCCGACCCGGCTCGCAGCTTTACTTCACGCTGGAGAAGGCCGTCGGCGTGAGGATCTCGCTCAGCACATTGGCGACGATCGGGCCGCCGTTGGCTGGCAACTCGCTCTCGGAGCGGGCCTTGTTCCACTCCGGATCGGCTTGGAATTTCGCCCACTTCTGCTCACGCTCAGCCAAGCTCTCCCAGACCAGGAAATAGGTCAGGCGATGATTCGAATTGCCGATCACCGTGGTCCAGAAACCGGCCTGCTTGATACCATGCCGCTCCCAGATCTTGGTGGTGTGGTTCTGGAAGCGGTTCAGCAGGGCGGGAAGGCGACCAGGGCAGCAGTCATAAACGCGAAGCTCATACAACATGGCGTTCCTCTCAGGGCATGGGGTTACACGACCGATCTAAGCAGGATTGTGCTGGGGCGGCAATGTTGGCCCCTCTGTCCTTGGCCGCCCCGTGGCGTGGCCAGCGGCCAGCGCCAGGCAGGTCGGTTTTCGGCGAAATCCGATGATTCGCAGGGCTTTTTCCAGATTTCGCCCGCGACAGCCCGGATCGACTGCGCTATATCGCGCCCATGCACGTGATCACCACAACCGACGCCCTCGCCGACCTCTGCCGCCGCCTCGCCACCCACGCCTATGTTGCCGTGGACACCGAGTTCATGCGCGAGCAGACCTTCTGGCCGAAGCTGTGCCTGGTACAGGTCGCCGGCCCTGCCGATGAGGCCGTTATCGATCCGCAGGCCGCGGGCATCGATCTGGCGCCGTTTTTCAAGCTGATGGCCGACACCAACGTGGTCAAGGTGTTCCACGCCGCGCGGCAGGACATCGAGATTGTTCACTACAAGGCGGGTATTGTGCCGGTGCCGGTGTTCGACACGCAGGTGGCGGCCACCGTATGCGATTATGGCGACTCGATCAGCTACGTGAATCTGGTCAAGCGCATCACCGGTGCCGACCTCGACAAGTCCTCGCGTTTCACCGACTGGTCGCGCCGGCCTCTGTCGGCGAGCCAGCTTACCTATGCCCTGAGCGACGTCACGCACTTGCGCGATGTCTATCACCGCCTCAGCGCCGATCTCAAACGCACCGGCCGCGCCTCCTGGCTCGACGATGAGATGGCGCCATTGATCGATCCCAAGACCTACGAGGTCGATCCGGAGACGGCGTGGAAGCGGCTGAAGCTCAAGGTGAAGAACCGCAAGGCGCTGGGCGTCCTCATGGAGCTTGCCGCTTGGCGGGAACGCCTCGCCATCACGCAAGACGTGCCCCGCAACCGCATCCTGCGCGATGAAGCCCTCTACGACATCGCCAACCAGCAGCCGGTCGATGTCGAGAAGCTCGGCCAATTGCGCACCTTGAGCGATGGCTTCTCGCGCTCATCGCGGGCGCGCGACATCATCGAGGCCGTCAAGCGCGGGCTGGCGCGGGATCCGAAATCCTTGCCGACCTTGAAGAACGGCAGCTCGTCGCCGCAGGACACGGGTGCCACGGTCGATCTGCTGCGCGTTCTGCTGAAAGCAGCGGCTGCCCGCCACGGTGTTGCCCCCCGCATTATCGCCGACGCCGAGGACCTGGAGCGCATCGCGTCGGAAATCGAACCCGACGTTCTGGCGCTGAAGGGCTGGCGCCGCGACATCTTCGGCGAGGATGCGCTGCGCATGAAGCGTGGCGAGCTGGCGCTGGTGCTGATCGGCAGCGAAGTGGCCGTGGTGCCTGCGCCGCCCGCAAGCGAGGCCCCGCTGCCGGCCGGCGCGCTGGCGCCCAATCTCGAGAGCTGAGCCAGCGCTGCCTCTCGCAAGGGTGCAATGGACCAGCTCAGGCGGGGCTTCATCCCCCCGGCACGATGCCGATGACGCGGCAGCAACCGGGCCAGGCGCCCATGAGCTGGACGACGAATCCGGCAACAATGAACACCAGCGCGAAGGCCACCGCGCGCCCGCGCATGCCGGTATAGCTGCGGCGGGTTTCGCTGACGCGGCTCTCGGTCATGCGGCGCTGCAGATCGCGCGACATCTCGAAGTGGCGCTGCATCGACGGATTGGGCGTGCCCACCTGCTGCAGCCGCGCCATGCTCTCTTCCTGGCGCGCGTGGGCGCTTTCGATGGCGCGCTCGGCCGCCTCCTGGCGCTGGGCGGCGAACCACTCCCAGGCCAGCAGCAGCACGCCGACGAACTCGACAATCAGTCCGATCACCTGCAGCCAAGCCTGGCTCATGGTCGCATCCCCCGGTTCGCGTTAAGGGGAGCCTCACCGGCCAATCGGTCAGCATTGCGGCGCCGCGTGTTTACCATCGCCGGCAGCCGCGCGTGACGGCGCGCGGCAATCGTTTAGCCTCACCTGCGATGGGTTGCACCACCGCGTTGTTTGCTGATTTCGGTTGGCGAACGATGCCCCGGGGCAACCCATTATGCGTTTTTGGGCATGCTGTGGGCCTATGACGGATCGCAGGCGATCCCCTTGGCGGCCGGGAGCTCAGGCCCCGCTCAACGCTGACTCGAATCGAGCACCGTAGACCGGGTCTTGGAATACTTGCGCACCACGACAGTTGCGGCCGGCTCGGGACGGCGCCCCAGCGTTTCGCCGCGCTCCGACGTCTCAGGGACCGAGCGGCGGGCTGCAGCGGCCTTGGTTGCGGCGGCAGCCTCGGTGTTGGCAACCCAATCCTTGAAGCAGGGATCGTTGGCGAGCTTGGCCCGGCTGCTGTCGTCCAGGCTCAGCGTGCGCCCGTCTGCACACACAAGGGTCTCGGCGGCAGAGGCATGAGCCGACAACGACGCGGCCAGGGCACCGCCGACCAGCAGGGCAACGCAGACTTCGGTCATCCGGGAACGCATGGCAGTCTCCAGGGCAGGTAAATCGCAACGCTGCGAAGGCTACCATCTGCGCACCACCAAACCGTTAAGTTGCGCCAAGCGCGCCCGTACAAGGCCAGGAATGCCATGCGTTCGGGCAGGCCACGGTTACAGTCGTGGACAGTAGAACCTTCGTCTCAGTCCCGTTAGCGGCGGCGGCCGGACATTCCGGGCGGACTACGCATATGGCTGCGGACAGCAGTGCCGTCGCTGCGGGTATGGCTGCGGACTTGGATGGTGCGGAGCGCACTTCCGCTGGCGGGTTGTCGGGCAAAGACAGGCGTATAGACGCGGGCGAAGTTGTGCCGACCCACAGTGGGGGCCATGTGTCGGCGGGTGTCCGGCGCTGGCGATCTGCTGCTTTGCGCAAACCACTCTTTCACACACGGATCAGCGGCAAGTTGCTCGCGGTTGCTACTGTCTACCTTCAGCATGCGACCGTCGGCGCAAACGAACACTTCGCCAGCCAAGGCTGGGCCGCAGCTCATAATGGTTAGCCAGAGACAAATGGCTTGAAAACGTCGCCGCATTGGCGCCCCACGGATTAAACGATCGCAATCCGGCAAGGCTACCAAGTGCGTGCGAAGTTTTGCTTAACAGACTGTTTCTCCGTGGAACGCCTCGTTCTACCGCCCGTGCCGGTGCATCCGATCGCGCGGCAGGTCCAGGAGGTCGCGCGCCGTCTCGGCGTGGACGAGGCTGCGGCTGAGGCCGATATCGGCCAGCATGCGGTCGTCGAGGGCGGCCAGTTCGCGCCGTTCGCGGCGGACCTTCAGGACCAGATCCAGCCAGCCGAAGGTGGCGGCAATCACCTGGACGAAGCTCCGTTGCGGTCTCGGCAAGGAGGTGGCTGTGGGGGTGAAAAACATGGTGGGCTCCGAATCATCGCTCGTTTTTTGGTTGCCCGCCGCTCTTCATGGGCAGCGTGACAGGCCTGCAGCATGCCGGATTGCCTTGCATGACGAAATCGAATGTTATTAATAACAATGATGATGCTTTGAAATGCATCGACTGCCATCCGGACGAGCCCTTCCCATGCACCGCGACCTTGATCTGACCCTGCTGCGCGCCTTTCTCGCCGTCGTCGAGACCGGCAGCGTGACGGCCGCCGCCCGCCTCCTCAACCGCACGCAATCGGCCGTCAGCCTGCAGTTGAAGCGGCTGGAGGAAAGCCTCGAACAGCCGCTGTTCGAGCGCGAGCACAAGCGCCTGACCTTGGCCGCCTCGGGGGAGCGCCTGCTCGGTCACGCGCAACGCCTCATCGCCATGAATGATGACATGTGGAGCCGCATGACGACGCCGAGCTTCGAGGGCGAAGTGCGGTTGGGCGTGCCTGTCGACATCATCGTCACCTATGTGCCGCCGATTCTTCGTCGCTTCGCCGCCACCTGGCCGGGCGTGCGGGTGAGTCTCGTCGCCAAGAATTCGCACGACTTGCTGGAGGACCTGGCCAATGGCGAGCTGGATCTGTCGATCACGACGGATCTCGAGGCGCAGGGGCATTGTGAAGTCCTGAAGACCGACGACCTGGTCTGGGTGAGCGCCCCGGGTGGCTCGGCTCATCGGCGCACGCCGCTGCCCATCGCCATCGGCGGCAAGACGTGTCGCTTCCGGCCGGTGATCATCGAGGCTGTACGAACCCTCGGCCGGGATTGGCGCATCGTGCTCGAAGTCGCCAATCAGGATGCGGTCAATGCCACAGTCGCGGCGGGCCTGTGTGTCGGCGCGCTGCTGCGCGAGACGGTGCCCGAGGCGCTGGAGGTTCTGGGGCCGGATGCGGGCCTGCCGGACCTGCCGGCCTTCAAGATCAACCTGCATCTGCCGCGCACAGGCGGCAGCGATATCGCGCTTGAGCTTGCCCGCCATATCCGCGCCGAGTTTGCCTCCCGTGCCGAGATCGCCGGCCACATCTGGCCTGAGCCCCAGCAAGGCCAGCAGCCCCGCCGGCGTCCCCGCGTCGCCAAGCTGATGCGCCGCATGTCGCCGCGCCGGGACGCGCCCAAACGCAATCGGGCGGCCCGTTGAGCCGCCCGCTGCAAGTCCTGCCGTGCGTCCGCCGTGGCTCAGGCCTCGCCGAGGGTGCCGAGACGGAAGCGCACGCGGCTCGAGGCCGGATCCATCAGCCGCTTCACTTTCGGGCCGTCGGTCGGCTTGACGCGGAGGAGCACGAAGCACGCGCCGTTCGCCTCGCGCAGCATCTTGGCGCCCTTGGCGAGATCGGCCTCGTTTTCGATCGAGCACGTCGCCTTGATGCCGGCGCCAATGGCCATCTGCTCGAGGTCGACGCCGAGGCAGGTGTGGCTCTTCTGGTAGCCGGTCTCGCCGTAGTGGCCGTTGTCGACGCAAAGGATGCGCAGGTTCGGCGGATTGAGCACGGACACGGTCGCGAGCGCGCCGATGTTCATGAGCAGCTCGCCGTCGCCGCAGGCCACCAGCACCTTCTTGTCCGGGCGGGCGAGAGCCAGCCCTAACCCCATCGAGACGGCGGCTCCCATGGCCCCGGCCATGCCGAAGTAGTTGGCGCCGTCGTTGGTCATGGCAGCCATGTCCTTGGCCGTTCCCGCAAGACCCGAGACGATCAGGAAGTCTTTGGCGTCGCCGACGACGGCCGGGACGGCGGTGATGCGGTCGAGCGTGTAGCGCGGGCCGGCGGTTCTCTCTGGTGCTTTCGTCATAGTGTCCACAACTCCCTCAGAATGCCTTGGCGCCAATCAGTTTCTGGGTCAGCAGGATGGCCACCGCCTGGCCCGACTTCCAAACCATGTTGGCGGCGGCATCGACGGTCGGGGTGACCTCGTCCGGCTTGGTGATATCGAGCGCGATGAAATCCATGGCGGCCAGCAGCGGTTTGGTCGCCTGCCCCATGCCCATCTGCCAGGGATTGCCCTCGCCGAATTCGCCGCGCATCGACAGCACGGTCAGGAACGGGAAGCGTCCGCCCTTCACCATCGACATGAAGTTGAGGCAATTGCCGAGACCCGACGACTGCATGAGCAACACCGAGCGGGCGCCGCCGAGGTGGGCGCCACAGGCGAGCGCCACGCCTTCTTCCTCGGTGGTGAGGGCCACCGAGTGCACGTCCTTGTCGGCGATCGAGCGGTCGATGCAGATGCGGTGGCCGGCGTCGGGCACATAGGAGAACTGGGTCACCTCGTGGCGGCGCAGCGTCTCGTAGAGCTGGTTCTGCCAGCCGGTGGAGATCTCCCGGGCATGCTCGTCCTCGGTCTTCAGCTCGGCCATCCTTGGCTCCATGTGCGTGTTTGCGTGGAAACGTCGATTGGCCGGGGAGGGTAGTTGGCTGCCAGCGCTCCCGCAAGCGGCCATGGCGGCCTGCAGCAATTCTCAATATGACCAAACGTAGGTTGGGTTAGCGCGGCCAC
>JBJXDZ010000167.1:0-4225 GCA_046154645.1 Hyphomicrobiaceae bacterium
CGTTCATCACGCCCGTGCACAGCCCTGATGCCCTGGTCGCCATGGACCGGAACGGGTGGTCGTCATCGACTGGAAACGGCGGTCGCCATCAACCGGATTCACCGGTCGCCATGCTCCGGCGCGCGCAACGATCAGGAAGCCGCCCCCGATCCCGAAGAATCCGGCAAGCAAACCCACCGCGAAACCAATGCCAAGCAAACGCGGCAACAGGCCTGCCGCCGAGTTCCAGTTCAGACGAACGCTGCTGTCACCGGCCGTGTCCGGAGCGCGCAACATCGCGAGACCGACGCCCATCATGAGTAGTCCGAACAGGGCGAGCAGCCGTAGCCCGTCGATCGCCTTGCCGACGTGAGCGCCGAGCGCCGATCCAGCAATGCCGGCAGCGGCGAACACCAGAGCGCACGGCCATTTGACGTTGCCACGCCAGGCGTGTGCCGCAAGACCGAAGGCCGCGTTCAGCCCGACAGCAATCGCGGCCGTGCCGATGGCGACATGAGGAGACGAAACGCCGACGACGTAGACGAGCAAGGGGACGGCCAGAATGGACCCGCCTCCACCGATCAGCCCGAGAACGAGACCAACAAGCCCTCCCGATCCGATCGCTAAGACAGAATCAACCGCGGTGAGCGCCATGATGAACCTCGTGAAGTTGCGTGACCGCTCAAGCAGCAATCCCCGCGCGGCGGTTCCAGGGCATCACGGTCAGGCGCTTGCCCATGCCACACCAGCCTGTGATGCCCGCAAACATCAATCCGGCACCAACAAACGCCGACAGGCCGATGAACGCGGGGTCAACGAGCCGGCTCAGGACGACCCCGATCAGAACAAGTGCGCCGGCCGTCATCTGCATCTGACGCTGGATCTCGATGGGTTGCTTCCTGTCGACCACCACAGGCAATCCGGCGCCCTTCCAGGCTTCGATGCCGCCCTCGACGATATAGGCCTCGCATGGCGTGGCCGCAGCGAGCTTGGCCGCATTCACCGCCGTGCGATTGCCGGACTTGCAATGGAAGACGACGGGGCTTGCTGCGCTCTCGATCGCACCCAGCCCCTCGACCGGCAGATTGCGCGCACCGGCGATCCGCTCGCGCGCAAATTCGTCGGGACCGCGAATGTCGATCAGCACGGCGCCGGTGTCCATCAAGCGCTTGGCGTCTTTCGGAGAAATGGTTTGCAGGCTCATCGATTGCTCATTTCTGGGTTGAATTGCGACTTCTGGATATTGCGGCCGGCTCGTGTGCCGGCGGCTCGGGCGGGCAGAAGAGATGCTGGAGATGCCCGAGCAGTGTCTCGGTCCTCGGATCGGCAATCCGATACCAGATGGTCTGGCTCTCACGTCGCGTCGCGACAATGCCTTCCTCGCGCATCTTTGCGAGATGCTGAGACAAAGCCGAAGGGGACAGACCGACGGTCTCGGCAAGTGTGCCGACGTTGGCTTCGCCCCATTCGACCAGCTTGCACAAGATCATCAGGCGCCGCTCGTTGGCTAGGGCGCGCAGAATACTGGCTACCTCAGTGGCGTTGGCCTCGAAGGTCGCGAAGTCGGAAGGTGTTTTGGGCATTTCTGGTTTCTCTAAATTAGATATTGCTAACGTAGGCACTTCTAATGTATATGTCAAGCATCAACCTTAGCCTGATCCGATGAGGAGCTGCCGCCATGTCCGTATCGCCCGCCATCCAGGCCAGCATTCGCGCCTTCTTCGATGAACCCACGAATACCGTCAGTTATCTCATCGTCGATCCGGCAACACGGCGGGCAGCCGTGATCGACCCCGTGCTCGATTACGATCACCGGACGGGCAAGGCCTCGACCAAGTCGGCCGACGCCATTCTGGTTGCAGCGAGTGCTGGCGGCGCGACGATTGATTGGGTTCTGGAGACGCACGCACATGCCGATCATCTGTCGGGCGCGCCATATATCAAGCTGAAGACAGGAGCGCAGGTCGGCATCGGCGAACACATCCGGGATGTGCAGAAGATCTTCCGCCCCGTTTTCAATGCCACCGACCTCAAAGGCGACGGCAGCGAATTCGATCTCTTATTCAAGGATGGGGAGCGCTTCCAGATAGGTGGGCTCACGGTCGAGGTCATTCATGTGCCCGGGCATACGCCCGCCGATATCGCGTACAAGATCGAGAATTCCGTATTCGTTGGCGACACCTTGTTCATGCCGGACTACGGAACAGCCCGAGCCGACTTTCCGGGTGGCAGTGCCCGTGATCTTTACCGGTCGATGCGCCGCCTGCTGGCGTTGCCTCCGGAAACACGCTTGTTTCTGTGTCACGACTACAAGGCGCCGGGGCGTGACCACTTTGCCTGGGAGACGACGGTTGCCGAGCAGCGCGCCAACAACGTGCACGTCCGCGATGGCGTCAGCGAGGACGCCTTCGTCGCGATGCGAGAAGCGCGCGATGCCAAACTCGCGGCGCCGCTGCTTTTAATGCCTTCGATCCAGGTCAATATCCGCGCGGGCAAGCTGCCGCCCGCCGATGCCGACGGTATCCACTATCTCAAGATCCCCGTGCAGCTCGTCCCGTGAACGCGGCGGTCTACCAAAGTTTCGGCATTGATGGGAATTGGGAATTGCCGGTGCCTTCACGGTTCGTCGTCGACAAGGCCGGCATCGTCCGCGGCGCTGACGCCGATCCCAACTACTCCGTCCGTCCCGAAGCCAGCGCCACGCCCGCGCTGCTTCGGAGCATCGCCTGATCACGGGCCGCCCCCGCTGCGATAGTGGCTGGCGGCATTGGCGGCCTGCACGTCAAAAATCAATTTTTCTAGATCGGCCATTGGCCAGCCCGACGACGACCGATGGCCGACCGGCTGCATTTTCCAGTACGAAATCGGTGCCTGCTTCAGATGACAATGGCCGGTGGGCGATTTCCCTGGCGCCGCCCTTGATCGTCAGGACTCGCAGTGTGCGCCGGTCCTTCGATGGGATTGCGAGATCGGCAATGCCGTCACCGTCGAAATCGGCGACCGCCGACAGCCCCAAATGCGGCGAGCCGGCGACGTGATTAGACACGCCCGCAATCTGGGCGATTTCCACGAGCTTGCCGTCATGCAGGGTCCAAAATCTAAGCAAGCCGAGAATGTGTGGCATTTGAACGTACGCGACGTCGAGACGGCCATCACCATCGAAGTCGGCGATGCCCGCCGGATTGATCCACGTATGCGGCCTACCCGTTGGCGGCGTTTCGGCGATCGTCACCAACTTGTCGCCCCGAACGCTGATCACCGCTAGTGCAGCGCCCCGTGTCAGATACGATTTCACCAGGACGATCTCGTCTACACCGTCGCCGTCGAGATCGGCCAGTCTCGGCTGGCGATCCTCGAACACGGCGTCCTCGCCAAGTACAAGCTTCAAGGTCTTGCCATTCGTGAGCTTCACCACGAGGCTCCCCGCCTCATAGTCGGAACCCAAGACGAAATGCTGGTATCTTCGGGTCGGATCGGCAAGCCAAGCCTCGGCGACAACACCGCGCCCCTTGGCTATCCTGAGATCCTTCAACGCGCCCGGACGGTCTGACGCCGCAGCACCGGTCGTCCCGACAGTCCATGTCGCTGCAAGTAAGCCGACGAGCAACGCCAAACGCATATCAACCTCGCGATCCAACTACCCAAGATGTCTCGGATCTCAGTATCACGAGCCAGCCCAAGCTGCCGTTCAATATCTCGGTATCGGAACTGGATTTTGCTCGCACTTTCGAACGGGTGCGTCTGACCTGTCATTGTGAACGACAGGTCCTTAGGGGCCGCGCCGAGTTGCGCTCTTGAAGGTCCGCTTCTGAAAATTGCAGAAATCGTCACCAGCACTTCCGCCTTCGGCAGAATGTGGCCCTCCACGTCGGAGCGCCAACGGTCGGTCTCGGGCCCCCGCGACGATTGAAAAGACCACGCTCGACTTGCCTTGTCCAGCGCGCGCGCCGCCAAGTGTCCGCTGTCGAAGGTAGAGCGACAGCGTCGATCCGATCATCACGGGGCAGATGATGATTTCGCCTCGACGGCAGCTTTCTCCGCAACGCGTGATAGTGCTACCCCCGTGCGCGGGACGGACGCTTCCGAGGGTGGAGCTGGCTGCGCGAGACTGAAACGCCAGTAAGCGAGGGTCCGGGACTACGGCATCTTCCGCTTGACGGAGCCCGGCTCAGGCGGCGACGCTTTGCGTCGCCGGAGGCTGCCAGTTCCAGGGCAGCAACTGGGACAGCCGATTGATCGGATGGGC
>JBJXDZ010000168.1:0-97774 GCA_046154645.1 Hyphomicrobiaceae bacterium
AAAGACCGCGGAGCATCGCCAACAGAGACCGCGGAGCATCGCCAACAATGACAGCAGGCTCGGGGTCAGACCCCTGACGATTGCGTCAGCAGGTCATCTGCAGCGTCGCGTGTCAGGGGTCTGACCCCTGTCCAAGCGCAAGCGACCGTCGGTTCGCCGCCGTAGGTCGGGTCAAGTGGCGCGGCACGCGCCCACGCGACCCGACGCCAAGACTGCAAGCGTCGCGCTGATCGCATTGACGTTGGTGGGCTTAGTGTCGGGTCGCTGCCAAGTGCAGGGCTTGACCCGACCTACGACCGACCCTCGCGCCATTCCGCCTGACCGCCCCCTCGATCCTCAAAACAAGTGGATTGCACTTGGGAAGAAGAACCCGACGATGGTGAAAAAGATGCCGCTGCACGCCAACAGACCTGACAGCCAGAGCAGCAAGCCACTTTTCACGAGCAGATAGGCACCTGCCAGCACGATGGCGATCTGGAACGCGGCCGAGGCCACTTCGAAGTGATGGTACTTCTCGAGCGAGAGATCACGCAACTTCTCCGCCGCCTTGGCCTTCTGCGCCAGCTCCTGGCTTCCCTCACCCGTCTCGGGCTCGGTCCGGTAGCGCTGCGCCTGCGCCTTCCAATCCGCCACGCGCTTTTCCAGCAGTTGCTTGGTGGCCGGATCGCGGGCCAATTGAATATCCACCGCCAGCGCGTCAGCTGCCGTTTCCACGGCCGTGCGCCGGATCGTCTTCGCCTGAAAGAAGGCCCACAGATTGGAGGCCTCGACATTCTTGGCGATGTAGGTGGTCTGCGCGCTCTTGCCGAACGTTTCGGCGATGGCCAGAAACAGGGCCAGCACGGAAATGAAGATGGCGATGTACTTGCCCAGCCCTTCGGTTGGCGCGTCGTGTCCGTGCCCAGCCCCGTGTGCGTGCGACATGTCGAGTTCCTCTTTGCGTGGTTCGGATGGCAGTCCCTGAACAGGCCTGCGGCCGGGCGAGACAGTGCTCGGGCCCGGCCGCAGTTTCAAGCGTCAAATCATAGACTTATCGGTTAACATTGCCACGTAACTGTCACACCACCTCGACCAGGAGGTCGTCGAGGCCGTCGACGTGGCCGTGCAGCTTGTCACCCTTGACGATGGCGCCGACGCCGGACGGCGTGCCGGTCATGATGATGTCACCGGCCTTGAGCTCGAACAGCGTCGAGATGTAGGCGATCTGGCCCGGCACATCCCAGATCATCTGATTGAGGTCACCGGTCTGGCGGCGCTTGCCGTTGACATCCAGCCAGATGGCGCCCTTCTCCAGGTGGCCGGTCTGCTCGGCCGGGATCAGCGCCGTGGCGGGGGCTGAATGCTCGAAGGCTTTGCCCACTTCCCACGGCCGACCCATGTCCTTGGCTTTGCCCTGCAGGTCGCGGCGCGTCATGTCGAGGCCGATGCCATAGCCCCACACGCACTTGAGCGCATCTTCCGTCTTGATGTTCACGCCGCCAGACTTCAGTGCGACGATCATCTCGATCTCAAAATGCACATCCTTGGTGCCGGCCGGATAGGGGAACTTGCCGTCGGTGCGCAGGTTGCTCGGGTTCTTCTGGAAGAAGAACGGCGGCTCCTTGTTGGGATCGTGACCCATCTCGCGCGCATGCTCGGCATAGTTGCGGCCGATGCAGTAAATCCGGTGCACGGGAAACAGCTTGTCGGAGCCCTTGATAGGCAATGCCGCCTGCCGCGGCGGGTCGATCACATAAACCATGGCGTTCGGTCCTCGGAATGGTCCTTTTGCCCGCCTCCCGTAGCAGATCGACGCCGGGCGTCATAGGGGATGTGGACGCATCGCGCTTGACCGCACCAGTCCGCAGCAGGTCAATGTGATACCCTGAACCGGAGATCAAGCAACGATGCGCACTGTCATCTTGGCCGCCTGCCTGCTGCTGCTTTCGGTCCTGCCCGAAACCAGTGTGGCGCAGCCGCCGCAAGCACCCGCCGCTGCACCGCCGCCCGCTGCAACCGCGGCCTCCCGCTTCACGCGCGAACCCAACCTCGACCGCTCCGGCAACGATCTGCGCAAGGATATCCTCCCTCCCGACGCCGGCATCGAGGTTTGCGAGCAGCGCTGCCTGGAAGCGACGGGGTGCGTGGCCTTCACCTACGTCAAGCGCAGCACCACGGTGCCTCAACCCATCTGCTGGCTGAAGGCGACGGTTCCCGTTGGCTATTCAAGCGAGTGCTGCATCAGCGGCGTTCTGCAGAAGTAGCCGCGTCCTCCGGCCATCGCAGGCCAAGGCGCGGTCGATCAGCTGATCGTCGCGGACTGACTGGCTCACACCAACGTGGCCTCAGCCGCGAATAACGCCGCCCGTGGCGCGCTTCACCTCGGCCACCACCTTGCCGGCGATGGCCTCGATTTCGGCGTCGGTCAGCGTCTTGTCCTTGGGGGCCAGCGTCACTTCGATGGCGAGCGACTTCTTGTCGGCACCGAGACTGCCGCCCTCGAAGACATCGAACACGTCGACGCCCGAAATCAAAGCTTTGTCGGCATTTCTGGCGGCCTTGATGACGTCGGCCGCCGCCACACCCTTGTCGAGCACGAACGCGAAGTCGCGCCGCACCGGCAGCAGGTCACCCGCCTCCAGCGGCGGCTTGGCGCGGCTCTTGCGCTTCTCAGCGGGCAACGCACCGAGGAACACTTCGAACGCGGCCGCACTCCCGGCGAGATCCAGCAGCCTCAACGTCTCCGGATGCAGCTCACCGAAGTGCGCCAGCACCACCTTGGGACCGAGGCGCAACGTTGCCGAGCGTCCGGGGTGGAACCAGGCCGGGGCATCGCGCGTGATCTGCGCCTTCGACGCGTCGATGCCCAGGCTCAACAGTAGCGCCACGGCATCGGCCTTGCCATCGAAGCTGTCGGCCGCAGCGGCCTTGCCGTCCCAGTGGCGGCCCGTGCCAGAGAGGCGCGCGGCGCCAGCCCGGATGCCGGCTGCGACCATGAGTTGGCCGGTGGCTTCGTCGGAGCGATAGGCCTGGCCGACCTCGAACAGGGCGATGTCGTCGAAGCCACGATTGCGATTGCGCGCGGCAGCCGCCAGCAGACCCGGCAGCAGGCTTGGCCGCATCGTCGTCATCTCGGACGAAATCGGATTGGCGAGTTGCAGCGCCTCGTCGCCGCCGCCGAAGTGCTCAGCCTCGCCCTGCTTGATGAAGGACCAGGTGATCGCCTCAACCATGCCACGCGCGGCCAGCGTGCGCCGGGCGCGCCGAACGCGACGCTGCAGGTCGGTCAGTGTTGCACGTGTGACACCGCCGGTCAGGCGCGGCAGTGGCACGGATTGCACCGATTCGAGTCCGGCAATGCGGGCCACCTCCTCGATCAGGTCGGCTGCTCCATGCACGTCCGGCCGCCAGCTCGGCGCGGTCACCTTGTATGTGGGCCCTTGGCCCTCTAGCTTGAAGCCCAGCGCCTCCAGCGTGCGCTTGATCTCCGCATCGGGAAGCTTCAGACCCATCAGCTTCTCGACGCGCGCGAAGGCGAAATCGACCACGAACGGCTTCACGGGCGGCTTGCCGGCGATGCGCTTTTTCGACGGCTGGCCACCGGCCACATCCAACATCATGCGCGTCGCCAGATCGAGGCCCGGCTCGATGTAAGCGGGATCGACACCACGCTCGAAGCGATAGCGGGCATCGGTTTGCACACCGGCTTTTCGGCCGGTCGCGGCCGTGCGCACGGGATCGAAGTAGGCGCATTCGATCAGGATGTTGGTCGTCGTCTCGGTGGAACCGGTATCCTCGCCGCCGAGAATGCCGCCGAAGCCCAGCACCGCGCGGTCGTCGGCGATGACGCACATGGTGTCGTCGGTGACGTACTCCTTGCCATTGAGGCCGAGGAATTTCTCGCCCGACTTTGACAGTCGTGCGCGAATGGCGCCCTTCAGCTTGTCGGCGTCATAGACGTGCAGCGGGCGGCCCTGATCGATGGAGATGTAGTTGGTGACATCGACGACGGCGTTGATCGGCTTCTGGCCGACAGCCTTGAGCCGCTGCTGCAACCAGGCCGGGGCCGGGCCATTCTTGATGCCCTTGATGTAACGCCCGGCGAAGCACGGACAGGCGCTGTCATCGCTGCCGGGGAATTCGATTTTGATCTCCACAGGGCAATCGAAGGTGCCTTCGACGCCTTCGAGCTTGCGTTGTGGCTTGAGCGTGCCGATACCGGCCGCTGCGAGATCGCGCGCAACGCCGCGGACGCCCGTGCAATCGGGACGGTTGGGTGTGAGCTTGATCTCGATCACGGCGTCGCCGAGGCCCATGACATCGACGTAGCGGCGGCCGACGTTGTCCGCGAATTTGGCATCCAATTCCACGATGCCGGCGTGGTCCTCGGACAGCTCCATCTCGCGTTCGGACAGCATCATACCGTTGGAGACGACGCCGCGCACGGGTTTCTTTTCCAGCGTTATGCCGGTGCCGGGGATGTAGGCGCCGAGCGGTGCGAAGACGCCGACCAGACCGGTCTTGGCGTTTGGTGCGCCGCACACCACCTCGACCGTGGGCTTGCCCTTCTCGATCTCGACTTGCAGCACTTGCAGCCGGTCCGCCTGCGGATGGCGCTTGGCATCCAGCACGTGCGCAATGGTGAAGGCCGCAAGCTTCGCTGCGGGATCATCGATGCCTTCCACCTCGAGCCCGATCTGGTCGAGCTTAGCCTTGATCTCGGCTACCGTCGCCGAGGTCTCGAGATGATCTTTCAACCAGGAGAGCGTGAATTTCATGGGGTGTTCTCGTATGACGGATGTCGTCTCTTTGTTTCGGATCAGTCGAGCCAGTTCTCGACGCGAAGGTTCGGGACTTTTTCGAAATCGCGGAGATTGCGCGTGAGTAGCGTCGCATTGTGCGCGAGCGCAACACTAGCGAAGCGCAAGTCCATGGTGCCAATGCGGATTTTCTCGGATACCAGTCGAACAAACGTTTCGTCGACGTTCTCCGACCATGGCAAGATCTCCCAATTCTTGAGTGCCTCCCAAGTTGCGGCATATCGCTGATAGGCAGCGACTCTTGCAGGGGCCGTGCGGGCCTTGCTGATCCTCGCAAGCCATCCACGGTTCAACTCTTCCAACGTGATGATCGATACGAAAGCCGGCTCACGTGAAGCATCGAGACGCCGGCGCAAGGCTGCTCCTGTTGCTGCGCCGCGAATGAACTCGCTCAAGTGGTCGGTATCGAGCAGCAGCATCTATTTCTGGCGTGTGCGCCAGGCTCGACCGAGACGTTCGGCGTCGCGCGTGATCTCATCATCAGGGACATTTCCAAATGATCGCATGTACGGTTTCTCAGTCGCGTACTTGGACGCTTTCAGCTCGGCAACTTCGCGTTCTAAAGCAGTTATCCGATCGATCAACGGACGCAGTTCGGCTCGTGGACCATCGGTGGCGTCAGACTTGGCGGTCTGTCTCTTGGTCGTTGTTATGGGCATCGGTCTGCTACTCCAGCGTCTGCTTCTTCTGGGAGCTGTGGCGCGTCGCGTGATCCAATTGCTCGAGATCGGCCAGCCGCTTGTCGAGTGATGCGTTGTCTGCGTTGTCCATCTCATGTCTTCCCGGTCATTCGGTCTTTCGCCGTTACGATCCTAAATGGTACCCGAGAAAATCACCGCCAGCAGTTCCATTCAGCGACACACCTTCAACTGCTCATGCCCCCTGCCAGCGTCGGCACGTCGAAAGCCGAGAAGCCGTAGTGCTTGAGCCAACGCAGATCGGCGTTGAACATGTCGCGCAGATCCGGAATGCCGTATTTCAGCATGGTGATGCGGTCGAGGCCCATGCCGAAGGCCCAGCCCTGGTACTTCTCGGGGTCGAGGCCGCAGTTGGCGATGACCTTGGGATGCACCATGCCGCAGCCGAGAATTTCCAGCCACTGGCCGGGCTTGCCGATGGCCTCGGCGCCGACGTCGACTTCGGCCGAGGGTTCCGTGAACGGGAAGTGTGAGGCGCGGAACCGCATCTTGACCTGATCGACCTCGAAGAAGGCCTTGCAGAATTCCTCCAGGCACCACTTCATGTGCCCGAAGTGCGTCGTCTCGTCGATGACGAGGCCTTCGATCTGGTGGAACATGGGCGTGTGCGTGGCGTCGCTGTCCATGCGGTAGACACGGCCCGGCACGATGATCCTGATGGGCGGCTTCTGGCTCATCATGGTGCGCACCTGCACGGGGCTCGTGTGCGTGCGCAGCAGCTTCGGCGCGGCGGAAGTGCCGTGCGCGGTGTTTGGGGTCTTCAGGTAGAACGTGTCGTGCATCTGCCGCGCCGGATGCTCGGGCGGGATATTGAGCTTGGTGAAGTTCAAGTCGTCGCTCTCGATATCCGGCCCCTCGGCAATCGAGAAGCCCATGTCGGCAAAGATCTCGGCGATCTCGTCGAATACCTGGCTCACGGGATGAATGCGGCCCTCCGCCATGGGGCCGGGACGCACCGGCAGAGTCACGTCGGCGCGCTCGCTGGCGAGCTTGGCTGTCAGGGCCGCCGCTTCCAGGACGCCGCGACGAGCATCGAGCGCGTCGGACACCCTGGTTTTGAGCGCATTGACCGCGGCACCGAAGGTCTTGCGCTCGTCTGGCGCCATCTTGCCGAGCGTCGCCATCAGCTCGGACACCTTGCCCTTCTTGCCGAGGGCGGCCACGCGCACCTGCTCGATCGCTGCCAGATCGGCTGCGGTGGCGATGTCGCCGAGCAGTGCCGATTCCATTGTCGTGAGATCTTGACTGGACATGAGGATCACCTTGCCCAAACGCCGACAGCCGAAAGGAGACTGACTCCTTCCGGCTCGGCCAACCGTTATCGATGGCGTGAGCTCAGGCGGCCTTGACGGCAGCCTGGGCCTGATCGACGAGGGCCTTGAACCCAGCCGCATCCTTCACGGCGAGGTCGGCGAGCACCTTGCGGTCGATCTCGATCCCGGCGACCGAGAGACCGTGGATAAATCGGCCGTAGGTGAGGCCGTGCTCGCGCGTCGCGGCGTTGATGCGCTGGATCCACAACGCCCGGAACGTGCGCTTGCGGCGCTTGCGATCCCGGTAGTTGTATTGCATCGCCTTCTCGACCGCCTGCTTGGCGATCCGGATCGTATTCTTGCGCCGGCCGTAGTAGCCCTTGGCGGCTTTCAGTGTCTTCTTATGCTTCGCGTGGGCGGTAACGCCGCGTTTGACGCGTGCCATGGAAAAGCTCCGTCACTTCAAGATGAGGGTTTAGGGAGTTGGGAATAGGGTGTTGGAAGGTTGGAAGTGGGATCTTGCCCAACTCCCGACTGCCTGGACCCTACTCGCTTCCTGAACGCGCTTCAGCGCGCGTACGGCATGTACTTCTTGACGATCTTGGCGTCGGAATCGTTCAACACCATGGTGCCGCGCGCCGTCTGGATGAACTTCGCCGTACGCTTGATCATCCCGTGCCGCTTGCCCTGTGCCGCCGCCTTAACCTTGCCGGTACCGGTCATCTTGAAGCGCTTTTTGGCGCCACTCTTGGTCTTCAACTTGGGCATTTCGCTACTTCCTTGGTTGTCTCTCGGGCCATCCGGTTCAGGTGCCGCGCCAGCCTTGCAGCCGCCACGCCTGGACCAAACAAACACGGCCGCCACGTCGTGCTCCCCGGCCTTTGCAGGCCGCAGAGCCGATGCAGCGTCCACCCGGAGATGGGTTATTGAGCATCAGGAGCCGCCACGGCATGCCCTGCCGGGCGGCTCGACGGGAGTGCTTATATGCGACACTCGCCGGTGCTGACAAGGCGGAACTGGCGCATCGCGCGCGGGCGGCGCCAATTTCCGCCTACTTCACCGCCCGGTTCGACACCAACGGCAGCTTCGATGCGCTTGCCTCTACAAGGGGGCCGAGTTCGTAGACGTTGCGATAGCCGTAGGTGTAGAGCGCGATGTAGGTCGACAGGTTCAGCGAAGCCGTCGGCAGCTTCGAGGGGAATGCCCGCTCCTCGCCGCGGAAGTTGTTGTTGCAGTAGATCAGCACGCGCGTCTGCGTGTCGGGGATCGTTCGTTTCAGGCTGTCGATGGTGATGTCGGGAAAGCTCAGGTTGATGGCGCCCTGGACGTGCAGCAGGTCGTACATGTCCCGGCTGCGCGCATCGAGCACGATGGTGCCCGGCTCAGCGGCCATCTTGAGGAATTCCTCCTCCGTCAAACGCCGCGTGGCGCGATGCTGGGCTGCCTCGATCGAGGTCTGCAGATAGCCGTCCATATTGATGGCGGGATTGTCCAAACGGAGCGTTTGGCCCTGCGTGTCCGAGCCAACGCCGCTCGCCAGCACAATGATGGAAAACAAAGTTACGGTCAGAAAACGTGACATCGGTTTGCTCCGACAGGAAATCTCACTGCCAAATGATTCCACCAACTCGATGGCAATTCGATGAACTTGGGTTCCGATACGCAAGTATGGTTACGGTCGATGGGCTCCGCAGGGGTGTCCACCCGGCGTTGGGTCTTGAGCAACAGAAGCTGCCATGGCATCCCTGTCGGAGCGGCACTTTAGATCTTGAGATCTTGCTGGAGAGTTCAATCGGGCGGCTCGGGCAGGGACTTCGAGCGCTCCACGATGGATATTGATGCGGAGACTTATATGCAATTTCATCAATGGCGCTTGCGCGCTGTCGTTGCCGGTCTCGGCCTGATCGCCCTCCTTTCCGTCGGAACTGCGACGGCGCAACAGGCCACGTTACAGAAGTTCACGCGCGAGCAAACCGTGGAGATCCTGTCCTCCGAAGGCTATGACAATGTCAAGCTGGCACGGCATGCCGATCTTAACTATGTCCAGTTCCAGAAGGGCGGCCGGACCTACAACATGTACTTCTTTGACGATGGTGACTTGCAGCTCTATTGCCTCTTCAGGATCAAGCCGCCAGCGGCGCGCATTGGGACTTGGAACCGCGAGAAGCGGCATTCCCGCGCTTATCTCGATGCAGACAGCGAGGCCGTTATCGAATCCGACATGCTCGGCGATGCCGGCTTGACGCGGGAGCAGATCGTCAACTTCGTGAAGGTGTTCATGCTCAGTGTCGATGAGTTCAGCACGTTTCTGGCCGAGAGCGGAAAAAAGAAGAAATAGATCCGCAGGCAGTCTACCTCTCTATCGCTGCGTCAACACCCACCCGCCGCCAGCCTGTCGCAGAATCAGCCCCTGCTGCGCGAGCGTCAGTGCCAGCGCCGAGGCGCCACCCGGGTAGGTGAGCAGAATCCGCGCGCCGCGCGCCGACAGTCCTTCGACGTCAAGGTCCGTAATCTCAGGGGTTTGCGACAACGCTCGGCTGATCTGCTGCCATTCGGCCATGCTCTTGAACTCGACCGCGATGCGCATCGGCCCATCGCCGCCCTGTTGTGGCTCGGCCGCTGACGCGCGTGGTCCCCGGACTCCAGGTCCAGCCGCTGCCATGGTGGTGCCGCCGCGCACGTTGATGGCCTTCCAACGCCCTTCCAGCACGCCGAGGCCGATGACCGCCGCCAATTCCGCCGTGTAGGTGAGATCGCCGCCTTCAAGACGATAGACGCGGCGCAGCACGAAGGGCGCCACCGCATCACGTCCCACAAACGTCACTTTCAGTCGCTTCTGGCCGATATCGGGCTCCAGCATCGCTACCACAACGGTCTCCGAGCCGAACTCGGAGGTCAGCACCCGCAGCACGCCGAGGTCCCCGGCCGCCAGCGCCTTGATGGTGTCGGCATGCACCTCGCGCTTCATCGGCTTCAGGTCGAGCGGCGTCAGCGTGTTGGCGAGATCCAGTCCCTTCCAGGCGTAGAGCCAGGCATCCGAGCCACGCGAATCGGTAAACGGCTCAGAGACCTCACCGTCGGTCGGCACCTTGTAGTAGGGCACCAGCGTGATCTGCGGCGCCTGCCGGTCGAGGAACGGGATGCCCTGCTGGTCCAGTAACTGACGCACAGCTTCGGCCTGGAAGGCGAAATCATAGCTGGCGATATACTCGGTGGCCGAATTGCGCTCCGAGCGAACCGAGAAGCCGTCGATGAGATTGGCTGCCTTGGTCTCGCGCAGTTGCGGTAGGCGGTTGTAGGCCGTCACCGGCACGATGCGCCGCAGCAGGGATCGGAATGCCGCCTGCTGCCCCTCGGCCAAAGCCTTGGTCTTGGCGGCGACAGCATCGGCAGCCTGCGCCTCGATCGGATAGTTGCCGACCGTGAAGACCTTATCCTCCTTGCCCGCGGCCAGGGCCGCTCCGCCGGCAGCGAGCGTGAGGGCGAGGCCGACCGCGCTCGCGACGCCATGGCACCCGAGACCCTTCCAGCGCATCATTCGCGTCATTCCCATCCCTCGATCAACGCCGTCGTGCACATGCGGCCACGCGCTACGGGTTGCCGATCGCCCCATCCGCTTGCTATGCCCGGCATATCCCTCGACCAATGGGGCGAAAGTAGGGATCCGCCCACCTCCGGGCCGGCGAGGATATGTGCCCGACCAACGAGAGCCACCCCTCCGATGCCCGATCCAGGCCCGAAGCGCAATCAAACCGTGTCCTACCGTGACGCCGGTGTGGATATCGATGCCGGAAATGCCCTGGTGCAAGCCATCAAGCCGCTGGTCAAGGCCACGCGCCGGCCCGGGGCAGATGCCGATTTGGGAGGTTTTGGCGGCCTGTTCGACTTGAAGGCGGCCGGCTTCAAAGACCCGGTCCTGGTTGCCACCAACGACGGCGTCGGCACCAAGCTGAAAATCGCCATCGACACCGGCCTGCATGACACCATCGGCATCGATCTCGTCGCCATGTGCGTCAACGATCTCGTCGTGCAGGGCGCAGAACCTTTGTTTTTCCTGGATTATTTCGCGACCGGCAAACTCGACGTGGATACCGCCCGGCGCGTCGTCGGCGGCATTGCCGAGGGTTGCAAGCAGGCGGGCTGCGCGCTCATCGGCGGCGAGACCGCGGAAATGCCCGGCATGTACCAGGCCAAGGACTATGATCTGGCGGGGTTCTCCGTCGGCGCCGTGGAGCGCGGGGAGATCCTGCCGCGGCCGGATATCGCGGTTGGTGACGTCCTGATCGGGCTCACTTCATCGGGCGTGCATTCGAACGGCTATTCGCTGGTGCGCAAGCTGGTTGAGCGCGAGGGGATCGCCTGGGATGCGGCCTGCCCGTTCGCCTCGGGGTGCACGATGGCGGAAGCCATGCTGATTCCGACCCGCATCTACGTGAAGCAGGTGCTGGCCGCCATCCGGAGCACGGGCGGCAGCGGGACATCGGGCGCGGTGAAAGGCCTCTCGCACATTACCGGCGGCGGCCTCACGGAGAACATTCCCCGCGTCATGCCAGCCGGACTTGCCGCCCATATCGACCTCAGTCGTTTCCGCGCGCCGCCCGTGTTCGGCTGGCTTGCCCGCGCCGGCAACCTCGACGATGCCGAGATGCTGCGCACCTTCAACTGCGGCATCGGCATGATTGTGATTGCCAACAGGACGAAGGCGGACGCCGTTATGGCCGCCCTCAAGGCCACGGGCGAAACGGCCGTCTTGCTCGGCGAAGTTGAGCCCGGCCGCGGCGTCAAGTCCGCGGCCAAAGGCAAGGGCGAGGCCGAGGCCGTGCGCTACTCAGGCACGCTCGGATGAGCCACCAACCGGCTCAAGCGCTCTGCTTGACACCGGTTCCGATCTGGCAGGCGACGCCTGTACCGCCGAGGCCGCAGTAACCATGCGGAACCTTGGCCAAGTATTGCTGGTGATAGTCCTCGGCGAAGTAGAAGGTCGGCGCCGACAGGATCTCGGTCGTGATCTTGCCGAACCCTTTCGCTTGCAGGGCGGCGTTGTAGCTCACGCGGCTGGCTTTCGCCGCTTCCCGCTGCGCCTCGGTATAGACGTAGATGCCTGAGCGATACTGCGAACCGATGTCGTTGCCCTGGCGCATGCCCTGCGTCGGATCATGCGACTCCCAGAACGTCTTGAGCAGCATCTCGAAGCTGATCACCTTCGGATCATAGACCACCAGTACCGTCTCGTTATGGCCGGTGAGGCCCGAGCACACCTCCTCGTAGGTGGCGTTCGGCGTGAAACCGGCGGAATAACCCACGGCCGTCACGTGGATCCCGGCCTCGATCTCCCAGAATTTGCGCTCCGCGCCCCAGAAGCAGCCGAGCCCGAACTGCACCATCTCAAGGCCGTCCGGATAGGGGCCTTTCAGCTTGCGCCCATTCACAAAGTGGGTTTCGGCAGTGGGAATGGCCTTGTCGCGACCCTTGAGGGCGGTGTCGGCGGTGGGCATCTCGGGCTTCTTGCGGAACAGCATGGGATCGGCATCCTCTGGCATGGGCATGAAAAAGGGGTCGCTCATGACAACAAGATACGCGCCGGCGGCCCACTTGCCACGTCACGATTTCTCGATGTGGTGCACAGGGCCGAGTGCTGGCGTCACCGGAAGGCGCCTGAAAGGCTGAGCGTCGCCTCAGTTCATGTAGACGTTGACCTTGTGCCGCTTGCGGCCGATCCAGGCCAGCACGAGCCCCAGCACGCCAAGCACCAGCCAGGCCGGCAGCCGCAGCATCTTGAGCAGGCCACCGTCCCATGCGGCCTGGCTCATCCGCCGCACGACGAACTGCTTCAGTCCATCCAGGCTCGCCGGGAATAGCCCCTGCCAATGCTCCATCAGGGACGTAATGACGATGCCTGAGCCGCCGGCGAGGGTGCGCGTGCCGTCATAGACCAGCGCCACCACTGCGATCAGCAGCAGCGGGCGGGCGACCATGCGCAGCAGGAAACAGGCGACGACGCGCGCGTATTCCGACATGAACAGCGCGGCCACGACAAGCCCTGGTACGATGTAAGGTGCATTGACGAGCAGGAACTCGATGATCTTTTGAACCATGCCGCTCGGCATCCCCTTCAAGCTGGCGTCGCGTGCTGGTAGCGCGAGGTTGTGCCCCGCGCAAGTCGCCATGGGTAGCAGTGGCTCACGATTGCCGCGCCATCGTGGCACCACCTGCACACCGGCGCGCAAACGGCCGCTCCAGCATGTCAGTCCGACGAATGACGTGGTTGCCCGCCGTGGTCTTCAGTCGATAGATTGCCGCCAAAGCAGTCAGAAACGCAGGAGGCCACGCCATGTCCGACAAAATCTACAATGTCCCCGCCGAGTGGGCGACCAGGGCGTGGATCGACGACCAGAAATACCAGGCCATGTACAAGCGTTCGGTGCAGGACCCGAACGGCTTCTGGGGCGAGATGGGCCGCCGCATCGACTGGATCAAGCCCTTCACCAAGGTCAAGAACACGTCCTTCGATCCTTCCAATGTCTCGATCAAATGGTACGAGGACGGCACGCTTAACGTGTCGGCCAATTGCATCGATCGTCATCTGAAGACCCGCGCCAACCAAACCGCCATCATCTGGGAAGGCGATGACCCGACCCAGGACGAGAAGATCACCTATGCGCAATTGCATGAGCGCGTGTGCAAGTTCGCCAACGTGCTCAAGGCCAACGGCGTCAAGAAGGGCGATCGCGTCACCATCTATCTGCCCATGATCCCCGAAGCGACCTATGCCATGCTGGCCTGTGCCCGCATCGGCGCGGTGCATTCCGTCGTTTTCGGCGGCTTCTCACCGGACAGCCTGGCCAACCGCATCGAGGATGCCGACTCCAAGTTCATCATCACCTCGGACGAGGGCCTGCGCGGCGGCAAACCGATTCCTCTGAAAAAGAACACCGATGAGGCCCTGAAGAAGTGTGCCAAGGGCGACGAGACGGTGCTGGTGGTCAAGCGCACCGGCGGCAAGATCGACTGGGTGGCGGGGCGCGACCTGTGGCTGCATGACGAGCTCGTCAAAGTGACGGCCGATTGTCCGCCGACTGAGATGGCCGCCGAGGATCCCCTCTTCATCCTCTATACGTCCGGCTCCACGGGGAAGCCCAAGGGCGTGCTGCACACCACCGGCGGCTACATCACCTACGCCTCGATGACGCATCAGTACGTGTTCGATTATCACGACGGCGACATCTACTGGTGCACCGCGGACGTCGGCTGGGTGACGGGACACAGCTACATCGTTTACGGGCCGCTCTCGAACGGCGCCACGACGCTGATGTTCGAAGGCGTGCCGAATTATCCCACCGCGTCGCGCTTCTGGCACGTCGTCGACAAGTGGAAGGTCAACATCTTCTACACGGCTCCCACCGCCATTCGCGCGCTCATGGGGGCCGGCGACGACTTCGTGAAGCGGGCCAGCCGCTCGTCCTTGCGCCTGCTGGGCTCGGTTGGCGAGCCTATCAACCCGGAAGCCTGGGAATGGTATCACCGGGTCGTCGGTGATGGCCGCTGCCCGATCGTTGACACCGGGTGGCAGACGGAGACCGGCGGCATCCTGATCACGCCGCTACCGGGCGCCACGAAAACCAAGCCCGGCTCGGCCACACGCCCGTTCTTCGGTTGCCAGCCTGCCCTCGTCGACGAAAAGGGGCAGGTTCTGGAGGGCGCGGCGACGGGCAATCTGGTCATCCTGGACAGCTGGCCCGGCCAGATGCGCACCGTCTTCCGCGATCACGAGCGCTTCGTGCAGACCTACTTCTCGGCCTACAAGGGGATGTACTTCACCGGCGACGGCTGCCGGCGCGATGCCGACGGCTACTACTGGATCACCGGCCGCGTCGATGACGTGCTCAACGTGTCGGGACATCGTCTCGGCACGGCGGAAGTCGAGAGCGCACTGGTCGCGCATGCGAAAGTCGCCGAGGCCGCCGTGGTCGGCTATCCACATGACATCAAGGGGCAGGGCATCTACTGCTATGTCACCTTGAAAGCCGGCAACCAAGGCAGCGACGAGCTGAAAAAAGAGCTTGTCGCCACCGTCCGCCGCATCATCGGTCCCACGGCCAGTCCGGACTTGATCCAGTTCTCGCCGGGCCTGCCCAAAACGCGCTCGGGCAAGATCATGCGCCGCATTCTTCGGAAGATCGCCGAGGATGATTTCTCGAATCTTGGCGACACCTCGACCTTGGCTGACCCGAGTGTCGTCGAAGACCTGATCGGGAACCGGCAGAACAAGCGGGCCGGTTAACTTTCGCTGCACGAGGGGCGATCAGGCCCCTCGTCGGAGCCAGCAATCATCGCCACCGGCGGCAGGCCGACCCGGGTCCGCGCCATGGTGCAGGCATCGTCGCCGGGCAGGCAATCGCGGCACACCAGCGGCCGCACGGCGTAAATGGTGCAGGCAGTCCAGGTGCCGATCTCGCCGATCAGCGCCGTGCAGCGGTTGCCGTCGCATTTCATGCCGGAGAGATCGGTCGCCACCAGCCGAGCCGGGATCAAGTCCAGCTCCGCGTCCGTTTCCAGCGTAAACCGCGGCCAGGATTGCGCATGGCCGCAGCAGGCGCCGCATTCCTGGCACAGTGACGCCGCCCAGGATGTTGCAGCAACCTGTGGCGGCATGTCGGTCACGTTGGCAAATCCCAAGCCGCGGCAGGCACAACCGTCGCGCGCCCCGCGCCATTTACTTTTTCTTGCGGGCCTTGCGCGCGGCGTAGCGAGCGTCGCGCGCTGCCTTCTGCTCGTTCTCGAGGCGCATCATCTCCTCGAGCTCGGCTGCCTTGCGCAGCTCCTCGGCTTCCTTGGCCGCAATTTCCGCGGCAATCCGCTCCGCTTCCCGGCGCGCCGCCTCAGCGGCACGGGTTGCCTCGCGCTCGGCAAGCCGGGCTTCGCGCGCGTCTGCCAATGCTTTACGCTGCGCCAGCCGCTCCTGCAGAGCGGGATCGTTGGCAGGATTCTTCTGCTTGAACTTCTCCAGCATCGCCTTGCGGGCTTCTTCCGCTGCGATACGCCGTTCGTCGAGAGAGTCGCCTTTCAAGCCCTTCATGGTGCTCCGTCGCACGTTTTGGATCCTGGCCGGCGTCATCTGTGCGGAATTCGACGCCGTGCCGATTGTTGCAAGAATACCGGCCGCTGTATCGGGCATCGGGTGGCCCGATGTCAAATGAGCTACGAAATTCTGATGTAGCCGCTATGAAACAGCTGCAGATCAGATGCATGCGCGTAGTGCCAGCCGGTCTGTAAGCCGGGTTCTGTCTGGAGGTTGCCCCCCGCGACGGCCATTCGTCTGGGACGTCCGTTACTGGACGCCTCAAGCAACCAACCCGGGTGACTGGCCCGGATGCGGCTTGGCAGCAGCGGTTGCCCGCTCAGCCCGGCCACCCCTATTTGGTCTTGCTCCCGGTGGGGTTTGCCCTGCCGGCGACGTTACCGCCACCGCGGTGCGCTCTTACCGCACCGTTTCACCCTTGCCTGCGGTCCGAGGACCACGTCGGCGGTTTGTTTTCTGTGGCACTGTCCCTGGGGTCGCCCCCGGCGGCCGTTAGCCGCCACCGTTCATCCGTGGAGCCCGGACTTTCCTCCACCAGCGACCGATCCTTTCGAAAGAGCCGCCAGCAGCGACCGTCCGACCGGCTGACCAGGGCCACATACGGCGCGCGGGCCCGCCTCGTCAAGGCGGACCCGCTGTTCAACTCTGGACGTGTAGGCGCAACGGACCTCAGTAGGCGCAGAGGCGATAGCCGGTCTCGGTTGCGCGCATCTGGTTGTCGATAATGATCGTGAAGTCGTCACCCGTGCGCAAACGGAAGGCGCATTGGGTGGAGAGATCAGCCACGTTCTCGCACACCGAGTCGCCATTGAGATCGAGGACTTTCAAGGTCACCTCGGCATGGTCGGCCAGCAGCTTCACGCCGCCGCGACGGTCCCAGGTGCCTTCACGGAAGTTCTCGCTCAGCTCGGCATACTCGTAGGCGTCAACCTGGCCGCGCATTCACGACTGGCTGGCGTCAAGGTTCTGCGCCACGGCAGGTGTAATCGCGAAACCGGCGCCAACGGCGATGGCCAGGTACATCGAAGCGATGATGGAGGATTTCAGCGGCATTTGCATGGCTCCCAGAGCGTGTTGGATTTCGTCACAATAGCGCTCGCTCCCTAAGAACGGCGTCACAAGCGGCGCCAAAAATCGCCGCGAATATGCTTCGAATTTTATCGAACTCTTTGCCCGTCGCCCGACGACATTTTCTCAGCACGCTACCACCGCGCCCGCCATTCGGAAGACCATTCAAATCAGCTGCTTCTTGATCGCGCACGCCATCGTCGAGGGCTCCACCGGTGACTTTACATACTGCGCGGCAACGACCGTTTTCTTGTCACGGATTTGATCTCAATTTGAACCAAACCCGCATGCCGACGGGAGGAATGAAAAAATGTCTTCGTCGTATAACGTTGACATGGGTGCGACTTACTCAGCGTAACGACCGGCAACAAGTAAGGGTGATCGATATGTCAGCAATTCGCAGTGTGATTTCGAATGTTTGCCACGACAAGCGCGGCAGTACGGGCATTATCTTCGCGCTCGCCTTCGTCCCCACCATTCTGCTGGCCGGTGGCGCCGTCGATGTCGGCAACGTCTATAATCAGCGCATGCGGTTGCAGGGCGCAGCCGACGCCGCCGTGCTGGCCGCCAACCGGTTGTCCGAAGCGACGGAATCTGAGCGCCAATCGATGGCACTCAAGGTGTTCCAGAGCAACACATCGGACAATGTCCGCCTGGCAAGCGTCGCGCCGACCATCACGGTCACAGGTAACAACATCACGCTCGATGCGACGACGTCAGTCCCGACCCCCGGTTCCTGACCTTGATGCAATTGTCGAGCATGAGCATCAATGCCCGTGCAACCTCAGGCGCATTGGTCAGCAACGGCGCCACGACCACAGGCAAGATCTGCATGCTGGCGTTGGATCCGAACAGCTCGGACGGCATTCACATCCAGGGCAACAACCAGATCAAGTACATCGACTGCTGGGGCCACACCAATTCGACAATGGGCACCGCCATCAATGCGGCCGGTAACTCAGGATCAACCGCTGTGGGCCTCGGCCACTGCGCGGTGGGTGGCGCGTCCGTGACCACGCAATACTCTCCGGCCGTAACCACAGGCTGCCAGAACGTTCCCGATCCCTTCGCGACGGTGAGCGCCTACAGCACGACGGCGTCTTATGTGCCGAACTTTGCTCTGCCGACCGTCGGCTCGACCTGCAAGTCGACCAACCTCAACCTCAAGAAGGGCACCTACACGCTCGATCCGGGTCGCTATTGCGGTGGCATCTCGATCCAGGCGCAGGCCAAGGTCACCTTGAACCCGGGCATCTACATCATCGACAATGGCCAGTTCCTGGTTCAGTCCGGTTCGAACCTCTCTGGTAGCAACGTGATGTTCTACTTCACCGGCGCCGCCTCTCGCATGACCATCATTGGCGGTGGCGTGATCAACCTGAAGGGCCGCTCAACGGGCAGCACCTACGCCGGCTTCCTGTTCATCGCCCATCCCAATGCCAATACCGACGGCGAATCGAACATCCAGGGTGGCGGCATCATGACCCTCGAGGGCGTCCTCTACATGCCCCGCCAGCGCATCGAAGTCTCGGGCAATGGACACGTCAACGGCTCCACCAACTACTTCGCTATGGTGGCCAAGGACTTCTACTTCCGCGGCAACGGCGACTTCTTCTTCAAGAAGCACGCCGGCGGCACGAACATCCCCGATGTGATGCCGAACATGCCGGTGGCAACGGAGCGCTCAAGCATCCTGAGCAACTAACTTTCGCTGGGCACCCACCAAGCGATGCCGAAGGCCGGAGAGCAGCGATGCTCGCCGGCCTTCTGGTTTTTTGGCGTACCCGTTCGCACGATATTGCAGAGCCCCGACTTCTGCGCTTGCAACCCTTGCCCGAACAGCGGAAATTCCGCGCGATTGCCACTGAGCGAAGGAGACACGGGCATGCAGATCGGATTCATCGGCTTGGGTCTCATGGGCGCCAGCATGGCCAGCAACCTGCAACAGGCCGGCTACAAGCTCGTCGTCAATGATAGGCGGCGGGAAGCTGCCGCTGCTCATCTCAAGGACGGTGCCATCTGGGCGTCGACGGCAGCGGAACTCGCCGCGCAATGTGCTGTCGTTTTCACGTCGCTCCCCGGACCGCCTGAGATGGAAGCGGTGTCCATTGGTCAGGACGGGCTGTTGCAGGGATTGAAGCCTGGCGCCGTGCACTTCGATCTCACGACCAATGCGCCAAGCACCATCCGCCGCATCCACCAGCTCTATGCGAAAAAAGGCGTGCATCTCCTCGACGCACCGGTCAGCGGCGGTCCCAAGGGCGCCAAATCGCGGCGCATGGCAATCTGGGTGGGCGGTGACGAGGCACTCTACGACACGCATAAGCCGCTACTCGATGCGATGGGCGATTCCCCCCGCTACATCGGTCCCATCGGGGCCGGCGCCATTGCCAAGCTGGTGCACAATGCGGCCGGCTATGCCGTGCAAACCGCGCTGGCCGAAGTCATGACCATGGGCGTCAAGGCCGGTGTCGAGCCGGTGGCGCTGTGGCAAGCGGTGCGCACGGGCGCGCTTGGCCGTGCCCGCACCTTCGATCGACTGGCCGACCAGTTCCTGCCCGGTACCTACGAGCCGCCCGCCTTCACGTTGAAGCTCGGCCACAAGGACATGACGCTTGCGACCGATCTTGGCCGCGAGATCGGCGTGCCCATGCGTCTTGTCACCGCCGCGCACGCCGAAATGACGGAGGCGCTCAACCGTGGCTGGGCCCATGAGGACAGTCGCGCGCCGATGAAACTGCAGAACGAACGCGCCGGGGTCGAGATCGCCGCTGACCTGCAGCGCATTGCCGCCGTCCTCGACGAAGACCCGCCGTTCAAGGGCTGATCGTTGCAGCTCGACGGGCGTGCTGCGGCCAGGGTGGAGGCCGTGACACCGAACTATTGCGCGGTCCAGCCGCCGTCGATGGCGTAGTTGGCGCCGGTGATGGAGCGGGCGGCATCGCTGGCGAGGTAGGCGGCCAGGGCGCCGATTTCCTCCGGCGTGATGAAGCGCTTGTTGGGCTGGGCTGCGACCACCATGGCCTTGGCCTCATCGACCGTGATGCCCTTTGACTTGGCGAGATCGGGCAATTGCTTCTCGACCAAGGGTGTCCACACGAATCCCGGAGAGATAGCGTTCGAGGTGATGCCGGATTCGGCCAGCTCCAGCGCCACCGACTTGGTGAAGCCGGCGAGGCCGTGTTTGGCTGCGACATAGGCGGTCTTGAAGGGTGAGGCGACGAGTGAGTGCGCCGAGCAGACGTTGATGATGCGGCCCCACTGGCGCTTCTTCATGCCGGGGACCGCGGCACGAACCATGTGGAACGAGGACGAAAGATTGATGCCGATGATGGCGTCCCATTTCTCGATCGGGAAATCTTCGACCGGCGAGACATGCTGAATGCCGGCGTTGTTGACGACGATGTCGACCGAGCCGAAATCGGCTTCCGTGCGTTCGATCATGCTGGCGATCTGGTTGTGGCGGAGCATGTCGGCGCCGTTGAAGGCGACGCGGGTGCCAGACTTGGCGACGCGGCGGATGGCGGCCTCGTTCTCAGCCTCGGTTCCTAGACCATTGACCACGACGTTTGCGCCGGCCTCGGCCAAGGCTTCGGCGATGGCGAGCCCGATGCCCGACGTAGAGCCGGTGACAATGGCGTTGCGACCTTTGAGCGACATGGTGTTCTCCTGACAGGGTCGCCGACTAACAGGCCGGGCTGGACGCGCGTGCGTCCATCACGGGCGGAAGCCGGAGAGGCGATAGAAGCGAACAGGGCGCGGGGGGCCGAGGCCGGCTGGAAGCAGCGCTTGCCCGAGTGGCTCGACGGTTGAGAAACGCTTCAGTATGCGGTCGGTATCCTGGCGGAAGGCGACCAGCAGCACGGGCACCTGAGCTGCGTCCTTGAAGGGACGGGTGAGCTCGTAGTGGTCTTTCGGGCGGCCCTCGCGCCATGCCTGCACGGGCGTCGTTTCCTCGCGCATGTAGTAGAGCAGTTCAGCGGTGACGGCGCGCTCGTCGCTGATCACAGCCTTGAACGGTTGGCCGCCGGTGCGGGCCTTGTCCAACTGCTGACGCGTGGCGTCGGCGACGGCTTGCCAGCCGAGCGTGCGCTGGAAGGGATCGCCGACAAGCGGCAGCGTGAAGCGCCCGGCGGCGGCGGCGCCTCCCGCCATGGCCAGCAGGACCACCGCGTGCACGGCCATGGAGATCTTGAGCCAGCGTTCCGCAATTAAGCGAACCAGGGTCGCTGTGACCAGGATGCTGGCCGCGACATAAGCCGTGGCGGCCCAATTGGCGTGGGCGCGCGAGACGAAGGCCTGGGCCGAAATGAGCATGAGCACGGGCAACGTGAAGCAAAGCAGCAGGCGATCGGCCTCGGCCAAGCCCTCGTTCCAAGCGCGGCGCGCGGTCAGGAGGAGCGTCGCGAACAGAATGGGTCCGAAGACGCCGAACTGGGCGCCGACGAATTCGAAGCCCTTGCCGATGTTGACCAGGGCGCCACCCCATTTGGCATTGTCGGCCGTGTGGGCAAAAGTTGCGAAGCTGTTGGCCATGTTCCAAGCCATGTTAGGGGCGATCAGCAGAGCGCCCAAGGCGAGGGCTGTCCAAAGGCGGGGATCGGCCAGCAGACGGCGCGCGGCAGGCGTGACCGCCATATGCACGGCCATGCAACCAACAAAGAAGACCATGGCATATTTGGCGTTGAGGCCGACACCCAGCGCCAGACCCAGGATGATGGCCGGCAGCCAGCCCTCGTCCTCGCGCATGGTGACATAAGCCCACAGAGCAACCGCCCAAGCCAGCAGCAGCGGCACGTCGGTCGACATGATGGCCGAAGACAGCGAGATGCCCGGCAACGTGGCGAATGTCAGCGCGGACCAGAGGCCGACCCGGGGACCATGTAGCCGGTTGCCGATAGCAAAGATGACGAAGGCCGCGGCGGTGTGGATCAGGGGGGCCGGGAGGCGAATGCAGAACGGGCTGTCGCCGCACAGCGTCGCCGAGAGGCCGATCAACCAGGCCACCAGCGGCGGCTTGGAGTAGTAACCGAAAGCCGGCTCGCGGCTCCAGGACCAGTATTGAGCCTCGTCAAAGAACAGGTCGGTGGCATTGAAGCGGAGCGCCGCTAGGCGGAAGGCCAGCAGGCCAAGCAGGGCGGCCACCAGCAGGGCCCAGGCGCCGACGGCGGGGCGGGGCAGCGCAGGGGCGGTCAATGGGCGCATTGCGGGCGTCATCTCCAGGGCGCCGGCGCCCCGAAGGAACTGGCGCAACGGCAATCGAGGCCAGCGTCGCTTGACACCAGACCCCATGGGGGGCTGCTTTACTCCGTCGGGCGGCCACATGAAAGCCTGTTTAGTGGTGGTAAAAGTGCCAACCGCGGCAGGGGGGCGCATGGGCGTTGGTGCCTCGACCTGCGATGAGTGCTCCCTATCTTGCCGGCGCCACGCTGTTCATTCGGGAGGCGCCCGAAGCTATCGGAAGCCAGGAGCCGCACTGCCATGCGCGTGTCCGTCGTCATCCCGGCGCTGAATGAGGCCGGCAATATCGGACGGCTGGTCGAGGAGACCTATGCCGTTGTCCCGGGCGATATGCTGGCCGAGGTGATCGTGGTCGACGATTGCAGCGAGGACGACACCGGCTCGGAAGTGAAAACGCTGATCGCGCGCGGCACGCTGCCAGGATTGCGTTACCTGCGGCACGGCTCACGCAGCGGGCAAAGTGCCGCCATGCGAACCGGCATTCTGGCAGCGCAAAGCCCGGTGATCGCGACCATGGATGGCGACGGGCAGAACGATCCGCGCGATATCCCCAAGCTGGTGGAACGGCTGGCGGCACCAGGCACCAAGGGCCCGGCGCTGGTCGGTGGCGTGCGGACGGACCGTAAAGCCGAGGGCTCCAAGCGTTGGGCGTCGAAATGGGCGAACAGGATTCGCGACCGGGTGCTAAAGGACGACTGTCCGGATACCGGTTGCGGCATCAAGGCGTATTGGCGCGAGGCCTTCCTGCGGCTGCCCTACTTCACCAGCATGCACCGCTATCTGCCGGCGCTGTTCATAACCTACGGCCATGAAACGGCGTATCTCCCCGTCAACGACCGGGCGCGAATCGCGGGCAAATCCAAATACAACAATCTCGGCCGGGCCCTGATCGGCATCTACGACCTGTTTGGCGTGTCGTGGCTGCGCAAGCGCACCAAAGTGCCGGCCATCATCGAGGCGCAGCCTGAAGGCCATCAGGTGCTGGATCTGGCCGGCCGGTTCCGGCGTGGCGACGGACCGAAGCGGACCGCCGGCGACAAAAGCTGATGCCGCGATGAGCGACGTTGTGGAAACGCGCGGGGAGACGCGACGGCTGCTGCTGCTCGCCGTGGTAATCTTCGGTCTGCTGTTGGCGCTGCATTTCACGCCGCTGAAGGCGTGGATGGACGATCTGCAGGCGATGAAGCAACTGGTACAAGGCTACGGCTGGAAGGCCTATGCCGGCTTCTGGCTGGCGAGCGTTGCTGCCATCGCGCTCGGCGTGCCGCGGCTGGCGCTGTGCGGGCTAGCCGGCGCCCTGTTCGGCTTCGTGGCCGGCGGGCTGGTGTCGCTCGCCTCGAGCATCCTCGGCTCCTATGGCGCGTTCCTGCTGGCCCGGTGGAGCGGGCGGGAGTGGGCGGAGCGCAAGCTTGCCGGCGCCAGCGATGGGCTGCGGCAACTGTTGGCCACACCCAGCATCGGCAGCATTTTCATCGCGCGGCAGTTGCCGGTCCCGGGCATCCTGGTCAATGCGCTGATCGGGGTGCTGCCGACACCGCACCGCACGTTCCTGATCGGGACTGCACTCGGTTATCTTCCCAGCACGGCGATCGTGGCGCTGGCCGGCAGCAGCCTCGGCAAGGACAGCCTGGGGTTGGCCATGACCCAAGTCTCGCTGGCGATGGCCGGGCTCGGCGCCTTCTCCACGTTGCTGATGTGGCTGCGGCACCGGTTAACCAATCGGGCCGAATGACGCTGCTCCGGGGCGCTGTTCACGCTGCGCACGCTTCTTGCTTGGTGGGGCCTGATCCTCAATGCGTGTTCGCAATTGAGACAGCTGCCGGAGACGAGCCCCATGTTCGAGCGCAACAAAATCGATAACGTCGACCAGACCGCGGTGCCGGTAGAACTCACCACCGACGATGGCGAGACGCTGAAAGGCAAGCTGCTCATTGCCATGGGCCGGAACGTGTTCGAGGTCTTGAACGGCACCGGCACATTTCTCGAGTTCGAGCCCTACGGCGGTGAGCGCGCCTTCATTGCCAAGGCCGCCATCCGCAACCTGAAGCTGGTCAATGTGCCACGGGCACCGAGCTTGAACGCACGCCTGCGCGACCAGGATGGTTTCGAGCCGCATATGATCCTCGGCGTGCCGAGCCATAGCTCGTTCGACGATGTGAAGGCCGCCTGGCACCGGCTGTCGAAGGCCTATCATCCCGACCGCTACCAGAGCGTCGAGCTGCCGCAGGAGGTGCGCGACTATCTGTCAGCCATGTCTCGGCGGATCAACCTCGCCTATGCCTCCATCGAGGCCCCGCATCAGGTGAAGAAGCAGGCGCAGCAGGCCCGCGCGACACCGATCTATACGTCGGGGCAGCGCACCACGCCTGCGGCTTGATGCTATCGGTGGCTTACGACACGTGATTGACGGGGCCTGAGACTTTCACCACAACTTTGGGCACCGCCTCTGCGACGGAGCCCCGTGATGACCACTCGCCCAACGCCGCACCGCCCTGCCGAGGGCCGTGTTTCCATCGCCAAGGCGCTGGACCGTGCCGAGCGCGACGGACGCCGGGTGCGCGTTGGTCTCATCGGCGTCGGCCAAATGGGCACGGACATCGTTGTCCAGATCGCGCAGATGCAAGGCATCGAAATCGTGGCGGCTGCTGAAACGCGGCCGGAGCGGGTCGAGGACGCCGTGCGGATGGCCGGTGAACGCAGCCGGCAGCCTTTGGTGGCCAGCAGTGCAGCTGACATTTCGCGTGCAATCGCGGCCGGCCGGCTTGCCGTGGCGAACAATGCCGAAGCGGTGTGCCGGGCCCCCGAGGTCGATGTGGTGATCGATGCGACCGGCAATCCCAACGCCGGGGCCACAGTGGCGCTGACCGCCATCGCCGCCAAAAAGCACATGGTGATGATGAACGTCGAGGCCGACGTGACCATCGGCGCCTATCTGGCAGCCGAAGCCGACAAGGCCGGGGTCGTCTATACGCTGGGCGCCGGCGACGAGCCGACAGCGGCCATGGAACTGATCAATTTCGTGCGCGGGCTCGGCTATCCCGTGGTTGCAGCCGGCAAGGGCAAGAACAATCCGTTCCGCATCGACGCCATCCCCGACGACTACCGGGACGAAGCCAAGCGGCGGAACATGAATCCGCGCATGCTGGTCGAGTTCGTCGACGGCTCCAAGACCATGGTCGAGATGGTGGCGATCGCCAATGCGGCGGGCCTGATGCCGGACATTCCGGGCATGCACGGACCAGCAGCGCCGCGCGATGAACTACAGAAGTATTTTTGCCCGAAGGAAGAGGGTGGTCTGCTGGCAAAGAAGGGCGTGGTGGATTTCACGGTCGCCAAGGGCGTGGCGCCCGGCGTGTTCTGCGTCGCTGAGATGCGGCATCCCCGCGTGCGCGAGCGCATGAGCGACCTGCATCTGGGGCCTGGCCCCTACTATTCATTCTTTCGGCCCTACCATCTGACCAGCTTGGAAGTACCGCTATCGGCGGTAGCGGCGGTTTTGTTCGGCGAGAGCCACATGCGGCCCCAATCGGTGCCAACGGCCGAAGTCGGTTGCGTGGCCAAGCGCGACCTCAAAGTCGGCGAGACGCTGGATGCGATCGGCGAGTATTGCTACCGCGGCTTTGCACTGACACGTGTTGATGCGTTGGCACGTCAAGCGCTCCCGCTCGGGTTGGCGCAAGGCGCCAAGGTCGTAAAGCCCGTCGCCAAGGGCGAGTTGATCACCCGGGCCGCTGCCGAGCCTGATCAGAGCCTGAAGATCGTCGCCGTACGGCGTCTGCACGAAGCGCGGATTGCGGCGCTGACGGGTTGAGCAACGTAACGCGCAACCATCCATTCGCGTCGTTGAACAAAAAACCCGGAGAGCGAGCGGGCATCTCGCACTCCGGGTTGGCTTTTTGTGATTTGCCCCGGTCTCATTTTCCGCCTTCAGATGCCCACGTGGCATCCGGCGCGGGCAACCGGGTTTCTGAGCTTCGGCCCTTCAGTTGCCCACATGGCAACCGGGCCGTGCCTCAGACCGCTTCCTTGAGTTCCTTGGCAGCGCGGAAGGCGACCTTCTTGCTGGCCTTGATCTTGATCTGCTCGCCCGTGGCCGGGTTGCGGCCGAGGCGCGCGGGGCGCTTGCGGACCTGCAGGATGCCGAGACCGCCGATGCGGATGCGGGCGCCCTTCTTGAGGTGGCTGGTGATCATGCCGACCATGTCAGCCAACACTTCGTTGGCCTGCTTCTTCGGCATGTTGTGGGACTCGGCGATCGCATTGCCGAGGTGCTTCAGTGTGACGGTCGCAGCTTTCGCGGCCACCGCGCCTTTGGCGGCTTTCGCGGGCTTCGCCGCTTTCGATGCAGTTTTGGAGGCTGCCTTAGCCATGGTCATTTCCTGATTCTGGTTGGATGGGTTATCGACGACGCCTTCGGGCAGAGGTTCGTCATGCCGCTTAACTATTTGGAATCATGAGATTCAGAAAGCAGAAAACGCAAGAAACCCCTAGAAAACGAGGGTTTGTGATACCTTTGCCACGCTTTTTGCCCGGAATCATAGGCTTTCTTGATGGTCGCGGCAGGCTTGCGCCATGTGGACGTTCACGGAGCGATGACTGATTCGCGACGCTGAGCTCACGCGTGCGCCGTCATTTCGATGCGTCCGATTCCTTCGAGCTCGAACTTGAACGTCTCGCCCGCGGCGATGGGAAGCGTGGGAATAACGCTGCCGGTGATGACGATCTGGCCAGCCGCGAGAGGACGGCCCCGATCTGCGGCGAGATTGACGATCCAGGCCAATGCGCCCATCGGATCATCGGTGCGACCTTCGCGCGTGCCGCTCGCCATGGTGAGGCGACCAACGAGACCGTTGAGTTCCTTGCTGGCAGGGACCTGCACCGGTGTGCCGAGCACAACGCCCGCGTTCCAGGCATTATCGGCAATTAGCGTCTTGGGCTCCGTGCCCTTGTAGTCCGCATTGCGATCCTCGATCAGCTCGAAGGCCGCCATGACCTCGGTAATCTCGGCGCGGACCTCGTCGCGGGTCCAAGGCGCAGCCTTCTTGGCCAAGGTGCGGCCAACGCGAACGGCCAACTCGAACTCGGCGACCACGTGCATATAGTCACTCAGCGGCAATGCATGAGGCGAGGTGTGGACGCGCTTGGCGTAGATCATGCCACCACAGGGATGATCGATACCCATCAGCTGCTGCATGACCTTGGTCGTCACAGCGATTTTCAAGCCGACGACCGGGCCAAGCTTCGGCTCCCAGAGCTGACGCAGCGCTTCCTGCACGCTGTAGGCATCGGCGATGGTCGGCGGCGTCAAGGCGCCGGCGAGGTTCGCATAGCGCTCACGCTTGGCATGTGCCTCGGCGATGAAACGGGCGGCGGCGGTGGCATCGAAGGCTGCGCTCATGCTGGTACTCCATTGACTGTGCATTGACCGCTAACCGGCCAAAAACGCCGACTGCGGTGACTCCACGAACGAGTGATGGTCCTCGACCTTATCGAATGGAAGGCCGCCGTAGATGATGCGGATGTGATCTGGGAAGATCCGGTGCATCAAGCGCCAGCGATGTCTGATCCTCCTTTCACCTCGACCAGCCCATCCGTACGCTTGCCGGCTCAGGCCGCCAAGCGCTCCAGCTCCTTGACGATGGCCTGACCCATCTCCGTGGTGCCGACCTGGCGCATGTTCGGCTGCATGATGTCGCCGGTACGATAGCCGGCCGCCAGGGTCGATGCGATGGCCTTGTCGATGAGGTCGGCCTCTTTCGGCAGGTTGCAGGAATAACGCAAGGCCATGCCGAACGAGCCGATCTGGGCGATGGGGTTGGCGATGCCCTTGCCGGCGATATCCGGCGCCGAGCCATGGATGGGCTCATACAATGCTTTTGGAATACCGGTTTTCGGATTGGGTGCGCCAAGCGAGGCCGATGGCAACATGCCGAGGGAACCGGCCAGCATCGCGGCTTCGTCGGAGAGCATGTCGCCGAACAGGTTGTCGCAGACGATGACGTCGAACTGCTTGGGATTGCGCACCAGCTGCATGGCGCAGGCATCAGCGAGGATGTGGTGCAATTCCACGTCCTGATAGTCCTTCTTGTGCACGGCCGTGACGACTTGGTTCCACAACACGCCGGTGCGCATGACGTTGCGCTTATCCGCCGAGTGCACCTTCTTGCCGCGCTTGCGGGCCAGATCGAAGGCGACACGGGCGATGCGCTCAATCTCGCTCGTCGTATAGATCGTCGTATCAACGCCGCGCTGCTGGCCGTTCTCCAGCGTCACGATCTCCTTCGGCTCACCGAAATAGGTGCCGCCGGTCAACTCGCGCAGGATCAGGATATCGAGGCCTTCGACCAGCTCGCGCTTCAGGCTCGAGGCTTCGGCGAGCGCCGGGTAGCAAATGGCCGGGCGCAGGTTGGCGAACAGATCAAGCTCCTTGCGGATACGCAGGAGGCCGGCCTCGGGACGGATGTCGTAGGGCACCTTGTCCCATTTCGGGCCACCGACGGAGCCGAAGATGATGGCGTCGGCAGCTTTGCAGCGGGCCAAGGCCGCATCGGTCAACGGTGTGCCGTGCTTGTCGATCGAGCTGCCACCGACGATCTCCGTCGAAGTCTCGAACCTGGCCTTGCTCTTCTTGTTGAAGAAGGCGAGGACGCGGTCGACTTCAGCCATGACCTCAGGACCGATGCCGTCGCCGGGCATGAGAAGGAGATTGTGGGTGGTCATGGGATGCGCCTCGCTCGGCTTGGGTTGCGTGCTGGATTGCTGTGTTGTGTGGCGCTTCGTCTAGCGCCGGGCGGGGTAGGGTGCAAGCCTCTGGCAACGGCCGGTCAGCGGCCGTGCGTCGCCGCGAAAGGTCGGCTGCGACGGGGGCCGGACGGGTAACGATCTCGCCTGACTGCCATGCAGGCGCGCAAATATGTCCTTGATCGCGGTGCGCAGGGGGGGCAACTTCTAGCCCTGGAACAAGATGCTCGGGGAAGAAACGCACCCATGACACCGCTCAACTACGACGACCTGCGCAAGCTCGCCAAACGGCGACTGCCGAAAATCGCCTTCGATTTCATCGAAGGCGGTCTCGACAATGAAGAAGGCCTGGTTCGCAATCGCTATGGCTTCGAGCGCCACCGCATCGTGCCGCGCTACATGGTCGACGTTTCCAAGCGCGAGCAGACGACAGAGCTGTTCGGGCGCACCTATGCCCAGCCGGTGGGCATCGCGCCGACCGGCGGCGCCGCCCTGTTCCGACCTGGCGCCGACATGATGCTGGCCAGCGCGGCGCGCAAGGCCAATGTGCCGTTCATCATGTCCGGTGCCTCCACCGACACGATCGAAAACCTGGCGCGCGTGGCGCCGGATCACGGCTGGTACCAATTGTATACGGCCAAGGACAAGTCGATCTCGCTCGACATGATCCGGCGCACGAAGGATGCCGGTCTTTCGACCCTCGTGGTGACGGTCGACGTCCCCGTGCATTCCAACCGCGAGCGCAACAAGCGCAACGGCATGTCGCGCCCCCTGCGCATGCCGATGAAGACCAAGCTCGAGGCGTTGATGCATCCGGGCTGGATGATGGATTACTATAAAAGCGGTGGCGGCACTCCTTTCCTGGCGAACTGGGCGCCGTATGCCGGACCCGGCGCCGAGAACGACCGCGAGCGAGTGGCCACATTCCAGGCAACTCAGACGGCGCCGCCGATGGACTGGAGCGACATCGAGAAGTTCCGCGCGGCATGGCCCAGGAAGATGGTTCTGAAGGGTGTCATGCACCCCGCCGACGCCGAGCGGGCCCACCGCATGGGCATCGACGGCCTGATGGTATCCAACCATGGCGCGCGACAACTCGACCGCGCACCCTCACCCGTCGAGGTGCTGCCGGCGATCCGTGATGCGGTCGGCGACAAGATGACGTTGATGCTCGACAGCGGCATTCAGCGCGGCTCCGACGTGGTGACGGCGATGTGCCTCGGCGCCAAGTTCTGTTTCGTCGGCCGCATGACGCTCTACGGTGTCGCCGCCGGCGGCGAGGCGATGGCCTCGCATGCCCTCGGCATCTTGAAGAACGAGGTCGACCTGGTCATGGGCAACATGGGCGCGCCAAACATCAAGGCGCTCGGACCCGACTTCCTGATGTGGGACGACGAGGCCGATCTGCGCCGCAACACACGGCCATGAACGAGCCGTCACAGCGCGTGGCGTGGCACTCTGCCTGACAGGCCTCGCCCGCCGCCACAGCCTGTGCCAGTTGCCCCGTCAAGGGCAGTGGGCACGGCGGCGGTGATATTTGCAGCGGCCAGGACGCTTCAACTAGGCGCTTGGCTGCCTCGCTCGTGGACGAATTGCCCTCCCGGCCAGAGCGACTCTCTGCGACGACGGTGTTCGCACCTCCCTAGTCATTCAGCCAACTCGCCTGGACTACGCCTTGCCGCGGCAGCGCTCCAGCTTCCACCGCGAGCCCTACTCGAGTTTGAATGACGCCTCCGACTGGCCGGCCTCGCTGACGAGCGTGAGCAAGATCGTGCGGCCCTTGAGATCAGCGATGTCGGCACCATCGGTGAGGTCAACCTCGAACCGGCGCAGAGTCTTACTCCCGCCGGCAATAGGCTTCGCCAGCGGAATCCATAGACCTTCAGGCGCCTCGAGGAACACATCCGCACCCTTGTCCGTGCCGGAAAACTCGACATCGATGACGATGCTCGGCTTCGCCGCCGCGAGATCCACCTTGATGACCTTAACCACCGGATCAGACGGAAGGCGTGCCTGGCCAGCCCGCGGCACTGTTGCAAGTGCGGCGACAAGCCCGCTGCCGGCCGGCCGCGAGATGGCGTCTGGCGACAGCGTCAACGTCAAGTTCGGCTGTACCGGAATGCACACTTCGCGGCAGACGCCGTATTCGAGCGCCAACTTCAGCACCACCGGCTTGGTCGGATCCTGCGCCTGCACGGCAATCGGCAGCAGAACGGCCTTCTTGTAGCCGACGGTGTCGCCCTCCTTATCGGCAAAGCGCTCGGGAGCCGGGAACAAAACCGTCGCAGCCGCCAGATTCTCGGACCCCTTCCAATCAAGGCGTGGCGGGACGCCAGACGAGCCCGGATTGCGCCAATAGGTCTTCCAACCCTCGTCCAGCCTGATCTCAAGCCCGGCAAACAAGCGAGCCGACCCGCCACCATGGACGGCACCGCCGCCAATGAGTCGCACTGCAGTGCTGTGGTCCTTGACCCAAGGCGAGGCAACCGCAGGCTCGCTCGCGCAGACCGACTGCGGCAGGCTTGCTATCAGTGCGATAGCCAGAGCCGCAATGGTCGTACTGTTCCCGAGCATAGCCATCGTCTCAATCCTCTCCGCACGCTGCCCCGTTGACTTAGTGTGCCCACCCGTCAACGCCAACAGCGTTCCGCACGTTGCCGATCAAGGCCGTGTGATCGCGTCGACGAACGCCGTGTTGCAGATACTGGCAGGGAACTGGAGTAGCGTCAATGCTTTTTGTTCTCTTTTGTTCTTTTTTTGTACTTGACGCTTGAGGGGGCATCTGCAACAGTGTTGGCGACGGTGAGCGTGGAGGCAATCATGCAGGCGAATGCCATGATCTGGGAAACGGTTGAATGGCGGCAGGGTGATGGCCGTTACCGGTTTTCGGTCCACAAGGGTGGCCTGCACGCCACGCTGGCCGCGCCTTCCGGGCAAGAGTTGACCATCCCGATGGTGGCTTGGGACGGCCTGCTCGATGCTCTGGCTGCCGCGCGCAAGGCCCGCAGCCGGGCCGAGCGCGCGATCCAACCACGGCATCGCGCCCAATGGACGGCGATCGAGACGAATGCGTTGGTGAACGCATTCCAGGCCGGCGGGTCGATCGCGGCACTGGCACGCCAGCATGGCAGGTCGGGCTGGGCAATTGAGAGCCGCCTGGCTCAATTGGGGCTGTGGGATCGCGACTTGCGACAGCGATTGAGTGGGCCACCAGAACGCAGTAATGAGGCGCTGCCGCCTGCGGATCAAGCTTTTACGGAGGCGCAAGTCCCAGTGGCACCAAACCTCGAGTTTGCGCCGCGCTGATCCCAGACATCAAGCCACCAGGCGGGATTTGGATGATTTGTTCAGGATGACGGGTCTTCGACTTTGGCGCCATGGTCAGCGCCTTGGTTGGGCATTATGGTTCGACGAGATGGCCCGTTCAGCTTTGGGCCACGCAATGGTGCAAACGGAGGGAGAGGCTCATGGCCAAAATGACGCTGCGATGGCTTGGACTGTGCATGGCGTTGGTGGCGGTGCCCGTCACGGTGCAGGCCACAACATTGAAACTGGCCCGCTCCGGCGATGCCTTGACATTGGATCCGCACGCGCAGAACGAGGGTCCAACTCATAACGTGGCACATCAAGTGTACGAGCCACTGGTGCGCCGGCATCTGAACGGCGGCCTCATCCCTACGCTGGCGACCGCTTGGAGCGTCACGGCCGATCCGATGGTGTGGGAGTTCAAGCTACGGCCCGGGGTCAAGTTTCACGATGGCACGCCGCTGACTGCCGATGACGTGATTTTCTCGCTGACGCGGGCAAGTGCTCCGACCTCAGATCACAAAGGGCTGCTCGTCTCCATCGACAGCATGAAGAAAGTGGACGATTTGACCGTCCACATCAAGACCAAGGGACCAAATCCGCTGCTGGTGCAGAATCTCACCAACCTGTTCATCATGAGCAAGGCTTGGTCGGAGAAGAACAACGTCGCGACACCGCAGAACTTCGCCAACAAGGAAGAGACGTTCGCGGTCCGCAATGCCAACGGCACCGGAGCCTACACACTGGTGTCGCGCGAGCCAGACGTGAAAACGGTGCTCAAGCGCAATGAGAGCTATTGGGGCAAGGGAACCTATCCGCTGGAGGTGTCGGAGATCGTCTATACGGTCATCAAGTCGGCGCCGACGCGAGTTGCGGCCCTGCTGTCCGGTGAAATCGACTTCGTGCAGGACATGCCCGTGCAAGACATTACACGCGTCGCCGGCACGCAGGGGCTCAAGGTCAATGTCGGACCGGAGAACCGCACGATCTTCCTCGGCATGAACATTGCCGGGCCGGAGCTGAAGTTCTCCGACGTCAAGGGCAAGAACCCGTTTGCCGAGCTCAAGGTGCGGCAGGCGATGAACATGGCGATTGACCGCGAGGCGATCCGCAAGGTGGTAATGGCCGACCAGTCCGTTCCCGGCGGCTCGATCACGCCGCCGTTCGTCAACGGTTACACAAAAGCTCTCGACGCCATTCCTGCCCGTGATGTCGCCAAGGCCAAGGCGCTGATGGCGGAGGCCGGCTATGGGCAAGGCTTCGGCGTGACGCTGCATTGCCCGAACGACCGCTATCTCAATGACGAGAAGATCTGCCAAGCCGTGGTCGGCATGCTGGGCCAGATCGGGATCAAGGTCACACTCGACGCCCGCTCGAAGTCGCTGCATTTCCCACAGATCCAGAAGAGCGAGGTCGACTTCTATCTGCTCGGCTGGGGTGTGCCGACGTACGACAGCGAGTACATCTTCTCCTTCCTCTACCACACGCAGAAGGACAAGTTCGGCGGCTGGAATGGCACGCGCTACAGCAATGCCGATATCGATGCCAAGATCCAGTCACTGAGCGCGGAGACAAATGTCGACAAGCGCAACAAAGTGATCGCCGACATCTGGGCTGTTCTGCAGCCCAATCTCAACTACGTTGCGATCCACAATCAGGTCAACGCCTGGGGCATGAAGGCGACGCTCGATATTCCGGTGCATCCTGACAATCAGGTGCACATCAAGGAATTCAAGTTCAAGAAGTAACAGCACCTCCGACAGGAGCCACCATGCGGCGGCCCGCTGCCGCATGGTCACATGGCAGGCGTCGTGAACGCCCGACAAGACTGGACCCACCATGCTCGCCTTCATCATTCAACGCTTGTTGCAGGCTGTCGTGGTGATGACGGTGGTGGCGTTTGTTTCGTTCTCATTGTTTCGCTATGTCGGCGATCCACTCGCCAACATGCTGGGGCAGGAGACGACAGTGGCAGAGCGGGAAGCGGCCCGTCAAAGCCTTGGTCTCGACCAACCGTTTCCCGTGCAGTTCGCGCGCTTCATCGGCAGCACGATTCGGGGCGAGTTCGGCGTCTCCTACCGTCAGAAGATCAAGGTTTCGGAACTGCTGGCACGGAAACTGCCAGCCACTCTGGAGCTGGCCATGGTCTCGGCCTTCTTTGCCATCACTGCCGGCATCGCGCTCGGCGTCTATACCGCCTTGCGACGTTCCGGATGGCCGTCGCGCATCATCATGACTGCCAGCCTGATCGGCGTGTCACTGCCGACATTTCTGATTGGGATCGGTCTCATCTACTTGTTCGCGGTGGAGTTGCGTTGGCTGCCCAGCTATGGGCGCGGCGAGGTGGTAACCCTTGGCTGGTGGTCGACCGGGCTGCTGACGCCCTCCGGCCGCAAATCACTGATCCTGCCGGCCATCACGCTCGGACTGTTCCAGATGACACTGATCATGCGGCTGGTGCGGTCTGAAATGCTGGAGGTGCTGCGCACCGACTATATCAAGTTCGCCCGCGCCCGCGGCCTGCCGGAACGGGCCATCAATCTCGGCCATGCGCTGAAGAACACGCTGGTGCCGGTGATCACGATTACCGGGCTGCAGCTCGGCGCCATCATTGCATTCGCGATCATCACCGAGACCGTGTTCCAATGGCCAGGTGTCGGATTGCTATTTATTGATGCTGTCCAGTTCGTCGATATTCCAGTGATGTCGACCTACCTGTTGCTGGTGGCGCTGGTGTTCGTGCTGATCAATCTCAGCGTCGATCTGCTTTACTACGCGGTTGATCCACGGTTGCGGGTCGACACGGCCACAGTGGCGCACTGATATGGACCAAATCGCCGTCACCGAAGGAGCGAAGCTTGTCGGTCGCGCCAGCCTGCGTCGCAGGTTGGCGCAGGCGTGGGATGGCGATGTCGCCTATTCGTTTCGCCAGTCGCCCATGGTGATCATTTCTGCCTTGCTGCTCGGCTGCATCATCCTGGCTGCCTTGCTGGCGCCGTTGCTGGCACCGCAAAATCCCTTCGATCCAGCCGCCCTCAATCTGATGGACGGCAAGACGCGACCGCTGACGGCCAACACTTTCACCGGCAATCGCTTCCTGCTCGGGACCGACGATCAGGGCCGCGATGTGCTGTCGGTGATCCTCTACGGCTCGCGGCTGTCGCTGGTGGTGGGGTTTGCTTCCGTGTTGCTGGCGGCGAGCCTCGGGGTGGCGCTCGGCCTGGTGGCCGGGTACGGCGGCGGTGCGCTCGACAGCTTCATCATGCGTACGGCCGATGTGCAGCTGACCTTTCCATCGATCCTGGTGGCCTTGATGATTTTCGGCATTATTCGCGGTTTTCTGCCGCCGCAAGCACATGAGCAGGCCGCCATTCCTGTGCTCATCGTGGCGATCGCGCTCTCGGCCTGGCCACAGTATGCGCGAACGGTGCGCGGGGTGACGCTGGTCGAACGCAACAAGGAATATGTGCAGGCGGCGCGGATCATTGGGCTGCATCCCGTCCAGATCATGGCCCGCCATGTGCTACCCAATGTGATCGGGCCGGTGCTGGTGATCGCGACACTGGGGCTGGCGCTCGCCATCATCTCGGAGGCGACCCTGTCATTCCTGGGCGTCGGCGTGCCGCCGACAACGCCGTCGCTTGGGACCTTGATCCGCGTGGGCCAGGACTACATTGCGTCGGGTGAGTGGTGGATCCTGCTCTATCCTTCGCTCACACTGCTGGTGCTGTCGTTGTCGGTGAACCTGCTCGGCGACTGGCTGCGCGATGCGCTGAACCCGAAACTCAGGTAGGTCGATGGCCAGCACAACGCTTCTCGCCGTCAAGGACCTGCGTGTCGAGTTCCCGACCCGGCGCGGCACGCTGGTGGCTGTCGACGGGGTATCGTTCGAGGTGGCCAAGGGCGAGGTGCTGGGCATTGTCGGCGAGTCGGGCGCGGGAAAGTCGCTGACGGGCGCGGCCATCATCGGATTGCTCGAGCCGCCGGGCCGCATCGCCGGCGGCGAGGTGCATCTCGGTGGCCTGCGCATCGACACGCTGGGTCGCGACGACATGCGCAAGGTGCGCGGGCGGCGCATCGGCATGGTGTTCCAGGATCCGCTGACGTCGCTCAACCCGCTCTATACGGTTGGCCGGCAGATCACGGAGACCGTGCGCGCCCATGCCGACGTCTCGGCGGCGGCGGCCCGAGACCGAGCTGTGGAACTGCTGACGGAGGTTGGCATTCCGGGCGCCGGGCAAAGGCTCGATGCCTACCCGCATGAGTTTTCCGGCGGCATGCGACAGCGCGTCGTGATCGCCCTGGCGCTGGCCGCGGGACCCGAACTGGTGATTGCCGATGAGCCGACGACGGCGCTCGATGTCTCCGTGCAGGCACAGGTGATCGCGGTGCTGAAGCGGCTATGCCGCGACAAAGGCACGGCCGTGATCCTGATCACGCATGACATGGGTGTCATTGCCGAAACGGCCGACCGGGTGGCGGTGATGTACTCGGGGCGGATCGCCGAGATCGGGCCTGTCCGCGACGTCATCATGGCGGCGAACCACCCGTACACGCGCGGGCTGATGGGGGCGATACCGACACTCGAGACGGGGCACGACAGGCTGGCCCAAATTCCAGGCTCGATGCCGCGGCTGTCGGAGATTCCGGCTGGCTGTGCGTTCAATCCACGCTGCGGCGAGGTGATCGAACGTTGCCGAAGTGAACGGCCGGTGCTGCAGGCCATCGGTCGATCGCAGGTCAGCTGTCACCTCTTCGATGGGCGCGCCAGGCCGCAAAGGGGAGCGGCGTGACCGGAGCGAGCGATACACGGACCGGCCGCACCGTCGGAGACCGACCCGACGGCAACCATCTGGACGTGGCGGGGTTGGCGCGGGTGTTCGATGTCTCGCGTCCGTGGCTCAATCGCGTGCTGGAGCGGCAGCCAAAGCGTATGCTGACGGCCGTCGACGGTGTCACGTTCTCGATTCCCCGTGGCGAAACGTTTGCGCTGGTCGGTGAATCCGGCTCCGGCAAATCGACGATCGCAAAAATGATCGTCGGGCTGGTGGCGCCGACTCGCGGCACCATCGCGTTCGATGGCGTCGACCTTGGGTCTGATGGCGGCCTTGGCAACAATCGCCAGCTGCGGCGGCGGCTGACCATGATCTTCCAGGATCCGTACGCCAGTCTCAACCCACGGATGACGGCCGCCGAGATCATCGCCGAGCCGATTCGCGCGTTCGGACTGGCGGCGAACGACGACGAGGTGGAGGCCCGCATCGTCGAGCTGCTCGGCGTGGTGCGGCTGGCCCGGGCGGACGGCGCCAAGTATCCGCACGAATTCTCCGGCGGGCAGAGGCAGCGCATCGCCATTGCGCGGGCACTGGCGAGCAAGCCCGAATTCATCGTATGCGACGAGCCGACGTCGGCGCTGGACGTGTCGGTGCAAGCGCAGATCCTGAACCTGATGCGCGACCTGCAGGATGAGCTGGGCCTCACCTACCTGCTGATCTCGCACAATCTGGCCGTGGTGCGGCACATGGCGACGCGGGTCGGCGTGCTCTATCTCGGGCGGTTGGTGGAGGTCGCACCGGCGGCAGATCTGTTCCGGGCGCCGCAGCATCCTTACACGCGCATGCTGCTCGATGCCGTGCCGGACCTCGGCATGACAGGCCGACAGCGATCGCCGGTGCAGGGGGAGGTTCCGAACCCGATCAGTCCACCGACCGGGTGCACATTCCACCCGCGCTGCCCACTGGCCGAGGCGCGCTGCCGGGAAGCGCGGCCCGAGCCACGCTGGCTAGGTAGCGCCGAGGTTGCCTGCCACGTGATCTGATGGCCGCGGGTGTTGCGGTCGGCGCTATAAATCTGCACCATGGATCGATCGTTTGGCATGGCGCTCGGCCGTCATCGGGCACTCGTCTCTGGCTCCGTGGGATACTGCGTGCCAGCTGCGAAAACGCAGTAGAACAGGAACATGGTGGCGTAGCTGTTGTAGGTCATGAAGGTGGTGTCGACTGAAGCGCCGATCAGGAAGAAGATCAGGCTACCGGCAAGCACAATGCGCTCGGTGCGCCCGATGGAGCGATTGTAGACCAGCGTCATGCTGGACCAGAGCGTGTGGACGTAGGCCGCCAGGCCAATGACGCCCAACGCAATCATCAAGTCGACGGCGCTGGAGTGAAAGTGCGCTGCCTGAGAGTCGCGGCTCATGGCCCAGAACTCCCACACGGGTGAATTGGGGATGGGATCAAAGAACCCGCCAAACCCATAACCCAGCAGCGGCCGTTGCACGATAAACCGAATGGCGCCATTCCAGATGGGCACGCGCCCGGTCAGATCGGGATCACGACCGAGCAGGCCGGCAATCCAGCCGATATCGATGAAGGGCAGCAGCAGCGAGAACGCGACCAGTGCCGCAAAGACAACCCGCAGTAGCGTTCCGACACGGTCCGGCACCAGCTCGATCATGAACAGGACGATCATGACGGTGATCCCGCAGGCGATACCGGTGGCGGAATTGCTGAGCAGCACGGCGAAGACCGTCACGGCGCCCATGATCAGCTTGCTCGCAAGGCCACCCTTCCAATCGCGCATCCAGAAAATCAGCAGGAACAGCAAGCCGAACAGCCAGCCGGCGTCCGTCTTGAACGGAAATACGCCACGCATCTCGCGGTCGGACAGCCAGGCGCCGTCATGGCGAATGGTGGCTGCGACCTCCGGGATCAGCGCCATCAGGACCAGCGAGACAAGCATGAGCACGATGATCGTGCGGCGCACGACCAGCAGAAACATGCGAGGCGACATCGATTGCGAAATGACGTAGCCGATCAGGATATTGAGCGTGAACATGGTGGCGTGCAGCATCGTTCGCTGCGGACTGACGGACCAGAACACCGAGGCCAGAGCCAATGCCGACAAGGGAACGGCGCGCAACAACACGGGATGCAGGCCGTGGCGCAAGTACTGGAGGCCAAGCTGCAGCATGGCCCAGCCGTACAGGCTGGCCCAGAGCATCAGATAGAAGATGTTGCCGCTCGCCGTCTGGGTGCTGGCCTGGCGCTCCGGGCCGGTGCCGGCGCCGGCGATCTGCTCGGTAAAGATGTAATAGAAGACCTTGGCGGAGATGCAGAGCGCGGCGACCACGAAGGTGGCGCCGGCAATCTGTCCCAGGCGCCCATGCGGCCAGGATCGCGGCAGCAATGACTGATGATAGGTGACTTGCAAGGCGGCGCTCTTTCCCGAGGGCTGGCGTGATGGCCCAAGCCCGTGCAGGGACTGACAAATCCCGTGCCAACAGACAGCGATCACCCTAACCCAGGCGACGTCACCATGAAACGACAGGCCGCCGCCATGGTTTGCGAGGCGTGTGGCGATGAGGGATTACCGGAGGGGAAACTGGTGCTGCCAGTGAGGATTGAACTCACGACCTCTCCCTTACCAAGGGAGTGCTCTACCACTGAGCTACGGCAGCTAATTCCCTATGATTTTCAACCGCTTGGTCCTGAAATTTTGGACTTGGGCAATTGACGCCACAGCGGCGGCTGGAGCAGCCGCGAAGCGATTTCGGGTTCTGCTTATCGCAAGTCAGCCGGTGCCACAAGGCAGAAGCTGCGCCCCGGCGCCAGAGCACTGCCGGGGAGACCGAACGGGAGGACTTGCCTGCCATCGGATCCAGACGTCGGTTGCGGTGCCGCGGCGCAATACGCTTCGCTATAGCACCCTACGAGCGGCGAGTTGGCCGATAGGAAGGTTTCAGCGCGCAGTTCGTAGGGCGCAATAAGCCGGCAGGCCGTATTGCGCCGCGGGTTCATGCCACAGCATCTGGCCGTGATGGTGTAATACGCGTCCCACTTGCACCCTACGGGTTGGCCAATGTGCAGGCCTTAAAACGGCATTGTCAGCCGCTTCGCTGTGACCTTGCCGCCGGAGCTATAGATGATTTCGACCAGGGTCGTGTAGTCGGACTCATCCCACTCAGCCGCGAGTGTACCGGCCGGCGCACCGAGGGACGCGACCAGGCGCGGGATATCCGAATGACGCCAGGAGATGACGCCGAACTTGCCGCGATAGGAGCCCTTTTCGCCAAGTGCGGCGACAAGCGCGTCAACTTCCTCATCATCAAACTTGCTTTTGATATTCAGCCCCAGGGCTGCGGCCAGAGGCTCGATCGTCTCGACCGGTCGGCGCGAACGGTCCGAGGACTTGGCGGCGATGAGAAAATCCGGCCGCCCGAATGTCTCCAGAACGTAGGGCACAAGCCGCGCGGCGCGCTCGTGGCCGGCGGGCGAAAGGTTACGATCCCGCCGATCGCCCGTCTTCTCGGCATGGCGCAGCACAATGAGGCGCGCCGGCCCCGTGTCAGGCCGAAAGGGCGAGACGCCAGGCCGCGATTCTGGCGCCCCGGCAAACAGGGCCTTGAACCAACTCAGCAGTCCCATGATGCGCTTTGCCCCAGCAACGGCCCCGCATGGCCCGAGCACGATGCCATATCGCGTCGGACGGTCACGATCCAGTGGCGCGTATCAAGGACGCGAGTTCGGCCCGCTCGCGGCGGAAGGAGAGGGTGTGGTGGCAATCGGTGGCGTGGCGGTGCACTACGCTTCGCACTTGCACCCTACCAGTGATCATGACCACTCACTCGCCAATAATCCGGGTGGTGATTTGGGAGCCGGCGGAGCCGGGGCTCCAACCGGGTAGAATGCCGGAGAAGAGGCCTGCCTTGCCGCCGGCGACGACGACGTTGAAGCCGACATCGCGGAATTTCTTGATGCGCGTGCCTTTGGCCGAAGCCGGCGCACCAACCAGCCCACCGTCCGTTCCGGCCAGGATGCTGTCGGCATCGACGGTGGTGAGGCGGTCGATCTCGGCCTTGAATTTGGCCTTGCTCCAACCGCCTTCGCGATAAACGCGGTGATGATCGGGGGCCATGACCAGGACTGCATCGGGGCCGGGGAACGTTTTCGGATGATAGACGGCGCGGAGCCCTGCAGCGAAGCTGGCGGTCAGTTGCTCAGGTGTGCGCGCGAGCTGGTCGATGATGCCAGTGACGCCGTAGCCGCCGTAGATGGTCACCGCCGATTTGCCGACGGGAACGCCGCGTTCGGTGGCGAGTGACTCCCAGCTTGAGGATTCCTCGTCCTCGGCAAAACAGAAGCCGAGCTTGCCGGGATTGCCGAGCGTGGCGCGATCGACGCCGCCCGGCTTGCCGCCGCCGATGTTGCGGATGGCCAACTGCAGGGCGCGGCCGATGGTGGCGTTGGCGCGGTTGCCTTGGCCGAGGACATTGATGCCTGAGTTCATGCCCAGCTGCTTGCGCACGGGGCCATTGATGATGACGATGGGGCCGATAAACATGGTGGTGGCAATGACGCCGTGCAGGCAGAAGGCGTCGTCGAGGACGGCTTCGACGGCGGCCAGCAAGGTTGGCATGTACTCGGGCTTGCAGCCGGCCATGACGGCGTTGATGGCCACCTTCTCGACCGTGCAGGCCTGATAATCCGGCGGCATCATGCCTAAGACTTCGTGCGGGTCGCGCTTGGTGCCGGCGAGCATGCGGTAGACACGCACGGGCGTCGGCGGGATGACCGGCAAGCCATCGGACCATTCGCGGTCATAGGCGGTTTCGAATTCGTCCTCGTAGTCGCCGAGGTCGATCTTGCGCGCCTTGAAGGCGAAGTTGCCGAACTTCAAAGCGAGTTCATCGGCGAGATTGGGGTCTGTGACCAGGGAACCGCAACCAGGGCGCTGAATTGGCAGATCCTTGCCCAGGCCTTTGACGCCGGTGATCGCTTCCCATTCCTCGCGGTGCCAGCCGACGGCGCGGGCGGTCTCGGTGCCGCGCGAGATCTTCAGCACGGTCGGCACGGTTTCGATCTTCAGGTCCCAGGAGGTTTTGAGATCGCGGCCATCGATGACGCTGCCAGCGCCGGCGGGGAAGTTCGGGTCGTCCTCGGAAATGATGGTGAGTTTGCCGGCCTTGGCCAGCTGCTGGAGCACCGGCTCGACCATGACGCAGGTAGGGCAGTCGCGCTTGACGACGACGGCGAGACCATCAGGCAGAGTGGACATGGCGAGGCTCCGGGTGGGTGCGGTTTGGGGCGGAGTTTAGGCGTGTGGGCGGTGGGGGCAAGGGGGCTTGCTGGCACTCGGGTGGCGCGCATTCAGCTCGACCGCCCCAAGACCCGCTCGAGGGTACACCCTTCGAACTCCCCGTCTTTCATGAGTGTGTTTGGATACAGGTCGGCGGACGTCGTTATTTGCCTAAGCCTTGTCGGGATGCTGCCGCGAGGCGTAGCGAGCGCGGTCCTCGGGTTTCAGCCAGGTGTCGGTTGGCACCTCCGGGAGATGCGCCATGTTGGCGGCGAACGGCGGACGGTTCTCGGTGCCATACTGCTGCTCCGGCGTCACGGCGTAGGGCTCATCGAGCGATGGAATGGTGATCGAGACGCGATCGACGCCGAGATTGCGGTAGGTGAGCGGCGTGCCGCAGTCACGGCAGAAATCGCGCTCGACGGCCTCCGAAGAGCGAAAGGTGCCGGGTGTGCCGCGCGTCCAGGCAAAATCGGCGCGTTTGACGCCGGTGTGGGCCGCCATGTAGGCGCCGTTGGCCTTCTGGCACATGCGACACCAGCAAATGGAGTGGCGCTCGGGCGCGGCGTAAAGCGCATAGCGGACAGCGCCGCATTGGCAACCGCCGGAGTAGAGAGGCGCGCGGGTGGGGGCGGGAGAGGGCATTGGGGGGCTCTGGTTGGCAACCGATGCTGCAGAAGCTATCAAGTTTGGATCGGATGTTCGAGCCCTGACGGGTCAGGCAGCATGGTCGAGCGTATTTTCATCAGCTACCGCCGTGACGACAGTGCGGGCCATGCCGGGCGGGTCTTCGACCGCTTGAGGGCCGAGTTCGGGCAGGACGTGCTGTTCATGGACGTCGATGCCATCCCGCTCGGCTCGAATTTCGTCAAGGTGCTGCGCGATGAGGTCGCTCGCTGCTCGGTGTTCTTGGCGATCATCGGTCCACGCTGGCTGGATGCGCTGGACGAGGACGGCGCGCGGCGACTGGACAATCCCGACGACTTCGTGCGCGTCGAAATTGCGGCAGCGCTAGCACGCGATATCCCGGTGATTCCCATTCTGCTCGAAGGGGCGAAAGTTCCGAGGGCCAGTGCTTTGCCGGCCGACCTGCGCGAGCTTTCGCAGCGTAATGGCCTCGACGTGCGACACGCGTCGTTCCATCCCGATGTGGACAAGCTGGTGCGGGGATTGAAGGTTCGCGGCATCGACCTTGCGCGTCCGCCAGCGGCGGTCAATTCGCCGGCGACGCTGCCGCCAATGAGTGAGCCTGCCAAGGCTCCAACGCTGCCGGACGGTACCATTGGCATCGGGGGCACGACTTATGTGGCCATAGCGGATCGGCGGCTTTTCACGGAAGCTCCAACGATCGGGCGCTCCTCACAATCAGTCGCAGACTCACCCACGAAGCTGGGTGATTATGTCGGTCATCGGAAACAGTCGTTGTCGACGGTGGATGAGGTGATAGCGGAGGTGGGCCTGTGGCACATGGCCCTGGGCGCTAAGGGCCATTTCTCTGAACCGTCGTTGTTCGACAACTTATTCATCTACGTCGGCGCACCACTCCCTGGGACCAGCCCCGGCAGCATCGTGAAGGGCAAGACTTGGTATGGCACCACAGTCCCGGACTGGCAGATTGTCCACGGGCAGGCGTCTTCTGCCGATGACACCGTTTCAATTCCTGTCGGCTATTTGACCTACCTAGGACCTGAGTGGCGCTCTGAGTACATCGAACTCTCTGATGCCGTCTTCAAGAAACTCGGCGGCCAGCCGATGGCGCGGTTCATCAAGCATTCTTGAGTGGTGAACACTGAGCCAGCGGCGAGGCGCTTGGGTCCCCGCCTGTTGCCTCACGATTGATGCGCAATCGCTCGGCGCGGGGATGACGGAGCCGAGGGGGGGCGAAATGGGGTCAGACTCATGGGCCCCGAGGTAAGGCTTCGGGCCATGACGTTATGGGTTGGACGTCAGCACGTAGGGCGCAATAGGCCGCGCTCAAACGTATTGCGCCGAGGAATGTGGAAGGGCATGCGGTGGTGGCGGCGCAATACGCTTCGCACTTGCGCACCCTACGGGCCCGCATCCAGTCACGGCATTTTTTCACTCCGCCGCGTCGGCCTTAATCGAGGCGACGGCGCGGGCGACGCCGTCCGGATCGGCGGCGATGGCTGCCAAGTAGGCCTGAGCCATCTGATGTTCCGTCATTCCCGCGAAGGCGGGAACCCACGAGCCACTCAGCCGGCATTGACGTGGGGAAGGTTGAATGACCATCAGCAGAGCCGGACTTTTCCCGCTGCGACGACTCTGACCCGTCGTGGATGGCCGCCTTCGCGGCCATGACGTTGTGGGCGGCTTGAACGGAGGGGCGGTGAACATGTGCCTCGCTTCATCGCTGCGCAAGTGGTGAAGCGCTTGGGTCCCCGCCTTCGCGGGGATGACGATGTGAGGGATGGGGGCAATGGGGTCAGAGCCGTCCTGCTGGAGGCGGGCACAAATGATCAGGATCTGACCCCGTTGGGAGCTTCAGGCCATCGCCACCTTCAGGTTCTCGTCGATCTTGTCGAGGAAACCCGTGGTGGAGAGCCACGACTGCTGATCGCCGACGAGGAGGGCAAGATCCTTGGTCATGAAGCCGGACTCGACGGTGTCGATGCAGACCTTCTCGAGTGTGGTAGCGAATTTGGCGAGCGCGGGGTTGTTGTCCAGCTTGGCGCGATGGGCGAGGCCACGCGACCAGGCGAAGATGGAGGCCATCGAGTTGGTTGAGGTCTCCTTGCCTTTCTGATGCTCGCGATAGTGGCGGGTGACGGTGCCGTGGGCAGCCTCGGCCTCGACGGTTTGGCCGTCCGGCGTCATGAGCACCGATGTCATGAGGCCGAGCGAGCCGAAGCCCTGGGCCACCGTGTCGGACTGCACGTCGCCGTCGTAGTTCTTGCAGGCCCAGACGTAGCCACCGGACCACTTCATGGCTGCGGCGACCATGTCGTCGATCAAGCGGTGCTCGTAGGTGAGGCCGGCTGCGTCGAACTTAGCCTTGAATTCCTTGTCGAAGATCTCCTGGAACAGGATCATGAAGCGGCCGTCGTACTGCTTCAGGATGGTGTTCTTGGTGGAGAGGTAAACCGGAAAGTTGCGCGCCAGGCCATAGTTGAACGTGGCGCGGGCGAAATCGCGGATCGAGTCATCGAGGTTATACATAACCATGGCGACGCCGCCGCCGGGGAAGTCGAACACTTTACGCTCGATCTTCTGCTTGCCGTCCTTGGACACCCAGGCCACGGCCAACGAGCCTTCGCCGGGCACAACGAAATCCGTGGCGCGGTACTGGTCGCCGAACGCATGACGGCCGATGATGATCGGTTTGGTCCAGCCGGGAACCAGGCGCGGCACGTTCTTGCAGATGATCGGCTCGCGGAAGATGACGCCGCCGAGGATGTTGCGGATGGTGCCGTTGGGCGAACGCCACATCTCCTTCAAGCCGAACTCCTTCACGCGGCCCTCGTCCGGCGTGATGGTGGCGCACTTGACGGCGACGCCATGCTTCTTGGTGGCGTTGGCGCTGTCGATCGTGATCTGGTCATTGGTCTTGTCGCGGCTCTGGACCGAGAGATCATAGTATTCGAGCTTCAAGTCGAGATACGGGTGGATCAGCTTGTCCTTGATGAACTGCCAGATGATGCGGGTCATCTCGTCGCCGTCCATCTCGACGACCGTGCCGTCTACCTTGATCTTCTGCATTGTCTGAAACCCCTTCTGAGTCCCGTAAAGATAGCGAAAAGCCGCCGGGCCGTTGATCGATCGGGCGGGCTCTCACGCTGAAATGTCTGTCGCCGCCTGTCCGCGTCAGAGTTCCGCCAGGGCCGCGTTCAGCGTGGCGCTTGGACGCATCGCCGCCGACGCCTTGGCATTGTCCGGCAGATAGTAACCGGCGGTATCGATCGGCTTGCCTTGCGCGGCGATCAGCTCGCTGTTGATCTTGGCTTCGTTGGCCGCGAGCGACTCGGCCAGCTTCTGAAAGCGCGCCTGCATCGGTCCGCTGTTGCCGCGCGCCGCCAGCGCCTGTGCCCAGTAGAGCGCCAGATAGAAATGGCTGCCGCGGTTATCGAGCTCGCCGACCTTGCGGGCGGGCGAGCGATTGAACTCGAGGATCCGCCCGTTGGCCGCGTCCAGCGTCTCGGCGAGCACCTTCACGTCCTCGTTGCCGGTGGTCTGCGCCAGATGCTCTAGCGAGGCGCCGAGTGCCAAGAACTCACCGAGTGAATCCCAGCGGAGGTAACCCTCCTGCTGGAACTGCTCAACGTGCTTGGGCGCGGAGCCACCGGCGCCAGTCTCAAAGAGGCCGCCGCCGGACAATAGCGGTACGATCGACAGCATCTTCGCGGATGTGCCGAGTTCCATGATCGGGAAGAGGTCGGTGAGATAGTCGCGCAGCACGTTGCCGGTGACCGAGATCGTGTCCTTGCCGGCGCGGATGCGCTCGAGCGAGTATTTCATGGCGTCGACGGGCGCCATGATGCTGATGACGAGGCCGTTGGTATCGTGACCGTCCAGATACTTCTCGACCTTGGCGATCAGCTGCGCATCGTGGGCACGGTTCTTGTCGAGCCAGAACACCGCCGGCGTGTTGGTCAACCGTGCGCGGCGCACGCCAAGCTTGACCCAATCCTGGATTGGCGCATCCTTGACTTGGCACATGCGGAAGATGTCGCCGGTTTCGACCTTCTGCGACAACAGAACTGTGCCGTTCTCGGCGACAACACGCACCGTTCCGTCCTGCGGGATCTCGAACGTCTTGTCGTGCGAGCCGTATTCCTCCGCCTGTTGCGCCATCAACCCGACGTTCGGCACCGAGCCCATGGTCTTCGGGTCGAACGCGCCATTGGCCTTGCAGTCGTCGATGGTGGCCTGGAACAACGTCGCGTAGCAGCGGTCGGGGATCGCGGCGATCGTATCGTAGAGCTTGCCGTCGGCACCCCACATCTTGCCGGATTCGCGGATCATCGCCGGCATCGACGCATCGACGATCACGTCGCTTGGCACGTGCAGGTTGGTAATGCCCTTGTCGGAGTTGACCATCGCGAGGCCGGGCCGTTTCGCATAGGTGGTCGCGATATCGGCCTTGATCGCGTCTCGTTCGGCGGCGGGCAGGGTCTCGATCCGCGTCAGCATGTCGGCGACGCCGTTGTCGGGATCGACGCCGAGACGCTTGAGCGTTGCGCCATGCTTCGCGAACACATCGGCGAAGTACACGGTGACGGCGTGGCCGAAAATGATGGGATCGGAGATCTTCATCATCGTCGTCTTGACATGCAGCGAGAAGAGAATGCCGTCCTTCTTCGCGGCGTCCATCTGTGCGGCGAAGAAGGCGCGCAGGGCCTTGGCGCTCATCACCGAGGAGTCGATGATCTCGCCGGCCTGGAGCGGAATTTTCGGCTTGAGAACAGTGGTGGCACCGTCGCTGGCGACGAGCTCGATGCGGGCGTTGGTCGGGGCTGCAAGGGTCGTTGCAGCCTCCGAGCCGTAGAAATCGCCACCCGACATATGGGCGACGCGCGACCTTGACGCGGCGCTCCAGGCACCCATCTTGTGCGGGTTTTTGCGGGCGTATTGCTTTACGGCACCGGCGGCGCGGCGATCGGAGTTGCCCTCGCGCAGGACCGGATTGACGGCGCTGCCGAGCACGCGGCCATAGCGTGCGCGGATCTCCTTGTCCGCGGGCGTGGCATCGCTGTCGGGGAAGTCGGGAACATCATAGCCCTTGGCCTGCAGCTCTTTGATCGCGGCCTTCAGCTGCGGGATCGACGCGGAGATGTTGGGCAGCTTGATGATGTTGGCGTCGGGCTGCATTGCGAGCTTGCCGAGTTCGGCGAGCTCATCGTTGATCCGCTGCTCGGGTTTCAGCTTCTCGGGGAAATTGGCGATGATGCGGCCGGTCAGTGAAATGTCTTTCAAGGTCACGGCCACGCCCGCCGCGCCAACGAAGGCCTTGACGATAGGCAGCAAGGAATAGGTTGCGAGGCCCGGCGCTTCGTCAACCTTCGTCCACATGATTTCGAGTTTTGACATGCTTGCACCTATGGTCGCGCGCTTGGTGGATCAGGGCTTGGGGGTTCAGGGCACCGCCTATACCACCCCCATTGGGCTGGCAACAGCCTGAATTCCTGGCCGGCAGGCCGCCCGTAAGCGCGCCGCCGACCCCTCCCTGAAGGGCAGCACAGCCCTGCGTATTCGGGCCAAGGGTTGATTGCTCGATAGGCTGGCGCAGCAAAAGTGTCATGATACTGTTTGCAGTCAGGCTCGGGCGCAGAGGGCACGGGAAACTTGAGCAGCGATCAGAATGGACCGGCACTGGAGCTGTCTTTCGCTCGCCGGATGTTCGTGCTCGCGACTGTGCTGGTTGCATCGACGTCGTTCAATACGGCGACCTTCGCCATCACCGCCGTGCTGCCGCAAGTGCAAGGCGCGCTGGCTGCAACGCAGGACGAGATTTCGTGGGCGGTGACGTTCCACATTCTGGCGACAGCCGTGTGCATGCCGATGACGGGCTGGCTGGTGACGCGGTTCGGGCGAGGGCGCGTGCAGTTCTGGGCGCTGGCGGGGTTCACGGCGTCCACCGTCATGTGTGGTCTGTGTCAGACGCTAGAAGGGCTCGTCTTCTGGCGCCTGATGCAGGGCGCAACCGGGGCGCCGATCCAGCCCCTTGGCCAGACGATCCTGCTCGACGTGTTCCCGCGCCACCAGCATGGCATGGTGATCTCGATTTTCGGGACCACGAATACGATCGGACCCGTGCTCGGACCGGCCTTTGCCGGCTATCTGGCTGAAGCGCTCGGCTGGCGATGGGCCTTCTTCATGATCGTGCCGATTGCATCGATGGCCTGCATCGCCGCCCACTTCGCGCTGCCGGAGGACTTGAACCGGCGCCGCATTTCGTTGGACTGGATCGGTTTCCTGTCGCTGTCGATTGCGATCGCGTGCATGCAGTTCATGCTCTCGCGCGGGCAACGGCTCGACTGGTTCGAGTCGGGCGAGATCATGATTGAGGCCGCCGTAGCCGCGCTGGCGTTCTACATCTTCCTGGCGCATACGCTGACCGCGAAAAGCCCCTATCTCAATCCCCGCATGGTACTCGACCGGAACTACCTGATCGGCCTCGGGCTGATCGGCATCTTCGGGATGCTCAACTTCACGCCGATGGTGCTGATACCGCCGCTGCTGCAAAACCAGCTTGGGTTCCCAGACAGCCTGATCGGGTTCGTGGTGAGCTGGCGCGGGGCCGGCGTCATGAGCGGCTCGGCGCTATCGATCCTGACGCAAAGAATGGATCCACGGGTGGGCATGGTGGCCGGCTTCGGCATGCAGATCGCGTCCGGGCTCTGGCTGACGAGCATCAATCTCGATGCGTCGCTGTCGACCATGTGCGCCAATGCCTATCTGCAAGGGCTGGCTGTCGGGCTGATCTGGACACCGATCGTGACGACAGCCTTCAAGACACTGGACCCCGTACTGAGACCGCAAGCCATTTCCGTGCTGCACCTGGTGCGCAGCATCGGCTCGAGCTTCTTCATCTCGATCACGGTGGCTGAGATCATTCGATCGACCGGGCAGAACTACAGCCGTATGGTCGAACACGTGTCGCCGTTCAACAAATCGCTGGGCTCGCCGTCCGTGATGGGCGGCTATTCGACGGAGACTGTGGGCGGCATGGCGGCGATCGCCAAGGAGATCAACCGGCAGGCGGCGATGCTCGGCTTCGTCAATGCGTTCGTGCTGTATACCGCGATGTCAATGCTGGCGATCCCGCTGGTGCTGATGCTCGGCGGCAAAAGAAAGTCCTAAGGACAGCGGCAATGCGAAAGCTGGTGACACTGGGGATGGCGATCATTGCCGTGATGGCGCCTGCCCTGGCGCAGACGCCGGCACAGCGACCGCATCCCGAACACGTGGTGCCGCTGCCGCAGAAGCTCGAAATCGAGGCCCCGAAAGCTGACGTGCCGTCGGAGATCGCGCGCTTCCATGGCGCCTGGGCCGGCACCTGGGGCGATGAGATGCGCCACATTCTCATTATCGAGCGGGTGGAGCCCTCCGGGTTGACGGCGGTCGTCTATGCGACGGGTGACTTCGCCCCGGCCAATGTGTGGGCCGCCTGGGAGCGTTTCGGCGGCACCATCAAGGACGGCACACTGACATTGACCCGCTCCATCTCGACCGTGACCTACGCGTTCGACAGTGCCGATCGGCTGATCGCGACCCATGTGTTTCGCTCGGGCTTGATGACAGCGGGGCTGCTGCAGCGTATCGACGCCAAATCGCTGACGTCGCCGCACATTCTCCAGGATGTGCCGCTGGCCGGCGAGCGCGTGTTCATCCCGCATGACAAGGTGAAACATCGCGACGGTTCGGGACCGATCCGGCTCGAGGCACGGGTCTACAGGCCGACGGGCACAGGGCCGGCGCCGCTGGCGGTGATCAATCACGGCTCCGATAACGGGCGCGGGCAGCTCAACAGCTACGGCCATCTCGGAGAGGCGCGCTGGCTGCTCGGGCATGGGTTTGCGGTGCTGGTGCCGATGCGGCGCGGACGCGGGCAGTCGGAGGGTGTCAGTGGAGAAGGCACCTACAGCCATGCGCATTCCGGGCAGATTATCGCCGTGGGGCGTGGAGTCGATGAGGGGATCGAGGATCTGGAGGCGGCGATCGCGTGGGGGCGGGCGCAGCCATTCGTGAAGCCGGGACCGGTGCTGCTGGCGGGCCAATCGCGCGGAGGGTTTCTGTCGGTGGTTTACGCCGGTCGCAAGCCCGAGGCGGTACTGGGTGTGGTCAACTTCGTCGGTGGCTGGATGGGCGGCGGGCCGAGCAATGAGCGCTTCAATACGCCGTTCTTTGCCGAAGCAGGGCGCCAGACCGGAACGAAGGTGCCGCAGCTGTGGCTCTATGCCGAGCGCGACAGCTTCTATGGCGAGGCGCACATCCGGGCGAACCACAAGGCGTTCACAGACGCGGGCGGGGTGGCGCAGCTGGAGTTCTACAAAGGCCTGCCGATGGACGGACATCTGCTGCGCATTTTCCCGGCGCGCTGGCGGGAGGCTGGCGATGCGTATGTGAAGGGATTGCCGCGCTAAGGCTGTTGGCCTACCCGCGCACGAGCCAGACGACCAGCACGCCAAGTGCAATGGAGAGTGCGCCGGCGATGCGCAACGCCTGCTCCGGCATTGCAGATGCCGACGTCAGCATGCGCAGGCCGACCTTGGGAAAGGCTGCCCAAAGTAGGCCCTCGATCACGAGCACGAGACCGAGGGCCACAATGAGATCTGACATGATGCGCCGTCCGAGCCGCCTTCAGCGCCGCGGTGTCGGTGCTGCCTGCGACTGGTTGAAGTAGCGGAAGAAGGGGCTGTCCGGTGACAGGATCATGCGGGTGTCGCCCTTCTGGAAGCTTGCTTCATAGGCCTGCATGGAACGAAAGAAGGCGGAGAATTCAGCGTCGCGTCCGAACGCCTCGGCCATGATGCGGGTCTTGTCGGCTTCGCCGCGACCGCGCAGCTCGTCGGCCTCCTTGTTCGCCGTGCCGAGGATGACCTCGACTTCGGCGTCCGCCTGGGAGCGGATCTTCTGGGCGAGCTCAGCACCTTGGGCACGGAGGGCTGCGGCCTCGCGCTCACGGTCCGTCTTCATGCGCTTGAAGACCGCTTCCGTGGTTTCGCGAGGCAGGTCAACGCGCGACAGCCGCACGTCGACCACGGTGATGCCGAGGGCCTGCGCCTCACGGTTCACCTCCTCCTGGATGCGCGCCATCAGCGGTCCGCGGTTGGTGTCGATGATCTGCGTCGTGGTGGCGCCCGAGAGCACCGAGCGGACGCGGTCGTTGACGATGCGTTCCAGCGTCTGGTTGGCAAGCCGGGTGTTGTTCAAGGCGCGGAAGAACTTCAGCGGATCGGTGATGCGATAGCGCGTGAAGGCGTCGACGACGAGGTTCTTCTGATCCGAGGCGAGCACGGTTTGCGGGCGCAGATCGTTATCGAGCACACGATTGTCGATCAGGTTGACCGTTTCGATGAACGGGATCTTGAAGTACAGGCCCGGCTTTTCGATCGCCGGACGCGTCTGGCGACCGAACTGGAAGACCAGCGCCGATGCCGTCTGCGGCACAATGAATGCCGAATTGAAGAGGATCAACGCGCCCAATCCAAGGATGATCAGGGCGAGCATGCGAAAGGGACTCATCGTGTATCCTCCAATCAGCGCTGCTGAACCGGCGCAGCCTGCGGGGCTGCCGGGCGACGCTGCAACTCATTCAAGGGCAGATAGGGCACGACGCCCTGGCCGCCTTGGTTCTTGTCGATCAGGATCTTGTCGGTGCCACCGAGCACGCGCTCCATGGTTTCGAGGTACATGCGCTCGCGCGTGACCTCCGGCGCCTTGCGGTACTCGTCATGAACCTGCTTGAAGCGCGACGCAGCGCCTTGTGCCTCGGCGGTGAGACGCTGGCGGTAGGCGTCGGCCTCGATCTTGATCTGGGTCGCCTTGCCACGAGCGCGGGGGACGACGCTGGAGGCGTGCGTTTGCGCTTCATTCTGCAAGCGATCGCGCTCCTGCACGGCGGCCTGCACGTCGGTGAAGGCTGCGAGCACGTCGGCTGGCGGACCGATGCGGGTAATGATCACGCGCTCGATCACGATGCCGGCGCCGTACTCGTCCAGAGTCTGCTGGATGACCTTGCGCACCTCGTCCAGGATCTCATTCTGCGCCGAAGCCGCAGCAACGGCGGCAGGCGGCGGTGTTGGCACTCCGGGAGCAAGCGGCGGCGGAACCACCGGCGTCCCGCCTGGCGCCGTGACGACGGCAGGAACAGGCGGCACCTCGCTCGGGAGCACGTTTTTCAGAAGGCGGCGGCCGACAACCTCACGCATGGCGCTTTCGCCGACGGCGCGGATGGAGCCATCGGGGTTCTGGATGTTGAAGACATAGTTCTGTGGCTTCTGGGCGTCGATACGCCACTGCACCGAGAAACCAACGTCGACGATGTTCTCGTCGGCCGTCAGCATGAGGCTGTCGGTGGTCTGAAGCGAAGCGCCGCGCCGATTGTCGGCGGGGCCGGAGCCGATCTCGACGTTGCGGACGTCGGTGACCGGCAACTTGATGACCGAGCCGATGGGATAGGGCCAGTTGTAGTTCAGGCCTTCGCCCTTCTTCTCCTTGAACTCACCGAACTTGAGGTTGAGGGCAACCTCGTTGGTGCGCACGGTGTAGAAACCGGACAAGCCCCAGGCGATGAGCGCGCCGAGGCCCAGCAGTGCCATGGCCAGCGTGCTGAGCCCGCCACCCGATGGCATGACTTGTTTCAGGCGATCCTGGCTGCGCTTGAGGATCTCCTCGAGATCCGGCGGCTGGCCACTGCCCCCACCGCCGCCCGATGGACCTTGGCCCCACGGACCACCTCCGCCGCCGCCACCGCCGCTACCACCGCCACTGCCGCCGCCGCTTTTCCAGCCGCCGCCACTGTTGTTGCTCCAGGGCATCGTTCGTTAGCCTCGCTTGTACTGGTGGAATTTCTCGTGATGGCTGTCGCGTCAGGACGCCGGCGATCTGATGCCGTGGCCGTTCCGGACGGAAAATCGTGCCGTCTTGCCGCACCTTATATGGCAAGCGGCAGCCCGCCTGCAAAGGGGCAAACGGCGAGACTGGTAACGAGAGAGACGATGACCTCGGCAACCTACAGTGTGGCTCAGGCCCGCTGGGCCGCAATCCGTTCATAAATATCGAGGGTGGCGGCGTGGTCGTCGCGGGGATCAGCCGGGATCGGGTCGGCACTGACGCGGTGCCAAACGGCAGGATCGGGCGTGGCGAAGGTTGCATCGCCAATGGGACGGGCGTGGATGCGGGTGAGGTAAATGCGATCGGCCACGGCGGTGGCCTGGCGGTAGATCTCGGCGCCGCCAATGATCATGATTTCGGTGGCGCCGCGGGCCGCGGCACGGATGTTGGCCAGCGCCAAGGCGGCGGATAGGCCCAGGCACACATCGATGCTGGGGGCAACAAAGGCAGGATCGCGAGAAATGACGATGTTATCGCGGCCGTCCAAAGCCTTGCCGATGGACTGAAAGGTTTTGCGGCCCATGACGATGGGCTTGCCCATGGTGAGGCGGCGGAAGGTTTTCAGGTCCGACGGCATGTGCCAAGGCAGTCGGCCAGCATACCCGATGACGCCGTTTTCTGCGGCGGCGACGATGAGGGCGACTGGCGTTGACAATGACAGTTATCCTCTGAGACGGCAGCCCGGAACCGGCACCATCGCGATCTGGTCCTGCTCGTTGTACTTGTTCATGGCGCCACTGGCGGCGTCAATGCCCAGGCCGATGATGCCGCCGGCGATCAAGTTGCCAGCAGCCATGGCCTCGGTGTTCGAACCGATGATGCCCGTGCCATCGTTGAAGCATTCCTTGCTGCAGCGAACGACGACGTTCTCGGAGCCCTTCTGCAGGTTAACTGTCGCTGGCGTGACCACGTTGACCTGGCCGATCGACGACGAGGCCAACAGGCACTTGGCACCCGGTGCGCCCGGCGTGTCGACAGAGACCACCTGGGTTGTGCCTTTGGTGATCGTCGCACACCCAAAAGCTGCCAGTGCCGCCACGGCAAGCACCCCCATCCGAACAACAAAAGCCCCGCGCATTGCCCACACTCCCCGCTGAGATTGCGGCGCACAGTGCGGGGCCGCAGCGGTGCTGCCAATGCGGAAATTCAGCGCGAAGCCAAATAATGATGGGCGCGGCACGATTGCATCACATTGCCCACGCTTCTGGAATTACACCGCTACCGGTGCCTTGATGTGAGGGTGGGGATCATAGCCGGTGAGGCGAAAGTCTTCGTACTTGAAGTCGAAGATCGAGCGCACGTCCGGATTGATCTCTAGCTTCGGCAGGGCGCGCGGCGCGCGGGCGAGTTGCAGATCCGCCTGCTCCAAGTGATTGAGATAGAGGTGGGTGTCGCCAAAGGTGTGCACGAATTCGCCGGGCTTGAGGCCGGTGACCTGCGCCAACATCATGGTGAGGGCGGCGTAGCTGGCAATATTGAACGGCACGCCCAGAAAGACGTCAGCCGAGCGCTGATAAAGCTGGCAGGAGAGCTTGCGTTCTCCCTGCCCGCCTCCGGCAGGACCGGCGACATAGAACTGGAACAAGCAATGGCACGGCGCCAAGGCCATGTCGGGGATATCAGCGGGGTTCCAGGCGGAAACAATGATGCGGCGGCTGTCCGGATTGGTCTTGATGGTCTCGACCACCTCGCGGATCTGGTCGATCGACTTGCCGTTCGGAGCCGCCCACGAGCGCCATTGCTTGCCGTAGACAGGCCCAAGATCGCCCGTGGGAGTGGCCCAATCATCCCAGATGGAGACGCCATTGGCCTTCAGGTACGCCGTGTTGGTATCACCGGCCAGGAACCAGATCAGCTCATGCAAGATGGATTTCATGTGCAGCTTCTTGGTCGTGACCAAGGGGAAGCCTTCGGCCAGATCAAAGCGCATCTGGTGGCCGAAAATGCTGAGGGTGCCCGTGCCCGTGCGGTCGGACTTGGGCACGCCCTGGTCGCGCACGCGGCGCATGAGGTCGAGATATTGGTGCATGTGGCAAACTTAGGAATGATTCACGTGTGTCGCCAGATGGGCAGGTGAGTTTTCACCGGCATTATGCTCAGCCGATCGGAAGAAACCGCATGATCAGGAACAGGCTCGAGTTGTAGAGCGCGTGGCAGAAGAGCGGCACACGCAGGCTGCCGGTGCGCCAAGTGACCCAGCTCAGATAGAGGCCGATGACGAAGACCTCGCTGATGCCGACGATGGAATACTGGATGTGCAGGGCGGTCCAGGCGGCGTTGACGAGGATGGCCGCGGGCCAGAACGGGATCCGCGTGGCGGTGGCCGAGGTGAGCAGGTAGCCGCGGAACAGCAGCTCCTCGGACAACGGCGCCCCGACACCGATGGCCAAGGCCGCAACGACGGGCCAATTGCCGCGCACGGCCCCCAGGAACTGGCGGAAGTCGGCAAGAAAATCTCCCGGCGTCAGCAGGTAAGCTGCGGCGTTGAGCACGGCCAGCAGCGGCACCATGACGATGGCTGCCCACAGATAGGCGCGATTGCCACCATCGGGCGGGCCGAGCCGCAGAGCCTGCGTGACGCCGCCTGGTGCGGCCAGTGCCGCGGCCAAGGTCAGGGCAACCGTGAAGACCTGCGACATGAGGACTATCAGCAACTGAGCTGGCGTAATGGCATTGGCCGACGGCGGCGTGCCGACACCGGGCGTCACGTTGGCCGAGGCGTAAAGGGCGCTCGGGTCGAAGCCCAAGGCAAAATACGCCAATCCAGCTCCGAGCTGGCCGACCAGAAAGAGCAAAATCGCAATGGGAGCAGCAACATAGAGCTTCGGCCCAAGGCTCGACTGGTACGCCGGAGGCCCACGCAAAAAGGTGTGAAGTGACATCGGCTGCATTAGCTTGCCCCCTACCCGTGTGCTGACGCCGAGTTGATGCAACAGGACAATTCGCCCGCATCAGACACCAGCCGCACGGCAACCTTTCAATTGCCGCAAGAAGCGCCTATATTAGGGCTGCCGGATTCGTCCGGCTATGGCGATAAATGGACATCGGAATAAGCTTTTCGGACCCGGGGGCGGTACCCGGCGCCTCCACCAAATTCGGGGTCAGGCTTCGATTGGAGCCCGACCCCACCCTATGGGGGCGAAATAGGATCGACGAGGGTGTAAAGGGTGCTCTTTTGCCCGGCATGATACCGCCGTTATCGGGTCACACAGATAGTTGCCAATGACAACTATGCTGAGGCTGCTCTCGCTGCGTAATGCGGTTGGAGTGACCTACCACTAGAGCCCTGACGTCTAGCAACGGCAGGCGCGGTCCGGGGGGCACCGGGCAACAGAAGCCCCCCACTTTACTGTGAGCCTCCGCGTGCCAGAGCGGGCCCGGGGGTTCAGGTGCGGCGCAGACGGCTCGGGAATTCGGTCGCGATGTCGGCAGGGCAACACATCGACTACGACGCGCTGGTGCGCGGGGCCATCGAGGAGGCCAAGCGCAGCGTGGTGCGCTCCGTGATCCAACAGGTGGCCAAGTCGGGCCTGGTTGGCGGCCATCATTTCCTGATCGCTTTCAATACCCAGGCCTCCGGCGTCAGCCTGTCGAAGCGGCTGCGCGAGAAGTATCCGATGGAAATGACCATCGTGCTGCAGCACAGGTTCTGGGATCTCGAGGTCAGCGACGACCGGTTCGAGGTGAAGCTCACCTTCGATAGCATACCGGAGCGGTTGGCGATCCCGTTCACGGCGATCAAGGCGTTTTACGATCCAAGCGTGCCCTACATGATGCCGTTCGATGATGGCGACATGAGTGGCGAGGCCATGCGCAGCGGTGACGACGCCATGTCCAACGACGCCACCGCGCAAACCGGACCACGCACCGAGCGGGGCGAACGGCGGCGCGACAAGCAACAACGGCGCCCACGGGCCGTCGAGCCGCGCAGCACAGACCGTGACGGGGCAACGGCACCGCCCACGGGTCCAGTCCTGGTGACTGAGTCACGACCGGCGTCAGCGCCCGTTGCAGCGCAGCCGGCACAGCGGCCAAAGCCGGCTGTGGCCGAGGTGGCCAGCGATGGTGCCAAGGCTGAAGTACCTGCGAAGGCCGAAACTGCGGCGACAGTTGGTGCCAAGGTGCTCGATTTGAGCTCGTTCCGCGGCAAGAAGAAGTAAATTTCCCACCATTGGCGCCGATGCAGGCGCTGCTATAGCTTGCGGGCGTGGCGCAGCTTCATTCAGCCGCCGCCGCGATCAGTTTTGCCTGGAGCACTCTCATGACCTCGTTTGGCCTCTTCAAGGGCGAGCGCGCACTCGTCACCGGTTCGGCGTCCAATATCGGCCGAGCCATCGCTGCGGAATTGGCGCGCGAGGGCGCCGAGCTGGTGCTGGCCGACGTCGATCCGGTGCGCAATGCCGATACGCTAGCGGCCATCCAGCGCGACGGCGGCGTTGCCGAGGCGGTGACCATCGATCTGGCGGGCAAGGACGGCTGGAAGACGCTGGATGCGCACGTCGCCCAACGTCCGCTGCACATGCTGGTGCACTCGGCTGCGCCGCCACGGAAGGAAATCGATCACCTGTTGGCCGTCAGCGAAGAGACGTGGGACGCCATGGTCAATGTCAACGTGCGGTCCGGCTTCTTCCTGGCGCGTGCCATCGGTCAGCGCATGAAGGACCAGAAGATTCGCGGGCGGATGTTGTTCATCACATCACTGCACGCGGAGACGCCGCGCAACCTGCCGCATTACTCGGCATCGAAAGCCGGGCAAACCATGCTGGTGAAGGAGCTGGCGCGGGCGCTCGGCCCGGACGGCATTCGCGTCAATGCACTGGCACCCGGAGCCATTCCCGGCGGTGGCTTCAATGCCAGCGCCTTCGATTTCTCCGGTAAGGTGCCAATGGGTCGACTCGGCGCCGCGCAGGACCTAGCGGGACCCGCCGTGGCACTGCTGTCGGACCGGTTCAGCGGCTACGTTACTGGCACAACGCTGGTGGTCGACGGCGGCATCGCCTTGTTCAACTGGATCACGCCGCCTTGGGCATAAGGGCGGAAGATTGCCGCGGCGCGCTGCGCGCTGGCAACCGTGCCCAAGCCGGGCGCTCGAACAGGAAGGCCAGCTTGGTGTTGCTGACGAAGGCGTGCAGGCCCAGCGCGCCGCCAAGGCCAGCCGCCGCCGAGATCAGGGAGATGGTGACGCCGCCGGCGCCTGGCCAAAGCTTGAGCATGGCGACCCGGGACAGGGCCATGAAGATGGTGAAGGACAGATAGATCACGATCGAGTTGCGGCCGCAGTAGAGCAGCGCGGCGCCGAGATAGCCGCGCCATGCACCTTGGCGTGCCGGCATGCTGACAAGGACACTGCAGCCAACGACCGCGGCAATCCCGAGGGCTGAGAACACCAGGTCGAGGCCGGGCAGATGACTGGCGCCGGACGACACCGCCAGCGTATTGACGATGGCCCACGCGCCCAGCGTGGCGGCGACCACGCCTATAGTAGCGGAACAGACGCGGCGCGCGAAATCGAAAACCATGGGCGCATAGGCATAGCCGGCAAAGAAGAAGACGAAGCGGCTGGCGAACTCATCGACGACGAACAGGCCCGTGCGAGGCGCGAGCACATGCAGCGCGACGGCGGCGCCAAGGACCAGCGCCTTGGGCACGGCATGCAGCAGCTTCGTCACCAGGAAGTACACAGCCAGAAGATAGATGAACCAGATGGGGCCGGCTGGATCCACATAAGAGCGCGCGTATTGCCAAGCGGCGGCTTCGAGACCTGCGGTCTTGATCAGAACCGGCGCCCGCAGCAGGAAATGGATATGGGTCCACACGAGGTAGAAATAGACGAAGTGCAGGATCTTGCCGTCGAAGTAAGACCGCCAGGGCCGCCCGATACGCGCTGCCAGGAAGAGGCCCGAGATCAGAAAGAAGTCAGGCATCCGGAACGGCTCGGCCCAGTCGACGACGTTGTGCAGCCAGTTCGCCGTGCCAAGCGATTTCTCGACGCCCAGCGTGGCGTGCATCATCACCACCATGATGATGCAAAGGCCCTTGGCGGCGTCGACCCAATCGAGGCGGTCGGTTTCATTCACCACGGGCATAGGGGCGCTCCACGTCATCACGTTGTCTCAACCTGGTACACATGCGCCCCTTGTCATGGAGCCATGGCAAGGACCGTTCCAAGTGTGACAGACGGCGCGCGGAGCGGGCTCAATCGGCGGCGCTGAGCTCGGCCAATACCTCGGTCGCGAGCGCACGCGTGACCCGGCGATGCGTGGCGAGCGAGCGCCGGTCGATCTCGGCGACAAGGCGGCTGGCCCGTTCCATGGACTGCTCCATGTGCAAGGCCACGTGCGCAATGACGTGCGGCTCGACGGTGAGCTGGCGATCGGCGAAGAGCTTGACCAAGACGGCACGGAGCAATTCGGCATCCGGCGCACCAATGGCGATCAACGGCAGGGCACGCAGCCGGGAACGCAAGTCCGGCAAGGTGATCGCCAATTCACCCGGCGGCCTCGCGGAGGTGACGAGCAAGGCCCGGCGGTGCTCGCGGGCGAGGTTCAGCAAATGAAACAGCGCCCGCTCGTCGCCGATACCGGCTTCGATATCCTCCACCACCAGCGGGCCGTGGAATCCGGCAGCGTCGGTTTCGGTGAGGTCCGAAGCCTGGATGACCTCGGCGCCCGTTTTCAAGCGCCAGACCTGCGCCAGATGCGTCTTGCCCGATTGCCGCGGGCCGACAACCAGCGCGCTCGCCCGTGGCCAATCGCGCCAGGCGTCGATCATCTCGACGGCTGCCACATTCGATGGACTGACGAGAAAATCCTCGGCCCCGAGGGCTGCACGATGCGGCAGGTCGAGAACCAACTGTCGTGGCGCCGGCGCCGTCATGGTGCGCCTCCCCCGACATCGGTCGGGCGTGCCGTGGCGCCGTTGCCGGGCTTCCCCAGATAAACGCTGCTGGCGAGATACTGCTCCAGGCCATAGCGGACCAAAACGCCGATGGCGGCGGCCACTGGCACGGCAACCAGCATGCCGACGATGCCGAACAGATAGCTGAAGACGATCAGCGAGAACATCAGCCACACCGGATGCAGGCCGATCTTCTTGCCGACGATCAAGGGAGACAGCAGCGCCGAGTCCAGCGCCATGCCGGCAGCAAACACGCCGAGCACCTTGAGCAAGAGGGTTGCGTCCGGCCATGACTGGATGAGCGCCAATACGGACGCGACGATCAACCCGAGCGCCCAGCCGACGAACGGCACGAATGACAGCAGTCCGGTCAACAAGCCGAGCACCAAACCGTACTTGAGACCAATCAGCACCAGGCCGACGCCATAGAGAGTGCCGAGGATCAGGCAGATCGTGCCTTGTCCGCGGATAAAGGCAGAAACGGCATCGTTGATAGCGATCGCGAGACGGCGAATGGTCGGGGCGTGCTCGCGTGGCAGCCAGCTGTCGACCCGCTCGATCATGCGATGCCAGTCAAGCAGGAAATAGAAGACAACGACCGGCGTGATGAGAAACAGCGACACCAGATTAACCAAGGCCAGGCTCTGGCTCCACAGCGAGCGCACGACCGTGCCGACGGAGCCCGACCAACTCTGGGCCAGGTCCGAGAGCGCCCGTTCCAGGTTGCCTTGAAACTGGGGATAGCGGGTGCCGAGGCGGCTCGAGGCCCAACTCTCGATGGCGGCGCGAAGGCGGGCCACGTCATCGGGCAGGGTTTCGGAGATCTGGCGCACCTGATTGGCGAGCAGGGGCGCCACCAGCACCAGGGTGGCAATGAAGGTCACGGCGCCAAGGGCGACGAGCAGGGCGGCGGAGGCGCCACGGCCCAGGCCCATGGCGACCAACCGATCGGCCACCGGGTTGAGGAAATAGGCGACCACGGCACCGACCACGAACGGCAGCAGCACCTCACGCAGCATGGCAATGCCGAAGAGCAGCGCAAGGGCGGCCAGGCCCCAGAACAGCAGTTGTCTTTCTGCCCGCATCGTCGGTCTCCCCGCACAGCGGCCGCTGTCCCGACTGGGACACCACGGCGCACGACTTGCAGCTATCGCGGGCCGGGACCGGGCCCGGGCGCGCTACCGGCCATCAGTGCTACCCACTCCCGGAGGTAGTAGGCGAGTGACAGAACGGTCAATGTCCCCGTGATCCACACCAGCAACTCGCGAAAGACGCCCATGCCGAGGGAGAAGCCTTCGTCGGCCAGCACGGTCGCTGCAAGAACAATCTGCGCCAGAGTGTTGGCTTTGCTCACTGGAAGGGGGCGGATCACGATCGGATTGCCCATCATCCAGACCAGGAGGACACCGATAACGATCAGGATATCGCGCGAGACAACGGCGATCACCAGCCAGGAGGGCAGCTTGGCCGCCACGCCCAGCGCAATATAGACACTGGCGATCAACAGCTTATCGGCCATGGGATCGAGATAGGAGCCAAGCTCGGTCTGGAGATTGAAGCGCTTGGCCAGATAGCCGTCGACAGCGTCGCTCAGTCCGGCGCAGACAAAGGCGATGAACGCCGCCTGCATGCTGCCGATGATCAAGAGCCAAAAGATGACAGGCACAAGGATGATGCGGCCGAGCGTGATGACGTTCGGAATGCTGATGATCACGCGGTCAAAGGCCCCTCAACCATGGCGGACGCGGCGCGAAACAACCGCCTCATGAACGCTCGGACATGGGCCTGTCGCCGCCGAACACAACGGCCGCAGCCCATTTCACGACGTCATTATACTGTTGCACGGCGCCGACCCGGCGTCGAGGGTGGCGGGGACACAACGGCCTGATTGTCAGGCACGAAGCCCTATTTTGGGGCGCGCTTGGCGAGAATGCGTTGCAACGTGCGGCGATGCATGTTCAGCCGGCGGGCGGTTTCCGACACGTTGCGGTTGCAGAGCTCATAGACGCGCTGAATGTGCTCCCAGCGCACGCGATCCGCCGACATGGGGTTTTCAGGGGGTGGCGCGCGCTCGTCGGGAGGAGCCAGCAGGGCGTCCGTCACCTCGTCGGCATCGGCGGGCTTGGCCAAGTAGTCTACAGCGCCAAGCTTCACGGCGGTCACTGCTGTGGCAAAATTGCCGTAGCCGGTGAGCACGATCATGCGCGAGTCGGGCCGCACCTTTGACAGTTCGGCGATGACATCGAGGCCGTTGCCATCTTCGAGGCGCATATCGACGACCGCGAAGGCGGGCGCTTTCTGGCGGATCAGGTCGAGGCCCTCGGCGATCGAGCTGCCCATGCGAACCTCGAACCCGCGCTGCTCCATGGCCCGGCCAAAGCGCTGCAAAAAGGCCTTGTCATCGTCAACGATGAGCAGGGACCTGTCCGCCGGCAACTCGTCCTGGCGGAACGACAGATCTTCGGTTTCTTTCAGCTCTTTCTTGTCCATGGCACTTTATAGCTTGCTCACATTGCGGATTGGAAGCCCGCTGCACACTTTGAACTTGTCCAGCAACCTGTCGTGCGAACCACGAGCCGCGACATACCTCACTGGCCTACTCGGTATCCTACGCAGCGGCGCTGCATTTAGACCGGGACGCCGGATGTCGATGCCTTGGTTGTCTTGTAGTAGGCCCAAAGCAGGCGCGCTGCAACGCCCCGCCACGGCCGCCAACGCTCCGCCAGGGCTGCGAGCGCCTTGGCGTCGGGCCGCGCGGCAAGCTCGAAGGCCGTCTGGGCTGCTGCCTGCAGGGCCAGATCACCCGGCGCAAAGGCATCGGCGTGGCCCATGCAAAACAGGGCAAAGACATCGGCCGTCCAGGGGCCAATGCCGCTGATGGCGCACAACCGTTCGTGCACCAGGACAGCGTCCAAGTCAGCCAGCGCGGCGAGATCCAGGCCGTCCTCGGCGATGGCACCGGCAATGGCCTGCAGCGTGCGCACCTTGGGGCGGGAGAGTCCGGCGGCGCGGAGAGCGTCCTCGCTCAAGGCCAAGACGGTGGAGGCTTCGAAGGGGTCGATCGCAGCTCGGGTGCGCTCCCAGATGGCGTTGGCGCTGGCTACGGAAACCTGCTGGCCGACGACAATGCGCGCCAGGCCTTCGAAGCCCGGCTGCCGCAACCGCAAGGGCGGATGGCCGACGAGGTCATGCATGCGGCGAATCACGGGGCATTGGCGCCGTAACGCCTTGAGGCCAAGCGCTACATCGGCGTCGCTGCGGATCAGCCGGGCGGACGGCTGCGGCGCTTTCGATCTTGAGCTTGGCCCGGTTGATGGCATGGTTGGTCTCGATGGGCTGAGTAGCAGCATGGCGATGGGTCAAGCTCTCAGCATAACGGATGGCACGCGATCTGGCGCATGACAGGATCATTCGATGAGCGCGCCGTGACGGCGGCACTTGGCCGGGCCGTGACGCGCTTTGCGCCGAGCCCAACCGGTCGATTGCACCTTGGTCACGCCCTGTCGGCGCTGACCAGTTTCGACCTAGCACGCCGGCTTGGGGGGCGGTTCCTGATCCGAATCGAGGATATCGACCCGGAACGCTGCCGGCCTGAGTTGATCGGGGAAATGTTCACTGTGCTGCGATGGCTCGGCGTGACATGGGAAGAACCCGTGTTGCAGCAATCGGAACATATGCCGGTGTATGCGGCGGCGGCGGCGCGACTTGCGGCGATGGGGCTGCTGTATCCCTGCTTTGCCACGCGCGGCGAGATCGAGGCGGCCGCGCAACCCGGGCTGGTCGATCCGGACGGGGCGCCGGTCTACCCAGGCTTGCACCGGCATCTGGCCGCCACCGAGGTGGCTCGGCGGCAAGCTGCCGGCGAGGCCTTTGCCATGCGTATCGACATGCAGCGGGCCATCGACAGGGCCGTGGCCAAGGCTGGACGGGATGCGCTGGCATTTACCGAGATCGACGCAGCGCTTGTGCCACAACGCGTGGCAGCCGACCCGGGCCGCTGGGGTGATGCGGTGATCCAACGCAAAGTGGCGCCGACCAGCTACCATCTGAGCGTGGTGGTGGACGATGCCCGGCAGGGCGTTACCATCGTCACACGTGGGGCGGACCTACGGGCGGCGACGGATATCCATCGCCTGCTGCAGATCCTGCTGGACTACCCCGAGCCGCTGTACTTCCATCATCCGCTGCTGCTCGGCGCCGATGGACGCAAGCTCTCCAAGCGTGACGGCGCGACCGGCCTAGCGCAGATGCAGGCCCTGGGCGTAACAGCGGCCGAGATTCGGCGACGCCTTGGCCTCGCCGACGTCGGCAGCGTGGCGGCCCGGACCTGAGCCACAGTTGCAACACCACATCCCTAAAGAACCCTAAGCCGCAGAATATGTGACGTTTTTTGTGCTTGGCAGGAGGCGCGCGGACAGGCACAATCAGCCCACGATGGGACAGGGCTGATGATAACTGCGGGTCGGCGTGAAGAAGCGTAGCACGACTGCTAAGCGCAAAGGCACGACTGGCAAGCGGCGGGGCGGCCAGGCCACGCCGGCGGCCGGCTCGACTCTGGCGCACAGAACGGTTGCGACGCGTTCTGCGAGGCCGGCACATGCGGAAATGCGGCGTCAGGCGCAGCAGAGCGCCGTTGCTCCCCGCTACTCCCAGGATGAACGCCTGTCGCTGGTGCTGCTGCTGGCACCATTCATGATCATTGCGGCATCGTTGGCCAGCCAACAGGCGCTGCGCTCGATGGCGCCGCCCGCGGAACGACCCGCCAGCGTGGCGTCGGCCAATCCGCGCCCGGCGCCGCCTGCCGAGGTGTTGCCACCGACCGCCGCCATGACCCCCGTCACGGCCGATCCGGTGGTGATCGAGCCAGCGCCGTTCCCGCCCGCGACGGCCGAGGCGACGGCCAAGGCGCGCGTAGCTGTCAAACGCGCGCCGCTGCCGCCCCTGAGCACGATCCTGAAGCCCGAGCCGGCACCGACCGACGTTGTCGTCGCCGCGCCGCCGCCGCCGGCCATCACGGTGCCGGAAGCGCGCCAACGGGTGGCCGTCAAGCGCGCGCCGTTGCCTCCCTTGCGGCCGCTGCTCAAGCCTGAGGACACGGCCTCGCCCGCCGCCACGACGCAGATGGCCGCACTGGATCCCATGCGCCTGCCGGAGAGCGCGCGGACAAGCCCCGGTGCGTCACCTGATCGCGAGCCCGAGAAGAAACCCGCGCCGATTGTCGTGGTGCCGCCGATGGCCGACGCTCCGGCCAAGGAAGACCCCAACGTGTGCCATGCCAAGCCGGATCTGATGACCCGGGCCAAGGCGCTGAAAGACGCGGCACCAGCCGACGCCATTGCGGCGCGGCATTTCGGACGGGCACTGGCTGCCGCAGCACGGGCGCAACTCGACGATCTGGTGATCTATAATCCGCGCTACGCCAAGCTGTCGTTTCCGAACGGCGATGTTTCACCCCTCTACGGCGTATGCACCGACGTGGTCGTGCGCGCCTACCGCGCGCTCGATATCGATCTGCAGCAGCTCGTTTATCAAACCAAATCCGGGCGCGGCGATGTCAATATCGATCATCGGCGCGTCGAGGTCTTGAAGCGGTTTCTCGACAAGCACGGTGACGTGCTGCCGATCACGGATCTGGCGGAGGATTATCAGCCGGGCGATATCGTGACTTACTACCGGCCGCAAAACCGAACAACGACGACACACATTGCCATTGTCACCGACATCATGGCCCCGTCGGGCAGGCCTCTCATCTTGCATAATCGCGGATGGGGGCCGCAGCTCGAAGACGCCCTCTTCGTCGACAAGATCACCGGGCATTATCGCTTTTCAGGCTTGCCTGCCGTCGTTGCCAGTGCGCCGGCGGCGACGACCACGCGACCTGAGACAGCTGCCACACCGCTGCCGGCGCGTCGTGTGCTGGTCGCCGGCAAGGCTGCAGGGGTCCGGGCCAAGCCAACGGCAAAGCCCTGAGCCGGAAGGCCAATCACAATCTGCGGCTTGAGACGATTATCGCGTTCATTTCTGACGCCACTATTAACCATTTCTAAAATGTATCGGTTTATCTCATGGCTGGATCGTTAAAATTGCACTCCTGATGCTGCGGCGACACGGAATTCGCAGTTTTGAGACTTGGCGGATTCTGCGAATAAGCTCATCGTGACGCAAACCTGAAACAGGGATGATTCCATGCTGGAAACTCTGGCGTCGTGGGCTTCTGCAGCAACGGCTCTGCTTGGCATCGTCATTCCATTTCCAGCACGAAGCAAGGCAGCCCCAGCGGCTGCAATACCGGCGACCCGCACAGTGGCGGCGACCAAGCCGTTGCCCGCATCGGCCCGATCGCGTCGTGCCACCAGCGAGATGGCGATCCAGATTCCCGGCAAGGCACTGACCCCGGCACAACATTTCGCACGCGTGTCGCAGGTGGTGGCGCACGCTATCTGCTCGGCAAATCTTGCCACCGAAATCCAGGAACAGGCGCGCATCCAGCTTGAAGTGGTGGAGATTTCCATCGACCGCATTCTGGAGGAAGTGGCCGAGGTGATGGCGTTGACGCCCGAAATGCAGCGGCGCTTCAAGCCGGCACTGGTACCAGTGGCCGGACGACACCGCGCCGCCTGAGCGACCCGCTAGGGTGGTGCTCGATGCCTACTGACGGTAGGCAGGAAGTCCCGCGGCTTGCAGCAACACGATGACAACGGTCACGGTGAGCACGGCCAGCGGCGTGGAAATGGCGACGGCGGCTGAAACCGAGCCGACGGCCTTGTCGTAACGCGCCGCAAACAGAAACGCGTTGTTGCCGACCGGCATGGCCGAAAACAGAACGAGCGCGCCGGTCCACACCGGTGGCAAGTCGAAAACCTGCGTCGCCAGCATGAAGGCGAGCGCCGGATAGAGCAGCATCTTCAAGATGCACAGCAGCACAATGCTCGAGACCTGCCCGCGAATATCGTAGGCTGCCAGTGCCATGCCGAGGCCGAACAACGACACCGGGATGGCCGACTGGCCCACCAGCGCCAGGATGCGATCGGGAAGCTCAGGGATTTGCAGCTCGCCATAGCGCAATCCGAGGCCCGCAACGATCGCGAGCACGATCGGATTTTTTGCCACGACCACGAAGATGCCGCCAAGACCCGCCAGCGACATGGCGCGTGGACCGCGGGCCGCCAGCTCATAATGGGTCATGCCGAGCAGCCAAAGGAAGGCCGTCTCGATCGAGACCAGGAAAGCAATGGGCGTTGCTGCGTCCGGTCCGAAAGCCGCCAGGATCAGCGGGATGCCGAGCATGACGCCGTTGCCGAAGCAGGCGCCCATGGCGATGGAGGGCGCGTCGGTGGCCGGGCGGCGCAAGATGAGATGCGTGGCCAACGTGGCCAGCGCCCAGGTGGCGATGATGCTGCCGCCGTACGCGCCAAGCAGGCGCAGCGGCGAGACCGGCACGTCCCCGACCTGCGCCATGGCCCGGATGAGCATGGCCGGCATCGCAACCTTGTAGCCGTAGTCAACGAGGCCACGCACGGCGCCATCAACGAGATAACGAGCCTTGGCGCACGTGAAGCCCAGCGCGATCACGGCGAAGATCGGCGCAACCAAAAGCAGGATTGCCAGCATTCGAGCTTATGCCGCCCCTGCATAGTGCGGCGGACGGCGACCAGCCCAAGGCGACGCCTTCTCAAGGCCCGCAGCCAATTGCAGGATGACATGCTCGGTGGCTGGAGGGCCGGCGAGTTGCACGCCGATCGGCAGCCCGGACGTGTGCATGGCCAGCGGCAGCGTGATGGCCGGCGTGCCCATCAGATTGTGCGGCAAGGTATACTGGCAGGGCACGACGTAGAGCTTTTCGACGATCTCAGCGACGGTGACATCGCTGCGACCGAGGTTGTAGTTGCCCCAGGGCTCGGCGACACGGGCGTGCGTGGGCGACAGCCAGACATCGCAGCGCTGCCAGAACTTGCCGAGTTGACGCCGGGCAAGGTTGACGCCGGAGAGAGCGGCTGCAAACTGCGCCGAGGTCATGCGTTTGGCGTGCTCGTCGATCTTCAGGGTGACCGGCTCGAGCGTGTCAGGGCCAATTCTGCGGCCGGTTTTGGCGGCGTAGGTCTCGAAGCGGGCGTCGAAGCCGAAGAACCAGGTGTCAACGAAGCGGCGCGTGAGGTCGGCGCCGCCAAATTCGGGATCATGCTCGAAAACCTCGTGCCCCATGGCCGCAAGAGTGGCGGCGGTCTGGCGCACAGCTGCGGCAACCTCGGGATCAACGGCAACGCCCATGAGCGGCTTCAGCGTAAAGCCAATGCGCAAGGGCTTGGCGTCCTGATGGGAGAGCGTGGCGTAAGATTGCGCCGGCTTCGGGATCAGAAACGGGTCGCCGGGCTGAGGCTTGGCCAGGCAATCCAGCATGGTTGCGGCATCGCGTACCGACTTGACCTGGACGAAATTCATGGCGAGGCCGAAGCCGTTCTCGTCGAGCGCCGGGCCGAAGCTGATGCGCCCGCGTGACGGTTTCAGGCCAACGCCGCCGCACCAGCTGGCCGGGATGCGGATTGAGCCGGCGATATCGGAGCCATGTGCCATCGGCACCATGCCCGAAGTGACGGCCGCCTGTCCGCCACCGGTCGAGCCGCCGGCAGAGTAGCCCTTTTTCCAGGGGTTCGAGGTATTGCCATAGAGCGCGCCCTCCGTGGTGCCGGTGAGCGAGTACTCGGGTGCGGCCGAGCGGCCGATAATGTTGACCCCGGATGCCTTAAAGAGCTGGCAGAGGTACGTATCGAACTCGGCCACCATGCCCTGACACAGGCGGGAGCCGAACTCGATCTTGCGCCCGCCTTCGTGGCCGAACACGTCTTTCATCAGAAACGGCACACCACGGAACGGGCCGTTGCCAAGACTGGCGTCATCCAGTGCCTCAATGCGGTCGGGGTAGGTCTCGACGACGGCGTTGATGTCGGGGTTGACGGCGGCAATGGCAGCGGCCGCGGTTTGCGCCAATTCTTTCGGCGATACCGTTCGCTTGGCGACCAACTCGGCAAGGCCGGTGGCATCGTGGCTGGCATACTCTGACAGGCGCATCGTTCATCTCTCCTGCGTTGCGCGTCCGCCCCATCCGCCGTTGACGAACAAACCGGCCGCGGCTTGTCAATTGCAGGGGGACAAAACATGGTCGGCGCCATGTTACAGCTTTGAGCCGGGATCGATAGCCGTTAACCTTTGGTTCTGGTTCATCGGGCATCCGCCCGGCAGCCAGGATCGACGAGACCACAATGAGGGATACCCATGTCGCGCCGCTATTTCGGGACCGACGGCATTCGCGGGCAAGCCAATAAATTTCCCATGACGTCGGACATCGCCATGCGGGCCGGCATGGCCGCCGGCGCCATCTTCTCCAAGAATGGGAGCCACCGGCACCGGGTGGTGATCGGCAAGGATACGCGGCTATCGGGCTACATGATCGAATCGGCGCTGATGTCCGGCTTCACGTCCGTGGGGATGGACGTATTCCTGCTCGGACCGATGCCGACGCCGGCCGTCGCCATGCTGACGCGGTCACTGCGGGCGGATCTCGGGGTCATGATCTCGGCCTCGCATAACGCCTTCGAAGACAATGGCATCAAGTTCTTCGATCCGGACGGCTACAAGCTCTCGGACGAGACCGAGCTTGAAATTGAACGCTCGATCGAGGCCAGGGACGACGACCTGCTGGTGACATCCGACCGGATCGGGCGGGCAACGCGGGTGGAAAGCGCCCAGGAGCGCTATATCGAGTTCGCCAAGCGCACGCTGCCTCGCAACCTGCGCCTGGACGGCCTGCGGATCGTGATCGATTGCGCCAACGGGGCGGGCTACAAGGTGGCGCCGGAAGCGCTGTGGGAGCTTGGCGCCGAAGTGATCAAGGTCGGCGTCGAGCCGAATGGGCGCAACATCAACCTGAAATGCGGCTCCACGGATCCCAAGCAACTGGTCGACAAAGTGCGAGAAGTCCGCGCCGATATCGGCATCGGCCTCGACGGCGACGCGGATCGGGTGGTGATCGTCGACGAGAAGGCGCAGATCGTCGATGGCGACCAGATCATGGCCGTGATCGCGGAGAGCTGGCACCGACGCGGGCGCCTGGCCGGCGGCGGCGTGGTGGCGACCGTGATGTCAAACCTCGGCCTCGAGCGCTATCTGCAGGGCATGGGCCTGTCGCTGGCGCGGACGGCGGTGGGCGACCGGTATGTTGTCGAGCACATGCGCAAGCACGGCTACAATGTCGGCGGTGAGCAGTCAGGACACATCGTGCTCAATGATTTCGTGACCACGGGCGATGGTCTCGTTTCGGCGCTGCAGGTGCTGGCGGCCGTGATTTCCACCGGCAAGCCGGTGTCAGAGGTGTGCAAGCGCTTCGATCCGCTGCCGCAGATCCTGAAGAACGTCCGCTATTCCGAGGGCAAACCGCTCGACGACAAGAATGTGCGGCATGTCATCGAAGGCGCCAAGGCGCGGCTTGGTCTGACAGGGCGCGTGGTCATTCGTCCGTCGGGCACGGAACCCGTGATCCGCGTCATGGCGGAGGGCGACGACGAAGCGCTGGTGAATACCGTGGTCAGCGACATCGTCGAGGCGGTGCGCAAGGCAGCACTGGCGGCGTGAGCGGCGCGCGGTGCTGCCAGATCGCGACGAAGCACAGCCGGTGACACTGCCGGTTGCATCAACATGGTGAATTTGTTGCCGGGATCGCGTAGCTTGACGCCTTGACGTTGCGTCATTGAAGGGCGTTCGGTCCATGGTGTACCGCATTGCATTCCCGCTGCTGCTCCTGATCGCGGCCTGCTGCGGCGCGGCTTCGGCGCAATCGCCCCGGCCTCAGCCGGCAGCAGCACGACCGGCCTCGGACAAGGCCATTACCGGCATCAAGAGCTGGGGCTACCAGCTGCAAAAGATCAACCCGGCGGAGATTGCGGCCTCACCGTTCGACTTGGTGGTGATCGACTACTCGCGGACGGGTGTCGAGGCGGGGCGCTTCAGCAAGGCTGAAGTCGCCGCCATGCAGCGCAAGCCGGACGGACAGCGCCGGCTGGTGCTGGCTTATCTGTCCATCGGGGAGGCGGAATCCTATCGCTACTACTGGGACCGCAAATGGGTGGAGCCGGCGCCATTCCGGCAATCCACCACGCCCCCACCCATCAGCGGCTTAACAGAACCCGTTGCCGCTCCACTGCCAAAAACCGTGCTGGTGCCGAAGATCATGGCGCCGTCCTGGCTTGGCCGGGAGAACGAGAACTGGCCCGGCAACTTCCATGTCCGCTACTGGTACGAGGAGTGGCAAAGCATCATCGTCCATGACGCCCGATCCTATCTCCAACGCATTCAGGATGCGGGTTTCGATGGCGTCTATCTGGACCGGGTGGATGCCTATTACGCCTTGGGCGAGGACCGGCCCTTTGCGACCCAAGGCATGGTGGATTTCGTCGTCGATCTGGCTACGGCGGCGCGCAAACGACACCCGGAGTTCCTGGTCGTGGCGCAGAATGCCGAGGAGCTGCTGCGCAATCCGAGATATCTCAATGTTATCAATGCGATTGCGAAAGAGGATCTGCTGTTCGGGAACCCGGGGGAGGGCCTGCCTAACGAGGCCGAGCAGATCGGCGTGGTGATCGAAAACCTGATGCTGGCGCAAGCGGCCGGCCTGCCGGTGATGGTGATCGAGTACCTGGACGCCGAGGCGACCGTGAAGGCGGCCCTGGAAACGTTGCGGGGGCGGGGTTTCCTGCCCTACTTCGGACCGCGAAAGCTCAATCGCCTGGTCGTGCCGCGGCCTGAGAAAGGGTGACGACCCGGCCACAGCGTGGCGATCCGCTCGCTTGACCCGCTGCGGCGACAACCTCATGAATGGAGGTTGCCAAGCTCGTCCCATCGCCAGGAGATGCATACCCATGTTCGATTTCAACCGAGTCATCGAGCGTCGGGGCACGCATGCCTCCAAGTGGGACAACATCGCCAAGTACTCGGGGATCACGTCATCTGATGCTATTCCGATGTGGGTGGCGGACATGGATTTTGCCTGCCCTCCCGGCGTCACGGAAGCGCTGACGCAGGAGGTGCAGCGGGCGACCTCGGGCTACTACGCCGATACCGGCACCTGGGCCGAGGCACTGGCGCAATGGATGGCCAAGCGACACAAGCTCGCGATCGACCCTGGCTGGGTGAGTACGACGCCGGGGATCGTCTCTGGCCTTGGCCTCATCCTGCAGGCGGTGAGCGAGCCCGGCGACGAGGTGGTGGTGTTTCCGCCTGCCTATCACGCCTTCCGGCGCATCATCACGGCCAACGACCGCAAGATTCTCGATGCGCAGCTGGTGGAGCGCAGCGGCCGCTACCACATGGATCTGGCGGCGCTGAAGGCCAAGCTGACGCCGCGCACGAAGGTGGTATTCTTCTGCAATCCGCATAATCCCGGCGGCACAGTGTGGACGGCTGAGGAAATCAAAGCACTGGCGACGCTGTGCGCTGAACGAAATCTCATTCTGGTATCCGACGAGATCCATTGCGACCTCGTGTTCGCCGGTGCCAAGCACACCCCAGCCTTGACGGCGGCGCCTGAAATCAAGGATCGGCTGATCTCGTGCTTCGCGGCCACCAAGACGTTCAATCTGGCGGGCGCGCATGTCGGTGCGCTGGTGGTCTCGAATCCCGAGATCAAGAAGCGCCTCGATGCGCGCATCATGGCGACGGGGCTCGGCTCCTACAATACGTTCGGCATGATCGCGACGGAGGCCGGCTGGCGCACGGGCGAGGCGTGGCTCGATGCGTTGCTGCCGTATCTGGCCGAGAACCGCGACCTGCTCAATACGCGCCTGCAAGCGGCGGCTCCGGGTGCGCGGGCGATGCCGATTGCGTCGACCTACATGGGGTGGGTGGATTTCGCGGGGACAGGGCTGAAACCCGAAGATGTCGCCGAGCGGGTAAAATCGAAGGCGCGTATCTTCGCCAGTCCGGGGCCGCAGTTCGGTCCCGGTGGCGAGACGTGGCTGCGGCTCAACTTCGCGACGCCCCGGCCAATCCTCGAGGAGGCACTAAAGCGGCTCGAGGATGCGTTCCGCGATCTGCGCAATTGAGCAGCGAAGACAGCGTGCGCGTAGTCCAGGCGGGAGAGCGACGTTGGCCATGACAACGGCGGGGGCGAAGGCCAGAACAAAGTCACGGCCTGTGGTGGGCGTCATCGGCAATGCACGCCTTGTGGAGAGTCGATTCCAGCTGCAGGTGGTTGGCGAGAAGAACCTGCGCGCGGTGGCCGACGTTGCCGGCGCCTTACCGCTGATGTTTGCCGGCGCACCGAGCATGACCGACATCGGGACGCTGCTGGATACGGTCGACGGCGTGCTGCTGACCGGCGCGCGGGCGAATGTGCACCCGACCCGGTTCGGCTGTGAGCCATGCCCGAAGCACGAGCCCTACGACGAAGCGCGGGACGACGTGGCGCTTTCGGTGACCGAAGCCTGTGTGGCGCGCGGCATCCCGGTATTCGGCATCTGCCGCGGCTTGCAGGAAATGAACGTCGCGTTTGGCGGCTCGCTGCATCCGGAAATCCGTGAGCTGCCGGGGCGGATGAACCATCGCATGCCGCGGCTGGAGAACGGTGAAATCCATCCCGACCCGCTGGTGGTATTCGCCGACCGGCACGAGGTGCGGCTGGTGCCCGGTGGCACATTCGCGACGCTACTCGAGCGCGAGTGCATCAGGGTCAACTCCCTGCATGGACAGGGCATTCAGGAGCTTGGCCGTCGTGTGATCGTCGAAGGCGTGGCGGAGGACGGCACCATCGAGGCGATCCGCATTGCCGACGCGCCCGCCTTTGCGCTCGGCGTGCAGTGGCATGCGGAATACGACCCGCAGAGCAACCCCATCAATCGGGCGCTGTTCCAGGCCTTCGGTGCAGCGGTGGCGGCGTACCGGGCGGGGAAGTGAGGCGGGGGAGAATTACCGAGGGTCGTCGTGGGTGCCCGCCTCCGCGAGCGTGAGCGCAACGTACTTTACACTGTGTGCCGCTTGTCAGTCCCCTCCCCAGCGGGGAGGGGTAGGGGTGGGGAGATGATCCACGACGGACGATGGGGTCTGGCCTGGAGACTTTGGGTTTTCACGGCAATCGTTACTCCAAGCTCGACACCCCACCCCTAGCCCCTCCCCTGATGGGAGGGGGAAACAAGTGGCGGGTGCACGGGGAAAAAAAGTTAGCGCCAATGCACGTCAGCGGGCATGACGCGAAAAATAGATGTGTGGTCGTAGCGGACACTCGGGTTCATCAGACTGAGCGATGGCTCCCCGGGGACCGGTCGGCTTCCGCCGAGAGCAAGCGAGCCCCGAGATGACATGTGATGACGTCGCAGTGCGACGCGCTTATCGTCCCGCAGCATAGCCTTGCATGCCGCGGGGGTTGGCGGCGGCGCGGCGGCGGGGGCCTTCCTGCGAGGCGGCGGTGAGGCGGCCTTCGGACCAGTCGGGACCGACCTCGACCTTGTGGCCGCGGCGTTTCAGCTCGGCGATGGTGGCGGGCGGCAACCGGCTCTCGACAACGACGACACCGGGGCGGGCGGCGCGCGGCCAAAACGAGGCCGGGAAGTGCTCCGTGTGCCAGGCGGGGGCGTCGATGGCCTCCTGCAGGTTCATGCCGAAATGGACGTGGCGCAGGAAGAACTGCGCGTTCCACTGGTCCTGCTGGTCGCCGCCGGGTGTGCCCCAGCACAGGTAGGGCTCGCCGTCGCGCAACGCCATGCCGACGGAGAGCGATGAGCGCGGGCGCTTGCCAGGCATCAAGGCGCCGGGGTGGCTTTCGTCGAGCCAGAACATCTGGGCGCGGGAGCCCAAGGGCCAACCGAGCTCCGGGATGACGGGCGAGGACTGCAGCCAACCGCCCGACGGCGTGGCCGAGAACATGTTGCCGTCCTTGTCGATGATGTCGATATGGACGGTGTCGCCCTTCGAGTCACCCATGCGGCCGACCGTCGGCTCGCCGGCACCGGCTGCCGAAACGGAGCTGCGGCCATCGGCGATGGACTTGACGATGACCTTGCCGCCGTAGCCCTCAATCTTGCCGGGGCGCTGCTCCATGGACGCCATAGACCCGATCTCGCGGCGGCGGTCGTTGTTGTAGCGCTCCGACAGCAGGGTCTCCATGGGCACGTCGGCGAATTTCGGATCGCCGTAGAAGGCCTCGCGGTCGGCGTAGGCGAGCTTGGCGGCCTCGATCCACAGATGGATGAAATCGGGATCCGTCGCTGAGAGGCGGTCGAGATCGAAGCCTTTCAAGATGGCCAGCTGCTGCAGCATGACGGGGCCTTGGGTCCAGGGACCTGGCTTCATGACGGTGTAGCGGCCGTATTGCAGCGTGACCGGGGCTTCGATGGTCGGCTTCCAGGTGGCCATGTCCTGGGCGGTTAGCACGCCTTTGTGGCGGCGGCCGGAGACGTCCATCACCTCGTTGGTGCGGCAGAACTTGTCGATGGCCTCGGCGACGAAGCCCTGGCTCCAGGCCTCGCTGGCGCGTGTGATCTCGGCCTCGCGGGTGCCGCCGCCGGCCTCGGCTTCGGCCAGGATGCGGGTGTAGGTCTCAGCGTGCTGGGGATTGCGGAACAGCGTGCCGGGCGTTGGAACCTTGCCGCCAGGGAGATAGAGCGCGACCGACGTTGGCCAATGCGCGGTGAACATGTCCATGACGGTTGCAATGGTGGCGCAAGCGCGCTCGACGATGGGCTGGCCGTTGCGGGCGTAGCTGATCGAGGGCTCCAGCACATCGCGCAGGCGCATGGTGCCGTAGTCGCGCAGGATCAACATGTAAGTCTCGAACGTGCCGGGAATGCAGGGGGCAAGCAGGCCGGTGCCGGGGATGATGTCGAGACCGAGCTTGTCGCGATAATGGGCGATGGAGGCGCCAGCGGGGGCCGGTCCCTGGCCGCAGATGACCTCGGCCTTGCCCTTGCGGCGATCGAAGACGATGACGGGCACGTCACCGCCAGGCCCGCACAGATGCGGCTCGACCACCTGCAGCATGAAGGCCGCAGCGACGCCAGCATCGAAGGCGTTGCCGCCGCGCTCCAGAATCGACATGCCGATGGCCGTGGCGATCCAGTGCGTGGTGGTGCAGACGCCGAAGGTGCCGTCGATTTCGGGACGGGTGGTGAAGGTGCCAGAATTGACGGCCATGGTTCGCGGGCTCCGTGCGTGTCGATTGGCTTTGGCAACAGATTAGGTCACCGCATGGTGGGTGGCCAGTCGTTCGCCGCGCGGGGCAGTGTTGTCAGCCGCGGCTGCGGATCAGCAAGATGCCGGTGACCACGATGATGGCGCCGCCGATCCACGTCGTTGGCGGCGGCAGGTCGCCAAACAGGAGGTAGCCGAACAGCGTTGACCAGATGATCTGGGAGTAGACCATGGGCGAGACGCGAGCGGTCGGCGCCAACGTGAAAGCCTTGATGAGCAGGAAATGCCCGAAGGTGACCAGACCGCCACCAAACAGCAGCAGGGCCGCATCGGCCGTGGCCATCGGCGTCCACACCCACGGCAGCAGCACGGAGAGAATGAGGGTGGCAAAGGTGGCGGAGTGGAAGAGCTGAGCGAAAGGGCCATCGGTGCGGCCGCAAACGCGGGTGAGGACGTGATAAACGCCGTTGCCGCAAGCCTGTGCCAACGGCAGCAATAGAATGAGGCCGGCGGTCGGAGCCGTTGGATTCATGGCAACGAGGACACCGAGAAAGCCGGTGACGATGAGGGCCCACTGCAGGGGCGTGGCCGCCTCCGCCAGTGCGAGCCGGGCAATGATGGTGGCGATCAGCGGTGAGGCGAAGGCGATGATGTAGATCTCGGTCAACGGCATGACGCGCGAGGCGACAATCATGGCGACGGACGTGACGGCCAGGCAAACGCCACGGCCCGCCTGCAGCCAAGGCCGCGCGGTCGCCAAAACCGAAGTTCCACCGATGAATGGCACCAGGGCGCCGACCAGAACGACCTGGATCAGGCAGCGCCCCCAGGACAGCAGCAGGCCATCATAGCGCATGACAAGAAGTTTCAGGATGGCATCCAGGGCGACGAAACAAAACATGGCCACGATCATGAGCAGAGGCCCGTAGAGGCTGGCCCGCGCCGCATCCTCGCGAATTCGTGATTGCGCCATGCCCAAATTCCCGTTGCCGCCGACGGGAACCCTAGCCGACAACTTTGCCTGCTGTCCGTCGTGACAGCCTGCGGCACATGGCCGGACGTCGCCACCTGCGTTGCGGCACGGCCATGAAACGGTCACGACACGTGACGAGAAGCGCCTATCCATGCCCGCGGGAGACGCACGTTCCTCCCGCTCGACAGAAGGACACAACCCCATGCTCAAGTTGATTTCGACACGCCGCGCGCTCGGCGCCGGTGCAGCCGCGCTGACGCTGGCCCTGCTGCAACCGGCCATAGCGCGCGACGCGGTCCAGCCCGGCCAACCTGCCCCCGACTTCACGGCCCGAGATGCCGGCGGACGCGACGTGAAGCTCTCCAGCTTCAAAGGCAAGACTGTGGTGCTGGAGTGGACCAACCACGACTGTCCCTATGTGAAGAAGCACTACGGCACCGGCAATATGCAGGCGCTGCAGAAAGAGGCAACGGGGCAGGGCGTGGTTTGGCTCACCATCTCGTCGTCGGCCGCCGGGATCCAGGGTCACGTCAACGGCCTGGAAGCGGAGAAACTGACTGCTGACCGCAAGGCGACACCGACCGCGTTCCTGCTCGACCATGACGGCCGCGTCGGGCGCAGCTACGGCGCCACCGCGACGCCGCACATGTACGTCATCGACAAGGCTGGCGTGCTTGCCTACATGGGCGCCATCGACGACAAGCCGACGACCAACCGCGACGACGTGCCCGGCGCGCGCAACTACGTGCGCGAGGCGTTGACGGCAGTGGCGGCGGGGCAGCCCGTCAAGACCGCATCGACGCGCGTCTATGGCTGCGGGATCAAGTATTCCGAGCCACGGAGCTGAACGCCAGACACGGCGCGCGGTCGCACAAAACACGAGAGCCGCGGTGGCTGCCGCGGCTCTCTTTTCGTTTGGCGATCTGCAACGCAAGCTCAAGCGAGCTTCATGACCTGCAGAATGGCCGGACCCAGGATGACCACGAACAGCACGGGCAGGAAGAACACGATCATCGGGACGGTCAGCTTGGGTGGCAGCGCGGCGGCCTTCTTTTCAGCCTCGAGCATGCGCATGTCGCGGTTTTCCTTGGCCATGACGCGCAGCGCCTGACTGATCGGCGTACCGTAGCGCTCGGCCTGGATGAGCGCGGTGGCGACCGACTTGATGCCCTGGATGCCGGTCCGCTTGCCGAGGTTCTCGAAGGCCATGCGGCGGTCCTGCAAGTAGGAGAGCTCGGCGGTGGTCAAGCTGAACTCTTCAGCGAGTTCCAGCGACTGGCTGGATACTTCCTTGGCAACCTTGCCGAAGGCGGCCTCGATGGACATACCGGCCTGCACGCAAATCAGCAGCATGTCGAGGGAGTCCGGGAAGGACTGGCTGATGGCGGTCTGACGGCGCTGGACGAGGTTTTCGATGAACATGTTCGGCAGATAAAAGCCGAGGTAGCCGGCGCCGATCGACATGCCGAGCTTCACGATCGGCGGGTAGCCGTAGTTGGTGAGCAGGAACAGGTAGATCAGGGCCAGGATGGCGACGATGATGGGCGCGATCAGGCGGAAGAACATGTAGGCGACAAGCGGCGCCTGGCCACGCAGGCCGGCCATCTTGAGGCGGTTCTTGAGCTCATCGGATTCGAACGAATTGCGCAGATTGAACTGGTCGACGATCTGCTGCATGAAGCCCTTGGGCGCCTGCCGCAAGCGACTCTGGCCGCCGTCCTTGCCCAATTCGGCCATGCGTGTCTGGCGCATCTTATCGCGCTCGGTTGCCATCACCTTCATGCGTTGCGACGTGCGATCGCGCGAGAGAACCGGCAGTGCGATCGTCAAGACCGTCACGAACGTCGCGATGGCGGCAAGCACCATCACCATGATCTGCGGCTTCAGCCATGCCTCGACAAAATCAACCACAGCGTGCTCCTTGGAGTCCAAGCCGCCGGAGTGAACGCATCACTCCGGCCAATCGATCGGGTCAGTATTTGAAGTTGATCATCTTGCGCATGATCAGAAGTCCGCACGTCATCCAACCGGCAGCCGCCAGCAGCAGGAACTGGCCGACCTTGGTCGAGAACAAGATGCCGATGTAGTGCGGGGTCGAGATGTACACCATGGTCATGACGATGAAGGGCAGGGAGCCAAGCACCGCGGCCGAGGCCTTGGCTTCGGCGGAGAGAGCCTTGACCTTGCCGGCCATGCGTTTGCGATCACGAAGCACGCCGGAGAGGTTGCCCAAGGCTTCCGACAAGTTGCCGCCGGCTTGCGCCTGAATACCGATGACGATGGCGAAGAACTTGACCTCCGGCAGGGGCACGCGCGCCATCATGCGCTCGAAGCACTCACCGAGCGGGATGCCGACGCGTTGCTGCTCGACGAGTTGCTGGAACTCCTCCTTGATGGGGGAGGGGCTCTCACGGGCGATGATGCCGAGGCATTCATTGAGCGGGAGACCGGATTTGACACCGCGGACGATGACGTCGATGGCGTTGGCGAACTCGTCGATGAACTTGTTCTGGCGGTACTTGATCTTCTGCGACACGAAGATCCGCGGCAGACCGAAGGCACCGACGAAAGCAGCTGCCAGCGACACGAACGGCGACATGCCCGGCGTCGACAGGAAGACACCGACACCCATTGAGATGCCGACGATGATGCTGGCGATCCAGAACGTGCGCGGCGAGATGTCGAGACCTGCACGCTCCAACCGGATGCGAAGGGTCAGCTTTTCGCGCGCTTTCTGACGATCCTCGAGATCACGCAAGGTATCAGCGACCTGCTTGCGCCGGTTGCTGACCTCTTCCTCGCGCACATTGCGAGCCTGGCGCTTGACCTTGTTCTCTGTGACGCTCTGAATGCGCTTCTCGGCCTGCGCATCGCCCGACAGCATGGGCTGCATGACGAGGTACAGCACGACGACGACGCAGAGCGTAACGATGCCCAGCAAGCCGTACTGCATCATCTCTGGTGACAGATCAGCCATGGGTCTCTCCGAGCGTATTGCCGTGATTGTCGCGAACCTCAGCGGATGACAAGGCCTCCGAGAGGCGCTCCGTCTCGCCGTAGTACTCGGCGCGCTCCCAGAAGCGGGGGCGGGCAATGCCGGTGGACCGGTGGCGGCCGACAATCTTGCCGTTGGCGTCTTCGCCGGTGATCTCGAAGACGAGCAGGTTCTGCAGCGTCACGACCTCGCCTTCCATGCCGACCACCTCGGTGACATGGGTGATCTTGCGCGAGCCGTCCCGAAGGCGCGAGGCCTGCACGATGATGTCGACGGAGCCGGTGATCATTTCGCGGATGGTCTTGGTGGGCAGCGAGAAGCCACCCATCATGATCATCGATTCCATACGGCTGATGGCTTCGCGCGGGCTGTTGGCGTGGAGCGTGCCCATCGAGCCGTCGTGGCCCGTGTTCATGGCCTGCAGCAGGTCGAAGGTTTCGGGTCCGCGGACCTCGCCGACGATGATCCGCTCAGGACGCATACGCAGGCAGTTCCTGACCAGGTCACGCATGGTGATCTGACCTTCGCCTTCGAGGTTCGGTGGGCGCGTTTCGAGACGGACCACGTGGGGCTGCTGGAGCTGAAGCTCGGCCGAGTCCTCGCAGGTGATGATGCGCTCATCGTTGTCGATGGTGGCCGACATGCAGTTCAGCAGCGTGGTCTTGCCGGAACCGGTACCGCCGGAGACGACGATGTTGCAGCGGACGCGGCCGATGATTTCCAGCAGCGTGCGGCCGGCGGGCGAGATGGACCCGTACTTCACCAGCTGATCGAGCTTGAGGCGGTCCTTCTTGAACTTACGAATGGTGAGCGCAGCGCCGTCGATGGCCAGCGGCGGGGCAATGACGTTAACACGCGAGCCGTCGGGGAGACGGGCGTCGCAGATCGGGCTCGATTCGTCGACGCGGCGGCCGACCTGGCTGACGATGCGCTGGCAGATGTTCATCAGCTGCGCGTTGTCGGCAAAACGGACCGAGGTCTTCTGCACCTTGCCGCCGACTTCGATGAAGGTGGCGTTGGCACCGTTGACCATGATGTCGGCGATGTCGTCGCGGGCGAGCAGCGGCTCCAACGGTCCGTAACCCAGGACGTCATTGCAGATGTCCTCGAGCAGCTCTTCCTGCTCGGCAATCGACATCACGACGTTCTTCAGCTGGATGATCTCGCTGACGATGTCGCGAATTTCCTCACGCGCGGCCGCGGCCTCGAGCTTGGCCAGCTGCGTGAGGTCGATGGTGTCGATCAGCGCGTTGAAGACCGTCGTCTTGACGTCGTAATACTCTTCCGAGTGCTTACGCTGCGGCTCGATGGGCTCCGGCTTCGGCGGCGCGACCGATGCAGCAGGTGCAGCGGCCTTCTGCTCGGTCGCCGGTGCCTTGCCTTGCGTCGGTAGCGCACGGCGCGGTGCAGAGGGATCATTCGAACGTCTGCCGAACATGGGAGAGACTCCTTAGCGCTTGAGCTTGAACCGCTCGAGCAGGGGAGCAAGTCCACCCCCCGACTTCTTCTTTTCGACTTTGTGCTCGCGGCGGCCAGACAAGGTCATGGCGATGTCGCGGAAATGCTGCACGGCCTTGGCCTTGCTCGACATCTCCTCGATCATCTGGCCGTTGTTGGCGGCTTGACCGAAGTTCTCGCTGTCGAACTCGATGACGGCGGCGGCCTTGAGATCCAACGCGGCCTCGAAATCCTTGACCGGGATTTCCGGGCGCTTAGGAACGCCGAGCATGTTGATGACCAGATGCGGCAGGCCGTCGTTGTGGCGGTTCTGCTTCAAGAGGTCGACAAGGTTCTTGGCGTTGCGCAGGTTGGCCAGATCCGGCGCGGCAGTGATGATGATCTCGTCGGCCTGGGTGAGGATGCGCTTCGACCAGGAGGTCCACACGTGCGGCAGATCCACGGAGACGTAGGGGACGTTCTGGCGCACGACGTCGACGACGATGTCGCAAGCGTCGGCCGTGAGGTCATAGTCGCGGTCCAGCGTGCCGGGAGCCGCGAAGATGCTCAGGTGCTCGGAGCACTTGGTGAGCAGGCGATCGAGCAGCACCTCGTCGAGACGCTCGGGGCTGCCCAGCGCTTCGGCGATACCCTGCACCGGGTCCTGATTGAAATCGAGACCAGCGGTGCCGAAGGCCAGATCGAAGTCGGCGATGACGACGCTCGACTTGAGCATCTCGGAGAGCACCCACGAAGCGTTGTGGCACACCGTCGAAGAGCCGACGCCGCCCTTGGCGCCGACAAAGGCGAAGACGTGGCCGACCGGATCGGACTCCGGATCGTTGTAGAGGTTGGAGATGCTCTCCATGATGTTGATCGGCGAGATGGGCGAGATCAAGTACTCGCTCACACCGCGCTTCAGCAGCTCACGATAGAGCAGCACGTCGTTGCTGTGGCCGATGACGAGGACCTTGGTGCCCGCGTCGCAGCATTCGGCCAGGCGATCGAGCTCGCCGATCACCTCGCCGCGCGACAACGACGATTCGATGATGATCAGGTTCGGCGTCGGGCTTTCCTGGTAATGCGCCACGGCGGCCTGAGCGCCACCCATGTGCACCGACACGTGGGCCTTGGCCAGACGACGATCCTCGGAAGCGATCTGCAAGGCTTCGGCGGTGTCGCCGTTCTCGCAGAAGGCCTGGATCGAGATGCGCGGAATGGGCCGCGCTTTCTCGTGCCGAACCTCGCCACCGCCATTGTCGTCGCCGACCATGGCGAGCTCACGACCGGCAGTGTCGGCGGCTGTTTTGGTTTGCTTGCTCATGTTGCCTCGCTCATACCTTGTTCGTTGCAGCCGGCGGTCAGTTGGCGCCCTTGACCTGGACTCTTTCGTCCGCCTCTTTCTTCGCGATGGTGGATTCACCCTTCACGAAGCGCTCCCAAACCACATCGCGGCGTTCCGAGGTCGCCGGCGTCATCGTGCGCGGACCAACCAGGTCGGCCGGATTGGCAATCTGGGCCGCGAAATTGCGTTGCGTGGCGCAGCCGAGGTTCGGGAAGGGCAGGTTGGTCGAGTCGTCAGCCAGGTTCGTGTTCCAGTGACCACACTGCGGACCTTCAGCAACGAAGCGGGCATAGGAGACCCGGATCGGCGGCTGCGGATCGCCGTCGGTGTGATAGGGCTTGATCGACACGCGGGTGTCGTCGAGACCGTAGTCGCGAAGCAGCTCACGCAGATCGGCGACCGCATGCAGGGCTGCTACCTCGTTGGGCGAACCCGAGGGGACGTTGATCGTCAGCTTGCCGTTGCCTGAGTCGCCACCCCGATACTTGTTCAGGAAGTCGACGACATGGGCGCGCTGCTGCGGGGCCAACCCGTGCGAGCCGCGAGCAACGCGAACGGTGAGGTTCGCGGGCTGCTGCGAGACGATGATCGGGTGACGCTGCGTCGGCTCGACCATGGCCCAGCCGGCCACATGGGCACCGGGATCCTCGCCGGGCCGGCAGGCCGTGGCAACAAGTGCCAGGGCCGACACCGAGAGAACCTTGATCGCGTTGGACTTCATCGTGGCGACGAGGCCCTGCGGAGACTTGATCTTGTTGGTCATGATACGGTTCCTGTCTTCCCAAGCCTCAATCCACGATGAACCCGACGTTGCCACCCTTCATGCCGCCATCGACTGCGATCGGCGCGTTCTTGCCGTAGATGCGGTTCATGTGGCCGAGAAGGTTGGACTTGAGGTCAGATGCCGGAGCGAGACCGTCGGTGGGACCCGCGAAGTTCTGGCGGCCGCCGGGGCGAACCGTGTAGGGCGTGACCAGGATGACGAGCTCCGTCTCACGCTTGATGAAGTCCTGGCTGCGGAACAGCGTGCCGAGCATGGGGACATCCTTGAGACCCGGGAAGCCGTCGATGTTTTTCCGGGTGTCGTCCGAGATCAGGCCAGCCATGGCCAGCGTGCCACCGGAGGGCAGCTCGACTGTCGATTTGGCTGAGCGCTTCTTCAGGCCCTGGATGGCAACACCGGCAAGCTGCACCGAGATGGCGTTGGAAAGCTCAGACACCTCGGTCTCGATCTTGAGGTTGATGCGGCCTTCGGAGAGCACGACCGGCGTGAAGGACACACCGACGCCGAACTCCTTGAAGCTGATGCCGATCTGACCGGAGTTGACCGACACAGGCACCGGGAATTCACCACCAGCCAGGAACTTGGCCGTCTCGCCGGAAATGGCGGTCAGGTTGGGCTCGGCCAGCGTCTTGATCAGGCCGTTGCGCTCAAGTGCCTTGAGGCCGTGGCTGATGCAGTGCTGCTGTGTGTTCCAGTAGCCGTAGTTGCCCGAGTGGCCGATTACGCCGTTCTGCAGCAGTGGGGCGACCAGCGAGCAACCCTGACCCATCGGCGCTGCCGTGGCTGAACCAGCCTGCATGGCGCCGCCGAGACCGGCGACCGTGGTCAGGGGGAAGTTGTTGGCGCTCAGAATGCCCGTGGCGAAGTTGCCGGCGTTGAGCTCCACGCCCAGGTTGATGCCGAATTGCTTCAGCACCGAGCGCTCGACCTCGGCCACCGTGACCTTCAGCATCACCTGCTCCTCGGCCTCGACCTGGAGCATGTTGATGACCTTGCCCTTGTGACGAGCTTCCTGCTCGGGGTTGGGCGTGGTGATGAAGCGCGAGGCGATGTCGGAGGCGCGATTGCTGTCCGACGGATTGCGCACGTGGCCGGTGAGGATCACCGTCTCGTTGAGCATTTCCGCCTTGATGTTCGAGCCGGGGATCAGGCGCTTGAAGAGCGCGTCCAGAACCGCCGTGTCGTGCTCGATCGAAACCTCGAAGGTGGCGATCTGCTCGCCGTTCGAATCGAAGAAGAAGGCGTTCGATTGACCGACCTTCTTGCCGATCAGGTAAACCCGATTCGAGCTCTGGACGACCGTGTCCATGATCTCAGGGTTCGAGACGATGACGTCGCGCAACTCGCGCGGCATCTCGATCAGCATGGACTTGTTGCGTCCGAGCCTTATGCCCTTGTGAAGCGGGAAGCCCTCACGCTCGCTGATCCGCAGCACCGACTGGTGATCCGTCGCGAACGTGTTGGGCGCGCCCTGAGAGGCCGGCGTGCGCTTGGCGTTGCCGCCATTCGCATGAGCCAAGTTGATCTCGCCCGGGACGAGGGTGGCCATTGCAAGGCCGGCGAGGCCGGCTGCGAGAGAGCCACGAGCATTCTTGAGTATATTCCGCATGGGTGGTCAAGCCTTCTGACGAGCTACCGACAACGGGTGCACGCAGACGCAACACACGCAGACGAACGCGAACCAATTCAAACCGGGCGGTGCCAAGGTTCAGTTGACGCCGTAAGCGCGAGACTTCACGCCGTAGCGAAGGATCTTGATGGCATTGCCGCGATCTTGTTTCTTGTTGAGTTCAGCGGCCTCGTTGGACTGCTGGGTGTTCTTTTCGAAGTCGGCGACGGAGCGCAGCGCGAGGCTGATCTCACCCATCGACTTGGCCAACGCGAGCAGCTCTGCCTGGCGAGGCGTGAGCTCCAGCGTGGCCGTGTTGCCGTCGGCGTTCTTGGCGCCTTCCTTCATCTCGATGCGCTGACCAATGGCCAGGACGCGGACGTTGCGGAAGAGCGTGTCGGAGACGTGCTCCTCGGCGCCCTTACCACCACGCAAGCGGCGGATCAGGATGATGTCGACGTGGTCGTTCGGCAGGATGAGGCGACCGACGGCGGATTCTTCCGAGATCTTGGTCGAGATGGCGCGCATGCCCTGCGGCAGGATCGAGGCCAGCACACCGCCCTCACCCGACTTGACGATCTTGGTGCGCGTGATCAGCTCTTCCTTGAGGATCGGCACGCGGGCGATGCCGCCCGTGTACTCGCGCATGGAGCAGGTGGCGGTGCGGCACGAGACGCCGCCGGCGGGGACCGCCGCTTCCGGATATTCCTGCCAGCGGAAATGCTGGTCCGTGGTCAACGAACCCAGCGAGATGTCGGAGCGCGCGACCAGCACCTTGACGGTGTTGGTTTGCACTTCCTCTTTCTGAACCCTGGGCTTGTTCAGGATGCCCTTCATGAGCCAGAACGCGCCGAGGCCGCAGACGCCTGCAATGGCGATTCCTATCAACTGTGCCTTCTTCATCGCGCAAAAGGTCCTTTCACCCGAGGGATTCGCTCTCGAACTCTCAGTGACTGTGCGCGACAAACGTCAATGTGCGGTTAATCGGAGTCTCAATCCGCAACGGGATGCGAAGATTCCTGGTGTGTTCACGCGGGCGCGGCGTTGGTCGGCGGGATCCCAAGCCGGGTTGCTGAAATCAATTGAGCGTCGTCGTGGGTGCCCGCCTCCGCGGGCATGACGCCGAGAATTGGGTGAGGTGTGGAATCACGGCGGGTTTTGCCTGGCCATTCGGATGTCCACGAACATCCGGGTGGCTTGGCTTGGCCCTCAGGATGCCCACTTCGCAGCCGGGTGGCTTGGCTTGGCCCTCCAGATGCCCACTTCGCAGCCGGGCGGGTCAAACCGCGAAGCTGGTGAACCAGAGCGTCGAGGGATAGATGCACAAGCCGCCGACGGCCAAGGCAATGCCGTATGGAATGCCGCCCGACTTGTTGTGCAAGCGCATGGCCCAATCCTGTTGCAGCAGGAAAAGCGGCGGCGCGATGCTGCGATAAAAGAGTATCGCGAATGCCAGCAGACCGCCGACCATGGCGACGTAGAGCAGATAATCGAAGAGGCGCTCGAAGCCCAGCCACAGCGATGCCGCTGCCAGCAGCTTGGCATCACCGCCGCCAAGCCAACCGCGGGCAAACATCAGGATGCCGATGACCAGCATGGTGGCGCCGGCCGCGAGGTGCCAGAGGAAGCCCTGCAAGCCCAGCGACGAGAAGGGCGCCGCGACCAGGAAGCCGATGATCAAGCCAATCGAGATGCGATTGGGGATCGTCATCGTGAACAGATCCATCGAGCCGGCGAACACCATCGCGGCCGGGAAGATCAGGAACAACGCGAACTGAAGGTACTCGGACAAGGGTCGACCCCTACGCTTGCGCCCAACCCCGGGCAAAGACTGGTGCACCCAGTATGCCGGCGCAACACTGAAGAGAGTGTTGATGGGCCGGCCCTGGATTGCTTTGCCGGACGCCCACTCCCACGTTGCGCTTCAGCAACCCGCCTGAGGCCAAGCGCTGCCCGCCAGCTGTCGCGCCAACAACCAGCGATTACGGCGAGACGCGCTTCTGCAGACCAGCGGCGGTGTCGGAGAACGGGCCCTTGACCTCCTGGCCAACGGACTGGACCGCGGTGATGATGGCCAAGCCGATGCCGGCCGCAATCAGGGAGTATTCGATCGCCGTTGCGCCGGACTCGGACTTGATGAAATTGCGGATCAGCTGCGACATGTCTTTCCCCGATTGGTGACAACGGATAACAACGCTGGGTGATGCCGGTCGACATCCACCCGCCGTGCTCAATGGCGACACTAGCGCCACAAGTGTTAATGCCGCCTAAGCGCGCTCGGGAATCACATCGTTTCGCTACGGCATGTGACAGGCTAGGTAAATGATTTCCATCACGCCTTGCCTGATGGTGGAGAGCGGTCGTTTCGTGCCGAGGCCGGCCAACCGGCGGGCGGACGGGGCGCTTGTCGAAAGCCGCGGCGAGATGGACCGGCCATGCATGGAGGCAGAGATGAGCCGTCCGGGACTGAGCTTCGGCGTGACGGGACACCGCAATTTCGGCAGCGACGATGGGCGCCTGACAGGGCTGGTGGCCACCGAGATGCGCCGCGCCATCGCCGAGTTGCAGCGCCAGGCCGACGCCAAGGGCGCCGTCGTGTCGGCGCTGGCCGAAGGTGCCGACCGCCTGGTGGCACGCGTTGGGCTCGACCAATTCGGCTTCGATCTGGTGGCCGCGCTGCCCATGCCGGTCGACGCTTACAGCCTGGATTTCGGCAACGACGCCTCGAAGGCCGAGTTCGCGGCGCTGCTCGCACGGACGACGGCTCGGGTCGATGCTCCCATCCTCTCTGCCGGGGACGGCTGGCGCCAATACACCGAAGCGCGCAATCACCAGTACGCCTGGGCGGGTGCCTACCTGGTGACGACCTGCGACGTGCTGATTGCGCTCTGGGACGGCAAGCCGGCGCGCGGGACAGGCGGCACAGCGCATGTGGTCGATTGGTTTCGCGACGGCCGCAGCCCGGAGCGCTATGGGCTCGGAAGCCGGCATGTGACGCCTGACGGGCCAGCCAAGGCGCGGCGGCTCATTCACATCGTGCCCGAGAGTGGCGACGTGCGGCGGCAGGATTTCAGCACCTAAGCGAGAGCGTCGCGTCACGACGGCGGGCGCCAGCCGTAGAGCCAGTCATAGCTGGCCATGACGCGTTCGCCGGAGATATTGCGCAGGGTGACGTTGCGGGCCCGGGCGGCCAAGCCGCCGAGATGGAATATGCGGCCATTGCGGCGGGCGGCGGTGGCAACGCGGGCCGTGCGCGGACGGCGGGCCACCTCATGGGCGCGTAGTGCGGTGGCGATGTCCCCATGCCGGACAAGGGCGGCGGCGAGGCTGACGGCGTCCTCGAGGCCCATGGCGCCTCCCTGGGCCAGGAAAGGCAGCGCGGGATGGGCCGCGTCGCCGATCAGCGTGAGGCCGGATGCGGACCAGCGGGGCAATGGCGGGGCGTCGAACAAGGCCCAGCGCCGCCAGTCGCGGCCTTGGGCAAGAAATGTGGTGATGGCGGAAGCGAAACCGTTGAGGCTGGCAGCGATGGCGTCCGCGGCAACAGGCTCGGACCAGCCAGCACCAGCCGCGGGCTGCCACGACTCCTGGCGAATGACGACGACGGCGATCTCGCTGCCGGCGCGGACGGGATAGTGCACGACGTGAGCGCCGGTTGCGAGCCAGACGCCGGAGCTATCGGGCTCGAGGCCCGATGGGGCGGCCCCGGCGGGGATGACCGTGCGGGCGGCGGTGCGGCCGGAAAAGATAGCGGCCTGGCCCGGTGCCACGATCGTGCGCAAGCGAGAGTGCAGGCCATCAGCGCCGATCAACAGCACTCCGGTCTGCCGGGCGCCGTCGATGCCGACCGCTTCGATGCCTGCGGCCGTCTCGACAACGCGGTCCACATCGAAGCTGGTGACGATGTCGATGAGGGGGTGGTCGCGGCAAGCCGCGAGGAGGGCTGCCTGGAGGTCGCGACGGTGCGCGACCCAATAGGGCGCGCCATGCCGGGCTTCGAGCCAGGGATCCAACGGCAACCGCTGAAGGACGCTGCCCGTTGCCCCATCGCGCACGACAATGGCCGCGGGGGTGCCGACGTGTGGGGCGAGACGATCGGCAAGGCCCAAATGGCGGAGGACGTGAACCGCGTTGGGGCTCAATTGAATGCCGGCGCCCGACTCCGAGAAGGTCACGCGGCGTTCCAGAATGCGGCTGCTGCGACCAGTGGCGGCCAAGGCCAACGCTGCGGCCAAGCCGGAAATGCCGCCGCCGGCGATCAGGATCGGGCGGGGGTCTGACATTGCACGGTCTGCCAGTGGCACAGCTCAGGCGGCGGCGCCGGCCTCATCGACATGGCAGCCCTCGGGCTCGCTGGCGTCGGCCTCGAGACGGGCGTCGTGGACATAGAGGGTCGAGCAGTAAGGGCAAAGGATCTGGCCTTCCGCACCCATGTCGAGGTAAACGTGAGGGTGATCAAAGGGCGCCCGGGCGCCCATGCACTGCAGCTCGCGGACGCCGACAAACACCTTCTCGACGCCGAGATCGTTGGCGAAGTGGGGCGTGGTGGTGGCGGCCATCGGGTGGTCCTTCGTGTCGATGCGCGGCTTGACCGCGGCTACTTCGGCTGCGGTGCACCATAGCGAGGCCCAAGCCGAAGCAACAGCGGTTGCTGCGTCGCAGCCGCAGCAGCAAGGAGACATGCAGCCGTGCCGAGCTTTCTGTCCGACGGCGTAGAAATCGCCTACCTCGAAGAAGGTGCCGGCGACCCCATTCTGCTCATTCATGGGTTTGCCTCGAACAAGACAGTGAACTGGGTCGATACCGGCTGGGTGCGGCATCTGACCCGGCTCGGGCGGCGCGTCATCGCAATCGACAACCGCGGCCATGGCGAGTCCGCCAAGTTGTATGGCCTGGACGACTATGGCGGGCCGCGGATGGCGGAGGATTCGCGACGGCTGCTCGATCACCTGCTGATCCCGCGCGCCGACGTGATGGGCTATTCAATGGGGGCGCGGATCGGGGCGTTCCTGGCGCTGGCGCATCCGGAGCGCGTGCGCAGTCTGATTTGCGGCGGGCTCGGCGGCAACATGGTGCGACCGATGGCTGGGACATCGTCGGTGGCGGCAGCACTGGAAGCGCCGACCATCGATGACGTGAAGATCCCGACGGCTCGCACGTTCCGCGCCTTTGCCGATTCAACCAAGAGCGACCTGAAGGCTCTGGCCACGTGCATCCGCTCTTCGCGCGAGCCGCTGACGCCGCAGATGGTGGCCGCGATCCGGTGTCCGGTGCTGGTGGCGGTGGGCAGCGATGACGTCATCGGCGGGCCCGCAGGTGATCTGGCGCGGCTGATCCCCGGTGCCGAAGCCTATGTGATTGCGGACCGCGACCACATGAAGGCGGTCGGCGACCGTGGCTACAAGGAGGCCGTCGGCGATTTCCTGAGCCGGCGGCCTTGATGCGTGTAGAATTCCGCTGCGCCCCGCTCGCCAGGACAGGCCATGTCGACCCTGAAAGCCGCGAACAGCCGTTTCGAAGCCGTCGTTCGCGAGAGTTTCGCGAAGCAGGGTCTGATGGGAGCCATCGGCGCCTGGCTGGTCGAGGTGCAACCCGGTAACGTGAGCATCGAATTGCCCTTCTCGGCGCGGGTCGCGCAGCAGGCCGGCTTTTTTCATGGCGCCGTGATCGGGGCCATTGCCGACAGCGCCGGGGGCTATGCAGCGCTCAGCCTGATGCCGGCGGGGCGCGAGGTGGTGACGGTGGAGTACAAGATCAATTTTCTCAAGCCGGGCAAAGGCCAGATGCTGCGTGCCGACGGCCATGTGCTGCAGAGCGGCAAGACGCTGTCGGTCGTTCGCGTCGACGTCACCGCAGTCGACGGCCGCAAGAATTCCGCCTGTGCAACGCTGCAGGCGACCATGATGTCGGTGCCGTCGGTAGGCCGGGGCTAGAGGCCGCTGAGGTGGGCCTCAAGTGATGGCGTCGCGCCGGTCAAACGGTCCGGCCAAGGTGCGACGAGAAATGGCTCCCGCAACGCTGCCGGTTGGGCCCAAATGACATGCGGGGGGCTGTCAGGGGCGCCAACGACGCGAACTGCGAGAGCCAACTCAGGTACGCGATACCGTTACGCGAGAACTGGATGACGCGGACTTGCAGCGGATACGCTCACTGCTACTCACAAGATCTACTCACTCACCACAGGCACGCAATATCTAACACATCTGGCACCCTGGATTCGCCTCAATTGTCAACTCGCCGGAGCCTGTGGATAATTTCCCTTGGCTCGGTCGTTGACCGTCGCCGCGATGCGCCGCGCTGGCCGAGGCCAACATCGGCACGATCATAAACGCCGCGTTAACCCGACGCCCCGTATGGTCGAGTTGGCTAACGACCCAACTGTCTGCGTTCAACGTCCAGCATTCTCTCCGTAAGAGGCGCAACGTGATTCGCAGGCGGTATTTCGCTTGGCTGACAGCCGGCCTTTTGGCATCCGCCGCCATGTCGGCCGTGGCGTGGCCCCAGCAGGCCGTGGCTCAGTCGGGACAACGGCCGGCCGCGGGTCGGGAGCCTGGTCCATTCCAAACCACCGTGCGCCCGAGCGGACGGCGAAATGGGACGCCGAGCACCGAAGACGCGCCTGGCCCACTGCCCGATGCAGCACCCGGCGACCCTGACCGGACCAGCGATCCCGCGCTCGACCCCGACGACGATACGCCGCGCCGGCCAAGTGTCGGTCGCCGACCACTTGTCGACGGCGATCCAAACTGGCCCCCTCAACCTGTGGCGCCGGTCGACGGTGTGATCGATGCCCCGCAACCGGAGCAGCCGGTCGACGGCGTGGATCCATCCGTCGTCGATACGCGCACCCAGGAGGAGCTCGGCCCGTTCGAGGTGCCACCCGGCGAGCCGACACCGGACGATCCGTTTGCAACGCCGATCGAGATCGAGCCCATCCTGGATCGCCGTCCGGCGCGGCTGGCCCGCTTCGAGCCGTTCGATCCGGTCGGCATTCGACGCGGCGGCTTCATCATCTTTCCCGAGGCCGAGCTCAGCGTCGCCGCCCTGGACAACCTGTTCCGCTCGAGCAGCAACACGCGCCGCGATGTGGCGCTGGACGTGCGACCGCAGGTACGCATGGTCTCCAACTGGCGCCAGCACGCCGTGGAATTCCGCGCCTCGGGCCTGAGCACGTTCCATAATCAGTTCCCGTCCGAGGACAACCGCGGCGGCTCGCTGGAGGCGCGTGGCCGTATCGATATCTCGCGGCGCACGAACATCGAGGCCATCACCGGCTACGAGCGGTCACAGGAAGCCCGCGGCTCCATCAACGCCGCCAGCCGGCTTGGCGATCGCGCCGACGTCGATACGCGCAAAGCCGGCCTTACCTTCAACCATCGCTTCAATCGACTCTCGATCCAATTGCGCGGCACGGTGACCGACGTCGATTACTCCGGCACGACCAGCGAAACCGGCGTGTTCGCGACCAACAGCGAACGCGACGTGCGGACGACGGAAGTCGCGATGCGGACGCAATGGGATTTCAAGCCGACCTTCGGCGTGTTCGGTGAGACGGCATTCAACTGGCGCGACTACGGCGGCGTGCCATCGGATGGCGTGACGCGTGAATCGCAAGGTGAGCGGGTGCGGGTCGGCGTCACGTTCGGCAACACCAGCAACCGGCTGCGCGGCGAAGTCTCGGTCGGTCACGGTCATCAGCAGTTCCAGGATTCCCGCCTGCCGGAGATCCGCGGCATCATTGTCGACGCCAATCTGGCCTGGCGAGTGTCGGGCTTGACCTCGATCCTGCTGACGGCCCGGACCGACGTCGGAGAATCAACACAAGCCGGATCCGGCGGCGCCTTGTCGCGCACGGCGGGCCTTGAAGTGCGGCACGCGTTCCAACGCCGCCTGATCGGCACCGCCGGCTTGAAGCAGACCGTGCAGGATTACGAAGGCGTCGAGCTGACCGAGCGCGAGCTCACCGCCTTGCTCGGTCTCGAGTACTACGTCAATCGCGAGGTGACGCTGTTCAGCCGCTATCAGCACATCGCGTTCGACTCGACCCTGGCCGGCCGCGACTATCAGACCGACGAAGTTCGCGTCGGCGTCCGGGTGCGACGCTGAGCCGACCCACGCCTGCGACCCTCACAGGCGGCGGAGCGCCACGTTCTCGATGCGGTGGCTTGGCCCCTTGGTCAGGATGAGGCGGGCGCGCTGCCGCGTCGGCAGGATGTTCTCATCCAGGTTGCGGCGATTGATGCTGGTCCAGATTTCCAGCGCCTTGGCTTCCGCCTCTTCGTTGGTGAGGTGGGCGTAGCGATGGAAGTAGGCTGCCGGATCGCGGAAAGCGGTTTGCCGCAAGCGCATGAACCGGGCGACGTACCAGGACTGGATGACCTCCGGCGCGGCATCGATGTAGATCGAGAAGTTGAAGAAATCCGAGACGAACGGGATCGCTTCGCCATCCTTCGGCAGGCGCGCCGGCTGCAGCACATTGAGGCCTTCGACGACCAGGATATCCGGGCGATCGACGACGATGTGCTGGCCCGGAATGATGTCGTAGTGGAAATGCGAATAAACGGGCGCGATGACATTGGATTTGCCGGACTTCACATCGCCGAGGAAATTCAGCAGGCGGGCGGTGTCGAAGCTTTCGGGGAAGCCCTTGCGGTGCATGATGCCACGCGCTTCCAATTCGCGATTGGGCCACAGGAAGCCGTCGGTGGTGACCAGATCGACGCGCGGATGATCGGGCCAGCGCGCCAGCAGGGCCTTGAGGACGCGGGCCGTGGTGCTCTTGCCGACGGCGACGGAGCCCGCGCAACCGATGATGAAGGGTACGCGGCGCTCGGGGCGGCCGAGGAAGCGCGAGGTGACGGTGTGCAGCTCCTGCGAGGCGGCGACGTAGAGATTGAGCAGGCGCGAGAGCGGCAGGTAGACCTCCTCGACCTCCTCGATGGACAGCTCGTCGATCAAGCCCGACAGCGTCTCGAGATCGCGCGGCACCAGTGTCATCGGCGTATCGGCGCGCAGCTTGGCCCAATGCTCGCGGGTGAAGTAGCGATAGGGCGAGTATTGGATGACCCCACGACCGTCCGGCGGCGTGCCGGCCGCTTCCAGAATATCCCGCACGACTGGTTGGCCCTTTATTGGCTTGGCTGGATTGACGTTTTGCACGGGGCATTCCCGATCGATTTGCAGTTCAATGACCGCCTGGCGCCGGCCGAGAGGCTTTCTCGGCCAGTCCTGACTGAGCCATGCGCTGCTCGAGGACAGCGGCCACGGCTGAGAACGGCACGCCGCGTGCCTCGAGCAGCACGAGGAGATGATAGACCAGATCGGCCGCCTCCGCTGCCAATGCGGCATCGTCCTGATGCACGCCGGCAATGACGGTTTCGACGGCCTCCTCGCCGAGCTTCTTGGCGCACTTCACGGGACCGGCATCGAGCAATTGGCGCGTGTAGGATTTCGCTGCCGACTCAGTGCGCCGGGCGCCGATCGTCGCCGCCAGCCGGGTGATGGTATCGTCCGCCGCCATGGGCGCCTCGTGTTGTAGGGCCGCCGGCGCCGGGTTTGGCACGGGCGAGGCATCTCAACACACGGCACAGCCAAGGCGTCAAGGGGCGGCGGTCAGGCAACCCGCTCCTCGGCCATGCGCTGATGCGGCACGTCGATGTTTGCGGCCCAGGTCTCGAGCACGAGCGCGATATCTTCCGGGTTGTATGGCTTGTTCAGATGGTCGTCCATGCCGGCGGCGAGGGACCGCTCGCGGTCGCCTTCGAAGGCATTGGCGGTCAGGGCCACGATCGGCGTGCGACGACTGCCGCGCACGGCCTCGCGGACGCGGATCAGGCGGGTGGCCTCGAAACCATCCATCTCGGGCATCTGGCAGTCCATGAAGACGAGATGGTACGTGCGCTTGGCGAACGCCTCGACGGCTTCCCGACCGGTTTCCACGACATCGACGTTGCAGCCCAAATCCTGAAGGAACTCGCGGCCGATCTCGATGTTGATTGGATTGTCTTCGGCCAACAGTACCGACAGGCCCGCGAATTTGGCAGTGGCTGCCGGCGACTGCGGCGCCACGGCGATGGGTTCGCAAGCGACCGCTGGAATCTTGAGTTTTACCGTGGTGCCAAGGCCCGGCACGCTCTCGATAGCGAGGGTGCCCGCCATGAGACCAACGAGCTTGTTGCAGATGGCGAGGCCCAGACCTGTGCCGCCGTACTTGCGCACCGTCGACGCGTCGACCTGCTCGAACGGCTGCATGATGCGGCCAATGGCCGATGCCTCGATGCCGATGCCGGTATCACGAACTGCAATGCGCAGGCCCGTAGCACTTCCCGCCGCCGCGTCCCAGTCCACGGTGACGCGAACTGAACCCACGGGCGTGAACTTGATCGCATTGCCGATGAGATTGACGCACACCTGCCGCAGCCTTGCCGCATCGCCCCTGACGGCGGCTGGCATCTGCGGCCCCACGTCCAGCGCCAGCTGCAAGCCCTTGCGGCGTGCCTCGGCGGCGAGCATCTCGATGGCCCCGGCGACGCAATGGCGCGGGTCGAAGGGCTCATTGACGAGGGTCAGTTTGCCTGCCTCGATGCGCGACACATCGAGAATGTCCTCGATGATCGACAACAGCATGTTGCCTGACGTCTTGATGGTGTGCACCAGGTGCTCCTGGCGGTCATTGAGGCCCGTCTTGAGTAGCAACTCGGTCATGCCCATGACGCCATTCATTGGCGTGCGGATCTCGTGGCTCATGTTGGCCAAAAAGGAGGACTTGGCACGATTTGCGGCCTCGGCATGCTCTTTGGCCCGTGCGAGGTCGGCGGCGGCCTTGATCTGGCGATCGTGCTCCAGTTGCAGCTTGCGGTTGCTTTCGATCAGCTCGCCCGCCTTGCGGTGCACGTCGGCGGCGAGGCCTTCCTTCTCGAACCGCAATTGCAGCATCTCGACGATCGAGGCATGAAACGTGCGCCCGCCTTCCAGCATGGCGGCGGCGAACAACGTCGCCATGATGCCCATCATGAGGCGGACCTCACCGCCCAGCGTGACCATGACGGCGGCGAACGGCAGGATGATCGTCAGCAGGAAGGCTGCGTAGGTGGCGCGATGGAAGGACAGCGACGACATGGCGCCGGCGCCCATTCCGGCCAGCACGAAGCCGATGAAAAGCTGATGCGTCAGGGCGCCCTCCTGCAGCACCAGGAACGGCGCCAGGCCCCAGGTGGTGCCGGCCGCCAGGGCGCCGAGCAGAAACAGGCGCTGCCATTGCGCTGTCGAAAGCTCGATCAAGCCTTTGCGATGGGCCACCAGTTTCACGACGCGGAGCGTGGTGACCAGCATGACGGCTCCAAGCCAGAGCGACAGCCAGACCGGGTTGGCGACGCCCCACAGCAGGATCGTCACCAGGATGGAATTGACGACGGTCACAGTCAGGCCGCGCGGCAAGCTGCGAAACAGCATGGCCAGAATCTCGGCCGAAATGCCGGTCTGCATGGACTCCGCCCCACCCATCTTCGTCCGTCAACGACGTGTGATCATAGAAGCCGCGCTTTAACAGCTGATAAATGCCGAACGCTCCGCGCGCCCCGGTTGCGGTGTGCGCATCCGAAGGCTCAGGAAATCCAGAGTGGAGGACGCCGTCCGGCCACCGATGTAGATAGTAGAATGGCAGCCTTCCGGCGCCCTCCTCGCTAGCGCTACCGCGTGCCATGAGACGTTTATGGGTCCTCACCCGCCGCGA
>JBJXDZ010000169.1:0-4019 GCA_046154645.1 Hyphomicrobiaceae bacterium
TCCGCATGGACACTTGACGATTTGCGGCGGTCCCGTCACTAGCAGTTTCGATTTGCACTCGGGACACTCCGCGCTGTGTCCGGCCCACAAGAGCAGCTTACAAATAACTTTCTGCATGACCGGCCTCAGTTGATACGGTTGATCAGTCGTCTCTTTTCAGCCCCATCGGGCACCCTGTGCCGACGCAACCGCAGTGCCGAGAGCAATACTGTAGCAGGCTCTCGGTGTTGCCATCCTCATCGACTTCTTCCTTGCACTCAGTGCAGAAGTCAGCGCCACGATGATCGACGCACGAGCTAACGATTGCGCTGTACTGGGTAGTCCGCGCCCTCGACCGAATGTGCTCCGTGATTCCATCAAGCCAAGCGTCGAAGCTAGTCATGGGTCGGGGCTCAAATGCTACGGCGCATCTGCGCCATTTCCAGTTTCAATTTTGCGTTCTCGCGGCGAACATCATCCAGTTGGCGTTGCAGGTCGCGACAGTGGCGCTGAGACATTTCCAAGTCCTCCTGCCCGTGCATCTTGCCGCGCTCGTATTCATAGGCACCGTCTGCGCAACCCTGATGGTAGACGCCGCCGTTGCTATTGTGCACTCGATCCATTCCGAGCACAAAGCCCGATCCGCATGATCGGCATGTTTCCTGGTCAACAGCGCTGCTCATGGCCGGGCCTCTCTCGTCTCGGTTTGGGGATCTCGACATCCGCCGCCGCCCTGATTGCCAAGCCTATGTATACCATCCATCTTGACTTTGCAACTGCCGCGCGGCACTGTATCCAGATGATGCAGTTGAAAACAGCCCGCGCCTATGTTCGCGCCCTTCGCGGTTGGTCAGAGGATGACCAAGCTGAGGTCGTGACTGCGTTCGCGGCCCGCCACGGCTGGCACTGCACCGTGCTCAAGGAGAGCGTGGAGGGACGGGCTGCGTGGCTGCGGATGCTGCGCGCTGGAGATCGCCGCCACGTCGCTCTACTCCCGAGCCTGCACATCCTGGCGGAGCCTGAGCGCAAAGGCGGCAAACGCCCGTTGGCAGACTTTTACGCCGTTATGGTTGAGCTGCAGGCTGTGTCTGCGCTCGTGGCCGATGCTGCAGCCGGCGTCACTAGCGCCGATCCCGCCGCATTTTCTGTGGCCGTAGGGAGAGCCAGCAACCGCATCGCTAAGGGCCGACCGCTGCCCAAAAAGCGCTCGCGCGCCATGGCCGCGAAACGGTGGGCGCCGGGCGTTGTGCGCGGAATTGTGGATGAGTGGAAGCGTGATTGGAATGTCAGAGAGTGCAAGCGGTATTGTGATGTATGGCGTTCGCACACTTACACGACTGACGCCGCCGCGCTCGACGCGATCAACACATCGCTGACAGAGCGCGGCAAGGCGGACTTGACGATAGGATCAGCAGCCAGCGCGCGCCGCATCTTTGGCGGTCGGCGCGGCAAACGATGAAGGAGCAATTAAACCATGAGCATGACGTTCCAGAAATTCAGCGCGCTGAACCACGCTCGCTGTCGCGATGGCTTCAAGCACAATCTATCTGACTGGTCAGCATCGGATTGGATGACAGCGACCATGGGTGAGCTTGGCGAGGCGGCAAACGTCGTCAAGAAGCTTAACCGCGAGCGCGACGGCATCAAGGGCAACACCGCAACCGTCGCCGTGCTGCAAGAGCAGTTGGCGCGCGAGTTGGCCGACACGTTCATTTATCTAGATCTCATGGCGCAAGCTCTCGGCATTGATCTTGAGAGTGCGGTTCGGCGGGCCTTCGACGCCAAGTCGCGCGAGATTGGATACCCACACCTGATCGACAAGGACGCCGCAGACGCGGCCTGATTTGAGGAGCGGCCAGTGGGCATGTACGACGACTTTGATCGAGATCAACTGCTGGCCGAAATCCTGCGCTATCGCGAGATGGCCGCGAAGAACGGCACGACCTGCTTCCGGTATTCGATTGCCTTAAAGCTAGCCCGCCAATTCGGCATGCACTCGCGCGCGTTCGACGGGCAGCCATCCCTTATGCTCGCCGATTGGGTCGACGTAGGAATGCCGGCGGGAGTGCCGTGGCCATCATCGCCGTTCGCGCAGGACTGGCTACGGTCACAGGGCTATTCGGACTGCGACGGCAAGATCGGAATGCGGGCAACGATGACGCTTATCGACATCGATAAGCCAACTCACTGAAGGAGGCACCACGGATGAGCAACCGCACGGTTCTCGAATTCAACCATGATCTGAAGTGGACCAAAGACCTCGAACAACTCGGCCGGCTGCTCGACAGCGTGCGCCGCTCAATACCAATCGGAGACCACCACCGCGACGTTGCAATTCGTGATGGTCTTGAGCAGCTCGGCATCACCTATATCACCACGCGCCACCATTCCGATGCTCGACTAGACGAGCAAGTGGCTGCACTCAAGGAGCGTGTACAGCGTTTGGAGGATGACAAGAAAAAACTGGTCAAGGCCGGTAAGGCCGCAGCATCGGCGCTCGATACCCTCATGGGCGACAGCGATCTTGATGACGACCAGTCGCCAGAGTTCAAGGCGTGCCAGCGGATGAACAAGGTGCTCGACGCGGTGTCGAAGCCGTCGATTTGAGGAGCGGTTGTAGTTATGCCGAGGGCGCTTGATCTTTTCTGTTGTGCGGGCGGTGCGGGCGAGGGCTTGCGTCGGGCCGGATTCGACGTGGTTGGCGTGGATATAGACCCGCAACCCCGCTACCCTTTCGAGTTCCATAACGCAGACGCGATGACGTTCCCGCTTGATGGGTTCGACTTCATTTGGGCATCACCTCCGTGCCAGCAATTTAGCGCTCTCGCTACACGCGAAGATTTGTCGGGCTACCCCGACCTTGTTGACCCGATCCGTCAACGCTTGCTTCTGTCCGGCGTGCCGTGGGTGATTGAGAACGTGCCGGGTGCTCCGTTGCGTAAGGACTTGATGCTGTGCGGCGGCATGTTCGGGCTGCGCAGCTACAGGCATAGGCACTTCGAGTGTAGTTTCCCGATCCGCCAGCCTGAACACCCGAAGCATCTTGTGAGGGTGAATCGCCGCGGGGAGAACCGCCGGGAGCATTGGGCCAACGGCGGGTTCATCACCATCACGGGCGACGTTGGCGTCTACTGCGGCCCGGAAGCCATGGGCATCGACTGGATGAGCGGTAACGAGTTGTCCGAAGCGATCCCGCCAGCGTATGCCGAGTACATCGGCCGCGCGGCACTTGAGATCATCAACGCCGCGCAAGCGGCATAGCATTAATGGAGGCGCACGTGTTCGGGCGAAACATCAACGTGTTGGGGTCGATGATGATCTGGTGGACTGACAGCGCCGTCGAGATGGTGCCGCGGTCGGACCGGAAACAGTATCGCTCCCGACGCCCAGACTACCGCCGGACACATCGCAAGATGGCAACGACAGGATGGCCGCGTTCATGCGCTATCATTCGCAGTAGCCGTCGCTGCGGCCCGAGGCTCATGGCAAAGCCGGCGATCTATCGGATGGGCGGAAAGCTGCTTGTGCATCCCGCGATGCGCGCAGAGTTCGAGCGCCACTTCGGCGCACAATGAAGGAGGCACCACGGATGGCAGGCCAGACCCGAGTGATGGATGAGGACGCCGTGCTTGCTTATGGAGTCGGTCTGTCGCGAGGCCGCGCAGAAAGTGTCGCGAAGCTCAATGAGATGATTGAGTATTTTGAGCAGATGCGGCAGCGGGCTCTGCGCGACCAGGACGGCGCGTCTATTCAGGATGCGTTTGCGTTCGCCGCAGAGGCGCGCTGCTATGAGCACGCGCGCGACATGGTCATTGCTTGGAAGGCGAGCGATGCGCCAAAAACAGACACCATTTGAGGAGCAACTACCGTGAGCAACGACATCCCGTATGAAGATTGGGCATTCAATGACCGGCCCGCCAAAGGCCCGTGGCGCGGAACGCGAAGCTGCCCGCGAGACGGCACTATATTTTTGATCTGGCGGGACTGCGATCAGCGCGTTCGAAATGCGAGCATCGACGAGAACGGGCATTGGCACATCT
>JBJXDZ010000170.1:0-54935 GCA_046154645.1 Hyphomicrobiaceae bacterium
CATCGCCAGCGCTGTCATGAAACCGCCGCTCACCATGCGCGCCATCGTCGATCAGATGCAGCCACACCGGCGCTTCGCAACCCCGCACGTGCTGGCGTCAACCTGAGCTAAGGGGACAGGCATGCAGTTGTAACCTCCCCTTCCACCTTCTCCGCCCCAGGCCAGCCGATCACGCTCAGCTACACAGCGCGGGACTCCGGCACAGTCAGGTTCTCGCGAGTTTCGATTTTCGACAACAAGGTGACGCAGATCGCTTGCAGCCCGCTGCCTGTCGGCCCACGACCGGCTATCGGCAGTACCGTTTGCACGGGCACCTATCTGACGACAGCGGCGGATGTGGTTGCCGGCAAGTTCGAGACGACTGCCTATGCACTTGGAGAAGTTGGACCGTTACGAAATGGCACTCCTCCCGACAGGGTGGTCTCCCCCGCCATCACCACAACCGTCAAAATCGACGCTGAAGCCATTCGGCGCGCCACCGCCAGTGCGATCAAGGGCTTCATGAGCAATCGCGCCAATGCGATCGCCTCGTCGGGTCCCGACACGGGGCGATTGCATGATCGACTGGGCCAGCCGCTGTTCGGCGGCACAGCCGACCCCGATGCGCCGGCTGGCCTCGGCGGGCCGCGCCAGGATGGCGTCGCAACGCCGCGCCCCCAGCCGCTCATGTTGGACCAGACGCAGCCAGGCAGTCCGGCCGCGAGCCTCGGCAATCGCGACGCCCTTACCCGAGATCGCGAGGCATTGACCCGGGAGGCGCGCGGTGAAGGCGGTTCCAGGTACGCCGACCGCACCGGCTTCACCGGCGCGGCCGAGGATGGCGTCGGGCGCTTTGCCTTTGCCACCAGCCTCGCCAAGATGCGCGCCGCGGCCGCCGCCGAGCAGGCACAGAAAGACACGCCCTCAGCGCCGGATGGCTTGATGGCACTCGGCCTCGGCGGCCCATCGCGACCTGCAGCTCCGCCGCCGTCCCGCTTCGACATCTGGGCCGAGGGCGCCTTCTCCTACTACAGTCACGATCGCCTCGACGGCAAACGCCAGGGCCACGCCGGCTTGTTCTTCGCCGGCGCGGACTATGTGGTGATGCCCGGCCTGCTCGCCGGCATCATGCTGCAGATCGACCGCGTCGAGGAGGCCTCATCGGTCGCCACCCGCAGCGCCAGCGGCACCGGCTGGATGGCCGGCCCTTACATCAGCGCGCGGCTGTCGCAACATGTGTACTTCGATGCGCGCACGCTTTGGGGACGCTCGCAGAACGACATCGATCCACTCGGCGCCTATATCGATACCTTCGAGACCAGCCGCGCGTTGGCCTCAGCCAAGCTGACGGGAAAATGGGCCTATGGCGCGCTGAGCTTCCGCCCGAGTGCCGAGCTCATCTACTTCAAGGAGCAGAGCCACGCCTACACCAATGCCATCGGCATCGGCATCGACGGCCAGCAGTTTGCCCTCGGACGCCTGGCCATTGGCCCCGAGGCGGCCTACACCATGAAGCTCGGCGACGAGCGCACGTTGGAGCCGTTCGTCGGCCTCAAGGGCGTGTGGGATTTCGCCAAGACCACGCAAGCAACCGCCGCTGGCGAACCCGTCGGCGGCAATGACGCGCGCGCCCGCGTCGAGGCCGGCGCCACCTTGCGCTCGCCGTCGGGACTGTCGTTCCGCGCGCTTGGGTCCTACGACGGCATCGGCGACGACAATTTCCAGGCCTGGTCGGGCCGCGCCACGGTCGTGGTCCCGTTCTGAGCGCGCACCCTCCCCCCCCTCACTGCACCTGGGAGCGATCGCGCCACGCGTCGGCGGCTACTTCGGCCTTCTGCTTGTCGGCGCGGGAGAGCTTAGCCAGCATCTTGTCGAGCCCCTCGTCCTCGATGCCGCCATCGCGAGCGATCAGGTTCCATTTGGCGGCCTCGACCAGATCCTTCGCCACACCGAGGCCATTGGCGTAGCAGCGCGCGAGGCGGTTCTGCCCGATGGCATTGCCCTTTTCGGCGGCTGACTTGAGCAGCGTCACGGCTTCCGCGTGCGCCGCCTTCTGCTTGGCCTCGGCATCGCGCTTGGCCAGCGGGTCCGGTTCGTTCGGATCGACGTCGACCTTGAACAGGATGATCGCATATTCGATCTCGGCCTCGACGTGCCCGGCGCGGGCGGCCTTGGCCATCCACTTCGCACCTTCGAAGGCGTTGGCTTCGGTGCCGATGCCGGTCGCCAGCATGGTCGCGACGTCGTACTGCGCCGCCACGACACCGCGCTCGGCCGCATAGAGCATGTGGGCATGGGCGCGGCGCGGGTTCTCGGTCTTGCCTTTGCCGCGCAGGAACAACTGCGCCAGATTGTAGTTGGCAAGGGCATGCCCCTTCAGCGCCGCCGTCTCGAACAGCTTCGCCGCCGTGTCGTAGTTGAGTTCGACCCCCTGGCCTTGCGCATAGAGCGCGCCCAGGCTGAACGCGGCCTCGATGTCGCCGAGTTCGACCCCCTTCGCGTAGGCTTTGGCGGCGGTGGCGTAGTTCTGCGGCACAGCCAGCCCTTCGGCATGAATGCGGCCGATCAGCGTGAAGGCCTGTGCCTCGCCGTTGCGCGCGGCCTTTTCTGCGAGTTCCAGCGCGGTCAGGTACTTGCCTTGGTCATAGGCATCGTAGGCGGGGTCCGTGCTGGCCTTGTTGTGCACGCTCTCGTTCGGCACCGTGGAGGGCCCGAGCGAGGGCCGCAGGGTGGGCAGCGTGCCTTTCTGCGGCCCGACTAGAGGCGCTGTTGGCGCCTTTCCGGCTTCGACCGTCTCAGCCTTGACTTTCGGCTTGGGTGCCGGCGCGCCCGCTGGGGCCTGGGGCGGCGTGGCCTTGGGCACGGCCTTGGTGCCGGGCGCAATGCGCTGCTGCCACTCGCTGGTCTGCGCGAGAGCGGTCATCGGCGCGGCAAGGCCAAGGCTGGTCAACAGCAGGCACGCAAGTCGCAAAGTGGCGGTCTGCATGGTCCCTCTCAGGTGACGTCGTCGGAGTCGCGAATGGCGGCAGCGAAGGCCTGCACCAGCGCATGAGCGGCTGCAGGCGTGGTGCCATTGCTCAGCGTCACCGCCACGAAATCGGCGCCCGCCCGGGCCAGATCGCCCGCCTCGTCTGCACTGGCGACGTCGAAGGCAACCGACGGCACCTCGAAGATTTCGGCCCACCAGGCGATCAGCTCGAGCCGTCGTGCGCTTGACGCCTCCCGGTCCTTGACGAACGCGGGAATGCCGAAACCGACATAGTCGGCGCCGTCCTCACCCGCCGTCATGGCGTCGTGCCGCGAACGGCCGGCATCGAGACCGACCACAAGCCCAGTGCCGACGATCTCGCGGGCCTCGGCATAGGCGGCAGCCATGTCGTCGGCCACCGGGATATGCACGCCGTCGGCCTTCAAGGTGCGGGCGAGGCGGGCGTCGGCTTCGATCAAAGCAGCAGCGCCCGACGCCTGCGCCGCCGCGACCAGCGGCTTGACCCCGGCAGCATCCAGCGGACGTCCGCCTGCCGGCGCTCGAACGACGACGCTGCTGATCTGGCTGACGGCCAAGGCGGCGTTGAGACGCTCCAGCACCCCGGCGCCGGCGTCGACAACGAGGATGAGGCCGGTCGGCTGCTGCGGCTCGGTCACGGTGGTCCTTCCAAGGGTGATGCTCCAGCCGTTCATATCAGGCGGAAATCAGGCGGAAACGTGGGCGAGGTTGGCCAGTCCTAGAGGGAATCAGCCTCGCGCCGCCCCAACGGTGATCTGGCCCACAGGCTTCGGCGGCAGCTCGATCCGGAAATGGCGGCGCAGAATGTCACGGATATGCTCGTAGGCAATGCCGTAGCGCAGCACCTCGACCTGCGGGAAGGCCAGGATCGTCGACGCGACACCTTCCGCATTGTGGTAGCGGGATAGGCCATAGTCGATCGAGATATCGGCGGCAGCGCGCACCTCGGGCTCGATGTCCTCGAGACGGAACTTGGTGCCGGCCAGTGAGCGATTGGCCGACGAGCCGAGAATCGGCTGCTGGCGCTCCCAAGCCAGCCTGGCCAGCGCATTGTGCAAGGGACCGGCGTTGATCAGCATGTCGAGGGTGCCGACCTTGGTCGACCGCTCGAGCGAGAACGCATCAAGCCTTTGCATGAAGGGATGATCAGCCCGGAACGGGGCCACCGGCGAGAATGGCAGGCCGTAGTCCTCGACCAGGGCGCTGGCGATGTCCCGGCAGCGGGGCGTCAGGATCTGCACCTCGCGCATGATCTCGAGCGAGCCGATCGAGCCCGAAGGCTTGGTCGGGCTGCGTCCCTTGGCCGCGAAAGTGCGCCGCACTGCATCGCCGGTCTGGGCCACGATGGCATAGGCGACATCCAGCGCGATGATACCGACGCCGCCGTTCTGCAACACGGCCCAAACCCGTTCGGCGTCGCCCTGGACATCACGCACGGCCATAGTTCCCTCCGCTTCGATATGGTACCCGGAGCCAACGACTCCCGTGACCGTACCCAGACAAAATGTTGGTTGAACGCGACGTTTCTAGCAGGACACCGCACTGATTTCTGTATCTCGATGTTGTGGAGCAACGCGTGGCCATGACGCCAGGGTGCCGAATTCGGGTATAGCGGAGCGGATTCGCGCCCTGGTCCATGATTGATGTACTGCCGAAGTGTTCTGCCGAAGGAATCGAACGATGACCACCACCCCACCCGACCGCAAGGATGTCCACGTTGCTGTCCTGATGGGCGGCTGGTCGGCTGAGCGCGAGGTCTCGCTCTCCTCCGGCAAGGAATGCGCGGCGGCCCTCGAGGCCGAAGGATTTCGCGTTACCCGCGTTGACGTCGACCCCAATCTTGCGGCCACCTTGACCGCCCTGAAGCCGCGCGTGTGCTTCAATGCCCTGCATGGCCGCTGGGGCGAGGATGGTTGCGTGCAGGGCTTGTTGGAAATCCTGGCCATCCCCTACACCCATTCGGGCGTGCTTGCCTCTTCCCTCGCCATGCACAAGGAGCAAACCAAGCGCATCGTTGCCAAGTACGGCGTGCCCGTCGCCGAGGCCCTGTTGGTGACCCCGGCTCAGGCACTGGCCGATCATGTCATGTCGCCGCCCTACGTGGCCAAGCCCATCGCCGAAGGGTCGAGCGTCGGCGTGGTCATCGTCAAGGAGGGTGCCAATCGCCCGCCCGAAGCCATCGGCCGCATTCCCGTGACGCGCGACAACGAGATCATGGTCGAGCCCTTCATTCCTGGCCGGGAGCTGACCTGCGGTGTCATCGGCGACAAGGTGACGGCCATCATTGACATCGTCGCCGCGGGACATCTGGAGTTCTACGACTATGAGGCGAAATACGCGCCCGGCGGCTCCAAGCACATTCTCCCGGCCGCAATTCCGGGGCATGTGGCCGAGCGCGTTCAGCGGCACACGCTGGCCGCGCACAAGGCGCTGGGCTGCCGCGGCGTGTCGCGCTGCGATTTCCGTTGGGATGAGGCCAAGGACCAGCTGGTGTTCCTCGAGATCAACACCCAGCCCGGCATGACGCCGACGTCGCTGATCCCGGAACTCGGCGCTCACGCCGGCATGAGCTTCGGCCAGCTCGTCGCCTGGCTCGTGGCCGACGCAAGCCTCAATCGTTAACAGTGCCACGGCAGCGGTATGCCGTCCGTGTGCACCAATAATTAACCTGTTTCATTAAAAGTTAACGGCAACAGGTCCGGTTCGAGCCGCGCCGGCGTTGCCGCGTTCACGCTGTCACCATCAGCTCGCGCACGACGCATGGCCGGCTCGACGACCGGTTGGGTGTGGTCGGAAGGCGCGCGGTGCATCAGTCTCGGACAAGCGGTAGGTTCTGGTGGCGGGATGCGGAGACGCGAGTCCCTCTGGCGGACGTTGCCTGGTCGCCCGACACCGACGAATTGCCCCCGCTGAGTAGTCCACAGCCAAGCCCGATTCCGCAGCCACCGGCGCCCCGACGTGCTGCGGCAGTCCTGCAGCCACCGATCCAGCGCCGTGTCCCGCGCCGCGCACCCTCGCCGCGCCGGCATTGGTGCATGCAGCCGATGCTGCTGGCAGGACTTGCCGGTGTCGCGCTGTTCGTCGGCCTCAGCAGCTTCGGACGTGATGTGCGCATGGCCACGCCGCTGGCGGCGCAAGCCGATCACCTGCTGCGCACGGCCGGCTTCACGATCAATGAGATCGCCGTGTCGGGCCACAAGCTGGCGCTCGACTCCGATATCTATGCCGCCCTCAAGCTCGAGACCGAAAGCTCGATCCTGGGCTACGACGTGGTGGCGGCGCGACGGCGCATTGAGGACATCGCCTGGGTCGCAGAAGCGCAGGTTGTGCGCGTGTTTCCCGACAAATTGCGCGTGCTGGTGACCGAGCGCAAGCCGGTCGCGCTGTGGCGCCAGGGCGAGCAGCAGGCGCTGGTCGACAGCACGGGTCGCATTCTGGCGCGCGTCGCCAAGGGCTCAACACCGGCGCTGCCCGTCATCGCTGGCACCGGGGCGCCGGAAGCTGCGGCCGAGCTGCTCGGAGCGCTCGAGCTGTACCCAGCCATCGCGCGGCGCATCGAGACGGCGACCCGCGTTGGCCAGCGGCGCTGGAGCCTGGCGTTGTCGGACGGCACCGTGGTCCACCTGCCGGAAGCGAGCGCCCGCGAGGCGCTGCGACGCCTGACCGAGCTTGACCGGCGCGCCGGCCTGCTCAACCGGCCCTCGCAGGTGATCGATCTGCGCCGGCAGGGGCTGGTGGCCATCGGGCCGCAGACCCGACGTGCCGAGGCTGAGCGCGTGCCGCAAACCCGTGTGCGGCATGCAACTCAGGCCGTGGAGTAGCATCGTGCACAGATTCAGCGGCAAAGGTGCAGGATCGGGTGCGGTGGGTGTCCTCGACATCGGCACCAGCAAGGTATGCTGCGTCATCGCCATGCCCGACCAGGATGGCCGGATCGGACTTGCCGGCCTCGGCCACCAGCGTTCTCGCGGTGTCAAATCCGGCATGATCGTCGATGCCGGCGAAGCCGAGCGGTCAACCCGAGCGGCAATTGCCCAGGCCGAGCGCATGGCCGGCGTGACGCTCGCGCAGGTGCATGTGGCGATCACCTGCGGTCGCCTGCACACGCAACGCTTCACGGCCCGGGCCGGAGTCGATCAGGGCGTGGTCACCGACCAGGATATCGCCCGCGTCATCGGTGGCGCCGAAGCCTATGTGGCCCGCACCGGGCGCATGCTGATCCATCTCGAGCACGCCGATTGGCGTCTCGATGGAGTCGGCGGCGTCCGCGATCCGCGCCGTCTGGCCGGGCGCGATCTGGCGACCGAGGTTTCAGCGGTGACGGCCGATGAAGGGCCCGTACGCAATTTGCTGGCGGTTATCGAGCGCTGTCATCTCGATGTCGAGCGCTTGGTGCCGGCGCCGATCGCCGCAGCCTATGCCGTCACGACGGCCGAAGACCGTGACGCGGGTGCATTGGTGATCGATTTTGGCGGCGGCACGGCGACTATGGCTGCGTTTGTTGATGGCGCCCCGGTGGCCGTTGAGGCCGTGCCCGTCGGCAGCAACCACATGAGTTACGACATTGCCCGCACGTTGGTGGCCTCGGTTGTAGAAGCCGAGCGAATCAAAACGCTTTATGGCACACTGGTCAAGGCTGCGTCCGACGCTTCCGAGCTCATCTCCTACCCTGTGGAGAGCGAAGAAGGGCCTGTCCTGTATCAGACAAGCAAGGCCCAGATCCGGTCGATCATCGGGCCCCGCGTCGATGGCCTTTTCGGTTTGATCGCAGAGCGTCTTGCTGACAGCGGCGTCATGGCGTTGGCCTCGGGCCGTGTGTTCCTCACCGGTGGCGGCAGCCAGCTGCTGGGCCTGGACCAGGCCTGGATGCAGCGTTTCGGCGGTGACGTACGGATCGGTCGGCCGAAACCGCTTGGCGGCATGCCGACGGATATGTGCAGTCCCGCGATGGCGGCAACGTTTGGCTTGGTGTGGTCGGCGATCGCTGCGGAACGGGGCTCCGCAGTCGTGTCGCATGGGGCTCGGCATGGTCAGCAGCGTGGCTATCTCGGCCGCATGCAGCGCTGGCTCGGCGATGGTTTCTAGGCAGTTCGTGAGTGACAGCCGTATTGGCGTCCCAGGCGTAGCAGTGCCGGCGGTTTGGCCGGTGGTTGGCAGAGTAGACGGGCCGGCTGGCGCAGCCAGCGGCACAGGCCCGACAGGGGACCAGAGGCGCGGATGAGCATCAATCTGCAGTTGCCGAAACTGACCGACCTCAAACCTCGCATCACCGTCATCGGCGTTGGCGGTGCCGGCGGCAATGCGGTCAACAACATGATCGCGTCCGGCCTTGCGGGCGTTGAATACATCGTCGCCAACACCGATGCGCAGGCGCTGCAAGGCTCGAGCGCAGAGCGGCGCATCCAGCTCGGCATTAGCCTCACGGAAGGCCTTGGCGCCGGCTCGAAGCCCGAGGTCGGGCAGGCCGCGGCGGAAGAGGCGATCGAAGAGATCAAGGCTCAGATCGTCGGCTCGCACATGGTCTTCATTGCCGCTGGCATGGGCGGCGGCACCGGCACGGGCGCCGCGGCCGTGATTGCCCGGGCAGCGAAGGAAGCCAATATCCTCACGGTCGGCATCGTCACCAAGCCATTCCAGTTCGAAGGCACGCGGCGCGCGCGCATTGCCGACGCCGGCATTGCCGAATTGAGGAAGTACGTCGATACGCTGATCGTCATTCCGAACCAAAACCTGTTTCGCGTCGCCAACGAGAAGACCACCTTCGCGGAGGCCTTCATCCTGGCCGATCAGGTGCTCTATTCCGGCATCGCCTGCATTGTTGATCTGATCGTCAAGGAAGGCCTGATCAATCTCGACTTCGCCGACGTGCGCACGGTCATGAGCGACATGGGCTCGGCCATGATGGGCACCGGTGAGGCCAACGGCGAGCGACGCGCCATTCGCGCTGCCGAGGAGGCGATCGCCAACCCGTTGCTCGATGAGGTCTCGCTGAAAGGAGCCAAAGGGCTGCTGCTATCCATCATCGGCGGTCGCGACATGACCTTGTACGAGGTCGACGAGGCCGCCAGCCGCGTGCGTCAGGAGGTCGATCCGGAAGCCAACATCATCGTTGGCGCCACGTTCGACGACAGCATGGGTGATCGCGTCCGCGTGGCTATCGTGGCGTCGGGACTGGCCACGGTGCCGAATGCGACGACCAGCAGCAACGCCTTCTCGCGGCTGCAGGCACAACGCCCGGCCACACCGCAAATCCAGGCGCCGGCAGCCACCCCCCCGCCTCCAGGTCCGGCACAACCGAATCATGCGGCCTCGGCACCGCCGCACTCGCCCTTCCCGCCTGCACCAGTTGCGCCGCCACAACCTGCGTCTGCTGCGCCCAAGTCCTACCCGGCACAACCGCCGCGCCAGGCTGGTCCTAACCTGCCACCGCCCGTCCCTATCGCAACCTCTCCGCGGCAGAACCGTGAGGTATGGCGGGCACCGGGCGACGTGATCATCGAAGAATCGGTGCCAGCCGCCGGCTTTCCTCCGGCGCCGCGGGAAGCACCTCCGGCCGCCCCGGCGCCACAACCCCACGAGACATTCACCCCCGGTCCACCGGAAGACTTCCAGCGCACGGGACGCCGCCTGCCCGAGGTCGATGACTTCCCTGTAGTCGGGCAGCGCGAATACCGGGCCAAAGCTGGCCAGTACGCTGAGCCGCCGGCAGGCCCCCCCCGGGTCTATGACGGCGGCGGCAACGAATCGCCCCCGCAGCGCGGCGGCATCTTCCAGCGGATTGTCGCTGCTGGCCGCGGTCGGGATGCTGAAAAAGCAGGCAATGGCACGGATGCAAATCGCGAAGGGCGTCGCCGCGAAGCCCCGCAGCTCCCGTTTTTCTTCAATAAAGACAAGAGGTAAGCTCAGTCGAGCTGGTCGCTGCTCGATATGTAACGGAGTGAAATTAAGAGTGATTTGTCGCCTGCCCGAATCTACCGGTATCAAGATGGTGAAGAGACGTACCGATTCGCTTCGCCATCGACCAACCGGGGACATGGGTGGTCGGCAAAACCAAGAGCGACGGAAGGTACGTTTGGGGGGCCCGCAGATGTCACACGATGTCGAGTCGGGTCGTTAGGATCGAGGGACGGCGCATAATGTCGAAGCGATTCATCGGCGCTCGCCAGACGACGCTTGCGCGTGAGATCGAGGTATCGGGGACCGGAGTACACAGTGGCGCACCCGCCTCTGTCATTCTGCATCCGGCACCGGCGGACACGGGTCTGAAGTTTCTGGTGTCGAAACGCGGCAAGATCATCTCGGAGATCCCCGCCGACGTCAGCGCCGTAAAGAATCTGACACTGTGCACGGTAATCGGTGACGAGGGCGGCGTAACCGTCGGAACTGTCGAGCATCTCCTTTCTGCATTGCGTGGTCTCAGTGTCGACAACTGCTACATCGAGATCGACAGCCGCGAAATCCCGATTATGGACGGCAGCGCCATCGAGTTTGTCAAAGCTCTGGACGACGCCGGCCTCACCGAACTCGCCGCGCCGCGGAAATTCATCAAGGTTCTCAAGCCGGTAAAGGTCGAAGAAGGCAATTGCTGGGGTGAGTTGACCCCACATTCTGGCTTCCATCTTGATGTCGAGATCGATTTCCCGAGCCCGGTCATTGGTCGCCAGCGCATGAGTCTGGACCTGAACCCCGGCAACTACCGCAACGAAATTGCCTCCGCCCGCACCTTTGGCTTCATGCGCGACGTCGAGACGCTCTGGAAATCAGGCCTCGCGCTGGGTGCTTCGCTCGATAACACCGTCGCCATCGGCGATGACCGAATCATGAACCCGGAAGGCCTGCGTTATCCGCAGGAGTTTGTCCGCCACAAGATGCTGGACGCCATCGGCGACCTGACACTCGCTGGCGCGCCGCTGCTCGGCGCCTACCGCTCGGTTCGTGGCGGTCACCGTCTCAATGCTCATGTGCTCAAGGCTCTGTTCGCTGACGCCGATGCTTGGACCACGGTCCAGGCGCCGCGGGTGCGTGAAGGCCTGCCCATCGAAGCCACGGGTGCGTCGCTCGGCGTCGTCGTCGGTGGTCTCGCTGCCGAGCACGGCTGAAAACGAACCGCTTGCCGCAGCTTTGCCGTCACGTCGCCGCAATTGGTCGCCTAGGCTGTTACGCGAACATGTAGCGGAAATCGCTGCGTTATCAGGTGGTGGAGCACGGGCGGAGCGAGGCGAAAGTCAATTGCTCCACGATAGCCGGGCATGCTAGCTGTCGCTGGGGGTCGCGCGATTGCAACGGGAGTAGACGGTTGGAAGCGTCAGCCGGGCAGAGATGCTCTGCTATTGAGTCCAGCTCCGTGTGCTCCATTCGCTCGACCGGGGATGACGAACACGACAACGGGCTGACCCGCCACGATAGAAGCGGGCCGCCAGTCAGGGACGCAACATGGCACTGATGACATGGATGGCGCGGCACAAGGCGGCGTTAGCTGCCGTGGCGCTGCTGATGTCTGCAGCCGGATTGTCTGGTTGTGCGTCGTCGGATGCGGCCAAGGCTCTCAATCCTGACCCGCCGGGCAAGATGTATGCGGATGCCGACGCGCTGATGTCGGCTGGCCGCTTCGATGAGGCCGCCCGCAAGTTCGAAGAGCTCGATCGCGACCACCCGTATGCACCGGAGGCGCGTCGCGCCATGGTGATGGCGGCCTTCGCCTACTACAAGGCCAAGAAGAATCCTGAGGCGATCGCCTCGGCCCGCCGCTACACCACCATGCACCCCGGCACTAAGGATGCAGCGCTGGCGCATCACGTCATCGCGTCGGCCTACTTCGATGACATCAAGGACCCGGCTCACGACCAGACGGCGGCACGCCGCGCCTTGACCGAGCTGAAGGTCATCACCACTCGCTTCCCGGACAGCCCCTACGCCAAGCAAGCCGACAATCGCGTCCGCATCGCCGAGGATTCCATTGCCGCCAACGAGATGTACATTGGGCGCAACTACCTGAAGCAGGGGCGGCACTTGGCGGCCATCAACCGCTTCAAGGTGGTCGTATCGGAGCACCAGACCACGCAGCACGTCGAAGAAGCCCTGCACCGCATGGCGGAGGGTTACATCGCGCTTGGCATTCGTGAGGAGGCGCAGGCCTGCGCCGCCGTGCTCGGTCACAACTTCCCCCAGTCGCGTTGGTACCAGGACAGCTACGCCTTGCTCGGTCGTGAAGGCCTGAGGCCGCAGGCCAACCAGGGGTCCTGGATTGCCCAACAGTGGCGCAAGATTGCGCCGTCCGGTCCTGCGCCTAAGTTGCCGCCGAAGGAGCCGACGGTGGCCCCGCAGCCGGAGCCGACAGCGCCCGGCGCCAAGCCGCCGGCGGATCAACAGGACGTACCTACTGCCAGCACGGTTCGCCCGGCACGGCCCATGGGCCTCAGCCGCTAAGCGCCTTGCTGGCAACCTCGACATTGTGAACAGCCCGGGGGCAACCTCGGGCTGACGTGTTTTTCGGGCCCCGCCTGGGTGGGACCGGTGAATTGCTTGCCACGCTGGCTTGGCGCGCGCCGGCTGGTCAGCCTAAAATCGAGCCATGAGCCCAAAGCGAACATCAAGCCAGACTGCAACCCCACCGGCTGCGCGCACCGATGACGCAGCCGGTCATGCCAGTTTAGCGGTAGCCGATCTCGATGCCGGAGCGGCAGCCCAAGAACTGGCCCGCTTGGCGCGTGAGATCGCACGCCACGACCAACTCTATCACGGCAAGGACGCCCCCGAGATTTCGGACGCCGCCTATGACGCTCTGCAAGTGCGCAACGCCGCCATCGAAGCGCGCTTTCCCGATCTCGTGCGCGCCGACAGCCCGAGCCGCCGCGTCGGCGCCGCACCCACGGAAGGTTTCGGCAAGATCCGCCATGCCGTACCGATGCTCTCCCTTGGCAATGCCTTCGAGGATGGCGACGTCGCCGATTTCGTCGCCCGCGTGCGCCGCTTCCTGACCCTGCCCGCCGACGCAGCCCTCGCCATCACCGCCGAGCCGAAGATCGACGGGCTCTCCATTTCGTTGCGCTATGTCGATGGCACGTTCACGGCGGCGGCGACTCGCGGCGACGGCAGCGAGGGCGAGAACGTGACGGCCAACGTCGCGACCATCGCGGCCATCCCGAAGCAGCTACGCGGCAAGGACGTGCCGGCCGTCATCGAAGTGCGCGGCGAGATTTACCTCAGTCACGCGGATTTCCAGCAGCTCAACGCGCAGCAGGAAGCGGATGGCGCGAAGGTCTTTGCCAATCCGCGCAATGCCGCAGCCGGCTCACTGCGACAGCTCGATGCAAGCGTGACCGCGAAACGGCCGCTCAAGTTTTTCGCCTACACCTGGGGCGAGGCTTCGTCATTGCCGGCCGCCACCCAGTCGGGCGTCATCGCGGCTTACGCCAAGTGGGGCCTGCCGACCAATCCGCTCATGCGTGTGTGTGCCGATGCGCCAGATCTGCTCGCTTACTATCGCGAGATTGGCGCCAGGCGCGCGAGCCTCGGCTACGATATCGACGGCGTCGTCTACAAGGTCGACCGCCTCGATTTGCAGGAGCGCCTGGGCTTCGTCTCGCGCGCGCCGCGTTGGGCCATCGCCCACAAATACCCGGCTGAGCAGGCGACAACGGTGCTCAAGGCCATCGAGATCCAGGTCGGTCGCACCGGCGCCTTGACGCCGGTCGCCAAGTTGAAGCCGGTGTCGGTCGGTGGCGTCGTCGTCTCCAATGCCTCGCTGCACAACGAGGACGAGATCCGCCGCAAGGACGTGCGCGTTGGCGACACGGTCATCGTGCAACGGGCCGGCGACGTCATTCCGCAGGTCGTCGGCGTGGTGGCGGAAAAGCGTCCGAAGGAATCGCAGCCGTTCGCGTTTCCCGAGGTCTGCCCCGCCTGTGACAGCCGGGCCGTGCGCGAAAGCGATCCAGTGAGCGGCGAGGCAGATGTCGTGCGCCGCTGCTCGGGTGGCCTTGCCTGTCCGGCGCAGGCCAAGGAGCGGCTCAAGCATTTCGTGTCCCGCAACGCGCTCGATATCGAAGGCCTCGGTGACGAGCGCATCGAGCTGTTCTTCGATGAGGGGGTCATTCGAGAGCCCGCCGATATCTTCGCGCTCGAAGCGCGTGACGCGACCCTTCCCAATCGCTTGGCGGATCGCAAAGGCTTCGGCCAGCGTTCGGTCGAGAACCTGTTCAAGGCCATTCGGGCACGCCGCCAGATCGGCCTCGATCGCCTGATCTTCGGCTTGGGCATCCGCCACATCGGCGAAACCACGGCGCGCGATTTGGCCCGCGCCTTCGGCACCTGGGAGGCGTTCCGCAGCGCCGTCGCGCGCGCCATCGCAACCCGCCCGGGGCCGCAGTGGCGCCGCTTCCTCGCCATTCCCGGCGTCGGCGCCAAAACGGCGGAGGCAGCGGTGCGAGCCATCGCAGCAGCGCCCGATCGGTTGCGCCAGCCGGGCACGCTATTCGCCGATCCGTTGGCGGCGCGCCTGGTGGCAGCCAAGATGGCGCCAGCCAAAGCCGCCGCGGCGTTGGCGGAGGCCTTCAAGGACGACACCGAGGCACTGGTGATGGCAGCCGTGGCGGCGTCGCGCCAGTTTCCTGGCGACGGTTATCAGGAGCTGGCCTCACTCAACGGCGTCGGCGAGGTGGCGACCGACGCCCTCGCCGATTTCTTCGGCGAGCCGCACAACGTGGCAGCCGTCGAGCGGTTGGTGGCGGCCTTGGAAATCGGCGCCGTAAGGCCACCCGTGGCCGAGGCCTCTGTCGTGACCGGCAAGACCGTGGTTTTCACCGGCACCCTGACGCGGATGGGCCGCAACGAGGCCAAGGCGCAGGCGGAACGGCTGGGCGCCAAGGTTGCGGGCTCGGTCTCGAAAAAAACCGACTACGTGGTGGCCGGCGCCGACGCCGGCTCCAAGCTTGACAAGGCCCAAGAACTGGGCGTTGCCGTGCTTAGCGAGGACGAATGGCTGGGTCTCATTGGTAGCGTTTCCGGCGCGGTTGCCACCGAATGAACTTTACAAGAACTTAAAACGAACATATAGTGCTTTCAGTCCTGGATCTGGAGGCGTATATGCGTCGTTCATCCCCTCGCGTGGCTGGTGCATTGGCACTACCGGTGGTTCTGCTGGGCCTCCTTTGTGGATCGCCGGCCCGCGCCCAATTGCACCCTGATCCGGCCGATGTCGCGCGTGCGGAAAGCGGCCGGCAGCAGCACGTGGCGGTGGAGGCAACCCAATGGCGACAACCAGAGCCGCGTTCGGGCAGCCGTCAATATGGTCGCACTTTTGGTTCGGCTGACCCGCGCTGGCCATGGCAGGGGCGCCGTTTCGCCCCGCGACCCTATTGGTACGATCGTTGGGCCCGCCGCTGGCCTTATCCTGGCTATGCAGGCTGGGCGACAAACCGCAGTGCCGGATGGCGCGGCGAAGGGCTCTGGTACGGCACCAAGGGCTTTGTTCCGGCCAGCGAATTGCGCTATCGCGGCCAGACCAGTGCGCGGCGGCAGCGTTTCAACGATTGACGTTCGAGCTCTCTATTCCCACTCGATGGTTCCAGGCGGCTTCGAGGTGATGTCATAGACAACCCGGTTGATGCCCTTGACCTCGTTGACGATGCGCGTGGCGGTGCGGCCAAGGACGTCGTGTGGGAACGGGAAATAGTCCGCCGTCATGCCGTCGGTTGAGGTGACGGCGCGCAAGGCGCAGACATGGTCATAGGTGCGTGCATCGCCCATCACGCCAACGGTGCGCACAGGGAGCAGCACGGCGAAGGCTTGCCAGATGGTGTCGTAAAGGCCCGCTTTTCGGATTTCGTCGAGATAGATGGCATCGGCCTTGCGCAGGACCTCGAGCTTCTCGCGTGTGATGCCGCCGGGACAGCGGATGGCGAGGCCGGGGCCTGGAAACGGATGGCGGCCGACGAAGGCCTCGGGCAGTCCGAGCTCGCGGCCGAGCACGCGCACCTCGTCCTTGAACAGTTCGCGCAGCGGCTCGACCAGCTTCAAGTTCATGCGCGCCGGCAGGCCGCCGACGTTGTGATGCGACTTGATGGTGACCGAGGGGCCACCCGTGAACGAAACGCTCTCGATGACGTCGGGATAAAGCGTGCCCTGGGCCAGGAAGTCGGCTCCACCGATCTTGCGCGCCTCGGCCTCGAACACCTCGATGAAGAGGCCGCCGATGATTTTGCGCTTTTGCTCTGGATCGGAGACGCCGTCGAGCGCGGTGATGAAGCGTTCGCTGGCGTCGACGTGCACCAGCGGAATGTTGTAGGCGCCGCGGAACAGGCGCACCACTTCATCGGCTTCGTTCTGCCGCAGCAGGCCATGATCGACGAAAATGCAGGTGAGCTGATCGCCGATGGCTTCGTGAATGAGGACGGCAGCAACCGCGCTGTCGACGCCGCCGGAAAGTCCGCAGATGACCTTGGCCTTGCCGACCTGGGCCTTGATTTTCGCCACCTCGGCCTGCCGGAACGCGCGCATGGTCCAGTCGCCGTGGGCGCCCGCAATGCGATGCACGAAATTGCGCAACAGCTCGGCGCCGCGCGGTGTGTGCGCGACTTCCGGGTGGAACAGCACGCCGTAGCGGCGGGCATCGTCATTGGCGATCACGGCGTAAGGCGCATTGTCGGACCGCGCCACGACACGGAAGCCGGGCGGAACTTTGGTGATCTTGTCGCCGTGGCTCATCCAGACGTGATCGCGCGCGCCTTTTTTCCAGATGCCCTCGAACAGCTGGCAATCCTCGACGATCTCGATCTCGGCGCGGCCGAATTCGGCGGCATGCCCCCCTTCGACGGCGCCGCCCGACTGCACGACGAGGCTCTGGTTGCCGTAGCAGATGCCCAGAATCGGCAGTTTTGCGGCAAGGATGCGCTCGGGCACGCGGGGGGCGTCGGTCCAATAGACGCTGCTCGGGCCGCCCGACAGGATCACGCCTTTGGGCGCCAGCCGCTCGAATGCCGAGATGCAGTTGTTGAACGGATGGATTTCGCAGTAGACGCCGGCCTCGCGCACCCGGCGCGCGATCAGTTGTGTGACCTGGGAGCCGAAATCGATGATCAGGATGGTGTCGGTCATCGGCAGGTGTCTCCGTGGGCGCGGGGGCGACGGGGTGCAACTCCTGGACGCGGAGCACGTATGCGGCACGCGTGCAGCGAGCCCTCGTCCACCGGCTTGGCGGCTATGCTTGGCCCGTCTTCGGCCCGGACGTGTCGTCATGCGTTACGCGAGGCCAAGGACCTCTGCAACCCGACAGATGGTCTCGCCAACAGCTGACTAAGGCCCCAGTCGGGGCGTCAAAGTCCAATGGCTTGCGCCTGTCAGGCTTTGTTCGTGCGCCGGGGCCTGTGCTATGGATAAGCCGACCGAACAGGAGAACCGAACGATGGCAACCGTCCGCCCCGCCCCGACCAACGAGGGCGCTGCAGCCACCCCCCATGCGCACGCCCGCGCAGACGAGGCCGATGACGCCTGCGGCTGCGGCCACGATCACGATCATCACCATGGCCACCACCACGGCCACCATCATCATGGCGCCGCGCCGGGCATGACCATGGTTCGCCAGGGCCCGAAGGTTGGCCGCAACGATCCATGCCTGTGCGGCAGCGGCAAGAAGTACAAAAAGTGTTGCCTCGGCCAGGGTTGAGCGTCCGGGCCGGTTGCGCATTTTTCGCCGGCCCAGGAGTCGCACGGCAAACTTGCCGTTCAGTGGAAATCGCGGGAGCGGGGCATGACCCGCGCCAGCCGTGGATGTGTCGCCGTCGCTTGATGAGGCGTGTGAGCAGGCTTGGTCGCAACGCGCGGTATTGGCTGTGCCGGCACGCTGGCGGCAGCAATGTTCTCGGGAGGTGGCCGGGACGGTATGGCCCGGCTTCGCGCTGAGCCGGGCTCGGGCCGCAGCACCTCGTCGGCATTGGCGATCGGGATCGGCATTGGGGTGCCGTCATCGTCTTCGATCAGGCGGGCGAGCCAGGCGCTCCTGTCCTCGAGACGCTCGGACACCAGGTGAATGATCGACTCGTGGCGCTGGATACGGCCACGCACCAGCACCAGGCGCGCACCCATGACCACGCGCCGGTAGCGCTCCAGCGTCTTCGACCAGACCACGACATTGGCGATGCCGGTCTCGTCCTCGATGGTCATGAATACGACGCCCTTGGCAGAGCCCGGCCGCTGGCGGACGAGAATGACGCCCGCTACGGCCACGCGCGCGCCATCCTTGAGCCCTTGCAGATCGGAGCAGGCGAGAATGCGCTCAGCCTTGAGATCGGCGCGCAGGAAGTGCATCGGATGTGCCTTCAGGGAGAGGCGCAGCGTCTGGTAGTCGTTCACAACGTGCTCTGACAAAGGCAAGGTCGGCAGGACAACATGGGGCTCGTCGCGGCTTTCGGATGCCGCGCCCCAGGCAAAGAGCGGTAGCGACGGCGCCACCACCAACCCCTTCACCGTCCACAGCGCCTGGCGCCGGTCTAGTCCGAGTGAGCGCATGGCATCGGCGGCAGCCAGCCGCTCGAGAGTGTCACTGCGCAACCTCGCGCGCTGTAACAAGTCCACTGTGTCCCGGAACGGTTGTCGAGGCACAGGAGCGCGCTCCTCGACAGCCGCAACAGGTCCAGCGCGAGCACGCACGATCTTCTCAGCTTCTGCATGCGCCAGTCCCTCGATCTGTCGCAGCCCGAGGCGCAGGGCAAGGCCGCCGTCTGCTGCATCCGGCTCCAGCGTCGCGTCCCAGTCGGAAGCATTGACGTCGACGGGGCGCACCTCGACGCCATGTTCGCGGGCATCGCGCACGATCTGCGCTGGCGCATAAAAGCCCATGGGTTGGGCATTGAGCAATCCCGCCGCGAAGGCCGCCGGATGGTGGCATTTGAGCCAGGCCGAGACATAGACCAGCAGGGCGAAGCTCGCGGCATGGCTCTCGGGAAAACCATACTCGCCGAAGCCCTTGATCTGATTGAAGCAGCGGGCGGCGAACGCAGGCTCATAACCGCGCGCGACCATGGCCGAAATCATCTTGTCCTCGAGCTGGCCGATGGTGCCGCGGCGGCGGAAGGTAGCCATGGCTTTGCGCAACTCGTTCACCTCGCCATCCGAGAATTGCGCCGCCACCATGGCGATGCGCATGGCCTGCTCCTGGAACAACGGCACGCCTTTGGTCTTGCCGAGGATCTGGCGCAATTCATCCTTGTCGCCCTTGCCGGGCGCGGGCGAGGGGTAGATCTCGGGCTCGAGACCGGAGCGACGGCGCAGGTAGGGATGCACCATGTCACCCTGGATAGGGCCGGGGCGCACGATCGCCACCTCGATCACGAGATCGTAGAAAGTGCGCGGCCGCAACCGCGGCAGCATGTTCATCTGGGCCCGGCTCTCGACCTGGAAGACGCCGATCGAATCCGCCTGGCAAAGCATATCGTAGACGGCATCGTCCTGCCGCGGAATTCTGGCAAGCGTCAGTTCGAGGCCACGATGCTGGGCGAGCAGCGCGAAGGCGCGGCGGATGCACGAGAGCATGCCGAGCGCCAGCACATCGACCTTCATCAAGCCAAGGGCGGCGAGATCGTCCTTGTCCCACTCGATGAACGTGCGATCCGGCATGGCGGCGTTGCCGACGGGCACGATCTCGACCAGGGCGCGGCGGGCCAGCACGAAGCCGCCCACATGCTGCGAGAGATGGCGGGGAAAACCGGTGAGCTCGCCAGCGAGATCGAGCACGGCGGCGAGCAGCGGGTCGCCTGGATCAAGGCCCGCCTCGCGCACATGCCGCTCGGGGAGGACGCCATCCGAGTGCGTGCCCCAGACCATGCCGGCCAGCGCCGCAACGGTATCCTCGGAAAGCCCCATGGCCCGGCCGACCTCGCGCACGGCAGAGCGGGCACGATAGGAGATGACAGTGGCCGCGAGGCCGGCTCGCTCACGGCCGTAGCGCTGGTAGATGTATTGGATCACCTCCTCGCGCCGCTCGTGCTCGAAGTCGACGTCGATGTCGGGTGGTTCACGCCGCTCAGCCGAGATGAAACGTTCGAACAGCAGGTCGATCTCGGTCGGATCGACGGCAGTGATCCCAAGGCAGTAGCAGACCACGGAGTTGGCGGCGGAGCCGCGGCCCTGGGCGAGGATCGAGCGCGAGCGGGCGAAGGCGACGATGTCGTGGACGGTGAGAAAGTAGGGCGCGTAGTCGAGTTCGGCGATCAGGGTGAGCTCACGCTCCAGCAGGGCGCCAACTTTCTCCGGGACGCCGTCCGGAAAGCGCTCGCCGGCGCCGGCGCGGGCGAGGGTCTCGAGATGCAGCTGCGCCGTGGTGCCGGCTGGAATGGGCTCATCCGGATACTCGTAGCGCAGCTCATCGAGCGAGAATCGGCAAGCGGACACGATGTCGATCGTGCGGGCGAGCGCGCGCTCATGCCCACGCAACAGGCGGGCCATCTCACGTGGCGACTTCAAGTGGCGCTCGGCATTCTTGGCGAGGCGCGTGCCTGCGTCGGCAAGCGTGATCCCCTCGCGGATGCAGGCAAGGACATCGGCAAGCGGGCGGCGGTGAGGAGCATGGAAACGAACATCGCCGGTGGCAACGAGTGACAGCTTTGTGCGGCGGGCCAGGCTTGCGAGGCCGGCAAGGCGGGCGCGGTCATCGCCTTGGTGCAGGTGGGTGGCGGCAAGATGCAAGCGGGTGCGCCCCAGCTTGGCGGCAAGGCAGGATAATGCTCTCTCGAAGGCGTTCGTACCAGCTTCGACCACGGCTTCGCGCCAAGTCCAGCTGTCGGGTGGCAGGGCGATGAACAACTGGCCCTCGGCATGGCGGCCGACGTCGTCGATGGTCAATCGGCATTGGCCTTTTGGCGAACGCATCTGGCCGAGCGAGAGCAGGCGACAGAGCCGGCCGTAGGCGTCGCGGTCGGTCGGATAGCACAGCAGGCTCGGCGCATCCTCGAGATCGAGCCGCACCCCGACCACGAGCCTGATGCCGGCAGCTTTGGCGGCGACATGTGCCCTGACGATGCCGGCGAGCGTGTTGCGGTCGGTAATGGCGATGGCAGTGAGTCCGAGCGCTTTCGCCTGCGCGATCAATTCGTGCGGATGTGAGGCGCCGGTGAGAAACGAGAAGTTGCTCATCGCCTGCAGCTCGGCATAGGCGGGGGCCGCGGTCGCCCAGCTGGTATCGCGTCTCGCGTTCATGCCCACACCCCCTGTACGAACCAGCGGGGCGAGACGTCGTCGCGCTCGCCATAGAAACCGTCGCGGAAGACCCAGTAGCCAGCGCCGCTGTCGTCTTCCAGCCGGTAGTAGTCGCGGGTGGCGGGCCGGCTCGCTTCAGGCAGGGCTAGAACTCGCCACCATTCGGGTGCGATCCGCTCAGGCCCTTCCGCGCGCGTGATGCGGCGGGCGAGGCGGCGCCACAGCAGGCGCACGGGCGCACCATCCGGGATCTCAGCCATGACGGATGCCGGTTCTGGCTGCACGAGCAGGAGCGGCGGGCGGGTGAGCAGGGCAGCAGGCCGGGTTGCGTGCCGGTGCGAGGTGGGTGCGATGGCCGCCAATGCCGGAGTGACCCGTTCCGACCGTTCCGGTATGTGGCTGTCGTCTGGCGCCAAGCGTACGACGCGACCTGCCCCCAAGCGATTGGCGAGGCGGTCGAGCAGCAACGCCGCTGCATGCGGCGGAGGTGGTGCGTATGCGGTCTCTGGCGGTGGGGCAAGCGCGGTCTGAACCGAGGCCAGCACCTCGGTCCGGCCAGCCTCGAGGGTGACGAGGTCGAGGCCGAACCCGGCATCGATGCTGTCGAGCTTCTCGCTGAAGAGACGGCAGATGTGGGCGGCATCGCGGCCGGGCGCGCTTGTGCCGATGACGATCTCGACGACGGAGCCGTCGGACCTGTAGAGCGACAGGTGGAAGCGGGCGGCGCCGAGACAGCGGCGGTCGAGATCCCGGCAGAGGTTGGCAGCGAGAGTCTCGACGGCCGCCATGATCCCGGCATGGGAAATCAACGGCTCGGCAAAAGCCAGCCGTGCGCTACACACAGGTGTCTCGACGAGGGCGACCTGCGGTTCGCCGATGTGACCCAAGGCTTGATCGAGGCGGAGCAGCACGGCCGCCGCCGTCGCCGCTTGCCGTTGCTCGGTTCGCGATCTCAGGCGCGAACCTTGATGCGGTCCCAGCCGTTCTCGGAAGCGTCGCTCGAGAGCCGCCCGCGGCAAGCCATAGAGCAGTCCGATACGCTTCAAGCCGAGACGGCCAAGCAGCTCGACGGTGTCGGGTGTGAGACGAAGTGCGGCCACGGGCAGGGTTGCGAGAGCTGCTTGGGCGGAGCCCGGAGTGGCAAGGGCGACAGGCTCGGATGCCGATGTGGCCCAGCGGGCGAGCGCATGCGCGGCGCCGAACGTATCGGCGAGACCGACGCGGGCGGTGATGCCGAGCTTCCCCAGACGATCGACGATATCATGCAGCAAAGCCGCCTCACCGGCATAGAAATGAGCCGCGCCGGTAATGTCGATCCAGGCGCCATCTCTGCCGTCCTGGTTGCGCTGTGGGCTGTAGCGCCCGAGCCAGCGGGCAAGGGCGGTCAACGCTGCAGTGTCCTCGTCCAGCCGGGCCGGGCGTATGGCGATGCCGGGCAGTGCGGCACGCACATCGGCAAGCGGCCGGCCGGGATGAACACCGGCGGCGCTGGCTGCCGCATTCACGGCATGGATGCGCAACCCATGCGGGCCGCTCTCAACCAGCGCGAACGGCTGGTGCGCGGGGACGAGGTGTGGGGCTGCCCGCCGCAAGCGGTCGATCGGCCAGGCGGGCAGCCAGACGGAAACGATGCGAGACATCACACCACTCCACAACAGAGGACGGGCAGGTTGCGAGCGACGGTGCTTCCCGGCACCGTTCGAGAGCGAGGGTCCAGCGCAACGCGCCCGGTGCCTCCGCATCGAAGGGATGCGGTGCACTGGCTGTGCGGGCGACCCGCCAACGGGTTTCAGTGGCGGCGGCAGCAGCCGTACGGGGCGCGGTCAACAGCAGGCATGGGACGCCGCTGACGCCTGCGGCCAGCGACAACCGCCGCGCGGGCGTCAAGCTGGCCTCCTGCAACATGCCGATGACCAGGGCTGGGGCGCGGGAGCGCAAACCTTCCTCCAGTGCCCAGAGGGTTTCCGCTTCGCGCGTGGTCTCGGCAATCAGCAGGGACCCATGCGCAAGCCCGAGCCTGGCGAGGCCCGGAGCGTGCAGACGGCCATGCTCGGCAATGAAGGCAGATGGCGCACACCACAGGATCAGGGGAGGTGCAGCAGGCTGGGGCAAGGGGCCGTCGGGGTCGCCCCGCGCAGGCGCCAGGGCAAGGCCCGCCAGCCGCCGGACCGCCAGCCGCAGCGCCAACACGAGCGTGGCCGGCCAGTCGCGAGCCGTAGCCGGCTTCAATTCGTGCAGAGCAGCGAGCGCCAGACCGTGCTCCGGCAGAATGTGGTCGAGAGCGGGATCGCCGAGTGTCCAGCTTGGCGCGGACCATCGGTGGGAGGCGCGGGAGGGAGAGGCGCGCACGGGAAAGGTGGCGGAAGACATCCCGGCGACAAGGGTAGCGGGCCTTGTCGGGTCCGGGCTGTCCTCCGCCTTCGCCAAACCGGCAGCCTGAACACCACGGCGCGGGGCAACGAACCGCGGTGTGCTGAGGCCAGATCGCCGCTCCAGATCACGGATGCGTGATCGCAGTTCGGCGAGACGGGCCTCGCGGCTGCCGGTTGGCAGCAGCGTCGACGATGCAGCGGGGGCAACGGGAGGCATGGGCGGCGGGACAGAGGAGGGATGGGGGGAAGGCCTGTCCACGCCGCCCGTACGCTGTACGAGAGTAGGAACTGAACGCAATACAGAGTAAGCACCATCGCCAACAGAACATTCTGGTCCCGAGACAGCTTTTGCCGACGCCTCCGCTGGGCACGCAACGGTTGGGGGCAACAGGTGATCAGCGAAGAGAGGCAGTTGCAGCACGGGACACTCACGATCAAAATGTTCTTAATGTGTTCTACAGATGGCGGCAAGCTGAGTCAATACAAAAAGAGAACATAAAAGGAATATACCAGCAAGAAGTGGAGGAGACGTGTCGCCCTGATTGTGCTCAAACCGCCGATTTCAGGTCGTCGGTCCTCAGGTTGTCCACCGTTTTGTGGCGCATTTCCCACAGCTTGAGCGCAAAGCTCGCGCCACCGCCCAAATCCACGCGACGCCTGCGCGCACCCGGTTGCGCTGTCGGTGCAGTCATGGCCTAGATGGCGCAACAGTGGCCACACGAAATCACCGCTTGGGCTGCCCTGGATTCGTACGACCTTAAACACTCTGTTGACGCAGAGGCGGCAAACTACGTCCCGACGTGAGGTTGTGAGACCCGCGTCGCGTACCAACAAAAGCGACCGAGTAGACGGCCGGAGATGATGATGATGAAACGCCCGAACACCCGTTGGCTCCTGGCAGCCGCAGCCCTCACCATGCTGGGCTTCGCTGCGCCGGAGACAGCCAATGCGCAACAAGATTCAGGCTGGGCCTGGGGCGGCGGCAGCACACCCGGCGGCAGCGGCCGCGAGGTGATCCGCTTCAGCCCGCAGCATGCGCCCGGCCAGATCATCGTCAGCTTCGGCGATCGCCGTCTTTATCACGTCGTGCGTCAGGGCGAGGCGGTGTCCTATCCGATCGCCATCCCGCGCGATCAGAGCCGCTGGCAGGGCGTTACCAGCGTCACCCAGAAGCGCGAGAATCCGTCCTGGACTCCGACGCCGACCATGCGCGCCGAGAACCCGCGCTTGCCCATGTGGGTGCCGGGCGGCCATCCGATGAATCCGCTCGGCGTGCGCGCGCTCTATCTGGGCTCGTCCGCCTACCGCATCCATGGCACCGACGCGCCCTGGACCATTGGTGCCGCCGTGTCCAAGGGCTGCATCCGTATGTACAATCAGGATGTCATCGACCTCTACCCGCGCGTGGCTGTCGGCACCAAGGTGACGGTGACGTGGCAGACATTCCGTGGCGAGGCCGTTGCCGCCCGCCCCGGCCCGGCGCCTTACGGTGAGCAGCGCCAGCCGCGTCGGCGTGTTGCCGCCGCTGCCGTGGATGATACCCCGCCGACCGCCGAGCAGCGGCCGACCTCTGAACGCAAGCCGCTGACGAAGCGGTCAACTGTAAAGCGCGTGCGCAGCGCCGAGGTGACGGAATAACCGTTCGGCCTTCGCGATTGATCTGCACCAGGGCGGCCCATCGGGTCGCCCTTTTGCTTTGGGCGAAGGGGCTGCATCAGGCGTGATCGCCAGCCGCTCCGGCGCCATTGCTGCGCCAGCTCAATCGCAGCATCCATTCCGCGCCGGAGGCCACGTGGTTACGCCAGCGCTATGCCGCCTCCACCATGCTATTCCGCAGCCGACGCTTGCAGCTCTCTGGCCGCCTCCATCTGCATCCTGAGCCAATCCGGACACATGTCGAAGCCATTCGGCCAAGTCGGCGAGCCGGCCTCAAGAAAGACGCGAGCGAAATAGGCGGGCTCCTGCAGCGCTTTGACGATCGGTCCTTCGCCAGCGATGTCGGCGGAACAATCATGCACGCCAGCCCGCCCGTCATTGAAGCGGACGCGAATGCTGAATGGCGCGATCGCCTTGATTTCAATCACCTTGCACAGCATCAAGTCCCGGGATCCTCTCGAAAGGCATACCATCTTCGCGCTTGCGCCAGTTCTCCATCAGATCATGTCTGTGTAGTTCGCACCATTCACGAACAAGACGCACCGCAACCCTTGACTGTTTCTCTTCAATGATCTCGCCGGTCGCGATGCTGACTTGCGCTTCATGTTCTGCGTAGACCGCATGAAAGTGCGGAGGTGCGTGGTCGCGATAGTACATCCGGATGGTGATGCCGAAGAATATGGAAATCGTCGGCATCGCCGTCCGTGACGTATCAATTATCCAGGAAGCTCCGGAGTTTCCGCGACCGGCTCGGGTGCTTGAGCTTACGCAGGGCCTTGGCTTCGATCTGGCGGATGCGCTCGCGCGTGACCGAGAACTGCTGGCCGACTTCTTCCAGCGTGTGGTCGGTATTCATGCCGATGCCGAAGCGCATGCGCAGGACGCGCTCCTCGCGGGGGGTGAGCGAGGCCAGCACCCGCGTCGTCGTCTCGCGCAGGTTGGACTGGATCGCGGCGTCGATCGGCAGGATGGCGTTGCGATCCTCGATGAAGTCACCGAGATGTGAATCCTCCTCGTCGCCGATAGGCGTCTCGAGGCTGATCGGCTCCTTGGCGATCTTGAGCACCTTGCGCACCTTCTCGATCGGCATCGCCAGCTTTTCGGCCAGTTCTTCCGGAGTCGGCTCGCGACCAATCTCGTGCAGCATCTGGCGTGACGTGCGCACGATCTTGTTGATGGTCTCGATCATGTGCACGGGGATACGAATCGTGCGCGCTTGATCGGCGATCGAACGCGTGATCGCCTGCCGGATCCACCACGTGGCGTAGGTCGAGAACTTGTAGCCGCGGCGATACTCGAACTTGTCGACCGCTTTCATCAGGCCGATGTTGCCCTCCTGGATCAGATCCAGGAACTGCAGTCCGCGGTTGGTGTACTTCTTGGCGATCGAGATCACGAGCCGAAGGTTGGCTTCGACCATCTCCTTCTTGGCCTGACGGGCCTCGCGCTCGCCCTTCTGCACGGCCTTCACGATGCGGCGGAACTCGGTGATTTCCAGGCCGGTTTCGGAGGCCAACTCGTGGATGTCCGTGCGCAGCTTCTCGACCTGCTTGCGCTCGTTCTTGATGAAGCGCTCCCACGACTTGACGCCGCATGAGGCGCGGCGATCGAGCCAGGTCTGGTCGAGTTCGTTGCCGTAGTATTCGGTGATGAAATCGGCGCGCTGCACGCCAAAGCTGTCGGCCAACCGCATCAGGCGGCCTTCGAAGCCGACCAGACGCTTGTTGATCGAATACAGCTGCTCGACGAGGCTTTCGATGCGGTTGTTGTTGAGCGACAGCGACTTGACGTCCTTGATGATGTCGTCGCGCAGCTTCTCGTAGGCCTTCTGCTCCTTGCGATTGCCCTGCTCGCCGGCAACCTGCTGCTCGAGCTTCTTGTCCTGCTGCTTCCTGAGCTTCTTGTAGGTGGCGGCGATGTTGTCGAAGGTCTCGAGCACTTTCGGCTTGAGCTCAGCTTCCATGGCGGCGAGCGAGAGTGCGTTCTCGTACTCGTCCTCGTCGTCCATCTCGCCTTCGGGCGGCGCCCCCATTTCCCCATCGCCTTCCGCACCGGCTGCGGCCGGCGTCGGCGCCTGACGAGCAACGGCAGCCGCTACGGCAGCCGGCCCACCCATGGGCGGATGCTGCACCATCGGCGCGGCTTTGGCTTCGGGGCCTTCATAGGTGGCCTCGAGATCGATGATGTCGCGCAGCAGGATCTTGCCTTCGTTGAGTTCGTCCCGCCAGATGATGATGGCCTGGAAGGTCAGCGGGCTTTCGCACAGCCCCGCGATCATGGCCTCGCGACCGGCTTCGATCCGCTTGGCGATGGCGATTTCGCCTTCGCGTGAGAGCAGCTCCACGGAGCCCATCTCGCGCAGGTACATGCGCACGGGATCGTCGGTCCGCTCTGACGGCTCGGCGCGGGTTTCGGTCTTGGCCGGCGCATTCTGGGCGACGACGGAGCGGCTCTCTTCCTCGTCGGGACCGGCGGCCACCTCATCGACGGCCTCGGCGCCTTCTTCACCCTCCTCCTGCTCGACGACAGTAATGCCCATGTCAGACAACATGGCCATGGTGTCCTCGATCTGGTCGGGGGTCACCTCCTCGGACGGCAGCACGGCGTTGAGCTCGTCATGCGTGACATAGCCGCGTGCCTTGCCCGTCTTGAGCAGGCGCTTCACCGACTGGTCGGAAAGATCGAGGAGCGGGCTGTCCTTTTCGGCCGTCTCGGCGGGGGCTTGGGCCTGCGCCTCGGATTTCTGCGCCATAGGTCTTCAACTCCGGTCAGGGCCGCACGAAAGGGCGGCGCGCACGTTGACACGACGGGGGAAGCCCCGCCACGGATTCCGTCTGCACGTCAGGAGTCGGCTTCGCCTCCGTCCCGTCGGGCCAGCAAGGTCTGGATCTCGCGAATACGCTGAAAGGCTTCCTCGCTGCCTTCGCGCTCCCATCCCTGCACTGCAGCATCAAGCTCTCGCCGCAGCGCCTCCTGTTGATGGAGCGCGACGGCGTGACGCCATCCCTTATCGACGGTGGCCGGGTCTGCCTCTGGTTCGGCGAACTTGTCGCCTTTATGCGTGATCGCACGCTGGACGAGGGCAACGACCGTGGCCAAGCCTAGGTCGCTCAATTGGGTAGCGAGCGCCGCTCTGTCAAGGGATTTCTCCTCTGTGGCGAAAGAAAGTAGCGCGTCACGCAGGCGATTGGCCGGCTCCGACATGAATGTGAGGTCGGAAATAACCTCGGCTTCTTCGGCGATCAAGCCGGGATGATTGAGCAAGGTGGCAAGCAGGAGAGCCTCGCGCGGGGGCATGGTGGACTGCCGCTCGACCAGCTCGTTACTCGCGATGGCCGCCAAAACCGGGGCCGAACGGCCGCCGGCCCGACCCCGGCCACCGCCGCCGGTCATCGGTCCGTTGAGGCGGGCCCGCTCGCGGACGCGCCAGTCGACCTGCGTGTTGTTGCGGCGAAGTCCGCTGCCGCTGCCTTGCATGGCACCGCCGCGCGCGACACCCTGGCGCACCTCACGTTTCGTGCGCTCCCACAGCACTTGGCGCAGCTCCATCTCATAGTGGCTGCGCACCGTGCCGTCGCCGATTCGGGCAACCAAGGCCTTCAAACGCTGTTCCAGGGCCGAGCGCTGCTCGGGCGTGGCCGTCGGGCCGCCGGCCAGCTCTTCCTTTTCGATCAGCACATCGAACAGCGGTTTGCGCCGGCTGGTCAGCACCGTCTCGAAGGCGGCTGGGCCCTGCTGGCGGATCAGGTCGTCGGGATCGAGACCGTCGGGCAGGAAGGCGAATTGTAAGCTGAAGCCGGGCTTCAGAAGTGGCAGCACGGTGTCGACGGCCCGAAATGCGGCCTTGCGTCCGGCGCTGTCGCCGTCGAAGCACAGGATCGGTTCGGGGGCCATGCGCCACAGCAGTTGCACCTGATTCTCGGTCAGCGCCGTGCCGAGCGGAGCTACCGTCTCGCCGAAGCCGGCTTCTGCTAGCGCGATGACGTCCATGTAGCCTTCCACGGCCACCACCCGATCCTTGTCGTAGGCCAGCGGGCGGGCGCGATGGGCGTTGAACAGCACCGCGCCCTTGTGGAACAGCGGCGTCTCCGGGGAGTTCAGGTATTTCGCCGGCACATCGGCTTCCAAGGCCCGGCCACCAAAGGCGATCAACCGGCCCTTGGCATCGGCGATCGGAAACATGACCCGGTTGCGGAAGCGGTCGTAGGGACTCGGGATGTCGTCGCCGCCGATCAGCATGCCGCTCTCGACCATGGCCTCGACCGTGAAGCCTTGCGCCGCCAGATACTGCTTGAGTGCTGTCCGCGAGCCCGGCGCATAGCCCATGCGGAACTCGGCGACGGTCTCGCGCTTGAGGCCGCGCTTCTCCAGATAGCGGCGGGCTTCCTGACCCTCGGGGGCTTTGAGCTTGTCTTCGAAGAACCGGGCCGAGGCCTCGATCAAGTCATAGAGCGAGAGCCGCACTTGCTCCTGCCGCGCCGCTTCTGGCGTGAGTTCGGCGGGCTTGGGGAGCGACACGCCGGCCTCGGCCGCCAGCCGCTCCACCGTCTCGGGGAACGACAGGCCCTCGGTTTCCATCACGAAACGGAAGATGTCGCCATGCGCGCCGGATGCGAAGCAGTGATAGAAGCCCTTCTGATCGTTCACAAAAAACGATGGCGATTTCTCGACCTTGAAGGGCGACAGGCCCTTGTACTCGCGCCCGGCCTTCTTCAAAGCCACCTTGCGCGCCACGACCTGACTGACCGGCAGTCGGGCACGAATCTCGTCAAGAATGTGGGGCGGATAGCGCATCCCACCGAGGGTACAGCGATTCGTCAGCCGGAACCGCCGGTTGCACGTCCAAGCAGCGGCTATGCCCGTAATCCACAGGGGGCGAACGGCGCTGTTCAACTTCGGGTTTCCAACGGCCTCAGGCCTTTGGAGGGGTGTGGGGCGGAGCCTCGCTACAACGCCTCAACAGGCAACACCGTGAGATCGGCCATCTTTGCGACGGCGATGATGGGCGTCCCCCGCACCGCCCGCAATATCTCCGCCTTGGATACCCCGCTGCCCGGGCAGGTCTTCTCCGTTTGCGGTACCTCGCGGTGAAAGAGCAGGGCCTCGGGCGGCAGGGCGAAGCGTATCTGAACGCTGCGAATGACCAAGAGCACGCTCTCGAGTTGCGCGCCTTCGAGCCGGTCGCAACCGACATCGAAGTTGCCCACCGCCTCGAACATGAAGACACCGCGGTTCATGCCATAGCCGACGCTGGCTGGTGTCATGTTCCAGTCGCGCCCCGACCAGATGCTACCGTCTGGCATGATCGAGACGTGCTGGGCGATATCGGCGAAGCCGCGGTCGGCGACATGATAGCGGCACATGCCCTCCTGGCAGGCGGCGCTGCCGATCTGGCGCCAGCGGGCGTGGTCGGGGGCATAGGTGTGGTGCATGTCGACGCGCCAGATGCGCCGGGCCCAGGGAAATCCCCGCAGCACATCGAGGAACTGGGATGGGCTCCTGGCCTGGAACGGCGCCGGCACGCTACAACTTCTCCGGGTTGCCAGGCCGGATGCGTGCCGTGCCCGCCAACGAGCTGTCCGCATTGAAGGAATGGATCACCTGCTCGTGCAGGTACTCCCGGGTGCAGGTGGTCTCCTTGTCCGCCGTCGTGCAGAACTCGCCGTCCTTGCTGACGCTCCAGCGATCCGCCGTTCGCTTGCCCTGATACTCCATCCGGTAGGCCTCGAGGCTCTCGACAAAGACGTGGAAGCCGTCGCCGTCGCTGGTCGTCCCCGACAACGTGTTGCCAACGTAGAGGGCGGCGAAATCGTCGCGCCCAAGACGCTTGGCTCCCTTTGCTGTCAGCTGGGCTTCGGTGGGCGGCGCCACGTCCGATTTCTGGGCCGCCGCTGGAGCCGCGGCAAGCCAAGGGATGAGAAGGCCAAAAGCTGCCAGTAACGCGGTTCGCCGAAGCATTTCGATCACCTCCACATGCCGGCGCGGCCAATTGCGGTCCGCCCCATGCTCGATGCCATTACTTCAACAGCTCTTTGACGAGACCAGAAGCCTTGGACATGTCCATCTGGCCCGCGAACTTGGTTTTCAGCGCCCCCATGACCTTGCCCATATCCTTGGGACCCGCCGCGCCGATGTCCTTAATGAGGACAGCGATAGCGGCGCGCTGTTCGGACTCGCCCATCATCTTGGGCAGATAGGCCTCGATGATCGTGATCTCGGCCTGTTCCTTGGCGGCCAGCTCAGGGCGGCCGCCGTTGGTGTACTGCTCGATTGAATCGCGACGCTGCTTCACCATCTTGGTCATGACCGCGATGATGCCGGCATCGTCCAATTCGGCTTTCTGGCCGGGCTCCATGTCGGCGGCCTTCATTGCCGAGATCATCAGCCGGATGACGCCGAGCCGCTCTTTCTCGCCCGCCTTGAGGGCGGTTTTCATGTCGTCGCTGAGGCGCTGCCGGAGCATGCTCGAGTTCCATTTCTGAACGGTGTGACACAGCCGCGATGACCATGCCGATCTGGCCGGAATTATGGGTTGGTTTCGCCCTCCACGTCCAGCGCTGCGGAGAAAATACAGAAATCCATTATATTTCAATGTAATGACTGAGCCTTGCAGCCATCGCATGGCGGCGATCCCGATCCGCTACTGCGCAAATGCTGCGGCGCACACTATCTTCATGTTGCGCCGCGACATTCCCTCGGGAGTGTCGACCGAGACGCACAAAAAGCACACGGAGATAGATCACATGGCACAGAGCTTTCCACTTCCCACCACCTATCCAGTCGCACCGTCGTCCACTGGTGTTGCTCGTCCCCTGCCGACGGCCCAGTCAATCCTGGCGCGCTTGCGCTCACTCTTCCCCAAAAAGGAGAGCGAGATCGGAGCCTTCATCAAAGCCAAAGGCGGCGCCATGACCGATGAGCTGGAGCGCGAAATCAGCCGGCGCTTTGGCCGTGCGTCCGGCTTCTGAGGACTGGCAATCGAACAGGACATGCGGAACGGCGGCTGGGTGGCCGCCGTTTTTTATGTGCGAGGGGTGCAGCACCGATTTGACCCCTGGGAGCCGCTGCCCTAGGTTCCGCGCCGACTCGATATCTGGCGCGCATGCAGTCTGGCCTGCAGCGAGCCGAGGGAGATAGCCCATGTCCGACAGCAAGACTTCCGCCACGGCCGACGCCTGGGCCGAGGCCCCGTTGACCGCGCGTCTGGTCCTGGCCGATGGCTCGGTGATTGCGGGGCGTGGACTCGGCGCCGTTGGCAAGGCTGTAGGCGAGGTCTGCTTCAATACGGCCATGACCGGCTACCAGGAAATCCTGACCGACCCCTCCTATGCCGGCCAGATCATCACCTTCACGTTTCCGCACATCGGCAATGTCGGCACCAACGTCGAGGACAGCGAGACGTCGAACCTGGCGTCACGGGCGGGCGTGCGCGGCTGCGTGCTGCGCGCCGACATTACCGAGACTTCGAATTATCGTGCGGCAGAGCATCTCGACGGCTGGCTGAAAGCGCGCAACATCATCGCCATCGCCGGCATCGATACACGCGCATTGACCGCGATCATCCGCAGCAAAGGCATGCCGAACGCGGTGATTGCGCATGAGCCGTCGGGCAAATTCGATCTGGCGGCGCTGAAGGCCGAGGCGAAAGCCTGGCCCGGCCTCGATGGCATGGATCTGGTGCCGGACGTGACCTGCGGACAAAGCTACACCTGGGACGAGCAGCGCTGGGTCTGGGGCAAAGGTTTCAGCCGCAACGACACGTCGCCGTTCCATGTGGTGGCGATCGACTACGGCCTGAAGCGCAACATCCTGCGCTGTCTTGCGAGCGCCGGCTGCCGCGTCACGGTCGTGCCGGCCACGGCCACAGCCGAAGACGTGCTGGCGCGCAAGCCGGATGGCGTGTTCCTGTCGAACGGTCCCGGGGATCCCGCGGCGACGGGCACGTACGCGGTGCCACAGATCAAGAAGCTGGTGGCGAGCGGCCTGCCGGTGTTCGGCATCTGTCTTGGCCATCAGATGCTGGGCATCGCCCTCGGCGCCAAGACGCACAAGATGAAGCAGGGTCACCACGGCGCCAATCATCCGGTGAAGGATTTCACCACCGACAAGGTCGAGATCACCTCGATGAATCACGGCTTCGCTGTCAACCGTGAGACGTTGCCCAAGGATGTCGAGGAAACGCACGTGTCGCTGTTCGACGGCACCAACTGCGGCCTGAAGCTCAAGGGCAAACCGGTGTTCTCGGTGCAGTATCACCCCGAGGCCTCGCCCGGCCCAGAGGACAGCCATTATCTCTTCGTCCGCTTCGTCAACCTGATGCGTGAGAAGCGCGGGGAAAAGGTAGTGGGCGAGAGGTGAGATGCCATCCGCTCGTTGGCAGTGGCCTTCGGCGCAAACTCAATTGCCCCTCGAACCATCCTGTTCAAGGCCGGGTCCGAGGGGCAAGCGCCTACGTCGTCGAACCTGCGGGCTTACTTTGGTATGATCCCCGCGTGATGGGACACCATCAGCCAGCGATTGCCGTCCTTTTCAAAGATGTTGGTCGCGAATGTTGTGAACTCGCGGGCTTCGCCGGCCTTTGTCTTGACTTTCGCGGCCTCTGTGCCGACCACCCATGCCAGCTTGCCGTCAGTCTGTATTTGCGTCGTCGTCATGGTGACGTTCAGCTCAGAAAACACATTGGTGAAGGCATTCGACCAATACTTGGCGACGGCATCCTCGAAGCCAACGGCGATCGACTTGCTGGCCGGACCGATGTTGACCACATAAGGCTTATTGGCCCACAGGGCTTCCATGGCCTTGGCGTCCCGCCCCGAGAGCGCGGCATAAAATGCTGCGTTGGCGGCCTTGACGGCGTCGATGTCGGCCGGCTGTTGAGCGATGGCCGATCCGACCATCAGTGCCAGTCCGGCGGCGGCTGTTGCAGTGCTTATAAGTAATGTGCGGCGGCGCATTGTGTCAGCTCCTCAAATATATTGTTGGATCCACCAAGTATCTTCGCAAAGCAATCATACTGAGCGTCGTGCGGATTGCACAGACAATCCATGATCGGCGTCCTGCAAACCCATTTGGCTCCCTGTTCGGCAACACGCTGCCCGGCGACCGGGGCCTGCCATGTCGCAATCGGACAGCAGTTACGCCAGCCAATCCTTGCCCGGCGGCACAATTCCGGCTAATCGGACCCCAATCCAGCCCGTGTGCACGGCTCTCGGGCGTGACCGATCCAGATATCCCGCCGTTGCGACAACACGGAGACAACACCCCATGGCACGCACGAAGATCGCCCTGATCGGCGCCGGCATGATCGGCGGCACCCTGGCCCACCTCGTCGGCCTCAAGGAACTGGGCGATGTCGTCTTGTTCGACGTCGCCGAGGGCATGCCGGCCGGCAAGGCGCTGGACATGATGCAGGGCGGCGCCGTGGAAGGCTTCGACGCCCACATCAAGGGCACCAACAGCTATGCCGACATCGAAGGCGCTGACGTCATCATCGTCACCGCCGGTGTGCCGCGGAAGCCCGGCATGAGCCGCGACGACCTCCTCGGCATCAACCTCAAGGTCATGGAGCAGGTCGGCGCCGGCATCAAGAAGTACGCGCCCAATGCGTTCGTCATCTGCATCACCAACCCGCTCGACGCCATGGTTTGGGCCCTGCAGAAGGCCTGCGGTCTGCCCAAGAACAAAGTCATCGGCATGGCCGGCGTGCTCGACACGGGCCGCTTCCGCATGTTCCTGGCCGAGGAGTTGAAGGTCTCGGTCGAGGACGTGACGGCCTTCGTGCTCGGTGGCCACGGTGACGACATGGTGCCGCTGGTGCGCTACTCCGCAGTCGGTGGCGTGCCGCTGCCCGATCTCGTCAAGATGCGCCTCATTTCGCAGGAGCGCCTCGATCAGATCGTCGACCGCACGCGCAAGGGCGGCGGCGAGATTGTCGGGCTTCTGAAGACCGGCTCGGCATTCTATGCGCCGGCGTCGGCAGCCATCCAGATGGCCGAGAGCTTCATCAAGGACAAGCGCCGCGTGCTGCCGGCCGCCGCCTATCTCAATGGTGAATACGGCGTCAAAGGGCTCTACGTCGGCGTGCCGATCGTCATTGGCCGCAATGGCGTCGAGAAGATTCTGGAGATCGATCTCAACTCGGCCGAGCGGCAGATGTTCATGAAGTCGGTCGAGTCGGTGAAAGGCCTGATCGACGCCTGCAACAAGATCGCCCCGCAGTTAGGCGCCTGAAGCGCGCCCCGCGCGGTGGCGGTGTCTGGCGCCAAGCCAGACGCCTTGCGCGCACGCAAGTTTGGGGTCAACTCAGGGCTTGGCCCATCATATGCCGCTGCGGCGCTCGTGCCGCAGCGGCAGTGCTTGGATTGCGGCGTACCCTCACACGAACGCCTTCTGCAGGGCCGCCAAGCGTGCCAGTCCTGCGGTCGACAGCGGCCCCTTCATGACGGCTTTGACTGCCGCTTCTAGTTCGTCGAGGGTGGCAAGGCCGACCAGCGTGCATGACAGCGCCGGGTCCGAGATCGAGAAGCGCAAGGCCAGCTCTGGCAAGCTCGAGACGAACCCTTCGCTGATCATCGGCTCGAACGAACGCGCCCGCCGCGCGTCGACGGCAAACGATTCGCCGGAGCCGATCGGCTCGACCACCTGCATGTTGAGCGGATGGCGCACCTCGCTTCCGCTGAGCGCACCCCCCGCCAGCACGCGAATGCCGATGGTGCCCATGCCCTTCTCGTGCGCCCGCGTCATCAGGCGCTGATAGTCCTGGCCCGGATAGCCCTTCGGTACGTCGCGGCCGGCGCTCGGCTGCAGCGCGTTGTAGCAGATCTGCGCCGTATCGAATTTGCCCGCGCTGACCACGCTGTGCAGCGCCGCCGTCTCACCCAAGGCCGTGATGCCGAAGAAGCGGATCTTGCCCGCCTTCTTGAGCGCTTCGAGTGCCGGCACCACCTGGCCCAGGACATCCTCGGTCGACATCATGTCGCCGCCGGTCTTGGAACCAATGCGATTGTGCAGCTGGAACAGGTCCACGGACGACTGCCCGAGACGCTTCAGGCTCGCCTCCAGCGATGCCGTGATGCTGGCGCCGATGGTCGCGTAGTCGGGGTCTTTCAGGCGGAACTTGGTCGCAATCAGTGCCTTGGGTTTCAGGCTTTTCAGCACGCGGCCGAGGTTCACCTCCGAGGTGCCGTCGCCGTAGATGGACGCGGTGTCGAGATAGTTGATGCCGAGTTCCAAAGCTCGGGCGACGGCCCGCTCCTGGTCTTTGGCATCGCCCTTGGTCATGAGACCGCCGACGGCCCCGCACCCGAAAGAAAGCACCGAGACATTGATCCCCGTGCGGCCGAGCTTGCGCTTTTCCATGGTCATCCTCGTTGCTGGGCACGACAGCCATTGCGGCTGGCGCGCGTCGGGACTAGCTTGTTATCGAAACGTCGACTCCATCCTGACACAGCGGGTGCGGCCCGTCACGGACCGCCGACCCGCCAACGCGGCGGAGGGCAGCATGCAGGCAGCCGCAAGGTCCACTGGCTGGTCAAGGGCGCCACGGCTGGCAGTCGTAGGGCTGGCAATGCTGGGTGGTGTCGTGGCCTCAAGTTTGCTGGCGTTCGCTGGCGAAAGTGGCGGCCCGCCAACCCAACCCTTGTCCAGCCCACCGAGCTTTCCCGCTTCCCCCTATCATGGCCAGATCGACGGCGATGGCCGCGTCATTCCCTGCCGCTGCCGGTTCAAGGGCGCCGAGGTCAAGCTCGGCACCATCGTCTGCATGGACACGCATGTCGGCACGGTGCTCACGCGCTGCGATCTGCGCGACGGCAACACTTCGTGGGTACCGAGCGACAGTCCCTGCGTCGTCAGCCAGGCACTGCCGCAGTCACGGCCGCAGGTTGCAGCGCGGCCGGAGTGATGACCGCTGGCCTCATGCCGCCAGCGACTTGGCGATTACATCTGATGCCTTTTCCGCGATCATGATGGTTGCAGGGTGAATATTGGGCGACGGCATCGCCGGCATCACCGAGGCGTCGACGACGCGCAGCCCATCGAGGCCGCGCACGCGCAACTGGCTGTCGACCACGGCCTTGTCGTCCTCGCCCATCTTGCAGGTGCCGCACGGGTGGTACACGGTGCCGGCGATCTGGCGGATATAGGCGCGGATCTCATCATCCTCGACCACGTGGGCGCCGGGCCGCACCTCCGAGAAGATCATCGACTTGTAGGGCTCGGTGGCGATGATCTGACGTCCCATGCGGAAGGCCAGGACCGACCGGCGCATGTCGTCATCGTCGCTGAAATAGTTGGCGAAGATGCGTGGCTTCGAGCGCCCGCTCGCGTCGGTAAGCTTGATCTCGCCGCGGCTCTTCGGCCGGCAGACGCAGAAATTGAAGCCGAATCCGGGCCAGCGATCGAGGCCGACCGACAGGTTCTCGGTCGAGAAGTTGAAGCACTGGAACTGCAGATCCGGCACCGGCTCGTTCGGGCTCGAGCGGGCGAACAGGCAGCCTTCGGTCGCCCCCACCGCCAACTGGCCCTGGCTGGAAAAGATCCAATCGAGGCCCATGCGCACCTGCTGCAGGGGCGAGGTCAGCACCTCGTTCAGCGTCCCAGGTGTGCGCGTGAGAAAGGTGAAGCGGGCCTGCACATGGTCCTGCAGATTCTTGCCGACGCCGGGGAGATCGTGCTGCACCGCGACGCCGACGTCCTTGAGCTCGCTGGCCGGTCCGACACCTGAATTCATCAGCAGCATCGGCGAATTGATCGAGCCGCCCGAGACAATGACCTCGCGCCGCGCTTTGATCCGCTTCACCGTGCCGCCCTGCTCGATCTCGACGCCGATGGCGCGCTTGCCCTCGAACAGGATGCGCCGCACATGCGTCTCGGTCATCAGATTGAGGTTCTTGCGCGACAGGTTCGGCTTCAGGTAGCCCACCGCCGTCGAGCAGCGCCAGCCGTTGCGCACGTTGAGCTGCACCATGCCGACGCCATCGATGCGCTCGCCGTTGAAATCCGGATTGACCGGATGTTGCAGCCGCGTGCACGCCTCGACGAAGGCCTTGGCGGCCTGCGAGGGTTTCTTGATGTCCGAGATGGTCATTGGACCGCCTTGCCCGCGATAGGCATTGGCGCCGCTGACGTTGTGCTCCATGCGCTTGAAGTAGGGCAGCACGTCCTGGTAGCCCCAGCCTTTGGCGCCGAGTGCCGCCCAGCCGTCATAGTCGCTCGGCGCGCCGCGCAGGAATACCAAGCCGTTGATCGATCCAGACCCGCCCAGCACCTTGCCACGCGGCCACGGTACGCGACGGCCATTGAGATGCGGCTCGGGCTCCGTCTCGTAGCCCCAGTTCACCTTGGGGTTCGGCACCAGCTTGCCGAAGCCCAAGGGAACGTGGATCCAGGGATTGCGGTCACGCTTGCCGGCTTCGATCAGGCACAGCGTCGTGCTGGCATTCTCGGTGAGCCGTGTCGCCAGAACACAACCGGCCGAGCCGGCACCCGCCACCACCACATCGAACTCGGCATCGAATCTATCGCTCAAGTCATCCCTCCGCTCACATCAGGCCATGGCACCAAGCACTTAAGCCTTCTGCGGCGCGTACTTGCCGGAGATCTGTGGCGCCAGCGGATTGAGACCCTTCTCCTGCCGCTGCAATCGTGTCTCTTTCTCCCAGGTGCGCTTCAGCTCGTCGCGAACGTTGAATTTGAGACGGCCCAGGCCCTCGGTCTCCAGCTCGATCACGTCGCCGTCGTGGAAGGCATGCAGCCCGCGATGGTTGGTGCCGGTGGCCAGGATGTCGCCCGGCTCCAGCGTGTGGATCGACGTCGCCCACGCGATGCATGTCTTGATGTCGTGCGCCATGTCATCGGTGTTGAAGTTCTGCCGAAGCTGCCCGTTGTTCCACAGCTTGATCTGCAGCTTCTGCGGGTTCTTGATCTCGTCGGCGGTGACGATCCAGGGGCCGATCGGCGCGAAGGTATCGCGCGACTTCATCTGGAAGAACACGTTGTTGGGCGGCGGTAGGCCGCGCGCCGAGCCGTCGATGAAGTTCACATAGCCGAAGACGTAGCTCATGGCGTCGGCGGCTTTCACGTTCTTGGCCCGCTTGCCGATGACGACGGCCATTTCAGCCTCGCCTTCGAACACGGCGGCGGGCACGTCGGGCAGCACCATCGTCTCGCCCGGCCCGATGATGGCGCCCGGCGACTTGTGGAAGGCGTTGATCGGCGCCGGCTCGGTTCGCGTGCCGTCCTCCATGTAGTTCACCGCCATGCAGTCGATCGTCGCGGGCTTCGGCAGCGGCGCGCGCAGCTTGACCGATGCGAGCGGAATTGCCTTGCCCGCAGCAAGGGCGGCATCGAGCTTGGCCCGGTAGGCACCGAAATTCGCGATCAGACCATTGATCAGGTCATGCGGACCAAGTTGCGGAATGTCGCGCACGACACTCGATACATCGACAATGCTGTCGCCCGTTATGAGCCCAAGCTTATAGTCGTCGAAGAACGCGATTTTCATGGGCGCCGCCCTGGCCTGAGGTGGATGCCGGCGGCCCGACCGGGCGACCGTTGCGCCAGTATGCCGCCAACTCCGCCATCCCGCCAAGGGCTGAGATGACTGCAAGGGCTTGCAGCTGGTCCAGCGAGGGTCTTTGACGCTCTTCGGCGAAATCGATACCGTCGTGGATGACGAGGGATCGCCGGGGGTACGGCTGACTTGCGAGTAGGGCTGCGGGCCTATGCATGACGGCTGAGGGGGACATCATGCGCACACGACGGCGTCGGACGATGACTGCGCTGGCCGCGGTACTGGCGTTACTGCCAACTTTGGCGATGGCCCAGAAGGCCTTTCCCGAGCGCCACGTCACAGCCATCGTCGGCTTCCCGGCAGGTGGCGGCACCGATTTGATCGTGCGCGGAATGCAGCGCGCTTACGAGACCGCCCTCGGCACCCAGCTGATCGTCAAAAACGTGCCGGGTGCCGCCGCCACCATCGCAGCAACCGAAGCCTCCGAAGCCGCGCCTGACGGCTACACGCTGCTCGCGATCTCCAATGCGCTGATCATCCAGCCGCATCGCATGAAGCTCAAATACGACGCCAAGGCCTTCGAGCCGGTCTGCCTGCTTGCCGACACGCCGCTCGTCCTCATCACCACCAAAACCTCGAAGATCAAGACCATGGCCGATCTGATCGCCGCCGCCAAAGCCGAGCCCGGCAAACTGCCGTACGCTTCGCCAGGGGCCGGCAGCGCGCTGCATCTCGGCATGGCCGCGCTCGATCACCGCTTGCAACTGAAGATGAAGCACGTGCCCTTCAAGGGCACCTCCGAGATGATTCAGGCTATGCTGGCCGGCACGCTCGATGTGACGACCGGACAGCCGACCACAGTGCAGCAATATGAGATGGTGGCGCTGGCCTCGCTGTCGGCCAAGCGACTGCTCGGTTTCGAGAGTGTGCCGACGGTGAAGGAAGCCACGGGTACCGAGGTCATCTCGTCCATCTGGACCGGCATCTTTGCGCCACCCAAGACGCCGAAAGCTATCATCGATGTGCTCGACAAGGCCTGCAAGACGGCGCTGGCTGACAAGGAAACGGTCGCCCACTTCGAGAAGCAGAGCCAGCCGGTGACGTATCTCGATGCGGCAGCCTTCCGCAAGTTCGTCGACGAGGACTACGAGCGCACGCGCGTCGTCATGGAAGCCGCCGGGTTGAAGACGAATTAATCTGCGGCCAGGAGCCTGCAATGAGCAAAGAAGCGTCATTGAACGACAAGCGTTTCGGCGACGGCGCCGCTTACGAGCGCATGATGGGGACGTGGACCAAGCTTGCCGGCAATCAGTTCCTTGACTGGGTGGCAGCTCAACCTGGATTGCGGTGGCTCGATATCGGCTGCGGCAACGGCGCCTTCACCGAACTGATCTGCAGTCGCTGCGCTCCCGCCTCGGTGCATGGGCTCGACCCGGCTCCAGCTCAAATCGCATTTGCGCGCGCCCGCCCCGGTGCCCAGGCGGTTGATTTTCGAGCCGGCGATGCCATGGCCCTTCCCTATGACGAAAGCGCCTTCGATGCTGCCACCATGGCACTGGTGATATTCTTCGTGCCGGACCCCGCTAAAGGCGTTAGCGAAATGGTCCGCGTCGTCCGCCCGGGTGGCCTGATCGCCGCTTATGCCTGGGACGTCACGCGCAACGGCGCACCCTTCGAGCCGGTTTGGGACGAAATGAGCAAACTTGGCATAGCACCCAACCGTCCACCCAGTGCGCCAGCCTCCCGCATGGAAGCGCTGCTGGAGTTGTGGACCGGCGCCGGCATCACGGCGGTCGAGACAAAGGAGATCGTGGTGCACCGCGCCTTCGTGGATTTCGAGGAGTTCTGGTCGATTACGACGGCTGGCTACATTACCAATCAAATCGCCGACCTGAAGCCGGCTGACCGGGACCTCTTGAAGAACCGCGTGCGGGCGCGCATGCCGACGGATGCGGTGGGTCGCATTTACTACAGCGCCAAGGCCAATGCCGTGAAAGGGCTTCGACCTGCCTAAGAGATTAAATAAGAACCTGTGGTCGAGCGACACGTCGTCAATTTGGCAGCCCGCTCGAAGTCTACTTATTCGCTATCGGTCGCCGCGCGGGCGATCAGGGGGGACGAATTGCGCCTGAACCAACAGACCGCGTCCGGACTATTCTTTGTGGCCTTTGGCACCGCGTTTCTGTGGCTGGGTTCGAGCCTGACCATGGGCACGGCCGGCGACATGGGGCCGGGCTACGTGCCGCGCGCACTGGCCATCGGCTGCGTCATCGTCGGCGCTATTCTGTTGGCAATTGCCGCTGTCGGACGTGGGCTGCGCGATGGCGTCACGTTCGATCTGAAAGCTGCCGCCCTGACCACGGCCATGGTCGCCGGCTTCGCTGCTGCTTTGCCCTGGCTCGGTCTGCCGCTCACCGTGTTCCTGTGCATGATATCCGCCTTCGTCTCAGGCGAGAGTTATAGGCTTGGCGTGATGTTCGCGATCGCACTCGGCCTCGCCGTCTTCGCCACCCTGCTGTTCGCCTGGGGCCTGAAGCTGCAGATCCCGCTCCTGCCCGCCATTCCCGGCCTCGCGCTTCCAGGTCTCAAGTGATGGATATTTTCGCCAATCTCGGCCGCGGCTTTGGTACCTGTCTCAAGATCGAGTGGTTCAACGATCCGTTTTTTGGTTTGCCGATCCCGATTCCGATCAACATCTTCTATTGCTTTCTCGGCGCCCTCTTCGGCACTCTCGTTGGCGTGCTGCCAGGCATCGGCCCGCTCGCCACCATCGCCATGTTGCTGCCCATCACCTTCAAGCTGGAGCCGACCGGCGCCTTGATCATGCTGGCGGGCATCTTCTACGGCGCGCAGTACGGCGGCTCCACCACCGCAATTCTGGTCAACCTCCCGGGCGAGGCCTCCAGTGTCGTCACCGCCATCGACGGCTACCAGATGGCACGCCAGGGCCGGGCCGGCGCCGCGCTCGCTACAGCTGCCCTCGCCTCGTTCTTCGCCGGCTGCATCTCGACCTTGGTAATTGCCGTCGCAGCCCCGCCCTTGAGCCGCATGGCATTGCTGTTCGGCCCTGCCGAGTTCGCGGCGTTGATGGTCCTGGGGCTTGTCGCCGCCGTGGTGCTGGCCTCGGGTTCGATCATCTCATCGATCGGCATGGTCCTGGTCGGGATGCTGCTGGGCCTCATCGGCACTGACGTCACGACAGGCGACCAGCGCTTCACCTTCGATCTGCGCCAGATCCATGACGGCATCGACTTCGTCATCGTCGCCATGGGCCTGTTCGGTATCGCGGAGGTGATGTCGAATCTCGCCGACAAGCAGTCGCGCGAGTTGCCGCCGACGAAAATCGACAGCCTGATGCCGACGCGGGACGACGTCCGGCAGGCCACGCCAGCCGCCGTGCGCGGCACCATTCTCGGCACATTGCTTGGCGTGCTGCCGGGCGGCGGCGCGCTGGTCGCCTCGTTCGCCTCCTACAGCCTGGAGAAGCGCTTGGCGACGGACCCGAGCCGCTTCGGCAAAGGCGCCATCGAGGGCGTCGCTGGTCCTGAGGCCGCCAACAACGCGGGCGCGCAGGCGAGCTTCATTCCGCTGTTTTCGCTGGGCATCCCACCCAATGCCGTCATGGCATTGATGGTTGCCGCCATGACCATTCACGGCATCACGCCAGGCCCGAAGTTCCTCACCGAGAAACCGACCTTGTTCTGGGCCATGGTGGCCAGCATGTGGATTGGGAATCTCATTCTGGTCATTCTCAATCTGCCGCTGGTCGGCATCTGGGTGCGACTGCTCAAGATCCCCTACGCCTACCTGTTCCCGGCCATCCTCGTGTTCTGCTCCGTCGGCGTCTACACGGTGAACTATCGTGTGTTCGACGTCGCGCTCATGGCCGGCTTCGGCGTCTTCGGTTATGTCCTGCGCCGCATCGGATGCGAGCCGGCGCCGTTGATCCTCGGACTTCTGCTCGGCTCCCGTCTCGAGGAGGAGTTCCGGCGCACCCTATTGTTGTCCGACGGCTCGCTGCTGGTGTTCGTCCAGCGACCGCTGGCAGCCGGCCTGCTCGCCGTCACGGTGCTGCTGCTGGTCTTGATGGCGCTGCCTAACCTCAGGAAGAGCCGCGAGACGGTGTTCCGCGAGTGAACGCTTTGCCCTCCGGAACGCAGACACGATCGGACCAAGCGACGCCGACGCGATGGCAGCCCCGGCAGGTCCTGCTGCTGTTCCTGCTTGCTCATATCGTCGTGTGGACGCTCCTCCCCGCGCTCATGCACACCGGCCTGCCCATCGATCTGGTGGAAGGTTATGCTATCGGTCGCGAATGGGTCGTCGGCTATCACAAGCACCCGGCCGGACCCTGGTGGCTGATCGAGGCCGCGCGCAGCATTACGGGGGCCGTCGGCTGGCCCGCCTACCTCATCTCGGCGTCGCTCGTCGCCCTGACCTATTGGCTGGCGTTCCTGCTTGGCCGCGACATGCTGGGAGAGCGACGCGCGGTGGCCGGAGCACTGTTATTGTCCGGCGTCATGTACTTTTCCTGGGTCGTGCCCGAGTACAATCACAACGTCGCGCCGATGCCGGTGTGGTTGGCATTCATCCTGGCGCTGTGGCGGGCGCGCGAACGTGGCAGCTTGATCTGGTGGATCGCCGTGGGGCTTTTCGCGGCCCTCGGCCTTTACGCCAAGCTCGCCACCATCCTGCTGCCGGCGTTGGCGACCGTGTACATGCTCGTCGACGTCAAGCTGCGTGCCAGCTTGCGCACGGCTGGCCCCTGGCTGGCACTCGTAGCGTTCGTCATTGCATCCCTGCCCATCATGCATTGGCTATACGCCAGTGAGTTCCTGGCTCTCGACTACGCCGCCGAACGCTCGCGGGGCCGCGCCGCTGGCGGAGTGGCGCTGTTTCTCGGCAAGCAGGTGGCCAGCGCCGCTGGTCTGTACGTGCTGTTGGCGGTTGCGCTTTGGCAGCGGCCGTCGTCAGCGGGGACAAGCCCTGAGGCGGCGCCAAGCATTGCCCCGGACGCACGACGGTTCCTGCTCTACTTCCTGCTGGCGCCCATCCTGGCGCTCGCGGCGCTGGCCGCGGTCTCAGGCGTCGGCCTGAAAGGCTCCTGGGCGACGCCGATGCTGAGCCTTGCCGGCCTCGCCGCCGTGGCGCTCGCAGGCTCTCGGTTCGACGCCACGGCTGCCGATCGCATCCTCTGCGGCGCGGTGGCCTTGCTCGCAGCCGTCCCCATCGCCTATGCCGTGTCGCTGCGTCAGCCCTCGACCAAGCTCTTGACGCCACAACGCACCAACTGGCCGCAAGCCGTGGTGGCGCAGGAAATGCAGCGTCTGTGGCGTGAAGCAACGGGCAAGCCGCTGCGCATCGTTGCCGGTGATTTGTGGACGGCCGGCATGGTCGCAGCCCACGCCAGCGACAAGCCATCGATCCTCGTCGACGGCTCGCTGCGCTATTCGCCATGGATCGATCGTGCCCGGCTCCAGCGCGAAGGCTTCATGGCGGTGTGGTGGCGCACGCGGGAGGATCCACCTGACGATCTGCGCCCTTGGATCGGCACGCGCATTGACGGCCAGCATGTTTTCCATATGCGTGGCAGCGACCGGAAGCAAACGGCGATCGTGCTCTACACCATCGTCAAGCCTGGCGCGTTGACCGAGGGCGGCGGCCCACCCGCCAGATAGAGGCCCGACGACGCAGGGGCTGGTTCAGCCGGTCCAGCCCGTGCTCGCGGGGCGCTGCAGGCCATAGTGGTCGCGCAAAGTTGTGCCTGCGTAGGCTGTGCGGAAGAGACCGCGCTTCTGCAGGAGAGGGATCACCTCGGCGACAAAGGCATCGAGCATCAGGGGCAGGATCGGCGGCATGATGTTGAAGCCGTCGGCGGCGCCATCGCGGAACCAATCCTCGATCAGATCCGCCACTTGCTCAGGCGTGCCGGCGAATGTGAAATGCCCGCGCGCACCGGCGAGACTGGCCAGCAGTTGCCGCAACGTCAGCCCCTCGCGACGCACCAGCCCGACGATCACCTCCGTGCGGCTGCGTGCTGCTTCTACTGTCGCCGGATCGGGAAAGTCCTCGACCCTGAGTGGGGTGTCGAGCGGCAGATGCGAGAAATCATGGCCACCGAATCGTCCCGAGAGCCGCTTGCGCCCGACCTCCACGTCGGTGAGCTCGTTCAACTCCTGCGCCAATCTTTTGGCCTCGGCTTCGGTGCCTGCGATCATCGGGCTCAAGCCCGGCAGGATCAGCGCCTGGTCGACACTGCGGCCTTCCTTGACCACCAGCGATTTGAGATCGGCATAGAACGCTTGCGCCGTGGCCTTCTCCATATGCGCGGTGAAAATCGCCTCGGCATGGCGGGCCGCGAACTGCCGCCCCGTATCCGACGAGCCTGCCTGCACCAGAACCGGACGTCCCTGCGGCGCGCGCGGCAGATTGAGTGGACCAGCTACGCGATAATAATCGCCGGCATGATTGATGGCGCGAATACGGTCGGTCCGCGCATAGAGGCCGCTGGCGCGATCGTCCAGCACGGCGTCATCGGCCCAGCTGTCCCACAGCGCCTTGGCGACGGCCATGAACTCCTCGCCGCGCTTGTAGCGCTCGGCATGGCTCAGTTGGGACTCGCCGCCATAGTTCCGCGCGGCCCCGGCCGCCCACGTGGTGACGATGTTCCAGGCAATGCGCCCGTTGGAAATGTGATCCATCGACGCGAACTGGCGCGCCAGATTGAACGGCTCCGTGTAGGTCGTCGAGGCCGTGCCGATAAGCCCGATGCGGGTAGTCGAGACGGCCAGCGCCGACAGCACGGTGACAGGGTCGAGCCAGGTACGCCCCGCATGCGCGACATCGTCGGCGACCACCAGCTGGTCGGCCAGAAACACGGAGTCGAACAGTCCCGCCTCCGCCCTCTGCGCCATATCCTGGTAGTAGCGGATGTCGGTCAGCCCCAGCGGCGTCGATCTGGGATGCCGCCACGACGCCTCATGATGGCCGCGGCTCTGGATAAACAGGTTGAGATGCAAATGCCGCTTCATGGTGCAACCCGGTGTTGAGGCAGGCTCGCGCGAAGATCGGCATCGATCGCCCCTGGTTTTCGTGCGGCGCGACGGTACGCCTGCCCGCGGTCGGTTGGCAATCGCTGGGAATGCCCGGCAACCTCCTGCAATCACCCGATTGCCAAGCGCGCCTGCGCCCCATAGCTTTGCTCCGGAAACGTCCGGCCGGCACCCAGCCCGCCTCCAAGTCTACCAACGAGGGAGAACCCCCATGTTCATTCGATCGGTCGAGCGTGATACCAGCCTCGATGCCTTCCGCGCCGAGGTGCGTGCCTTCTGCGAAAAGGAGATGCCGGTCGAGATTCGCCGCAAGCAGGCGCGCGGCCAGCACCTGGAGCGTCATGAGTACGACGCCTGGTTGAAAAAGCTCGGCGCCAAGGGCTGGCTGACCGGGAAGTGGCCGAAGGAGCAGGGTGGCCTCGGCTGGAAACCCGAGCAGTTCCTCGCGTTCCAGGAGGAAATCGGCCGCGCCGGCGCACCACCGCTGATCTCGTTCGGCCCGACCATGGCCGGCCCCGTCATCTATACCTTCGGCACGCCCAAGCAGAAGGACAAGTATCTCGAGAACATCCGGCGCAACAATACGTGGTGGTGCCAGGGCTACTCGGAGCCGGGTGCCGGTTCCGATCTGGCCGGCCTCAAGACGCGTGCCGTGCGCGATGGTGACCATTACGTCGTCAACGGCCAGAAGATCTGGACCTCCATGGCGCATTGGGCCGACATGATCTTCGCGCTGGTGCGCACCAACCCAGATGCCAAGAAGCAAGAAGGTATCTCCTTCATTCTGGTCGACATGAAGTCGCCGGGCATCACGGTGCGCCCGATCATCGGCATCACGCTCGGCCATCACTTGAACGAGGTGTTCTTCGACAACGTGCGCGTCCCCGTCGAGAATCTGATCGGCGAGGAGAACAAGGGCTGGACCTATGCCAAGTTCCTGCTGGCCAACGAGCGCGTCGGCAACGTCGACATCGCCAAGGTCGAGGGCAGCATCGAGCAGATCCGCTCGCTGATGGCGCAGACCTACGAAGGCGGCGAAAGCCTGGCGCAGGATCCGATCTTCAAGCGGCGCATGGCCGAGCTGGAAGTCGGTTTGGCAACGGTCAAGGCCTTGATGGCCGATCAGCTTGCCGCCGCCCGCCAGGATGGCGCACCGACCCTGATGGGTGCAGCCGCCTTGAAACTGCGCGGCACGGAGCTGCAGCAGGCCATTCTGCAAACCGGCATCGACACCCTCGGCCGCCATGGCCTCGTCTACCAGAGCGAGGCGCTCAACGCTGGCTGGAATGGCGAGATGATCGGGCCGGAGGAATCCGCCGACGTCATCTACGAGCATCTCTATCGCCGTGCCGCCACCATCTACGGCGGCTCCAGCGAGGTGCAGAAAAATATCATCGCCAAAGGCGCGCTCGGTCTCTGAGGGAGTAGTCACACATGCCATCGTTCTCCAGCGACGAGCGCCAGTTGCTCAACGACAGCCTGACCGAAATGCTGTCGGACAAATACCCGTTCGAGCATTGGAAGAAGCTCGCGCGCGCCCCCGGCGGCGAAGGTTTCGGCCGGGCCGAGTGGAAGCAGTACGCCGAGATGGGTTGGCTCGGCATCGCCATGACGGAGGCGGCTGGCGGATCCGGTGGCGGCATGACCGAGCTTGGCATCGTTATGGCCGGTGCCGGTCGCTTTCTGCTGCTCGAGCCGTTCCTGGCCACCGTCGTGCTTGGTGCCGGCGCCATCGAATTGGCTGGCAACGCAGCGCAACAAAAACTGCTCGCCGATGTTGCCGGCGGGAAACTGCTGCTTGCTTTCGCGCACACCGAACCAGGTGCTGGCTATTCGCGCGACTACGTCAAGTGCGTCGCCAAAAAGGACGGCAGCGGTTACGTGCTCGATGGCGAGAAGTCGTTCTCGCTACATGCGCATGCCGCAGACACGCTTGTCGTCTCGGCGCGCATTGGCTCCGACAAGGGCCCGCTCGCCCTGTTCCTCGTGCCACGCATGACAGCCGGTGTCGCCCTCAATCAGGCCCCAGCCTTTGATGGTCGCCCTGGTGCTGCGATCAAGCTCACCGGCGTGAAGGTCGGTGCCGGCGCCAAGCTGGGCGATGGCGAGAAGGATCAGCTCGCAACCATCGAGAGGCTGATCGATCGCGGTTGCATCGCCGCGTGTGCGGAAGCGGTCGGCGCCATGGCCTCGGTAACGCAGCAGACACTCGACTATCTGAAAACACGACAGCAATTCGGCCAGCCGCTGTCGAAATTCCAGGTTCTCCAGCACCGGCTCGTCGACATGAGCGTGTCCACCGAGGAGGCACGCTCGCTGGTGCATGCAGCGCTGCAGTCGCTCGACGAGGGCGCCAAGGATGCAGCCCGCATGGTGTGGATGGCGAAGGTGAAAACCGCACAAACCGCGCGCTTCGTCGGCGGTCAGGCAATCCAGCTGCATGGCGGCATGGGCATGACCGACGAACTCGCCATTGGCCACTACTACAAGCGCTTGACGATGTGCGAGACCATGTTCGGCGATGCTGAATGGTATCTCCGCCGCATCGGCGCTGCCGCAGCGTGAGGATTATGCGTCCGGGCGTTCACGTTGTGACATGGCACGCCCGGAGGTGGACTGAGATGACGTTTGCGACAGCTGCCACGCTTGTTGCTATGGCGATGCTCCTGTTGGCGATGGCGCTGCCACCGTTGCCGGCGCTGGCACAGGCAGCGACGTCGGTGTCGAACCTTGCCAGCGACGAGCGCATTGACTTCTTTACGACCGGTGCGAGCCTGTCCAGCGACGGTGGCGCGTGGAGTGTGCCCATCCACGCCCGCGTCTACCGCAATGTCCGCAGCACCGTGAGAAAGAGTGCGCTGGCGGCCCTGCTCAAGCGCACCTATGGCGTCGACCCCGATGCCGAAGGGCGAATGCTTCTCGATGATCGCCTCAATCTGCTGCTCTCTGACAACAAGGGCGGCCGTCGCCTCGTCGTCACGCTTGGCGGCCGCGACTATGCGTTGCCAGCAAGCGGCGCCGACGGCCACGTCAACGCGATGCTGACCGTTCCAAGCGCTGACCTCGCGCGCGAAGCGGCAACCGGGCGCGCCACTGTCACGGCCAAGCTCGAAGCGCGCGATCCCCGCACATTCACGGGGCTTGTGCTGCTGGTGCCGCCGGAAGGCCGCTCGGTGATTTCCGACATCGACGACACCGTCAAGATCACGCACGTCACCGACACATCGCGCATGATGCAGGCAACCTTCGGCAAACCCTTCGAAGCTGTCCCGGGCATGGCGCGGCTCTATCAGTCCTGGAGCGCGGCCGGCACCTCGATCCACTTTGTATCGTCGACGCCCTGGCACCTGTATGGCCCGCTGGCGGCGTTCCTGGAGGAAAACGGTTTTCCGGCCGCAACCGTCACGCTGAAGCAAATCCGCCTGAAGGATACCTCTATCGCCAACATCCTGGCCGATGCCGCGACGACCAAGCCGCCCGGCATCGAGGCCGTGCTCAAGGCCTATCCGAGACGGACCTTCGTGCTCGTTGGCGACAGCGGCGAGAAGGATCCGGAAATCTACGCAGGCTTCATGCGCCGCTATCCCGCGCGCATCGAGAAGATTTTCATCCGCAACGTGACCGGCGCCAAGCCAGATGACGCACGCTTCAAGGCTGTGTTCGCCGGCGTTGATGCCGCCCGCTGGCAACTGTTCGACGATGCTGCACAATTGCCGACCACATTGGGGCGTTGACGGGCGGTTAGTTTCGGTCACAGCACAAGCCAGCGCTCCACCTGGAGCCCCACATGATCCACTGGGTATGCTTCGACGTCGGCGAAACCATCTTCGACGAGACTGGCTTGTGGTCGCGATGGGCCACATACCTCGGCGTCGAGCCCGGCGCATTTCGGGCAGCTCTCAGCAATGTCATCGCGCAAGGCCGCCATCACCGCGAGGTCTTCGAGCATTTCCGGCCGGGCTTCGACATCAACACGGCGATGGCCGAGCGACTGGCAGCCGGTGACGATCCTGGTTTACGCTCCGACGACATCTTTCCCGATGTGCGTCCAGCCTGTGCCGCCCTGGTGGCTGCCGGCATCAAGATCGGCGTTGCCGGCAACACCTCGGTCATGACCGAGCATGCAGTGCACGCCCTTGGGCTGCCCGTTGCGTTCGTTGCCAGTTCCAGCCGCTTTCGCATCGACAAGCCGGCACCGGGATTCTTCCAGACCTTGGCCGACGCCTGCAGCGCTCCACCCGCGGATATCGCCTATGTCGGCGATCGCATCGACAATGACGCCATGCCCGCTGAACAGGCCGGCATGATGGGTATCTGGCTGCGACGGGGACTGTGGGCCGACGTTCAGCGCGCGTCACCGCAAGCCACTTCGGTGCCACATCAGATCGCCAGCCTCACGGAGCTGTTATCGCTCCTGCGTCCAAAATAGGCGATAAAGATGTCTGATCGTGAACGTAACGAGCCGCGCCCGATGGCGCAAACGCACCACCCAATGGAGGATGACCATGCGGCGTCTCGCAACTCTCGTGTTGATCACACTCACCGTCATCGGCACCTCGCAGGCAGCCAATGCGAACCACGAGAAAAAGCAGCGCAAGGCCCAGGCCGCCGAGCGTCAGGAAACCTACCGCCGCCCTTCGACGGTCGATTATCGTGGCTTGTGTCAGCGCGACAACGGCCGCCCCTCGGCCAGCCTCAATCTCAACCAGCGCTGCGACCGCGAGGAATTCTTCCAGCGTTTCAATGACTTCGGCGGCAATCGCCGTTGATCACACCTTGGGTTGCGGTTGGGGCGCGAACCCGTTATTTCCCGCTCCATGCTGCACATCAACGATCTCACCTACCACATCGAGGGCAAACGCATCCTCGACGCCGCCACGGCCGGCATTCCGACCGGCCACAAGGTGGGACTCGTCGGCCGCAATGGCTCCGGCAAGACGACGCTGCTGCGGCTGATCACCGGCGAAATCACACCTGACGATGGGAGCATCACCACGGCCAAGGGCGCCCGCATCGGCCACATCGCCCAGGAAGCACCGGGCGGCGAAGACAGCCTGATCGACTGGGTGCTGGCCGCCGATCGTGAGCGCACGCGCCTCCTCGCCGAGGCCGAAACGGCCACCGACCCCGAGCGCATCGGCGCCATTCAGGAGCGCCTCGTCGATATCGGCGCCCACGCGGCCCCCGCCCGCGCCGCGCAGATCCTTTCAGGCCTCGGCTTCGACGAAGCAGCACAAAACCGGGCCTGCCGCGAGTTCTCCGGCGGCTGGCGCATGCGCGTGGCGCTTGGCTCCGTGCTGTTCCTCGAGCCAGAAGTGCTCCTGCTCGACGAGCCCACCAACTATCTCGATCTCGAGGGCACGCTGTGGCTCGAGAGCTATCTGAAAACCTATCCTCACACGGTCCTGATCGTCAGCCACGACCGTGACCTGTTGAACCGCGCCGTCGATCACATCGTCCACCTCGAGCGCGGCAAGCTCACGCTTTATTCCGGCAACTACGATACCTTCGAGGAAACCCGCCGCGAGAAGCAGCGCCTGGAATTAAAGCTGAAGAAGAAGCAGGACGACGCCCGCCGCCACATTGAATCGTTCATCCTGCGCTTCAAGGCCAAGGCCACCAAGGCGGCGCAGGCGCAAAGCCGCGTCAAGGCGCTGGCCCGCATGCAACCGATCGCCGAGCAGGTCGAGGAGCGCATCGTGCCCTTCGATCTGCCCAATCCACCGAAGATGCTGGCGAGCCCGATCATTCGTCTCGAGGGTGCGGCCGTCGGTTATGCCGAGAACCAGCCCATTCTGCAGCGTCTTGATTTGCGCATCGACCAGGACGACCGCATCGCCCTGCTCGGCCAGAACGGCAACGGCAAATCCACCTTCGCCAAGCTGATCGCCGGTCGTCTGGCCCCCATCGCCGGCAACAAATGGACCAGCGCCAAGCTGGAGGTTGGCTACTTCGCCCAGCATCAGCTGGATGATCTCAATCCACTGCGCACCCCCTACGATCAGATTGCCGCACTGATGCCGGAAGCGACCGAAGCACAGAAGCGCGCGCGCCTCGGCACCTGGGGCTTCAGCCACGACAAGGCCGATACCAAAGCTGCCAACCTGTCGGGCGGCGAGAAGGCACGCCTGCTCATGGCGATGACGGCATTTCATTCGCCGCACCTGCTCATTCTCGACGAGCCGACCAACCATCTCGACATCGACAGCCGCGAGGCCTTGATCCACGCCCTGAACGACTACGAAGGTGCGGTGATCCTGATCAGCCATGATCGGCATCTGGTCGATGCTTCCGCCGATCGCCTGTGGATCGTCAAGGGCGGCACGGTGCGCTCCTACGACGGCGATATGGAAAGCTATCGCAACGAATTGCTCGCCGAACGCGGTGGACGCACCAAGTCCCGCACCAACGAACAGGGCAACGGCGACAGCAAGTCGTCCCGCGCCGACCAGCGCCGCGACGCCGCCGAGCGCCGGCAGCAATTGGCCCCACTGAAGAAAACCGTGCAAACCGCCGAGAAGCACATGGAGCGGCTTACAGCCGACATCGCCCGTCTCGATACAGCCCTTGCCGACCCCGCGCTCTATACGCAAGACCCAGCCAAGGCCCGTCAACTGACCATGGAGCGCGGCTTGCAGGCCAAGGCCCTCGCCGCCGCCGAGGAAGCCTGGTTGTTGGCCACCGAAGCCTACGAATCCGCGGAGATGGCAAGCGCCTGAACGAAGCGCGATAACCTTGCGCACGACGGCAGCTTGCGCCCGCCGGCCGCCAATGCCTACCTCGGCGTGTTCAGGCATTGGCCCATCCAACCCGAGGCGTTCCCATGTCCAGCGGGGCAAAATCATCGCTGAAGCAGCGCGCCAAATCATTGCTGTTGGACACCGCACCGGGCCGCGCAGCGATGGTGCTGCCGCGCGCCGTCATGGCGTTCAAGGCGGCGCGCATCGCCCCGCAGCTGGGCGCCGTGACCCGTTGGGCCTTCGCCTCCCGCGAGCGCGTCAACTTCACCTATGACACCACGCGCGACAGCCAGCTTCTGCTGTGCGCGACGGTTGCCGAGGTCGCCAAATGCGACGCTCGCAACATCGTTGCCCACCTCGACGAGCTCTTGTCCGATGCCGAACTCATCGCGCATGTCGAGGCTGACAATCGCGCCGCACGGCATCGCGTCGATCCCGGCTTCAGGCCCGGCCGGCGCCTCGCATTCTACCTGCTGGTGCGGGCATTGAAGCCTCGCTTCGTCGTCGAAGCCGGTGTCGATCGTGGGCTCGGCGCACTTTTGATCTCACGCGCCCTGGCCTTGAATGCGGCTGCAGGTCATGCCGGCGACTATCTCGGCATCGAGTTCGATGGTGAGAAGCCAATCCCGTTGTTTGAGGCCTATGCCGGGCGCATCGGCCATATCGAGCGCGGCGATTCCGTTGCTATTCTCTCGGGCCTCGATCGCCCGATCGATCTTTTCATTCATGACACCACGACGCACGACGCCCATGTCACGGCACAGCTGGCGGCCCTGCAACCGAAGTTGTCGCCGCATGGCGTCATCGCTTCGACCTGGACGACGCGGCATTTCATCGACTTCGCCTTCGCCAACGACTTTGGTTTGCTCACCCACCAGGAGCAGACCGTGGATCATTGGTTCCAAGGTGATCGCGTCGCCATGCTGTTTCCGAGGAAGCCGCGACCGGCCAACGGCAACTCGCTCTGGCCCCGCCTGCAGCCGCGCACCTTGTGACGACGTCGGCCGGGTGACGCCCTGTCCACGCCGCGTTGCGAGGGGTCGGACCCATGGGTCCGACGGGAGGGCGTTGATGGTTGCCGGAGCGAGCGCCATTCGTAGTTCGTAGGTCAGGTCAAGCCCTGCACGGGCTTTCTGGCGATGCCTCGCGGTCATTGTTGGCGATGCTCCGCATCGACGGCGCGCCCCGACGGCCGCTGGTGCTTGCGCTCGGACAGGGGTCAGACCCCTGACACGCGACGCTGCAGATGACCTGCTGACGCAATCGTCAGTGGTCTGACCCCACCGCCATTCCGAGCCGTTCCGCGCCATTGCGATTTTTAACCACGGCGCAATTTTGTGTTGGGCAAAGTTATCCCCGTCTGCTCCCGCGGGCTTATTCTGTCCGCGTTCGCATCACCCAGGGAGGCGCGCTCGCGAGGCGATCCGT
>JBJXDZ010000171.1:0-21876 GCA_046154645.1 Hyphomicrobiaceae bacterium
TCTGAAATCCCTCATCAGCAACGAATCCGCTCCCGACCACCCCTTTCCCCTTCGGCCCGGTAACGGACCTACCACAGCACTGAGCGTCGGCGTTGCGCTGAGGGGCGACATGGCAATGGCTGCCTCGGGTTTGGCCGCTTGGAGGCCCAGCATAGGGCTTGCCGGGGGCGCTGGCCAAGTGGCGATCATGCCCCCTGTGACGATCCTCCATGGCCATTCAGTTCTTGATGAAACCCATCAGATTTCGGGTCCCCGGACGAAGCTTGGGCCTGCAAGGCCTAAGCGGAGATCCGGGGCCTTTCCACGTCTCGGCTCTTTCTGAGGCGTGTCAAGATCCCGGATCTGCACGAGCCTCGGGCGCTGCCCGCGGTCGTTCCGTCCGGGAAATCGATGCCTTGAATTGCCCGGGAACCATGGCTTGCGCCGGGGCAGGCAAGCTCCCGAACGACTATCGTGGGCGAGGCATCCTCGATAACTCGGCACCCCCACCCTCACGCCGCCAGCTTGAGGATTTCCATCACCTCGGCGGGGCCGTTGATCTTGCGCGGGTTGCGCGGCACCCAGGGCGTGCCCATGGCCTGCTCGGCGATGCGGGCAAAATGCTCCGCCCCGATCTTCACATCCGAAAGACGGCGCGGCATGCCGAGGCCGGCGATGAACTGATCGAGCACGTCGGCTGCCTCCTGGCCGGGCTTGCCCATGGCGATGGAGACCAGCGTCTGGCGTGGGGCATTGACCGGCTTGTTCCAGCGCATCACCGCCGGCAGCATGATGCAGGAGGTGTGCCCGTGCGGCACGTCGAAGGCCGCACCAAGCACATAGCCGACACCGTGGCTGGCCCCCATCGGCACGCCGGCCGAGAGCGGCCCCATGGAGAGCCAGGTACCCATCTGGCAATCGAGGCGTGCATCCATGTCCTTCGGGTTTGCCTTCACGCGCGGCAGTCCGCTGGCCAGCAGCGACAGGCCTTTCAAGGCCTGCGCATCGCCATAGGCGTGCGCTTCGCCAGAGCACAGGCCTTCGACGCAATGGTCGACCGCGCGCACCCCGGTCGAGAGCCACAGCCACTCCGGCGTGTGCACGGTGACGGCCGGATCGAGGATCACCGCCGCCGGCATGATGCCACGATGGCGCAGCAGTTCCTTGTTCTTGGTGCGCTCGTCGGTGACCCCGGAAATGGCACTGAACTCGCCGCCCGAAATCGTCGTCGGCACGCTGATCTGGCGCACCGTTGGCGCCTTGACCGTGGCCGCGGGGCCGACGCTGCCATCAGGATGTTTGACGGGGCGCAGCGCATCCATGGCCTCGGTCGTACGGATGTCGTTGGCAAGGCACAGTTGCACGGCTTTGGCGCCGTCCGTGATCGAGCCGCCGCCGACGGTGACAATGAGATCGGCCTTGGCGGCACGCGCCTGCTCGGTGACCGCAATGACGGCCGAGCGCGGCGTATGTGGCGGCATGCCCTCGTAGACGCCGACGCAGCGGTTGCCGAGAACAGCTTTGATCTTGGCGATCTCGTCGGTGTTGCGGTTGAGTGATGCGGAGACCATCAGGAACACGCGCGTCGCGCCAAGCCGCCGCGCCTGCTCGGCCACAGCATCGGCAGCGGGCTTGCCGAACACCACCTCGTCCATGGCCCCGAAGGCGACGCGTCCCGATGCTGTCATTGCGTGTCTCCTGATCGTCTCGCAGGCGTTGCTGGCAGCCACTGTCGCAGGCGGCCCATGAGGCCGCAAGCCATGCCGCTGGCCACCCTATCAGGGTGATGCAGTTCGCAAAGATGCCCAACCCAGAAGTGTCATCCCGGGGCTCGTCCCCGGGACCCATGGTGCTACAGCCTCAAGCTTTTGCAGTTTTGGCACCATGGGTCCCGGCAATAATTGCCGGGATGACAATTTTAACGTGCCCAAGAATTGAATCGCCTTGGCCACCCCACCCATCACCACCGTTTGACGCTTCGGCGCCATCGGTGCACAACACTCGCCGCAATCTGCCCCAGAAACCCGAGGGTCCGGCAACAGACCCCGCCCACGTCCGAGGAGACGCACGACCATGGCCAAGGCCGCAGCCAAGAAATCCAACACCTTGAAGATCGCCGTCATTCCGGGCGATGGCATCGGCAACGAGGTGGTGCCCGAGGGCATCAAGGTGCTGGAGGCGGTCGGCCGCAAGTTCGATATTGCCTTCAAGTGGGACCATTTCGGCTGGAGCTGCGAGACCTTCAAGAAAACCGGCAAAATGATGCCGGACGACGGCCTCGACCAGATCAAGAAGCACGACGCGATCTATCTCGGCGCCGTCGGCTTTCCGGGCGTCCCCGACCACGTCTCGCTGTGGGGCCTGCTGATCCCGATCCGCCGCAACTTCCAGCAGTACATCAATCTGCGCCCTGTCCGCCTGTTCGAGGGCGTGCAGTGTCCGCTGGCCGGCCGCAAGCCAGGCGATATCGACTACTGGGTCGTGCGCGAGAACAATGAGGGCGAGTATTCCTCGGTCGGCGGTCGCATGTACGAAGGCACCGATTACGAGATGGCGGTGCAGCAGGCGATCTTCTCCAAGCGCGGCTGCGACCGCGTCATGCGCTATGCCTTCAATCTGGCGGCAACGAGGAAGCGCAACGAGGTGGTCTCCGCCACCAAATCGAATGGCATCTCGATCTCGATGCCTTATTGGGACGAGCGCTTCGCGGCCATCGCCAAGGAATTCCCGAAGGCCAAGACCAGCCAATTCCACATCGACATCCTCACCGCCCATCTGGTGCGCAACCCGCACTGGTTCGACGTCATCGTCGGCTCCAACCTGTTCGGCGACATTCTCTCCGATCTCGGTCCCGCCACCACCGGCACCATTGCCATTGCGCCCGGCGCCAACATCAACCCCGAGAAGGATTACCCTTCGATGTTCGAGCCGGTACATGGCTCGGCGCCCGACATCGCTGGCCAGGGCATCTCGAACCCCATCGGCCAGATCTGGTCCGGCGCCATGATGCTCGAGCACCTGGGCCACAAGGATGCGGCGGACGCGATCGTCAAGGCGATCGAGAAGCTGTTCAAGGATACCGACATCCGCACCCGCGACCAGGGCGGCAAGGCCATGTGCAAGGAACTCGGCGACGCGATTGTGCAACTCGTCAACGCCGGCTGAAACCAGCCGGGCACCCCGAACTATGAAGCAATCCGCGGCCATGCCTCGCGCACGATGGCCGCGCGCCAACAGGAAGGACCGCACTCGTGTCGATGCCGTTACTTTTCACCCCGCTGACCATCCGCTCCGTGACCCTGCCGAACCGGATCGCGGTGTCGCCGCTCTGCATGTATTCGGCCAAGGATGGACTGGCCAACGGCTTCCACTTCTCGCACCTGACCACCTTCGCGCGCGGCCGTGCCGGCCTCGTCTTCACCGAGGCCACCGCCGTGCTGCCCGAGGGACGCATCTCCCACGGCTGCTGCGGCCTCTGGAATGACGCCCAGGCCGAGGCCTACCGCCCGATCGTCGAGCAGATCAAGGCCTTCGGTTCTGTCCCAGCCATTCAGATCGCCCACGCTGGCCGCAAGGCCTCCGTGCAGCCGCCGTGGGGCGCTGGCAAGCCTCTGCTGCCGGAGGATGCCGCGTCGGGCCAGCCACCCTGGCAGGTGATCGGCCCGACCGCCGATCCGGTGGCCGCCAATTGGCCCACGCCAACGCCGATGACCGAGGCGCACATCAAGACCGTGGTTGCGGCCTTTGCCGCGGCCGCAGCCCGCGCCGCGAAAGCCGGTTTCCAGGTGCTCGAGATCCACGGCGCCCACGGCTATCTGATCCATTCGTTCCTCTCGCCCTTGTCGAACAAGCGCAACGACGCCTATGGCGGCGACCGCGCCGGCCGCATGCGGTTTGCCCTCGAAGTGGCGGCGGCGGTCCGTGCGGCCTGGCCCGCCGACTTGCCGCTGTTCATGCGCATATCCGCGGTCGATGGCCCCGCCGACGGCTGGACCGTCGAGGACTCGGTGGCGCTGGCCAAAGAACTGAAGGCGCGCGGCGTCGACGTGGTCGACTGCTCCGCCGGCGGCATCGCAGGCGCGCCGCATTTTCGCTCGAGCGACACGGGGCAAGCCTTGAAGACGCGCGCCGAGCGCCCACCCGGCTTCCAGGTGCCCTACGCCGAGCGCATCCGCCGCGACTCCGGCATCAAGACCATGGCCGTCGGCGTCATCATCTCGGGCAAGCAGGCCGAAGCCATCCTGCAGGAGGGCCGCGCCGACCTCGTCGCCGTTGGCCGCGAGATGATGTACGACCCGTTCTGGGCGCTGAAGGCGGCCGAGTCCCTGGGCTGCGACCCGAACGCCGCCATGTGGCCGGCCAACTATAGTTGGGCCATCGCGCGTCGGTCGGAGATCATCGCGGCAGCGGGCTTGCATTGAGTCGGCCTTTCGCGGGCAATGCTCGCGAACACGCCTTGGCCATAATCGATACCCATGTCGCGATTTCCGGCGCTTTTGCCGGCCTAGCCGAGAAAGGTATCGCTTATGTCCAAGCAATTGCACGCCTGCATCGTTCTTGATCGCTCCGGCTCCATGGAAGATTGCCGGACAGACGCCATTGGCGCCGTCAACAGCTACCTGCGCCAGACCAAAGCCGATGCGTCGGTCGATGCGCGCATCAGCCTCATCATTTTCGACAGCCAATCAATCGACGTCATCCGTGATCGGGCGCCGGCCCAGTCCTGCGCCGAGTTGCAGCCGGACGAATATCAGCCGCGCGCCTCGACACCGCTGCTCGATGCGGTCGGTCATGGCGTGGCCTTGCTCGACAAAGGAACCGACAGCAACGAGCGCCGCGTACTCGCGATCATGACCGACGGGCTCGAGAATGCGTCGCGCGAATACACGAAGGAAACGATCAAGGCCCTGCTCGATCGCAAACAGAAGGAGGACGGCTGGCTGATCCTGTATCTGGGTGCCGACCACGATGCCTGGTTGCAGGCGCGTTCCCTCGGCCTCTCGGCGGGCAATGTGGCCTCCTTCGACAAGCGTGCCGCGGTGGCGTCCATGCGCTCGATGAAGTCACGTGAAGCGCGCTACATGGCGTCGGCCAGCCCGCAGATGGAAGCGATGTCGGGCGGCTTCACGGACGACGAGCGCGCCGACATGATCTCTGACCAGCCGCCGAAGTCGACCAAGAAGAACTGACGCAAGGTCAGCTGATTTGCGGGCCTCCAATCCCACTTGGGGATTGGCAGCGGCGCCTGGACATGCTGACCTCGGGGCGGAAATTCGGACCAGAGGTTGGCATGTCTGTGACCGCAAGAGACCTGATTGGCGGCTGGCAACTCGAGAGCTGGTCGCTCGTCTATGAAGACGGGCGACCGGCGGAGTACCCGCTTGGCAGCAACGCCCTCGGCTACATCCTGTATACGCCCGACGGCCATATGAGCGCGACCTTGTGCCGGGCCAGTCGCCAGCCGTTCGCAACCGGCAATGCCGCCGAGAAAGCGCAGGCCTACGACGACAGTTTCGCCTATGCCGGCCGTTACGAGGTCAAGGGTGAGGCGGTGTTTCACGCTATCGAAGTTGCAACCAATCCGGCCCTGATCGGCATCACATCGACCCGCAATGTGCACCTCGACGGCCGCAGGTTGATCCTCACCGGGCCGGATTTCTCGCCGGACACGCCGCGCTTTCATCGCATCATCTGGCAGCGGAAGTGACGAACCATGGCAATGCGCATGCAGGCCCCCGTTCCCATTCTGCGCATCTTCGATGTTGCTAAGGCACGCGAGTTCTACCTGGATTTCCTCGGCTTCAAGATCAAATTCGAACATCGCTTCGGAGATAACTTCCCGCTCTACCTGGGTGTCCAGCGTGATGGCTGCGAGCTGCACCTGAGCGAGCATCACGGCGACGCATCACCAGGCTCGGCGCTGCGTATCGCTGTTGACGACATCGATGGACTGCACGCTGAGATGCGGGCGCATGACTACCGCTATGCCAAGCCCGGTATCGAAGCCACACCTTGGGGAACGCGCGAGATCAGCGTGACAGACCCATTCGGAAATTGGCTGCATTTCTGCGCCGTCGCGACGACAACAGGCTGAGCCGAGCTGTCGCGTCGTCCTTGGCCGCGCTTCACCTGCCCCCTCATCGGTTGACGGGTCGGCACTGCAAGAGCTCGCAAACTTCGGCGTAGCCACCATGGACGGGATACGCCTTGCCGCCGGTGAGCACATAGACCCAATCGAAGGCCTCGTGCAGTTCGATATCCCGCGGCGTGACGGCCAGGAGCTCGGATTGCACCTGCCCGACAAGCCTCTGAACTTCTTGCGCTCGGTCGGCTTCGGCCCGGCCGCTGTCGTCGAGGCGTAGGCGTTTCCTGATCTCAGCGTCGAAAATGACGTCGCCGAAACCGGATGCGGGAACGCGCCCTTCGCCGACCAGCTGCGTGAATGCGCGCACATATCCGCTTTGAATGAACCCGGAGCAGATGAATTCCTTCGGTGCGTCGAGGCCTTTGGCATGTCGCCGCAGCACGGCGCGCTTGTGGCCGAGCAACATGCGCTGGACACCGAAAAGTGCCTGACGGCCGAGCCGCAACATGGTGGGAAAATCGTACTCAGCCTTGATATCGTCGAGCATTCGGCTACGCACGCGACGCCGTAATGCATCGTCGAACCAATCTCGATTGAGCCGTTTCACAGCCACCGAAGCTCGTGGCAGCGTGAAGTAGTCGTCGAGATCCGTCACATCGACACCAGCGAAGACGCTTTCGATCAGATATGTCGATCGCCATCCGTAGGGCCGCTCGGGCTGCAGAAAGATCATGGCCGCATGGGCAAAGTTGGAGTCGGTTGCCTGGCGAATGATCCAGGATGACAGGCTCCATTCGTTGCGCGCCAGAATGACGTCGGCACACTGCAGATAGCCAACGTCGAGGAACTCCTTGATCGACAAGGGTCCGGCGACGGCTGGCGCTTCCGCGGCGTCCATGTTGACGGACTTGGGCCGGGCACCCCTGCGTTCGGCAATCACTGTCACGTCTCCTGCGCTTGCCGCAACGGCGAGGCGGGTTGAGATGTGGCGCGCCGCCGCTGGCGCGCCTCACTGACGATCTGCTGGAATTCGGCGAAGCTTTGAGCGCGATGCGCCAGGCCGTCGACAATGGCATATTTCCACACGAGGCGGCGCGAGCGGGCCATGTCATCTGCCGTCGTGCTCAGGAGATCGTCCTCGTCGATCTCAGGCAGCCGGCCATTCCGGTCGGGTTCGAGGAGGTTATCGCAGAACACCAATTCATCCAGAACGGATGGCGGCAGGTGGCCATCCTCGATTTGCTGCTGGATCGTCGTGCGATAGCTCCATTGCACGAAGCCCGGTCCGATGAACCGATCGAGCGAGCGCCGGCGACGAGCATTGGTCATGCGCAGATACGCGCGCCGAGGCCCCAGAAAGAGCCGGAGCAAGACAAAACCCGATCGATCGAGGGAGACCAGCAGGTTGTGAAACAGTCGCTGGAAATCATAGCGAGCCTTGATTTGGGTGAGCATGTGGGCGCGCACATGATGGCGTTGGTCGAGGGTGAACCATGCTGATTCAAACCTCACGACGCCGATATGGTAACGACGGCTCCGATTTCCGAGATAGCTGGCAAGCTCGGTGAGGTCGACACCCTTGAAGCCAGCCTCGATGACGAAGTGGCGCGTGAACTCCTCATCGCGATGAGGTGTCAGGAACACCATGGAGGCTTTGGAAAAGTATCCGCCCGTCAGAATCTGCACGGCGGCTGTAAACAGGCTTCGCCGCTGCCGTATCAGCAGTATGTCGGCCGCCTCAAGATGCGCTCCAGCCAGGAACTCAGCCACGGGCATCGGCCAGGACTGGTCGGACGGGCTGCCTTCGCGCGCACCAACGACGTTTGGCTTATCGGCCAGCGATGGCATCAGGGCCACCTCGCAATCCAGCGAGCGACTGCCCGAAGCACCAGGCTGGACAGCTACCCATGGCGGCGGCTTAGCAAGACTGCCTGACACTTCTGTGAATGCGAGACGACCATGAGCCGTGACCTCGCGCCAAGCTCTCGCTAAGGTCTGCGAAACGCGACAGACGGTGCCGCGTCGGCAGGATACCAGCGATGTCGAGCGATAATGACAGTCACGGCGAGGAAGCCATCATCCAGCATTTTCTGGCGCCGCTGGCGGCTGGCTATCCCGGCGCTTATGGCCTGAAGGACGACTGCGCTGCAATCACGCCGACGCCCGGCCACGATCTGATCGTGAAAACTGATCCCGTGGCCGAAGGCGTGCATTTTTTCGCCGACGACGCGCCGGAGCATATCGGCTGGAAGGCGCTGGCCGTGAACGTCTCCGATCTTGCCGCCAAGGCCGCCGTGCCCCGCGCTTACCTGATGGCGCTGAGTTTTCCGATGCCGCCGACACGCGACTGGATGCAGCGGTTTGCAAACGGGCTCAGCGAGGCACAAGCAGCGTTCGGCATGCACCTGATCGGCGGTGACACCGATCGTCGGCCCGGCCCCATCACCATCTCGATCACCGTCTTCGGCGAGGTGCCGACGGGACTGATGGTGCGGCGAGGCACGGCGCGACCGGGGGATCTCATCTATGTCACGGGCGCGCTCGGATCGGCGGCGATCGGGCTCGCCATCCGCAGCGATCGATCGCTGGGTCTGCTCGATGCTTGGGGCATTGCCGACGACCGCAGCCAACCCTGGATCGCGGCGCTCGACGCCTATATGCGGCCACAGCCCCGACTGGGACTTCGCGGCGCGCTGCGTGCGCATGCCGCGGCGGCCATGGATCTCTCCGACGGACTCGCAAAAGACCTCGACCGCATGTGCAGGGCAAGCGGCTGTGGGGCGATTGTCCAAGTGGCGAACGTGCCAATGCTGCCAGTTGTGCGCACGGCGGTTGCAGCAGCACCCAAGCATTGGCAGGACGTGCTCGCTTCAGGTGATGACTACGAGGTGCTTGCCGCAGTGGCGCCCGAGAACGCCGCAGCGTTCGAAGCCGCCGCGCAACGTGATGGTGTCGCCGTCACCGCGATTGGTGCGTTCAGAGCCGGATCGGGCGTCGAGCTTCTCGATGCCGCTGGCGCGCCGCTGACGCTGGTCCGCAGTGGCTGGGATCATTTCTGATGTACGGCGATTGTCCATCCAACATGGTGCGGCGCATCATGTGGCCGAGCGGCCTGCGTTAACCCTTGAAACGACACGCCTCACCAAAGTCTTGCCGTCTCGTGTTGCAACGGCGCACCTATTGGGGCATGGTCCGGCCGCGAATCTCGGGCCTTGTGCGGGCGACGAGCCATAGTGGTGTGTCTATGGCTCCTCACTTCAGCGTTTCCGCCTTGGCGACCGGGCACTCAACATTTGGGGGAGCTCAAATCCATGACAACAGTGATGTGGGCGATCATCCTCGGCGGCTTGCTGTCGCTCGTCTACGGCGCATGGACCATCCGGTCCGTGTTGGCCGCAGATCCGGGCAATGCACGCATGCAGGAGATCGCAGCCAGCATTCAGGAGGGCGCACAGGCCTACTTGAAGCGCCAGTATATGACCATCGGCATCGTCGGTGCCGTGATCTTCGTTTTCCTCGCCTTCTCGCGTCTAGGCGGCTATGTGGCCATCGGCTTCCTGATTGGCGCCGTGTTGTCGGGCCTCGCGGGCTTCATCGGCATGCACGTCTCCGTGCGCGCCAACGTCCGCACCGCGCAGGCATCCACCCAGTCGCTCGGTGAAGGCCTGTCCATGGCCTTCCGCGCCGGTGCCGTCACGGGCATGCTGGTGGCGGGTCTGGCGCTGCTCGGCGTCGCCGTCTATTACGCCTTCCTGACCGCCGGCCGCGGCTTCAATCCCACGGACCGCACGGTTCTGGACTCGCTGGTCGCGCTCGGTTTCGGCGCTTCGCTGATCTCCATCTTCGCCCGTCTCGGCGGTGGCATCTTCACCAAGGGTGCCGACGTCGGCGGTGATCTTGTCGGCAAGGTCGAAGCCGGCATCCCCGAGGACGATCCGCGCAACCCGGCCACCATTGCCGACAACGTCGGCGACAACGTCGGTGACTGCGCCGGCATGGCGGCCGATCTGTTCGAGACCTACGCCGTGACCGTAGTCGCGACCATGGTTTTGGCCGCAATTTACTTCAAGGGCCAGGCCGTCGTCGCCAGCCTCATGCTGTATCCGCTGGCCATCTGCGCCGCTTGCGTCGTGACGTCGATCATCGGCACCTTTGCCGTCAAGCTCGGCGCCAACAACTCGATCATGGGCGCCCTTTATAAGGGCTTCATCGTCACCGGCGTGCTGTCGCTGATCGCCCTCTACCCGATCACCGAGCGCCTGCTCGGCATGGCGACCGTGTTCCAGGCGCCCGGCATCCAGCCCTTCACCGGCATGGATCTGTTCTGGTGCGGCGTCGTTGGTCTCGCCATCACGGCGCTGATCATCGTCGTGACTGAGTACTACACCGGCATCGGTTATCGTCCTGTTCGCTCGATCAGCCAGGCCTCGGTCACCGGTCACGGCACTAACGTCATCCAGGGTCTCGCCGTTTCGCTCGAGGCGACGGCGCTGCCGGCGCTGATCATCATCGCGGGCATTGCCATCACCTTCAAGCTGGCGGGCCTGTTCGGTATCGCCATTGCGGTGTCGAGCATGCTGGCACTGGCGGGCTTCGTGGTGGCACTCGACGCCTTTGGTCCGGTCACGGACAACGCCGGCGGCATTGCCGAGATGGCGGGTCTGCCGAAGGAAATCCGCAAGACCACCGACGCACTCGACGCCGTCGGCAACACCACCAAGGCCGTCACCAAGGGCTATGCCATCGGTTCAGCCGGCCTCGGCGCACTGGTGTTGTTTGCGGCTTACAATGAGGATCTCAAGCACTTCATCGAGTTGGCGGCTAACACGCCCGCCTCGATGTTCCACAAGCTCGACGTCGACTTCCGTCTCTCGAACCCCTACGTCGTCATGGGCCTCCTGTTCGGCGGCCTGCTGCCCTACCTGTTCGGTGGCATCGCCATGACGGCCGTGGGTCGTGCTGCGGCCTCGATCGTCGAGGAAGTCCGCCGGCAGTTCAAGGAGAAGCCGGGCATCATGAAGGGCACCGATCGCCCCGACTACGCGCGCGCCGTCGATCTTCTCACGAAGTCGGCGATCCGAGAGATGGTGATCCCGTCGCTGCTGCCGGTGCTGTCGCCGATTGTGCTGTACATCGTGATCTATTACGTGGCCGGCAGTGGGCTCGAAGGCAAGAACGCGGCGTTCTCGGCCGTCGGCGCGATGCTGCTCGGCGTGATCGTCACCGGCCTCTTCGTCGCCATCTCGATGACCTCGGGCGGCGGCGCATGGGACAACGCGAAGAAGAGCTTCGAGGACGGCTTCGTCGACAAGGACGGCGTCAAGCACATGAAGGGCTCCGACGCGCACAAGGCGTCGGTGACCGGCGACACGGTCGGCGATCCCTACAAGGACACCGCTGGTCCCGCCGTCAACCCGGCGATCAAGATCACCAACATCGTGGCGCTGCTGCTGCTCGCGGTGCTGGCGCACTGAGGGACTGACTTTGGCGTCGGACCCTCCGGGTCAGACACCTTCTCGACAATCGCAGGGGCCGGGCTCGAAAGGGTCCGGCTCTTTTCGTTTGGCAATTGTCGTGGGATCGTTGCATTTTTTGTGGACGCCATAACCGTCCCAAGGATGTGACCATGCATACCGCCGTGATCATCGGTGTTGGGTTTGCACTGCTGGCTGCTTTTGCGATCCTGGGACGCCTCTCTGGCGTGCGCACGGCTGTGTGGGCCATGTGGTTTGTTCCAGTGTGGCTCGTCGGAGCGCTCATCAACATGTGGGTCGGCGTCTCGCACGCGGGCTATACCGTCGCGCAGGAGGCGCCGATTGCGCTCGTGGTCTTCGGCGTCCCGGCAGCGCTGGCTTGGCTTATCGCACGCCGTGGCGCTTGAAGCCGGCCAAGGCGCGGGAACAACATTCATCGGGGGCGAGATGAGCGATACGCGCGGGCTTTTGAGGGTAAGGCAAGAAGGAGGACCGGCCGCCAGCGAGGTCAAGTCTGTCGAGTTGTTCTTCGATCTGGTGTTCGTTTTCGCGATCACGCAGATTTCGCACGCGCTGCTCGCCCATCTCGATCTGGTCGGCGTGTTGCAGGCGACATTGCTGCTCATCGCCGTCTGGTGGGCATGGGTCTACACGGCCTGGGCGACCAACTGGCTCGATCCGGACAAGACGGCCGTCAGGCTGCTGCTGTTTGCGCTGATGTTCGCCGGGCTCGTCATGTCGGCGTCGCTGCCCAGGGCGTTCGAGGACCGCGCCCTGACGTTTGCGCTGGCGTATGTGTGCCTGCAGGTGGGGCGCTGCCTGTTCATGCTCTGGGTGCTGAAAGGGCCTCGGCCATCGAACTATCGCAACTTCCAGCGCATCACGGCCTGGCAGATGCTCGGCGGCGTGCTGTGGATCGGGGGCGCGTTTCTCGATCCGACGATGCGCCTTTGGGTCTGGGGCGTCGCGATGCTGGTCGAGTTCATGTCACCAGCCATCGCATTCTGGGTGCCTGGCCTTGGCCGTTCGTCGACGACCGACTGGGATGTCTCGGGTGATCACATGGCCGAGCGCTGCGGCCTCTTCATGATCATTGCGCTGGGCGAATCGATCCTGGTGACCGGGGCGACGTTCGCGACGCTGAAGTGGGATCTCAGCGTCGTCGCCGCCTTCATCAGTACTGTGGTCGGCAGCATCGCCATGTGGTGGATCTACTTCCACATCGGCGCGGAGCGGGCGCGGCACATGGCGGGGCACAGCGCGGATCCAGGGCGGATTGCGCGGCTCGCCTACACGTATGTGCACATCCTGCTGGTGGCGGGCGTGATCGTGAGTGCGGTGGCCGACGAGTCGATCCTCAAGCATCCGCACGGTGCATCGGACGCAAAGACCGTCGCGGTGGTCGTCGGCGGGCCTGCGCTGTTCCTGGCCGGAAACCTCATCTTCAAATGGATAACCGCGGGCTGGCCGCCACTGTCGCATGTCGGCGGTTGCGCGATGCTGGCGGGGCTGGCTCTGGCCGGTGGCGCCTTTTCGCCTCTGGGGCTTGGCATCGGTACGGCGATCGTGCTTGTGGTCGTCGCAATATGGGAAGCCCGATCGCTTGGCGGCTTCGATGCCGGGAAGCTCGAAGGCCACGCATAGTCAGTCCTCTCGCGCGGCCGTGGCCCATTCAATTCAGCAGAGACGAAAATCAGCATGACCGAGAAGATCGATCCGCCCGCGCCCGGCACCGTATGGGCCAGCGTCGAACAGGCCACGGCGTTCGCCGTGCGCCTGCTGATGGCGCACAAGCTGCCCGAGGCCGACGCGAAGATCGTCGCGCATTGCCTCGTCAGGGCCGATCTTCGCGGCGTCGACACCCACGGGATCCAGTATCTGCCGCACTATCTGGGGCGGGTCGACAAGGGGCTTATCAATCCAAGGCCCGAGCTGGCGCTGGAGAAGAAGACGTCGGTGGCAGCGGGCCTCGACGGCCAGAACGGCTTCGGCTTCGTGGTCGGGATGAAGGCCATCGACGCGGCGATCGAGATGGCGCGCGCGCATGGCATCGGCATCGTCGCGGCGCGGCGTTCGACGCACTTCGGCATGGCGGCATCGTACGTGCTGCGCGCGGTCGAGGCGGGCTTCGTCGCGCAGGTCTATTCGAATGCCTCGCCGGCGATGCCGCCGTGGGGCGGGCGCAAGGCGATGCTGGGGACGAGCCCGTTCGCCTGCGGCGCGCCGGGCGGCGAGCTCGACCCTTACGTGCTGGACCTGTCGTTCGCCGTCGCTGCGCGCGGGAAAATCCGCAAGGCCGGACGGCGCGGCGAGAAGATCCCGCTAGGTTGGGCGCTCGACGCCGAGGGACGGCCGACGACCGATCCCGGTGCGGCCGATACCGGCGTCGTGCTGCCGATCGGCGGCTATAAAGGCTCGGGCCTCGCCATGTTGATGGACCTGTTCGGCGGTGTGATCGCGGGCGCTGGCCACGCGGGTGGCGTCGGCAACCAGTTCTCCGACTACGACCGGCCGCAGGACGTGGGGCACTTCTTCATGGCGATGAAGCCCGATCTGTTCGTGTCGCTCGAGGATTATCGCGCGCGCATGGACCGTCTCGTGACGGCGGTCCGCGGCGCGCCCAGGGCGGAAGGCTTCGACGAGATCCTGATGCCGGGCGAGCGCGAGCAGCGGCTGGAGAAGGCGCGGCGCGTGTCCGGCGTGCCGGTCGGGCCGGTCGAGCGAAAGAGCCTCGACGCGGCCGCGATGCGTGTCGGTGTTGCGCCGATCGTGGTGGCGGACACGCCGAACGTGTAGGCAGGATGCGTTAACGTCAAAACGGGCAGGAAACAAAAATGCATACCCCTACACGCCGGGCGGTGACGCTCGGTGGCCTTGCGACGGGCCTGGCTACAGGTCTCTCCGCGCGCCTCGCAGACGCGCAGACTGCCGCTTGGCCTGCGGGACAGTCGGTCAAGATGGTCGTGCCGTTCGCGGCGGGGGGCGCGACGGATGTCATCGGCCGGTTGATCTCGGAGCGGCTGTCGAGCCGCTGGGGCAGTCCCGTGGTGATCGAGAACCTCGGCGGGGCCGGGGCGAACATCGGCATGGAGCGGGTGGCCAAGGGGCCGGCTGACGGCTCGCAATTCCTGTTCACCTCGCCGGCGGTCGCGACCAACCAGTTCCTCTACCCCAAGCTCAACTACGATCCGCCAAACGACCTCGTGCCGGTATCGCTGACGGCGATCGCGCCGGCGCTGGTGCTCGCCAAGAAGTCGCTGGAGGCGAACACAGCGGCGGAGCTGATCGCCTTCGCCAAGGCCAATCCGGGCAAGCTGACCTGGGGGCATAACGGTCCGGGCACGGCGACGCACATGACAGGCGAGCTGTTGAAGCGGATGGCGGGCATCGAGATGACCGGGCTTGCCTATCGCAGCGGCGGCCTCGCCATGAACGATCTGATCTCCGGCAACATCGATCTTCTGGTCGACAATATCTCATCGTCGCTGCCGCAGGTGCGCGCGGGCACGGTGAAGTGCCTTGGCGTCACGTCGGCGAAAGTGCATCCGCCCGCACCCGATCTCGTGCCCGTTGCGACGGCAGTGCCGGGCTACGAGGCGACGGCGTGGTTTGGCATCATGGCGCGGGCGGGAACGCCGGCCGCGATCATCGCCAAGGTCGAGGCCGATGCGCGGGAAGCGTCGCGCGATCCGTCGCTGCGCGAGCGGCTCGGCGCGATCGCTACCGATTCGGTCGGCTCGACGGCGGCGGAGTTCGCGGATCTGATCGCCGAGGAGCGGCAGCGCTGGGGGCGGCTGATCAAGGAACTGGCGATCAAGCTCGAATAGTCGCGGCGTTTGACGTGTCGTGGCGGGCCTGAGAGACTGCGGCGCAGCGTCGAGCCAGCCCGCGAGGAAACGTCATGGCCCAGATCCGGCATATCGCCATTTCGAGTGACAACCCGTCGAAGACGGCGGAATTCTACAAGCAGGCGATGGGCCTCACGGAGGTCGCGCGGTTCAACCTGCCGCCGGGCGTGGTCGAGGATGCGCCGCGGCCGTCGACGGTGGTGCTGACCGACGGCCACATCTCGATCGCGATCCTGAAGTTCGGCAAGGACCAGACCGGCGTGGGGCTCGACTACCAGGGGCTGCATCACATCGGGTTCGTGGTCGACGATCCCGCCGCCTGGACGCCGCACATCGAGGCGCACGGTGCGCCCAACATCACGCGGCCCGAGGACATGCCGAAGACGGCGCACTGGGAGATCAAGTTCCGTGGGCCCGACAACGTCGTGTTCGACATCTCGCACCTGGAGTGGCCGGGGGCCTCGAAGGTCGCGCCGGATACGAAGGCGATGCCGGTGGCGGCCAAGGACGCGGCGGAGTAAAAACGCCGTCATCCCGGAGGAGGAGCCGCGGTGTGGCGCCGAGGAAGATCCGGGATCCAGCGAAAAATTCGTGCGGAGCACTTAAACTGCCCCCGTCCCGCGCGCTCTTTGTGCCGGGTCCCGGATCTGCGCTCGGCCTTTAGAGGCCTCGCTTGTCCAGGATGACGCAAATTCAGAAAGGTAGCCAAATGCGCATCGGCGACTATGACATCGACATCGTTGTGCAGGGCTATCCGGGCAAGTCGATCTGCCATGGTGGGCTCGGATGGAGCACGCTGGCGCTGATCCGCGGCAAGGGGCGGGTGGCGCTGATCGACACCGGGCCGTTCGGCTATCGCCCGCTGATCCGGGAGCGGCTGGCCAAGCGCGGGCTGAAGCCGTCCGATGTCACGGATCTCGTGCTCACGCATTGCCACCACGACCACTCGGTCAACTGGGTGATGTTCAAGGACGCGCGGATCGTGATCGGGGCGGCCGAGATGGACTGGGCGCGCAAGCTGCCGTGGGGCGAGAACGCGGTGCCGGAGTTCTACGTCGAGAAGCTCGACGCCTGGCCGACATGCCGCAAGATCGAGGACGGCGAGGCGGTGTGGCCCGGCCTTACGGCGCATCTTGCGCCGGGGCACACGCCGGGCTGCCTCGTGTTCGTGCTCGAGGGCAGGGAGCACGACCTGATCTTCACCGGGGACAGTGCGAAGAACCGGGCCGAACTCGTCTCGCGCGACACCGATGCGAGCTACGACAAGAAGATCAGTGCTGCGTCCGTCGAGATGATCTGGAGCCATTGGCGCAAAAAGCCGGGCACGATCGTGCTGCCCGGCCACGACCGGCCGATGGTGCTCAAGGACGGCGTTCCGACCTACGTCGGGACGATCGAGGCCTCGATCAAGTCTTGGACCGGCGACGACATGGAGACGACGACGCTGTTCCAGCTGGTGGTGTGAGGCCGGCGCCGCGACGCCAAGGCGGGGCGATGCGTCGCCCGCGCCGCATTGACATCGGCGCGCCGTCTGCCGATCTCATGGATCATGAACACCGGCGGCACGACTTCGACGAATCCCGGCTCCGGCGCGGCAAGCGGCGGCAAACGGCCGACGCTCGACGACGCCGAGCTTGCCCGCTTTGCAGCGCTTGCCGCCGACTGGTGGGACCCGAAAGGTAAATTCCGGCCGCTGCATCAGATCGGGCCCGTGCGGCTGGAATTCGTGCGCGATCGCCTGAAAGAGCATTTCAAGCTCGATGGTGTGGGCATGAAACCGCTCGCCGGCCTGCGTGTGCTCGACATCGGTTGTGGCGGTGGCCTGATCTCGGAGCCGCTGGCGCGGATGGGGGCGAAGGTCACGGGGATCGAGCCCAAAGAAGCCAACATCAAAGCGGCGATCGCGCACGCCGAGCCGCAGGGCCTGGGCATCGACTATCGCGTGGCGACGGTCGAGGAGCTCGTTGCGGCCGGCGAATTCTTCGATGCGGTGGTGTGCCTGGAAGTGGTCGAGCACGTGCCGGACGTGGCGGCGTTCCTGACGAGCTGTGCGGCCGTTGTCGCGCCCGGCGGGATCATGGTGCTGTCGACGATAAACCGCACCTTGAAGTCGTTCGCGCTCGCCATCGTCGGCGCGGAATACGTGTTGAGATGGCTGCCCGTCGGCACGCATCAGTGGGATCGTTTCATCACGCCCGCCGAACTCGAGCGGCACGTCGCGGCGGCGGGCATGCGGCTGGGGCCAGCCAAGGGTATGGTCTACAACCCGCTGCGGGACAGCTGGTCGCTGTCGTCCGATACCGACGTCAACTATCTCGCAGCGGCAGCGCGTTGACCCGGCGGCAACAGGTTCGTCCTCGAAAGCAGCGCTTTACCCCGCGGTGCGACCTGATAGAGTGTGTTCAAGACCACCAACGCGCTAGCTGCATATTGCCAGGCGCCGGAGACCTACCTTGCAGGGGCGTGACGACGATCGCCGTCCCGGGCGCTCAGACTCCGTTGTTCGATCCGAGGGATCGAGTAACAGCGGATCTGGCAGCCGAGGACAGCCACATTCGGGTTCATCTGCGGGCTCGCCAGCCGGTTCCACCTCCGGTGCGCCACGCTCTGGCGACCCATCGGTCTATGCAGCGCTGGATCTGGGCACCAACAATTGCCGGCTGCTGATCGCGCGACCAACGCGACGCGGTTTTCACGTGATCGATGCCTTCTCTCGTATCGTCCGGCTGGGCGAGGGCGTCACCGCGACCGGCCTGCTGTCGGAGACCGCGATGGCCCGTGCGATCGAGGCGCTGCGGGTCTGCAACACCAAGATCAACCGGCAGAATGTTTCCAGCGCGAAGCTCGTCGCCACGGAAGCGTGCCGCGTTGCCAGCAACGGGCCCGCTTTCATCGACCGCGTGCGCCAAGAGCTCGGGCTCGACATCGAGATCCTGTCGCGCGAGGAGGAGGCGAAGCTCGCCGTGTGCGGGTGCGCCTCGCTGATCGATCTGGACTGCGACCATGCCATGGTGTTCGACATCGGCGGTGGCTCGTCCGAGCTGATCTGGCTCGATCTGGCGCGGCGGCAGGGCTACTGGCGGCGCTCGCTTGCGGATCGCCTGGATGCGCACACCTGCATCTCCGCGTGGACCTCGCTGCCGATCGGCGTAGTGTCGATGGCCGAGAAGTTCGATGGCCGCAATGTGACGCCGGAGAGCTTCGAGGCGATGGTTGCCTCGGTCACGCGGCTGATCGAGCCGTTCGAGGCGCAACACCGGATGACCGAGCAGATCGCCAAGGGGCGCGTCCATCTGCTGGGAACGTCGGGCACGGTGACCACGATCGCCGGGATCCTGCTCGGGCTGCCGCGCTACGATCGCAACCGCGTCGACGGCTGCTGGCTCGCGACGCCGGACGTGCGGGCGGTCACACAGGGCCTTCTCAACCGCACCTTCGAGCAGCGCGTCGCAGAGCCTTGCATCGGGCGGGAACGCGCCGATCTCGTGCTGGCGGGCTGCGCCATCCTCGAAGCTCTGCTGCGCATGTGGCCGGCACGGCGGTTGCGGGTGGCCGACAGGGGTCTGCGCGAGGGAATATTAGCCACTCTCATGGCGGCCGACGGTCACTTCCAGGACCGCAATGCCGGTCGCCGCAACTGAAGAAGCGAAAGCAGGCCCACGATGGCAAAGCCTCCATCTGGCGGCAAAGGCAGCAAAAGCGGCAAAGGCGGGTCGCCCGGACTTCGCGGCGGCGAGCGCAATATGCGCGTCAAGCTGAAGACTGGCCGCCAACGTACGCCGTCGCAACAGCGTTGGCTCGAACGCCAGCTCAACGACCCTTATGTCGCCGCGGCCAAGCGCGACGGCATGCGGTCGCGCGCGGCGTTCAAGCTGACCGAGATCGACGACCGCTACAAGCTGCTGAAGCCCGGCCACCGGGTCGTCGACTTGGGCGCAGCGCCGGGCGGCTGGACGCAGGTCGCGGTCGACCGGGTGAAAGCCGTCGAAGGGCGTGGCCAGGTCATCGGCATCGATTATCTCGAGATGGGCAGCATCGCGGGCGCGACCCTTTTGATGCTCGATTTCCTCGAGGATGGCGCGCCCGACAAGCTCAAGGAGCTGCTACGTGACGGGGGCGCCGATGTCGTGCTGTCGGACATGGCCGCGCCGACGACGGGCCACACCGGCACGGATCACCTTCGGATCATGGGGCTCGCCGAGACGGCTGCCCAATTCGCCAGGGAGGTGCTGGCGCCGCGCGGTGCGTTCCTGTGCAAGATGTTCCAGGGCGGCACCGAGCGGGAGCTGCTAGCCGATCTCAAGCGCGACTTCGATGTCGTGCGGCATGTGAAGCCGCCGGCCAGCCGAAAAGAGTCTACCGAGCTCTACATGCTCGCGATGGGGTTTCGCGGGCGCACCGAAGAAGTCTAGCGATGGGCACGAACGAAAGCTTCGCCCCCTCCGAGGGGCTCGACTTTCGCTCCGACGCACCGTCCATCAATTCGAGATGCGGCGCCTGCCTCAGACGATCTTCGGGTTGTCATTGCCGGGCGCCATCTGCTGCTGGCGCTGGATGTAGAGCTGGGCGAAGTCGATCGGATCGAGCAGCAGCGGAGGGAAGCCGCCTTCGCGCGTCACGTCGGCAAGCAGGCGGCGCAGGAACGGGAAAATCAGAGTCGGGCAGTTGATCAGCAGGAAGGGCTCCAGCGACGGCGGCGGCATGTTCTCGATGTGGAACAGGCCGGAATAGATGCACTCGACCTCGTAGATCACGCCGACTTTGCTTTCGGCCTTGGCGGTGAAGTGGATCGAGCTCTCGAACAGCTTGTCGGCCATCGGCCTCGCGTTGACGTTGACCTCGACCTTCAGGTTCGGGTCGTCGCCGGGGCCTTGCAGAAGCCGCTCGATGCTGGGGTTCTCGAAGGAGAAGTCCTTGATGTACTGGGCGACGACGCGGGCCTGCACCTGCAGCTGCGGATCCTGTCCATTGCCTTGCGGATTGTCGGCCATTCGTGCGCCCCGATTTCCTGTGGTTGATGTGTAGAAGCTGGCGGGTGGCTATCACGATTGAGAGGCCAGGGGCAATGCGGCGGCGGGACTGCGTCAGAGGGCTCACTTGCGATGGCGGTCGTCGGCGACGGGTTTGCTCGGCGGCTTGGGGTCGTCGACACGCTCCCACTCCGCGTCGATGACCGGGCCGGGCCCGCTGCGCGGGTGGGGGCCTTGCCGGCCAACGTCTCCGGGGTCCCGGCCAGGGGAGCGCCATTCGTGGGTCTCGACCCTGACGTCGGCATTCTTGAATAGATGCCGCAGCGCCCACAGGGCTATCCATCGGCGGACCGGTGGAACGAGCAGTGGCAGGGCTATGAGATCGGTCAGTAATCCGGGAATGAGCAAAAGGACGCCGGCCAGCATCAGCATGAAGCTGTCGATCACCGGCTCGATCGGTGGGCGGCCTTCGGCCATCGACTGGGCGGCCCTGCGGGCAGCTTGCAGGCCCTGGCTCTGAACGATCAGGCCGCCGGCCACGCCCGTGGCGATCAGCAGGAGAATGGTCAGCCAAACGCCGAGCGTCTGGCCGACCTTGATGAGTACGGCAAGTTCGAGCAGGGGGAACGCCAAGCCCAGCAGGATCAGGGCGATATGCATGCGAAGCCGGTTCCCTCGAGCGAATTGTGATTGCAGGCGGGCCGCAGTGGGCGTAATCGAGAATCCCAGGCGCCGGCTGCATTGAGCCTGCAGTTGTCTATGCGTCCAGTCGACGACACGATGCAGCCGCAACGGCCCGGTATCCGCCACAGCGGCCATAATCGCCCGACACACTGGTGTCGAGGCCGTTCCGACCTTACATAGTCTAGTCGAGTGGCATTTTTCGAGAAAGCACCAATGGACGGCAAGATCGACCTCATCACGTTGATTTCCCTGGTGGTGGCAATTGTCGCGATCTGGAAGCTGCGAAGCGTCCTTGGACAGCGCACCAACCAGGACGAAACGCGCATCGACCAGCAGATGCGCGCGCGCCAGGAACGCGAGCGACAGGCGGCGGCCAACCAGAAGGTCGTGGCCATGCCCCGGCGCGGCGGCGAGGAAGGCGGAGCGGCGGCGTCTGCGGCCGACCAGGCGGCGCTCGCCCAAGCGGAGGAGAAGCTCAAGACTTTCTCTCCTGATCCGGCCGTGGAGCAGGGGTTGCTGGCGATCCTGCGTGCGGAAGGCGCGTTCGACCCCGCCAATTTCATGCAGGGGGCCAAGCAGGCCTACGAGATGATCGTGACCGCGTTCGCCGAGGGCAACCGCCGGATGCTCAAGGACCTTCTCAGCAAGGAGGTCATGGAAGGCTTCAACGCCGCTATCGGGGATCGCGAGCGCAAAGGCGAGGTCATCGACCAGAGCTTCGTCGGGATCAACAAGGCGGATATCGTGGGTGCCGAACTCAAGAACGGCGTCGCCACCGTTACGGTGAAGTTCGAGAGCCAGCTGATCTCCGCCACGCGAAACAAGGCGGGCGAGGT
>JBJXDZ010000172.1:0-81055 GCA_046154645.1 Hyphomicrobiaceae bacterium
CCATGGAGGAGCAGGTCCGCTTCGCCATCCGTGAAGGCGGCCGCACCGTCGGCGCCGGCATCGTGACCAAGATTGTGGAGTGATCCACGTGAGGCAGCGCCAGTTGGCGCTGCCGCCGTTTCGTGACGCGCGCAACAGCCGGATAGGTTGCTGCAAGCGACACGTGTGTTGACGAACAAGCTAGGCGAGCAAGAGACCCATGAACGGGCAGAACATCCGGATCCGCTTGAAAGCGTTCGACCATCGAATTCTCGATGCCTCGACGCGCGAGATCGTCAACACCGCTAAACGGACCGGTGCCGACGTGCGCGGGCCCATCCCGCTGCCGACGCGCATTGAGAAGTTCACGGTGAACCGCTCTCCCCACATCGACAAGACCAGTCGCGAGCAGTTCGAGATGCGCACCCACAAGCGCCTTCTCGACATCGTGGATCCGACCCCGCAGACCGTGGACGCGCTGATGAAGCTCGATCTGGCTGCAGGCGTCGACGTCGAGATTAAGCTCTGAGCATTGGCTCCGTGGCCCGGTGACCAGCGGTAACGCGCGGTGGCGGGCTTGACGGCGAACGAGGAAGGGAATGCACGGCATGCGTTCCGGTGTGATTGCGCAGAAGGTCGGTATGACCAGGGTCTTCACGGAAGCCGGGGAGCACATCCCCGTCACCGTCTTGAAGCTCGATAACGTTCAGGTCATGGCGCACATGACCAAGGACAAGAATGGCTACACCGCGCTCCAGCTCGGTGCCGGCAGCCGCAAGGCGGCCCGCCTCACCAAGTCGGAGCGCGAGAGCTTTGCGCGCGTCAAGGTGGCGCCGAAGAGCCAGATCGTCGAGTTCCGTGTGGCGCCGGAGAACCTGATCGAGGTTGGCGCCGTTATCACGGCCGACCACTTCGTCAAGGGCCAGCGGGTGGATGTCAGTGCCACCAACCAGGGCAAGGGCTTCCAGGGCCCGATGAAGCGCTGGAACTTCGCCGGCCTGCGTGCCACGCACGGTGTCTCGGTCTCGCACCGCAGCCACGGTTCGACCGGTCAGCGCCAGGATCCGGGCAAGGTGTTCAAAGGCAAGAAGATGGCCGGCCAGATGGGTAACGAGCGTGTCACCACGCTCAACCTCGAGGTCGTCGGCACGGATGTGGAGCGCGGCCTTGTGCTGGTGCGCGGTGCTGTGCCCGGCGCCAAGGGCGGCTGGGTGTTGGTGCGCGACGCGGTTAAGCGGGCGCTGCCGAAGGAGGCGCCGAAACCCGGCGCCTTCCGTAAGGCGGCCGACGCGGTCGTCGAAGCGACGAAGGAGCAGGCGTGATGCGTGCTGAAATGACAACGCTCGACGCGGCCTCGGCAGGCGACATCGAGCTCAACGACACGATCTTCAACCTGGAGCCTCGTCCGGACCTTCTCCACCGGATGGTGCGTTGGCAGATGCTGCGCCGCATGGCCGGCACGCATCATGCCCAGGACCGGTCCGAAGTGACGGTCACCGGCAAGAAGATGTATAAGCAGAAGGGCACCGGTGGCGCCCGCCACGGTGACAAGTCGGTGCCGCAGTTCCGCGGCGGCGGCAAGGCGCACGGGCCGAAGCCCCGCAGCCATGCCATCGACCTGCCGAAGAAGGTTCGCGCGCTGGCCCTGCGCCACGCGCTGTCGACCAAAGCCAAGGCCGGCGAGCTTATCGTGCTCGATCAGGCCGTGGTGCCCGAAGGCAAGACCAAGGTGCTCAAGGCCAGCTTTGCCAAGCTCGGCCTTACCAATGCGCTCTTCATTGATGGCAGCGACCTGGACGACGGTTTCGCCCGCGCCGCCCGCAATATCCCGAACATCGACGTGCTGCCGGTCGAAGGCATCAACGTCTATGACATTCTGCGCCGCAAGAAGCTGGTTCTGACCAAGGCCGCCATTGCCGCGCTGGAGGCACGGTTCAAATGACCAAGTCGATCAAAGCGTACGACGTGATCCGCTCGCCGGTCATCACGGAGAAGGCGACCTTCGCCTCCGAGGTCAATCAGGTCATTTTCAACGTCGCCCGCACGGCGACGAAGCCGGAGATCAAGGCTGCCGTCGAGCAGCTCTTCTCCGTCAAGGTCAAGGCGGTCAACACGCTCGTGCGCAAGGGCAAGAAGAAGGCCTTTCGCGGCATCGTGTCGATCCAAAGCGATGTGAAGAAGGCGATTGTCACGCTCGAGGACGGGCACACCATCGACGTGACGAGCGTCTAAGGAGCGACGAGTATGGCACTCAAGACTTATCGACCCACGTCGCCAGGCCTCAGGCACCTTGTCCTCGTGGACAAGAGCCACCTGTGGAAAGGCGCCCCGGTCAAGGTTCTGGTCGAAGGCCTGAACAAGACGGGTGGTCGCAACCATCACGGCCGCATCACCACGCGCCACATCGGCGGCGGGCATAAGCGGTCGTATCGAATCGTCGACTTCAAGCGCAAGAAGTACGACATGTCGGCGACCGTGGAGCGGCTCGAGTACGATCCGAACCGCACCGCCTTTATCGCCCTCATCAAGTATGAGGACGGCATCCAGGCCTACATCCTGGCGCCGCAGCGCCTCGGTGTTGGCGACAAGGTGGTGGCCGGCGACAAGGTCGACGTCAAGCCGGGCAATGCCATGCCGCTGGCCTCGATGCCGATCGGCACCATCGTCCACAACGTCGAGCTGAAACCCGGCCGTGGCGGCCAGATCGCACGATCTGCCGGCGCCTATGTCCAGCTCGTCGGCCGCGATGGTGGCTGGGCCATTCTGAAACTCAACTCAGGCGAGACCCGTCGGGTCCGCCAGGAGTGCATGGGCACTGTTGGCGCTGTCTCCAACTCCGACCACGCCAACCAAGTCATGGGCAAAGCTGGTCGCACGCGCTGGATGGGCAAGCGCCCGACCGTGCGCTCGATCGCCATGAACCCCGTCGACCACCCGAACGGTGGTCGAACCAAGGGCGGCAAGCACTGGGCAACGCCCTGGGGCAAACCGACCAAGGGCTACAAGACCCGTAAGAACAAGTCGACAGACAAGTTCATCGTCCGTTCGCGCGCGAAAGCGAAGTAATCGCGAGCAGCGATTTTCGAGGAGCATACGCCTGTGTCACGCTCGGTTTGGAAAGGCCCGTTCGTCGATGGCTACATTCTCAGGAAAGCTGAGAAGGTACGCGCATCGGGCCGCAACGAGATCATTCGCATCTGGTCGCGCCGTTCGACGATCCTGCCGCAGTTCGTCGGGCTGACGTTCGGCGTCTACAATGGCCACAAGCATATCCCCGTCTCCGTCAATGAGGACATGGTGGGTCACAAGTTCGGCGAGTTCTCGCCGACCCGGACCTTTCATGGCCACAGCGGCGACAAGAAAGCTGTGAAGGCAAGGTAACATGGGCAAGCCGAAACGCGAGCGCAGCCTCGAGGACAACGAGGCCATGGCTGTGGCGAAAAACCTCCGGGTATCGCCCCAGAAGCTCAATCTCGTTGCGCAAATGATCCGCGGCAAGAAGGTCGAAAAGGCCCTTGCCGAGCTCGAGTTTTCGAGAAAGCGCATCGCCAACGACGTCAAGAAGTGCCTGATGAGCGCTGTCGCCAATGCCGAGAACAACCATAGCCTCGACGTCAACGATCTTGTTGTCGCCGAAGCCTGGGTCGGCAAGAACTTGGTGATGAAGCGCTTTCATGCCCGCGGCCGCGGTCGCGGCTCGCGCATCCTGAAGCCATTCTCACAGCTCACGGTCGTCGTGCGCGAAGTGCAGCCGGTAGCAGCCGCAGAGGGGGCCGCCTGATGGGTCACAAGGTCAATCCGATCGGTCTCCGCGTCGGCATCAACCGCACCTGGGACAGCCGCTGGTACGCCGGTCGCGCCGAGTACGGTCGCCTGCTGCACGAGGATATGGCGATCCGCAAGCACATCTTGTCGATGCAGCGCCAGGCTGGCATCTCCAAGGTGGTCATCGAGCGTCCGCATAAGAAGTGCCGCGTCACCGTGCACAGTGCCCGGCCTGGCATCCTGATCGGCAAGAAGGGCTCCGACATCGAGAAGCTTCGCAGCGAGGTGGCTAAGCTGACCTCGTCGGAGGTGCATCTCAATATCGTGGAAGTCCGCAAGCCCGAGATCGACGCAGTTCTGGTTGCCGAGGCGATTGCCCAGCAACTCGAGAAGCGCATTGCCTTCCGCCGCGCCATGAAGCGCTCGGTGCAGTCGGCGCTCCGTCTTGGTGCGCTCGGCATTCGTATCAACGTGTCGGGCCGCCTCGGCGGCGCCGAGATCGCGCGCGTCGAGTGGTATCGCGAAGGCCGCGTGCCGCTGCATACACTGCGCGCCGACATTGATTTCGGCTACGGCCTCGCCCGCACTGCCTATGGCATCATCGGCATCAAGGTGTGGATCTTCAAGGGTGAGATCATCGAGCACGATCCTATGGCCTCCGAGCGCCGGTCGATGGAATCGCAAGAAGGTGGCGGTGGCGGTGGTCGTCCGCGTCGCGACAATGACCGCGGTGATCGCGGCGGCCGGGGCGATCGCGCCTAATAGTTTCATGCGCCCCGCGATGCATGTTCGCATCCGGCGCTGTCAGGATCGACTGTCATGTTGCAACCGAAACGCACTAAGTTCCGCAAGGCCTTCAAGGGCCGCATCCATGGCCAGGCCAAGGGTGGCACGTCGCTGGTCTACGGTTCGCACGGCCTCAAGGTCGTCGAGCCGGAGCGCCTCACCGCGCGCCAGCTGGAAGCCATGCGCCGCGCCATCGTGCGGCACATGAAGCGTGCGGGCCGCAATTGGATGCGAGTGTTCCCGGATATCCCGGTGACCAAGAAGCCGGCCGAGGTGCGGATGGGTTCCGGCAAGGGTTCGCCCGAGCTGTGGGTTGCCCGCGTCAAGCCTGGCCGCATCATCTTCGAGATCGACGGCGTGTCGGACGTGGTGGCGCGCGAGGCTCTGGAGCTCGGTGCCGCCAAGCTTCCGGTCAAGTGCCGGATCGTGACGCGAATTCTCTAAGCCGAGGCCTTAAGGCCACGCAACATTCGACGTGGCCTTGAGCCGCGCAGCTGAACTGAGGAGTGCCATGTCGGCGACCGAGAAATTCAAGGGGCTGTCTCTCGACCAGCTCGACGACGAGCTGGTGAAGCTCAAGAAGGAGCAGTTCAACCTGCGTTTCCAGCGGGCGTCCGGCCAACTGGAGAACACGGCGCGGGTTCGGATCGTGCGCCGCGAGATCGCGCGCATCATGACCATTGCCCGCCAGAAGCGCGGCGCCGCGGCTCAGGCCAACGGCTGAGAAACGAGGAACGAGACAAATGCCGAAGCGCGTCCTGCAAGGCGTCGTGGTATCCGACAAGAACGACAAGACCATCGTGGTCGAGGTCGAGCGCCGGTTCACGCATCCGCTCTTCAAGAAGACGGTCCGCCGTTCGAAGAAGTACCACGCCCACGACGAGACCAACGTCCACAAGGTAGGCGACAAGGTCTGGATCGAGGAGTCGGCACCGATTTCCAAGAACAAGCGCTGGGTGGTGCTGAAGCAGCCCGCCTGAGCCAGTGGCATGCCGGCGGCCAAGGCCTGCATGCAGCTGGATCGCGCAGACGACAACGTAGTTGAATAGCAGGCGCCGCCGAAGTCGGCTCCGAGCAGAAAAGGCAGAGGATCGACCAATGATCCAGATGGAATCGAGCCTCGACGTCGCTGACAACTCCGGTGCACGGAAGGTGCTGTGCATCAAGGTGTTGGGCGGCTCGAAGCGCAAGTACGCGACGATCGGCGACACGATCGTGGTCTCGGTCAAGGAGGCGATCCCGCGTGGCCGCGTCAAGAAGGGCCAAGTCATGAAGGCTGTCATCGTGCGTACCGCCAAGGGCGTGCGTCGCCAGGACGGCTCGCTGATCCGCTTCGACCGCAACGCCGCCGTGCTCATCAATGCGCAAGGCGATCCGGTCGGCACGCGCATCTTCGGACCGGTGACCCGCGAGCTGCGCGCCCGCAAGCACGTCAAGATCATGTCCCTGGCGCCGGAGGTGCTCTGATGCCATCGCTTAAAATCAAGAAGGGTGACCACGTCATCGTCCTGGCTGGCCGCGACAAGGGCAAGCACGGCGAGGTGATCGAGGTGCGTCCAAAGGAAAACCGCGCGCTGGTGCGGGGCGTCAATATGGTGCGCCGCCATCAGCGCCAGACGCAGAGTCAGGAAGCGGGCATCATCTCGAAAGAGGGCCCGATCCAGCTGTCGAACCTCGCTATCGAGGACCCGAAGGACGGCAAGCCCTCGCGCGTTGGCTTCAAGTTCCTGGCTGACGGTAAGAAAGTGCGCTTCGCGAAGCGCTCGGGCGAGATCATTCCGGACAAGAAGAGCTGACCATGGCCGAGAACGACAAGCCGAAGGGCGACAAGGCGGCACGTCCGCCGAAAGAAGGCAAAGGTGCCCCCGCGCCGGCCGGCAAGGGCCAAGCTGCGAAAGGCAAGGGCAAGGCTGCCGCTGCGACGAAGGGCGAGCGCGCACCGCCGAAGCCGCGGCCCGCCGACTATACACCGCGCATGAAGGACCATTACAACAAGGTGGTCCGCACCGCGCTGAAGGAGAAGTTCGGGTACACAAACCCGATGCAGATCCCGGGCCTCGACAAGATCGTGCTCAACATGGGCATCGGCGAGGCCGTCAACGATCGCAAGAAGGTGGAGAACGCCGCCGCGGATTTGTCACGTATCGCTGGCCAGAAGCCGGTGATCACGCGCGCCCGCAAGTCGATCGCCACCTACAAGGTGCGTGAAAACATGGCTCTGGGCGCCAAGGTCACGTTGCGCGGCGACCGCATGTACGAATTCCTCGACCGCCTGGTGACGATCGCGTTGCCCCGCGTTAAGGACTTCCGCGGTTTGAATCCGAAGAGCTTCGATGGCCGCGGCAACTATGCCCTCGGCCTAAAGGAGCACACGGTGTTCCCCGAGATCAACTACGACGATATCGACGAGACGTGGGGCATGGACGTCATCGTTTGCACGACGGCGGGTAACGACGACGAGGCGCGCGAGCTCCTCAAGGCGTTCAACTTCCCGTTCCGGACAACTGAGACGAAGTGAGACTGCGCGGTTGCGACGTGGGCAACCGAAGGCCGCACAGGAAACTGGGCAACTGAAGCGCACTTAGCAGAGAGACTTAACCTCGGCATTGGCTGCCGATAAGTGGGTCTTGGAGGAACTGATGGCCAAGAAGAGTTCGATTGAGAAGAACAACCGCCGTCGCAGGATGGTGGCGCAGTACGCCACCAAGCGGCAGAAGCTCAAGGATCTTGCCAACGACCTGAAGAAGCCGGCTGAAGCGCGCTTCGCAGCCCGCCTGAAGTTGGCCGAGCTGCCGCGCAACTCGTCGAAGACGCGCATCCGCAATCGCTGTGAGCTGACCGGCCGCTCGCGGGCCTACTTCCGCAAGCTGAAGCTCTGCCGCAATCAGCTGCGTGAGCTGGCGAGCCAGGGTCTGATCCCCGGCATGGTCAAGTCGAGCTGGTAACGAGGCACGTCAGATGGCAATTAACGATCCGCTCGGCGATATGCTCACGCGTATTCGCAATGCTCAGCAGCGCCGCCGTCCGAAGGTGGTGTCGCCGGCGTCGAACCTGCGCACCCGCGTGCTCGACGTGCTGGCTGAGGAAGGTTATATCCGCGGCTATACCCGCGTCGACCACAAGTCTGGTGCCAGCGAGCTCGAGATCGAGCTCAAGTACACCAACGGCATGCCGGCGATCCGCGAGATTCAGCGGGTGTCGAAGCCAGGCCGGCGGGTCTACTCGCCGGTGCGTGATCTCCCAACCGTCGCCAACGGCCTCGGCGTCGCGATCCTCTCCACGCCGAAGGGTGTGATGTCGGATACGCGCGCCCGCGAGGAAAAGGTCGGCGGTGAGATCCTGTGTAACGTATTCTAACCGGCGCGGGTGCCCGGCCGGATGCGAAGTGCGCATCTGAAGGCCGAACAGGAAACTGGGCATCCGAAGTGCCAACAAGGTTGAGACGGCGCGGATGCGAAGTGGGCATTCGAAGCGCCAACGAGGTTGAGACGGCGCGGATGCGAAGTGGGCATTCGGAGCGCCAACAAGAGTGAGGCGAACATGTCGCGCATCGGCAAGAAGCCGGTTCCCGTGCCGGCCAACGTGCAGGCCACGATCGAAGGCCAGATCGTCAAGATCAAGGGGCCGAAGGGTGAGCTTATGCTTACGCTTCCCGAGGAGATCAAGGTCGAGAAGGCGGCGACCGGCATCGCCGTGACACCGCGCGACGAGACCAAGGACGCGCGCTCCAAGTGGGGCATGTCGCGCACCTTGATCGAAAATCAGATCAAGGGTGTGGTCGATGGCTACACGCAAGTCCTCGAAATTCATGGCGTCGGTTTTCGCGCCGCCATGAAGGGCAAAGACCTGCAGATGCAAATCGGCTATAGCCACGACATCATCTATCCGATCCCGGCGGGCATCACCATCGCCCTCGAGGGACCGAAGAAAGACACCATCATCCGCATCAGCGGCACCGACAAGCAAAAGGTCGGGCAGGTGGCGGCCGAGCTTCGCGCCTATCGCAAGCCTGAGCCGTACCAGGGTAAAGGCGTCCGCTATCAGGGCGAATTTATCCTCCGCAAGGAAGGCAAGAAGAAGTAAGGGACCGAGCGATGAGCGCGCACGACAAACTGTTTCAGCGACGCCGCACGCGCGTGCGCCGCTCGCTTCACAAGGTGGCAAGCGGCCGGCCGCGTCTGTCGGTGTTTCGCTCGTCGAAGCACATCTATGCCCAGGTCATCGATGATGCGAAGGGCGTGACGCTAGCCGCCGCATCGAGCCTGGACAAGGAGCTCAAAGGCAAGTTGCCCAAGGGCACCGATAAGTCAGCCGCAGCCGAGGTCGGCAAGCTGGTGGCGGCCCGTGCCGTTCAGGCCGGCATCAAGAATGTCGTGTTCGACCGCGGCGGCTACATCTATCATGGGCGCGTCAAGGCGCTCGCCGACGCCGCCCGCGAGGCGGGTTTGAGCTTCTAAGTCAGCGGAAAAGGAATCAGGGACGTGGCACGCAATCCCTCGAGAGATCGGGACCGCGACGACGATCGCAAGAGCGAGTTCACCGACAAGCTGGTGGCGCTCAATCGCGTCGCCAAGGTTGTGAAGGGTGGCAAGCGGTTCGGCTTCGCAGCCCTTGTTGTGGTGGGTGATCAGGGGGGACAGGTCGGTTTCGGCCACGGCAAGGCGCGTGAAGTGCCGGAAGCCATCCGCAAGGCGACCGAAGCAGCGCGCCGCGCGTTGCTCCGGGTGCCCATGCGTGACAAGCGCACCTTGCATCACGATAGCACCGGCCAGCATGGCGCCGGCAAGGTCATTGTGCGCGCCGCGCCTCCCGGCACCGGCATCATCGCCGGCGGCCCCATGCGCGCCGTGTTCGAAATGCTCGGCGTCAAGGACGTGGTGGCCAAGTCGCTCGGCAGCACCAACCCCTACAACATGGTGCGCGCCACCTTCGACGCCCTGAAGGCGCAGGAGAACCCGCGTGGTGTTGCCGCCCGTCGCGGCAAGAAGGTATCCGAGATCGTCTCGCGTCGCCGTGACCAGGCGGGCGATGCTTCCGAGGCCGTGCAGGATTCGGCTTGAACGTGACATGGACCCGATGCGGCGCTGCGGCGTTGGTCTCGATTTCGACTTTGAAGGTGATGTGACATGGCAAACGCCACGAAGGGTTCCGGCAAGACGGTGACGGTAGAGCAGTTCCGCGCTGCCTGCCGCCGTCCCGAGATCCAAACCCAGACCTTGAAGGGCCTCGGCCTCAATAAGGTCAACCGCCGCCGCGTGCTGCTCGATACGCCGGAGGTGCGGGGCATGGTGCACCGGATCCGCCATCTGGTGCGCATCGTCGACGACAAGCCGTAACGCCCCGGTTGCCGCGCAGGCAACCGAGCGCGCTAGGAACACGGCGCCGGTTGCGGAGTGGGCAACCGAAGGCCCGGAAGTAAAGACGTCGGGCAACCGAAGGCGCAATTCAGGAGACTTTGTTATGCGGCTCAATGAGATCAAGGACCGGGAAGGCTCACGCAAGACGCGCGTGCGCGTGGGCCGCGGTATCGGCTCTGGCGTCGGCAAGACCGGTGGACGTGGCGGCAAGGGCCAGACAGCGCGTTCTGGCGTCCGTCTGGGTGGCTTCGAAGGCGGCCAGATGCCGCTCCATCGCCGCCTGCCCAAGCGTGGCTTCAATCCGATCAATCCCAAGTTCTACAACGAGATCGGCATCGATACGTTGCAAGGCGCGGTCGACACGGGCCGGCTTGATGCCTCCAAGACCATCGACGTGGCAGCCCTGAAGGCAGCCGGTATCATCCGGCGCGAATTGGACGGTGTGCGCGTCCTCGGTAACGGCGAGCTCAAGGCTCGGCTTACCGTGCGGGTCAATCACGCCACAGCGTCGGCCAAGGCGGCGATCGAGAAGGCTGGCGGATCCGTCGACCTGATCATGCCCAAGGTTCTTGAGGCTGACGAGAAGAAGCGCGCCAAGACGGCCGCCAAGAAGTCCAAGACGGCAAAGAAGTCTGGTGGCTCTGACGAGTAAGAGCAAAGGCTTTGCAGCTGTCGGCTTTATCCCGATTGGGGACAGGGCACATGGGCTGAAGCGGAACTGACGCACAACGTATTGCAACGGACGGCGTCAGTTGCCATCTTCGGTCTGATCTGGATGTGCATCGCAGAATTCTCCATGCTGGGCATGGGCGTGGGAACCGGGTGAACGGATCCCACGACAACGTTCCGGGAGCCTGACCCACTATGGTATCCGCGGCCGAACAGCTTGCCTCCAACCTCAATTTCGGCGCGCTCGCCAAAGCAGAGGATCTGAAGCGCCGCATCTGGTTCACATTGGGCGCTCTGCTCGTCTATCGCCTGGGCACCTTTATCCCTATGCCCGGCATCAATCCTGCCGCTTTTGCCGAGAACTTCAAGGCAAGCTCCGAGGGCATGCTGGGGTTGATCAATTTGTTCGCCGGCGGCGCCATTGAGCGCATGGCGATCTTTGCCCTCAACATCATGCCGTATATCTCGGCGTCAATTATCATGCAGATCATGGGCTCGCTGTCGCCGACGCTCATGGCGCTGAAGAAAGAGGGCGAGCAGGGCCGCAAGCAGATCAACCAGTATACCCGCTACTTGACGGTGGCCTTGGCCGCGTTCCAGGCATTGGGTGTTGCCATCGGATTGGAAGGGCGAACCTCCTCGGTCGGCAACGTCGTTTTCGATCCGGGCTGGTTCTTCCGCATCTCGACGATCATCACGCTGGTTGGCGGTACGATGTTCCTGATGTGGCTCGGCGAGCAGATCACGCAGCGTGGTGTCGGCAACGGCACCTCGCTGATCATCTTCGCGGGCATCGTCGCTGGACTTCCCGGTGCGCTCACCGGTTTGCTGGATCTCGGCAAGCAGGGCGGCATCTCGACCTTCAAGCTGCTGGCCCTGATTGCGCTGATGCTGGCCTCCGTGGCTGCCATCGTCTACGTCGAGAGCGCGCAGCGGCGACTGCTCATCCAGTATCCGAAGCGACAAGTCGGCAACCGCATGTTCCAGGGCGAGGCGTCGCACCTGCCGCTGAAGCTTAACTCCGCCGGCGTCATCCCGCCGATCTTCGCCTCGTCGCTCCTGCTGCTGCCGGTGACCGCTGCCAGCTTCATGCAGAACCCCGCTAATCCCGGGCCTGAATGGGTGACGCTACTGCTGACTTGGCTCGGCCGCGGCCAGCCGATTTACATTCTGCTGTTCGTGGGGCTGATCGTCTTCTTCGCCTTCTTCTACACCAACATCATGTTCAATCCGGATGAGACGGCGGAGAACCTGCGCAAGTACGGCGGCTTCCTACCCGGCATCCGTCCAGGCGCGAAGACCGCTGAATTCATCCGCTATGTGCTAACCCGCATCACCGTCGTTGGCGCCATCTACATAGCGATCGTCTGCGTCTTGCCCGAGATCCTGACGTCATACTGGCAGGTGCCCTTCTATTTTGGTGGCACCTCGCTTCTGATCGCCGTGAGCGTGACCATGGATACGGTCGCGCAGGTGCACAGCCATCTGATCGCGCACCAGTACGAAGGTCTGATCAAGAAAGCGAAACTCCGAGGCGCGAGGCGTGGCAAATGAGCGCGAAGGGTGCGATGAATCTGATCCTGCTCGGGCCACCTGGCGCCGGCAAGGGGACACAGTCGAAGGAGATTTCGGCCAAGCGCGGCCTGGTGCAGCTCTCAACCGGTGACATGCTCCGGGCCGCGGTCAAGGCTGGCACCAAGGTTGGCCTCGCCGCCAAGACGATCATGGACAAGGGTGACCTGGTCTCGGACGAGGTCGTTGTTGGCATCATCTCGGAGCGCATCGATGCGCCGGATTGCGCCAAGGGCTTTATCCTCGATGGCTTCCCGCGGACATTGAACCAGGCGTCGGCCCTTGACGACCTGCTGGCCCAGAAAAAGAAGAAGTTGAACGCCGTCATCGAGTTGAAGGTCGACTACAACCAGCTCGTCGAACGCATCGTCGGTCGTTACGCCTGCGCCAAATGCGGGGAGGGCTACCACGACCGATTTCGCCGGCCGAAGGTGCGCCAGGAATGCGATGTCTGCAAAGGCACTGAGTTCACGCGCCGGGCCGACGACAACGCCGAAACCGTCACCAATCGCCTTATGGCCTACTATCGTGAAACGGCCCCGCTCACGGGTTACTACTACTGCAAGAAGACGTTGCGAGCCGTCGACGGCATGGCACCGATAGCTGAGGTGGCCAAAGCCATTGATCAGCTGTTGGATGACGAAAGCAAGTAGCGGCCGTTGAAAAGGCGGTTGCCAGTGGAGTTGACGAGTCGTTGCGCCTTGGTTACAAGGAAGTCAATTCGCAACGAATTTGATGGCCGTGAACCCCGGGCAAATGCGCGCGGGACGCGGTCGTTGCGCATTTTTCGGGAAGTTGACTGCCTTCCCGACCTATGCGCTGAAGGATTTGCGGCATTTGCATGCGGTCGGCATGTGCCCCGAAGGACCGCAAGGTTTGGACGGACCAGCCGCGGCTGAGGTTGCACACGCGCTGCTGCTCGTTCTGTGGCCATCGGGCACGGAAAGCGCGCAGTGCGCGACAGATGCTACTGATGCTTGAGAGGGTGGCGGCGCCATGGGGCAACTCGGCTCCAACGCCGCTGAGAGACGAAACCGGTTGCCAGGAGACGAGACGTGGCCCGTATCGCAGGTGTGAACATCCCGACCCAGAAGCGCGTCATCATCGCGCTCCAGTATATCCATGGCATCGGCCCGAAATTCGCCAAGGACATCTGCAAGACCGTGAACATTCCAGCGGAGCGGCGCGTCAACGAGCTGACCGACGCCGAAGTGCTACAGATCCGCGAGGCCATCGATCGCGATCACGTCGTCGAAGGCGACCTGCGCCGCGAAGTTGCGATGAACATCAAGCGCCTCATGGACCTCGGCTGCTATCGGGGCCTTCGCCATCGTCGTGGCCTGCCTGTCCGCGGCCAGCGCACCCACACCAATGCACGGACCCGCAAAGGCCCGGCCAAGCCCATCGCCGGCAAGAAGCAAGCCACCAAGTAACTCTCGCGCGATTGCGGCCTTCGATCGGATTGGACCAGCGCCGTTGCCGATTGATGGCAGCACGCTCGTTCACGGGGCACCACCCTGATCGACGTCCCCGCATTCGACCAACAATCGCCGACAACCAGTTTCGGAACTCAATCGCATGGCCAAGGAAGAGAAGCAGGCACCGCGCGGCAAGATGCGCCGTCGCGAGAAGAAGAACATCGCTTCGGGCGTCGCGCACGTGAACGCGTCGTTCAACAACACGATGATCACGATCACCGACGCGCAGGGCAATACCATCGCCTGGTCCTCTTCGGGCACCATGGGCTTCAAGGGCTCGCGCAAGTCAACGCCCTACGCCGCCCAGGTCGCTGCCGAGGACGCCGGCAAGAAGGCGATGGAGCACGGCATGAAGACCGTTGAGGTCGAGGTCTGCGGTCCCGGCTCCGGCCGTGAGTCGGCACTGCGTGCCTTGCAGGCGGTGGGCTTTCAGGTCACCTCCATCCGCGATGTGACGCCGATCCCCCATAATGGTTGCCGCCCGCGCAAGCGCCGCCGCGTCTGACACTTTCCTGGCGCCTCCTCAACCGAGGCGCCATCAGCTGGCCGGCCCTCGTGGCCGTGCCCGGTTTGTCGTCGGCGGGGCAGCGCCAGCCCCCGCTGAATATTCGGTCAGCGATTGCCGCTGGCCATGGTGCCCGTGCCGGACCGATAGGCGTCCGGCCTCAGCTTCGGGGTGATCAAAGTGCTGCAAAAAAACTGGCAGGATCTCATCAAGCCGAACAAGCTCCAGGTCGAAGCCGGCCGTGAGAAGGATCGGATCGCGACGCTGGTGGCTGAGCCGCTGGAGCGGGGCTTTGGCATGACGCTTGGCAATGCGCTGCGTCGCGTGCTGCTGTCGTCGCTGCAAGGCTCCGCGATTACCAGCGTGCAGATTGACGGCGTCCTGCACGAGTTCTCGTCGATCCCCGGCGTCCGCGAGGACGTCACCAACATCATTCTCAACATCAAGGACATCGCACTTCGCGTCCACTCGGACGGCGTCAAGCGCATGGTCCTGAAAAAGGAAGGCCGCGGGCCCGCCAAGGCCGGTGATATCGAGACCTCGTCCGACGTCGAGATCCTCAATCCCGAGCACGTCATCTGCACGCTCGACCAGGGCGCGTCGATCCGCATGGAATTCACTGCCGCCATGGGCAAGGGTTACGTCCAGGCCGACCGCAACCGCCCAGACGACGCACCGATCGGGTTGATCCCTGTCGACAGCCTCTACAGCCCGGTCAAGAAGGTGTCCTACAAGGTTGAGAACACCCGCGAAGGCCAGATCCTCAACTACGATAAGTTGACGATGAACGTCGAGACCGACGGTTCCATCAAGGCCGAGGACGCGGTGGCCCTTGCTGCCCGCATCCTGCAAGATCAGTTGACCGTGTTCATCAACTTCGAGGAGCCGAAGAAGGCGGTCGAGGAACGCTCGCATCCTGAACTGGCCTTCAACGCCGCGCTGCTCAAGAAGGTGGACGAACTCGAGCTGTCCGTGCGTTCGGCCAACTGCTTGAAGAATGACAACATCGTCTACATCGGCGACCTGATCCAGAAGACCGAGGCCGAGATGCTGCGCACACCGAACTTCGGACGCAAATCGCTGAACGAGATCAAGGAGGTTCTGGCCTCCATGGGTCTGCACCTCGGCATGGAAGTTCCGAACTGGCCGCCAGACAATATCGAAGACTTGGCCAAGCGCTACGAGGACCAGTTCTAGACGTAGTCTGAGTTCGCGCATGATCAGTCATGAGTTGACTGGCACCTTGCGGCTCGCCGACGTTTTCACCACTCACCACTCACCACTCACCACTCACCACTCACCACTCATGGTGCAAGCCAGGGCCACAGAACCCGGCCATCAACAATGTAAGGAGATAACCCATGCGACACGGAAGTCTCGGCCGCCGCTTCAATCGTGACAGCGGCCACCGTCAGGCGATGTTTTCCAACATGGCTGCGGCACTGATCAAGCACGAGCAGATCGTCACCACTTTGCCGAAGGCGAAAGACCTGAAGCGCGTGATGGACAAGTACATCACGCTGGCCAAGCGCGGTGATCTCAACTCCCGCCGCCTCGCTGCCTCGCGCATGCGCGACGAGGACATGGTCAAGAAGCTATTCGATGTGCTGGCCCCCCGCTACAAGGACCGCAATGGTGGCTACACCCGCGTCCTCAAGGCCGGTTTCCGTTACGGTGATAGCGCCCCGCGCGCCGTTATCGAGCTGGTCGACCGCGACGTCGCCGTGAAAGGCCGCGAGGATCGCGAGCGTCACGAGGCGGAGATGAAGGCGAAGGGCGACGGCGCCCAGGCATGAGGTCGGGCGCAGTTGCTCCCGCACCGCTCGCCAGGTACCCAGTCACCATCCAGTCAGCGAACTCCAATCCGCGTGAGATGAAACGATGAACAAGTCCGATGATTTCCACCCCGACTACCACATGATCAAGGTCGTCATGACCGACGGCACCGAGTTCCAGACCTACTCGACCTATGGCAAGGAGGGAGACGTCCTCCAGCTCGACATCGACCCGAAGTCGCACCCGGCCTGGACCGGCGGCAACCAGCAGGGCCTCGATCGCGCCGGCCGTGTGTCGCGCTTCAAGAAGAAGTTCGAAGGCATGTTCTGATCAGCCGGCGGCAATGCGTCGCCGAACGGTCAAAGCCACCAAGTCTGCGGCGCGGTCTGGGACATCCCCGGTCGTGCCGTTGTCGTTTGTGAGCTTGGCACGCGTCCGGCAGGCACCATCGGCCCGGCACGGTCCGCTTTGGGGGCGGTCACATCCCTTAAGACAGAAACACAAAGGGCCGGCTCTTACCCATGAGGCAGGAACCGGCCCTTTGCCATTCAAATGTCGCTTCAGCTCTTCATGGCCTTCAACGCCGCCCTCACCTTCGGTGGTGACATCGGCAGGCTCGTCATGCGCAGGCCGAGCGCGTTGTTGACGGCATTGGCAACGGCCGGAACTGCGGTGACGAGGCAAACCTCGCCAACGCCGCGCACGCCCTGCGGGTGCTTCGGATTGGGCACCTCGATCATCACGCTGTCGAGCATCGGCAGATCGGAAGCCACGGGCATGCGGTAGTCGAGGAAGCCCGGGTTATCGAGGTGGCCGTCCTTGCGGTAGATGTACTCCTCGTTCAGCGCCCAGCCGATGCCTTGTGCGGCCCCGCCCTGCAGCTGGCCTTCCACGTAGCTCGGATGAATAGCGCGGCCTACGTCCTGGAACGAAGTGTAGCGCACCACAGTCACCTTACCCGTCTCGGGGTCGACTTCGACGTCGCAAATGTGCGTGGCGAAGCCGCCTTCGGCGCCGCCTGTCGTTTGCTGAGAGCCGTGGCCGATCGGACCGCCCGTGGCGTTGGCCTGGGCGGCAATCTGGGCGAGAGACAGCGCTGGGAACTTGCCGGCGTTGTCGCCGGCCGGGCGGGCCTCACCGTCCTCCCAGACCACGGCTTCTGGATCGATCTTCCAGATCTTTGCAGCACGCTCGCGGAGCGTCTTGATCACGCTCTGCGTCGCTGTCGTCACGACCATGGCCGAGGCGAAGGTGACGCGGCTGCCACCAGTAAGGTTGGAGAAACCGATCATCGAGGTATCGCCGATCAGGACCTGCACCTTCTTGTAGTCGATGCCAAGCAATTCCGCCGCGATGTTGGCGGTCGACGCGCGCGAGCCACCAATATCCGGATGGCCCGTGATCACCGTCACCGAGCCGTCCTCGGCGATATTCACCTGCGCACTCGATTCTCCGCCCGCGTTGAACCAGAAACCCGAGGCGACACCGCGGCCTTGGTTCTTGCCCAGGAGTGCCTTGTAGTGCGGATGCTCCATGGCGGCCTTGACCGTCTGCTCGTAGCCGATCACCGGATAGACCGGGCCGTGCGTTGCCTTGGTGCCCTGCTTGGCCGCGTTCTTGAGGCGCAGAGCCAGCGGATCCATTTTGAGCTTGGCCGCGATCTCGTCGAGCACACATTCTACCGCATGCGCACCGATCGGCGCACCGGGCGCGCGATAGGCTGCGACCTTGGAGCGGTTCGAGACTACATCGTAACCCTTAGTGTGCGTGTTGGCGATGTTGTAGGGCGCAAAACAGCAGCCGGCGGCGCCGCGGATCGGCGAGCCCGGGAAGGCGCCGGCCTGCAGGTAGAACTCGCCCTTGCCGGCAACGATGGTGCCGTCCTTCTTGGCGCCGATCTTGACCGTGCTAACCGAGCCTGACGTCGGACCGGAAGCGCGGAACACTTCCTCGCGCGTCATGACCATCTTGACGGGCCGGCCGGATTTCTTGGACAGGACCATTGCCACCGGCTCGAGATAGACGATCGTCTTGCCGCCGAATCCGCCGCCAATTTCGGCGGGAATGGCACGGATGTCAGACTGATCGACGCCGGTCAGGTAGGCGCACATGGCGCGAACCATGAACTGGCCCTGGCTTGAGCTCCAGATCGTGGTCTTGCCGTCCTTGCCGACACTGACAAGGCAGCCGTGTGGCTCGATGTAGCCCTGGTGCACCGCTTCTGTCTTGAAGCTGCGTTCGACGATGACATCGGCCTCCTTGAACCCGGCGTCGACGTCGCCGAGCTTGTGCTCGAGCGTGCCGGCGATGTTGGAAGGAACACCGTCGAATTTGATGTGGTCGTGCAGGAGCGGTGCGCCGGGTTGGATGGCGTCAGCGACATCGATCGAGAATGGGAGCACCTCGTATTCGACCTCGATCAGCTTCAAGGCTGCGCGAGCGATGGCCTGGGACGTAGCAGCAACGGCGGCGACCGGGTGACCCGCAAACAGAACCTTGTCCTGTGCCATGATGTTGCGGCTCATCCAACGCATATCCTGGATGCCGAGCGCAACGGGCTTGTCGATCGGGAACGGCACCAAGTCCTTGGAGGTCATCACGGCTTTAACACCGTCGAGTTTTTCGGCCTTGGACGTGTCGATCTTCTTGATCTTTGCGTGCGGATGGGGGCTGCGCAGCACTCGGCCCCAGATCATGCCGGGCAACTTGGTGTCGGCGGAATAGGCGGCCCGTCCGGTCACCTTGTCTTCGCCGTCAGGCCGGATGGTACGCTTGCCGATCCATTTGTTCTGCGGTGCTTCAGCGTTCATGGGGTCTCTTCCTGTGCGTTCGGTGACCGAGTGGATAACTTACCTGTATCAAAGCCTGTGACGGCCAAAACTGCAATGCTCCTGCCAACCATAGACGAGTTCATCACTGGCTGCTCGAACTTCATTCGCCAGCCAAGCGGCCAAGGCATGCGAAAGCTCAGGGGCTGACGTGAGGTTCCTGCACGGCGGTCGAGGCGCCTGGTTGGTGTCGTGCCGCTGTCATGTTCACACCAGCCGGTTGGGCGGCGTGCGGCCAGCCATGATGGCAGCGAAGCCGGTGAGCAGAATATCGCCCATTTTCAAGCGCGCCGTCATGGTTGACGATCCCTGATGCGGCTGCAGGAAGACATTGCTGAGCGACGTATAACGGGGATCGAGCTTGGGCTCGCCGTTGAACACGTCAAGGCCGGCGGCCGCAATCCGTCCACGCTTCAGGGCCCCGATCAGCGCCTCGTCATCGACCAGATCGCCGCGTGCGATGTTGACGACGACCGCGCCCTCCGGCATCGCCCCGATGGCCGCGGCGTTGAGGATGCCGCGCGTTGCGGGCGTCGAGGGGGCCGCCAGCACAAGCACATCGCAGTGCGCGAGAAAGTCTGGCAGTGCCGCATGATGCGTGGCGCCGGCCTCGAGATCCGGGGCCAGCCGCTGGCGGTTGTGATAGTGCACCTGCATGTCGAAGCCGCGGGCGCGCCGGGCGATCGTCTGCCCGATCCGGCCCATGCCCAGAATACCCAGCCGTTTGCCGGTGATCTCCAGGCCCACGAGCTGCGTCGGCGTCCAGCCGCCCCATCCGCCGCCATAGAGCAGCGCCGTACCATCGTGCACACGCCGGGCAGCGCCGAGCATGAGCAGGATCGCCATCTCCGCCACTGAGTCGCTGAGCACATCGGGTGTGAACAGCACAGCAATGCCGCGTTTGCGCGCAGCCTCGAGATCGATGTGCTCGAAACCAACAGAGTAGGTCGCAACCATCCGCACCGATGCTGGCAGGCGATCGAACATCGCCGCGTCGAACCGGTTATAGGCCGTGATCACCAGGGCGTCCGCGCCGGCAGCCTGGGCCAGGAGTTCCTCGGCCGTCAGCGTGCGATCGTCCGGATTGACCCAAACGTCATGCGCTGACCGAAATCGCGCCAGGACCGGCTCCGGCAGCGCGCGGGCAATAACGATGCGCAGCCGTTTGGCACCTGGTGAGACGGTTGCTGGCATCGCTGCAGCCTTTCCTTCAGTCTTGAGCTGGGCCCCTGTCGAGGCGCCTAAGCCTTTGCTCCCACAAGGCTCACAGGATAGCCGCTAACCGGGCCGACGCCATGCCGTCAATGGCGACAGCTGTGCATGGAAAATGCGCAATTCTGCACGACCCGTCTGGTTGCCGGAGCCCGCGCAGTGGCGCGTGCATCGCTGACGATCCAAGATTATAGTCTGACCACGGCCCCAAGCCTTGCATGGCCGCTTGGGGCGACAGATCCGTTGCGAACCCATTATCGTCAGGGATTGAATCATGCCACGCGACATCGATCGCCGCGATTTCCTCAATGGTGCCGCCCTCACGATCGCGGCAGGCCTCACACCCATGCAGCAGGCCGTGGCACAAGCGCCGCGCGGCGCTCCCTATCCACCTGCCTTGACCGGTATGCGCGGCTCCACCGACGCCTCTTTCAAGGTCATCCACGGCCTGGCCCTTGAGGGCGCCAAGTTCGATATTGATCGCCTGCCCGAGGACGAAAGCTATGACCTGGTCGTGGTCGGCGCCGGATTGGCCGGCTTGACAGCGGCGTGGTCATTCTTCGAGCGCCGTCCCAAGGCGAAGATCCTCATCCTCGACAACAACGACGACTTCGGCGGCCACGCGCGTCGCACCGAGCATAGCGTCGGCGGCCGCACGGTGATCGGCTATGGCGGCTCGGAATCGATGGTTGCCCCTGCGGCCAAGTTCAAGGGCGAGCTGGCCCGCATCCTCAAGACGTTGCGCATCGACACCGCGCGCTTCGAGCAGGATAGCGTTTTCAATCGCCAGCTCTATCCCAAGCTCGGCCTCTCCCGTTCGGTCTTCTTCGACAAGGAGAGTTTCGGCCGCGACAAGCTCGTCACTGGTGATCCCTTGCAACTGGGCTACGACGAGTTCGCGCCGAACAATCCGGGTGGTCGCCCGATCGCTGCCTTCCTCGCCGATTGCCCCTTGAGTGATCCAGCCCGCGTCGGCCTGATCGAACTCTTCGCCGGCCAGCGCGACTACCTCGCCGACCTGACGACGGAGGCCAAGCTCGAACGCTTGCAGAAAACCAGCTATCGGGCCTTTCTCACCGAAATCTGCAAGCTGCCTAAGGAGGCCGCGAACTTCTTCCAGGGCCGTTCTGCCGACAATTGGGGATTTGGCATTGATGCGCTGGGCGCCATCGAGATGATGGGCGATGGCTTTCCAGGTGCCAAGTCACTCAAGATCGAGGACAAGACCACCGGCAATCCCGAGGACAAGGCGCCTTACGTTCATCATTTCCCCGACGGCAACGCCTCGCTCGCCCGCGCCATGGTGCGCGCCATGATCAAGGATGTGGTGCCCACGGTCGTGCCTCGCACCAGCATGGAAAGCCTGGTCACGGCGCGCTTCGACTATGCCCGCCTCGACCGGCCCGGCCAACTCGTGCGCCTGCGCCTCAACGCGACCGTTGTGCGTGTGGCCAATCGCAAGGGGGGCGGCGTTGACATTGGTTATGTCACGGGTGGAAAGCTTCGCCGCATCCGCGCTGCGCAAACGGTCGTTGCAACCTCGGCGTCGGTTATGCCGCACATCTGCCCGGAGATCGGCAAGACTGCAGCCGACTTGATGCGCTCCAACGTCAAAGCGCCGCTCGTCTACACCAAGGTGGCGGTGCGCAATTGGGCAAGCTTCATCAAGCTTGGCACGCACAAGATCTCGGCACCGATGGGTTTCCACAATACTGTGAAGCTCGACTATCCCGTCAGCTTCGGCAACTACAAGTACGACGCCGACCCACGGCGTCCGACCGTGCTGCATCTGGTGCATGTCCCGGGCGAGCCGCTGCAGGGCCTCGACATGCGCGATCAATCCCGCGCCGGTCGCGCCAAGCTGTTGTCGATGCCGTTTGCCGATTTCGAGAAGGCGGTCCGCCGTGATCTCGACCGCATGCTGGGGCCGGGCGGGTTCGATGCTGGCCGCGACATCATCGGAGTGACCGTAAACCGCTGGTCGCACGGCTATTCCTATACGCCGAGCAGCCTGTACGACGATTTGGAAGCCTTGCCGGCGCTGCAGGAAGCCATGCGCGCCAAGCTCGGCGACATCGCCTTCGCGAATTCGGATACGGGTTGGGACGCTTATGCCCACACCGCCATGGCCGAAGCGGTCCGTGCCATCGGCGAACTCACGGGTGAGAAGCCGCCGCCCTACATGCCGCGCTGGTCGGAGCGCTTTCGCGAACTGTTCCGCAATGCCAGCACGGCACCCAAGGCCGTTGGGCCGCCGGCCAAGCAATGAGCCGGCGTTGATGCGCGGCGCTGTGACTTTCAGCGCCGCGCGGATCGTCCTGCATTACTTTGCATTCTCGATCGTCATGTCGTCGAACAGCATGACACTGTCGGCCTTGGTCCACAGGCCAAATTTGCCGGGACCTTTGAACGTCTTGTCCTCGACCTGATACAGCGTGTTGCCATTGAGGATGACCGTGAACGTGTCGCCACGTACCTGGATGCCGAGTGTGCCCCAGTCCGTTTTCGAGACCGGTGCCTTGGCGCCATAGGTCTTGCCTTTGCCCTTCACTGGCAGGTCGACACGCTTGCCGTCCTTGACGATGTAGAGAACGACATTGTCCTCCAGCGCATTGGCGCGCACGATGTAGTAATTGTTCGGGTCGGTGTAGCGCCAGATGATGCCGGCCGCCTGATCCTCAACGCCGGACACGGCCTTAAACTTCACGGTAACATCCCCGTCGACAGCCGTGACAGCATCATAAACGAGCAGTGGAAAGCGCGCCGAAGGTTTGTCGACGCTCACCTGCGCCACGGCAAGTCGACCACTCGGCGCGCCGGCAACTTCCTGTAACTTCCATTCTGCGGGCTTGCCTTTGTTCGTCGTGGCGGCGGTAAAGCCCTTCGGCGCCGCTCCGGCAGGTCCCAGATCTTCAAAGGTGATGGTTTGGGCAGCGGCCGAGGCTGCCAACGCAGACAATGCAACCAGCGATGCGAGAGAGTAGCGACGCAACATGCACAAGCCTCCTGAGTGCCCACCCAAACTAAAGTACGTCAGATAACTCTGGCAAATCTCTGACCAAAAGACGTGCGACGCAAGGGGAAGAATGCGGTTATGGCGGCAATTTTTTCGCCATCCATCGGATGCCCGGCTGTGCGTGTCGTAGGGTTGCCACATCGGGCCAAAACGGAGGCATTCCAGTGCAACGGCCTCACTCAGCGAAGCCCGCTACCCCAGCATCTCCTTTGCGGTAGTGGATGATGTTTCCGCTTGCCATGTGAAAAAAACCGGCGGAACCTCCCGCCCACCATTTCTGCATGTGATCACGAGGAGGCGTCAGATGACGGCGACGGCGGGCACGGGTGGTGGCGTCATCGGTCTCAAAGGTATCGGCGGTCATGGCAATGTGCTGACCGGGACCCGGCACATGGTAGCGGCGGGACAGTTCGCGGCCGCCCACGCGGGTTTCCTCATTCTCGAGGCTGGTGGCAATGCCATTGACGCCGGTGTCGCAGCCGGCTTGGCGCTCGGCGTCACCTGCTGTGATCTGGTCAATGTGGCGGGCGTCGCCCCCATCATGATCCGCTTTGCCAAGACCGGCGAGGTGGTCACCATCGACGGGCTTGGCGTGTGGCCCATGCAGGCCTCGTCCGATTACTTCCGCAATCACCACAAGGGCGCCATTCCCGACGGCCTGAAGCGGGTCGTGGTCCCCGGTGCACCTTCGGCTTGGATCACCGCGCTCGAGCGCTACGGCACCATGAGCTTCGGCGATGTCGCGCAAGCCGCCATTCGTCTCGCCCGAGACGGTTTTCCCGCCGACCCGCGCTTCTGCGAGACCATCGCCACCTCGGAAGGTAAGTATCGCCGCTTTGCCGAGAACGCGCGCATTTTTCTGCCCAATGGCCGCCCCCCTCAGCCGGGCGAGATCTTTCGTCAGACCGATCTCGCGCGCTCCATCCAGTACATGGTCGACCAGGAAACGGCCGCGGCGAAGCATGGTCGCGCCGCCGGTCTCAAGGCTGCTCACGACGCCTTCTATCAAGGCGACATCGCGCGCACGATCACCAGCTATCACGCGAAGCATGGCGGCTGGCTGTCGATGGCCGATATGGGCGCCTTTAGGGCCCGCCTCGAGGCGCCGGTGAAGGTGCGCTTCAAGGACACGGACGTCTACACGTGTGGACCCTGGTGCCAAGGGCCGTCACTGGCCATGATTTTGCGCATGCTGGCCAACGACGACGTCGCTGCCCTCGGCCACAACTCCCCCGCCTATATCCACCTGCTGACCGAAGCCATCAAGCTGGCCTTCGCCGACCGCGAAGCCTACTTTGGCGATCCCCGTTTCGTCGACGTGCCCATGGAAACGCTGCTGTCGGACGCATTCCAGGCGGCACGGCGCGGCCGGATCGACCCGAAGCGAGCGTTCCCCGAAATGCCGCCTGCCGGAGTGATTACCGGCTATCCGCGCCTCAAGCCAAATGTGCCGCGTGGCGACGTTCCTCAGCCGTCGCCCGACACCACCTATTGCGCTGTCATCGACAAGGACGGCAATGCCTTCTCGGTGACGCCGAGCGATGCTTCATATGACGCCGAAGTGGTGCCCGGCACCGGTCTTGTTCCCTCGGGTCGCGGCTCGCAGTCCTGGACCGTACAAGGCCACCCGTCCGAGGTGGCGCCCTTCAAGCGGCCGCGTCTGACACCCAACCCGGCCATTGCCGTCATTGCAAACGGCCAGGCCGTGATGCCGTTCGGCACGCCCGGCGGCGATGTGCAAACGCAGTCGATGCTGCAGGTGCTCTTCAACGTTGCCGCATTCGGCATGGACCTGCGTTCCGCCATCGAAGCGCCACGCTTTTCCTCCTACTCGTTCCCCTCGAGCTTCGAGCCGCACGAGTACTACCCGAACCGCCTCGCCATTGAAGGCCGTGTTTCACCGGCCACCATCGAAGGTCTGCGGGCGCTGGGCCACGACGTCATGACATGGCCCGAGTGGACGCGGATGGCGGGTGCCGTCAACGCCGTCATCCACGACACGAAGCACGGTGTTTATACGGGCGCTGGCGATCCCCGCCGGGCCAGCTACGCGGTGGGATGGTGAGCATCGACACCTGTGTGGTTGGCATCCGCTGACCTGGCCTATCGCCAACTGCGCCTGATCCCGGCACCTCACCAATGAAGCTGGACCCTATTGGCGCATCACGATTCAGGGCCGCATGGTTTTCCGGCGCTTTGCATCGAGTTTCAGCAGACTTGCGGCGCTTCTTCAGGCACCCGGGAGCCTGTAGCCCCTGGTTGCCAGCCCAGCTTCCCGCTACGTTTTTGTCCTTCACGACAAGTTTCGTCACGGACAGAAAAGTAGCAAAGGGTACATCAGGATGCGTAAAGTGCACGTAGGGGTGTTGGCGGCCGCCGCGCTCGCAGCATCGGTTGTCTGGATTGGCAGCGCCCAATCTCAGACGCGAACGCTGAAAATGCAGTCGAGCTTCCCGTCCACCTCGACCGCCCACGACGGCTTCAAGATGTGGGCCGAGCGCGTCGACAAGATGACGGGCGGCGCCATCAAGGTGGAGACGATGCCAGGCGGGACGCTGGTGCCGCCATTCGAGGTGCTGGATGCCACACACAAGAAGGTCATCGATGGTGCGGTGTCGATCGACTACTACTGGATCGGCAAGCAGAAGGCGTTCACGCTGTTTGCCAACACGCCTGCCGGTGTCGTCGGCATGGATCATTTCGATTTCCTCGGCTGGTTCTACGAGGGTGAAGGCTTGGCCCTCTATGACGAGCTGATGCAAAAAGAGATGAAGCTCAACGTCGTCGGCTTCCCGATCTTCGCCTCCAGTCCGCAGGCGCTGGGCTGGTTCCGCAAGCCCATCGAAGGCTTGGCCCAGTTCAAAGGCATCAAGTGCCGCCAGACCGGCATCACAGCCGAGATCTACGCCAAAATGGGCATGTCGGTCGTCAATATGCCCGGCGGCGAGATTGCCCCGGCTGCCGAGCGCGGTGCCATCGATTGCGCCGAGTGGGTGGGTGGCGTCGAGGACTTGCGGCTTGGCCTGCATCTGATCTGGAAGAACCACTACACGCCCGGCATGCACGAAAGCGCGTCGATCAACAGCCTGTTGATCAACAAGGAGGTCTTCGACAGCCTCACCGCCCCACAGCGCGAGATCGTGAAATCCGCGGCCACGGAGACCTTTGTGCGCTGGGCCATCTGGTGGCAAAAGCTGAATGCGGACGCCATTGACGAAATGCAGACCAAGCACGGCGTCAAAATTCTGGCGACGCCGCCGGAGATCAACGTCGCGTTTCTCAAGGCCTGGGATGAGGTAGCCGTCGCGGAATCGGCCAAGAATCCTTTTTTCAAGAAGGTCTATGACTCGCAGAAGGCCTACGCTGCCAAAGTGGTGCCGGCCAAGCGCTTCATGTTCCCGCCTTACACCTTGCAGGCGGATCACTATTTCCCGCCGAAGTGAGCCTTGCGGTTAGCCTGTCACGTCGTTTCGACAGAAGGATCGAGCGCCGCTCGGTCCTTCCCGCTCAAGTTGCCTCGAACTTGACGGCCTCGATCTTGGCGCGGGCGAAGGCGGGGCGGGCCTGCACACGTGCCCACCAGTCGGCAATGCGCGGGAAGCGCGCGAGCTTGACGCCGTGCTCCTCGATCTCGTGCAGGCGCACGATGTATGGCGCCATGTTGGTGTCGGCGAGCGAGAACTCGCTGCCGGCGAGCCAAGGACCGTTGCCGAGGTCGGCTTCCATTTTCACCAGCATGTGTTCGAGGCTGGCCACCGCACGCATGATCTCGGCCTGTGTATACGGTTCGCGGGCGACACGCCGCCACTGCTCACGCCGCTCCGGCATGGGCGTCGTCGCCATTTTTGCGGCGAGCTCGGCGTCGGTCCATTTGGAGGCCGTCGGGCCCATCATGCGGTTCCAGTTCATGACCTGGAAGCCCTTGATGGCGACGGTATCGGCGAGGTAGGTCCACACTCGCATCTGGGCCCGCTCCTGCAGGTCGGCGGGGCGCATGGGCCGCTCCGGGTAGGCATCGTCGAGATACTCGTTGATGGCCGTCGATTCGATAACGACGCGGCCCTTGTGGACCAGGGTTGGCACCACGCCATTGGGATTGAGCTTCAGGTATTGCGGCGTGTTCTGCTCCGACTTCAGCAGCCGCACGAAGATGCCGACATAGGGCAGCTGCTTTTCCTCGAGCACGAACCGGACCCGACGCGAGGCCGACGACATCCAGGCGTGGTAGAGCACCAACTCGGCATCGGGGACGGGATCGAATACAGTTGGCATAGCGGCACCTTGGTTGGGCGGCGGGGCGTCAAGCTTGCCGACAGTGAACCCCAATTCAGCTGGGCCGCACAGCTGAAAAGGCAAGCTCTGTATCGGCAATGCCGATCGAGACGGGCGATTGACCGTATTGCGTGAGCGGTGCGGGGCGACTAAACGACCAACATGGCTACTCTGCGATCCCTTCCAGGGCTTTGGCAGAACGGCCAAATGCCCACTTGCACGAGATCCGCCCCATGAGCCTGCTGCCTGACAACCTCGCCGACCGCTACCGCCGCTTCAAGTTCCGGCATTTCGTGCCGAACCAGGACCACTACGAGCAACTGGCAAACTTCGGCCAATCGCCGGACATCATGATCGTGTCCTGCTGCGACAGCCGCGTCGACCCCGAGACCATCTTCTCGGCCATGCCGGGCGAGCTGTTCGTGGTGCGCAACGTCGCCAATCTGGTGCCTCCCTTCGAGACCACTGGCAAGTATCACGGCGTCTCGGCGGCACTGGAGTTCGCGGCGCTGAATTTGCGCGTCAAGCACATCGTGATCGTAGGACATTCGGGGTGTGGCGGCATCCGGGCCTCGCTCGATCACGAGGCGGCGCGGCAGTCGGAGGCGCAGTTCATCACGAACTGGATGTCGATGCTGGACGCGGCTCGGGAGCAGGTCACCGCCAAGTTTGCAGGCCAGCCCGCGCCGGCAATGCGCGCCGCGCTGGAGCGCGAGGGCATCAAGACCTCGCTCGCCAACCTGCGCACGTTTCCGTGCATCAACACGCTCGAATCCCGTGGCCGAGTCGCATTGCACGGCACGCACTTCGATATCGCGACCGGCACGCTGTCCGCGCTCAACCAGGCGACCGGCGAATTTGTGCCGATGTAGTGCTTCGGCTCACGCGGCAATCATGGCCTTGGCAGCCAGTGCTGTCAGTGACGGCGGCAGCTGTGCCGCCTCCCGCTGCAGGAAGGCCAGCAGGGCCACCTCGTTATCGTCGAGGCGGCCGTCGGCGCCAAGGCGCGCGACCAGCCACGCGTCGTCCGCATCGGCAATTGTCTCGCACGTGATGATTTCGCGACGCTGGCGCTCGAGCCGCATCAAGGCGCGTTCTTCGGCGGACTGCATGCGGGACGTGGCCCACACGCTGCCAGCCCCGCCTGCGATCATGCGGCCGGCGAAGCTACGACTGCGGCGCATGGACGACGGTCCGTCGGCGGTGACCAGCCGCGGGCCCTCGTTCGCTTCGGCGTCGGAAGGTTTTGCGTCGACCAACCAGGCTTCGGCGCCAAGGGCCGCCCGGCGTTCGCCAACCACCATGCCGATGCCCGACAGCGCCGCATGGCCGACCGCCTTCACGAACAGCTCGGTCCATGCCGGTGAGCTCTTGCCAGGCGCCAGGGCCTTATTGATGTCGATCAGGACATCGGCTTCCGCGCGAGTCACCGGCACACCGTTACCGCTGCCGAAGGCGACCAGCAGACGGATAATGGCATTGATCTCCGCTTGCGAGATGGCGCCGGCTTCCAGTGCGTGGCCGATGCGCAGGGGGCCAGCGCCCGTGACGACGGCGGCCTTGATCAAGCTCAATCCGAACGCAGCCAGGCTCGGCGGCGACCAGCGCGCTCGCTCCAGCACCGAGGCCAGCAACTCGAGGCCGACATGGCCCGTGGTTTGCCCGTAGGTCTCTAGATGGCCCGTCAGCCACGCCGCTTTGTCGCGGACGAGATAGCCTTCCGGCTTCTCCTGCAGCACGATGAAGTCGGTGATCGCTTCGATCAGGAATGGGAACCAGGAGGGATCCTTCACCGGGCAAGCGGCATCGAGCGCCAGAAGTTGCTGGGCTTCGTCTCGCGCGATGGTCTGCCCATCACTGAGCGCCCGCTGCAACTTCAGGACGTCGCCGTCCTTGATGCTGCCACGGGCGCTAATCTCGTCGACCGACACTGACGTCAGAATGCCCATTACGACCTACCGGACCCAGGAACAGCGAATGGAGTCACGGTAGGAGAGCTTGGTTACCAACCGGCTAATGTCAGACATCAGACCTAGACCGATGTGGCGGCGGTGCCGCACCGCGCAGGTCTAAAACTCGTAACCGAAGTGTCGGATTTCAGGCTGGTACCAGTCGGCGACCAGCGCCCGGCTGGCATCGGTGTAGTAGGACCGGTAGGCGGCGGCGTCGTCTTTCGGCGAGCGCGCCTTGGACACGTTGGCCTTGGGCAATGTGACTTGGCCCTGCAATCCGATCTCTTTGAGAATCCTAGAAAAATCCGATTCGAGGGCCTCATAGCGCCCAATGAAATCGAGGACCAAGGCGCCATCCTGCGTATACAAGTCCCAATTCTCGACCCAGGCGCGGCGGCGGTCGGCATTGAAGGCATCGAACGACGGTTTGGCGGCGGCGGATTTCGACTTGGTTTTGTAGTTGTACCAGGAGACTTGCCGGTCCCAGGGATTCCGCTCAAACGAGAACTTGTAATAGCGCTTCCAGATGTCCTCGCCGACATAGGTGCGCACGCGCCATGCGGGCATGTGCTCGTAGTAGCCAACGGAAGGGTGATAGTGCCGTTCGGGGCGGCCGAGGAGCGATTTCCACAGCGGTCGAACCGGCTTGGCTGGATGCTCGATGCGGTAGTTCTGCGCGGGCTTGGCGCGAACATCTCGCAATTGCTCGCTCGCCTCCGTGATCACATCATCCGGCCCGCAAACTCCTGACAGAGCCGCCTCGACCGAGGTCGAGCCGGTCTTGTAGGTCTTGATGTAGATGAACTGGTGCGCATGCGAGAGGATCATTGGAAAGCTTGCGGCCTCGCGGCTTCAGTGCGACGGCTGGCCACGAACGGCGCCGCCCGACATGGTCTCGCCGAGGCGCGGGAACTGGAGCACGAGCAGATCGAGCCCCGCGTCGCCGGAGGCAGCGCGGAACTGCGGCTCATCGGCAGTGATGTAGATCGTCGAGAGATGATCGAGGACGCGTCCCTCGTGCAACAGTGTTCCCCCGGCCACGATCAGGTATTGCCCGCCGCCGTCCGCAGGCTTCGGCAGCAACGCCTTGTTGGCGGCCGGCATGCGCCAGATCCAGGCGGCGAGACCGTCAGGTTCGGGCTCGAAGATGGTCTCGATTCGGTTGCTGGCACTCCCGTCGCGGGAACCGGCCCCAGCCGCCTCGATCCCGCCCTTGATGCGCGTGCGCTGATTGCCTTTGCGCAGCAGATCCTTGGCGGCGGGCAGATACTTGGCACCGGGATCCCACTGCTGTCGCAGCGTGAAATACTTGACGCCTTCCTCGCCGGCGACGATCGGGCCATAGGGCGTGTGACCGTTGGCGTATTGCACCGTTAGCGGCTGCGCCGGGAACGCGCCCATGCGACCTTTGCCGGCGACAAAAACCTGGAACTGGTTCGGCTCGTGGAAATGGGCCGGTGTCACGGCGTTGGGCGGCTGGTGCACCAGGAATCCCTGCGGCAGGCCGTTGTCGTTGACCTCGTTGCCGGGCACATAATGGCCGCGCTTCGGGGCAGCTCCGATGTATTCGGCAAGGACGTAGTCACGGCCATTGACATGAACTTCGCGGCTGCGGGCGGCAGCTTCGGCGGCAGTGGTGACCACGAGCATGGCTCGGCTCCTTCAGAACGATTGGCTACCCAACAGCAAGGACTGCAGTCTTTCGCCGAATGAAGCAGACATTCGCAGTTATTCCAAGTCGCCGCATGGCACGACGATGGGGGCATGTCGTCAACGTTTGTCGACACCGCTGTCGTTCCGGTCGCAGAATGAGCTGTCGACTTTGCATTTTCCTTGCCGACCAGGACCAGCTGTCTTTTCACAGGCCGCGACTGCACCCTTGCGGGCAGCCTCCAGGTTGACGCCGATCGCCCACCCGGCACCCGGCGTGCCGGCCTCCGGATCGAGCGCAATGGCGTAACATTCCCGCAAGAACGAGGTCACCACCTTGCATTGCTTCACGGCTTCCGGCGCGCCTTGATAATTCTGGCAGCGTTCCAGTGCCAACTGCGTGGCTTCGTCGCGACTGCGCGCATTGACGGCATTGCCGTAGGCGTATCCATCTTTCGACACATCATTCGTCTCGCCGATGGCCAGGGCGCCGGCGGCATGCGCCGCGCCGGTGGCCAAGCCAAACAGCAGACCGATGGCACTAAGGGATAGTCGGCTGAATTCCGGGAGCATCGGCGTCTCCTGATCGAAACGACACGTTCAAATGGCGCCGTGACCAAGCGGGGAAAGCTTCGGTCCGGCGCTTCGAACTGAGGATTAAAGTCTGGGAATGATGCCGACAACTTTCCAATCCAAACCGGTAAACGCCATGATGGCGGTGACGTCCGGTTCCGTAGCATTGGGGTCACGGGCCACGCCGACCGTGAAGCTCAAGGGGCTGTTGATGCTGAATTTCTTGACGTTGCCGATGCCAAACGACGGCTTCTGCCCGCCTGTCGGCTGGGGACCGTTGCTAGGCTTGGCCTGTTCTTCGTCTCCGGCCTTCCGACCGGGAATGGTGCCGACGCCCGGTAGATTGAGGCCGCCTGGCAGGCGCAATCCGCCCCGTTCATTGCCGGCGGAGCCAGGTGTGCCACCGCCAGCGCGCCCGACCTGCTCGATCACGACCTTCTCGACCGCCTCGCGCAGATTGCCGCCCTGCCGCGCGATGCGGATAACGCTCTCTGGCGTTACCACGGAAGTGAGGGTGCCATCGACAATGCGCGTTACCAGTTCGTCCTTGAATTGGCCGGCGATGAGATTGCCCAGGGGACCCGCCTCGCGCTTGGCCCGCTCAACCCGGCCCGAAACTTCGGTGGCGATAACAGGCTTCAGCGACGTGCGCACGCTGGCGAAGTCGATCTTGCTCGCCAGCAGGTTCGGATCCTCGTTGCGGAAGGCTTGCCCAATGCGATAGCCGCTCCAAGCCGGCCAACCGGCATAGAAGGCGAGCAATCCCAGCACCAGCAGTGCAACGATCCGCTTCATTTTACCCCCTCGTGGCTCAGACGACGGACCCCAACCAGCGTCGGTTTGGCGACCGCGTTCGGCGCCGCTTCTTCACGGAGGGTTTGTAAGTGCACCAGCCCGCGATGTCACATGGATTCCCGAGCGGGCGGCGTCCGAGCAGATTACTTCGGCGTGGCAGGCGGCGCCGCCTTTTGGCACGCCGCCAACTGCTGGTCACGCTTCTGCGCCTGCGCCTTCCAGGCATCGGGGGCGACGCCAGCACACCATGTGGTGTGTGCTCGCAGATCCGTGGTCCACTCAGGACCCTTGAAACCGCATTTCAGGCGCTCGTTGTCCTGCTGCTGTTTGAGAGCTGTTTTGGCATACCAGTCACAATTGGCCTGGGCTGTCGCTGTCGTGGGGAGCAGCATGCTGGAGCCGACGGCGGCGATCACGGACAGAGCGGCGAAGGTTCGAAGGCCAATGGCGCGAAAGCTGGTCATGGTCGGTCTCGATCTGTCCCCAAGGGTGCGCTGAAACTGTACCTGCATCGTGGCATTTCAGTGTACGGGTCCCAACTTGGCGGCACGGTGCAATTCAGCAATCATAGGCTCTGAACGCTTCGACTTCCACCTTGGGGCTCAGACTACCGCGGTGCGGCTGAACCGGATCTGAATATCGCCAGCGGCTGCCATTCAGGCAGGCATGCTGGCACTTGCCAGCTCTGGCGGCGACGATCACCGCAAGTCAAATATCTGATACAGCTATGAAAATTCCAAAGTTCCGGATGCCTGCGGCATAGCATCCAGCCCACATGCTGATGGCTAGGAAGCGGCGCAAAGACCTTCGAATCGGCTAGGTTGCAGGTCCAGTGCAACCCCCGGGACCACAGCCGATGCCACGCAGCTCTGCGCTCCTCAAGGCACCGGTACGGGCCCCTGTTCACGATCTTTTGTCGGCAACGGTCGCAAGTCCCATGGCTGAAGCACAGCGAATCCTTGAGACGGTTTTCGGCTATCGCTCGTTCCGGCTGCACCAGGCCCGCATCATTGAAACCCTTGTGAATGGCGGCGACGTACTGGCGTTGATGCCGACGGGCGGCGGCAAGTCGCTCTGCTACCAGATTCCGGCGCTGGTTCGGGAAGGCACCGGCATCGTCGTGTCTCCGCTCATTGCCTTGATGCAGGACCAGGTCGACGCGCTGCGCGAGCTTGGGGTCAAGGCCGCCTTCCTGAATTCCACGCTTGATATGGCGACCCAGCGCGAGGTCGAGCAAGGGCTCGCCAAAGGCACGCTCGACCTTCTCTATGTGGCACCCGAACGGTTGGTGCAGGAGCGCATGCTGTCGCTGATTGCCAATGCGAAGATCTCGCTGTTCGCCATCGACGAGGCGCACTGCGTGTCGCAATGGGGCCACGACTTCCGTCCCGAGTACCGTCAGCTCAAGGTGCTGGCTGAACGCTTTCCGGGCGTGCCCCGCATCGCGTTGACCGCCACGGCCGACTTTCGCACGCGCGAGGAGATCTCCCGAGAGCTGAGCCTCGACCGGGCGGAAAAGTTCGTTGCCAGTTTCGATCGCCCCAACATCCGCTACACGGTTGCCGAGATGGGCTCCGTCAGTGCCCGCGAGCGGCTCTGGCAATTCATTGATGGCGAGCATCCGGGCGATGCCGGCATCGTCTACTGCCTGTCCCGCAAGAGCGTCGAGGAAACGGCGGCCTGGCTCACCGCCAAAGGGCGCACGGCCATTGCCTATCACGCCGGCCTGCCCGCCGAGGAGCGGCGCACCGCGCAGCAGCGGTTCCTCAAGGAAGACGGCCTCATCGTCACGGCCACGATCGCTTTCGGAATGGGCATCGACAAACCGGACGTTCGCTTCGTCGCCCACCTTAATCTCCCGAAATCGATCGAAGCCTACTACCAGGAGACCGGCCGCGCCGGGCGCGATGGCGAGGCCGCAAATGCCTGGATGGCTTATGGCCTCCAAGATATCGTCACGCAACGCCAGTGGCTCGACAAGTCCGATGCCGGCGAGGCGCACAAACAGGTCCAGAAACAGAAGCTCGACGCGCTCATTGGTTTGGCCGAAATGGTGACGTGCCGCCGGCAGGCGCTGCTTGCCTACTTTGGCGAACGGGCGGAGCAGCCATGTGGCAACTGCGACAATTGCCTAGCGCCACCGGCGACAATCGACGGCACCACTTTGGCGCAAAAGGCGCTCTCGGCTGTGTATCGGACCGGACAACGCTTCGGCGTCAACTACGTGGTCGACGTGTTGACCGCCAAGGCTGACCCACGCATCGAGCGAAACGGCCACGATCGCCTGACGGTATGGGGCGTTGGCCGCGACGTTCCTGCCACCGAGTGGCGAGCGCTGTTCCGGCAGTTGGTGGCGGCGGGTTATCTGGTGCCTGACACGGAGGGGCACAGCACGCTGGCTCTGGATGAAAGTGCGCGGCCACTTCTGCGCGGCGAAACGCAATTCCGCATGCGCAAGCCCGTTGAGCTGGAAGCGCCACGCCGTGGCAAAGCCGTAGCCGGGCGCGCCAAATCGAGCGGCGCCGCGGCCCGGGTCGGTGCCGACGACCGGGCCCTTTTCGATGCCTTGAAGGCGCTGCGCCTGCGGCTCGCGACGGAGGCCAATGTGCCGCCGTTCGTCATCCTGCACGATCGCACGCTGATGGAGCTCGCCGACAAGCGTCCCGGCGATCTCGAAGCCCTGCATGGCATCACCGGGCTCGGCGAGCGTAAAGTCGCGAAGTATGGCGTTGGGCTTCTGGAAGCCATCGGCCGCTTCAAGCGGCATCCGATGCTCGAGAACCGGTTGTCGCCGACCGTCAATCAGTCGCTGGCCCTGCATCTTCAGGGTCTCGACGCCGACGCTATCGCGCGCGAACGTGGGATCGAAGCGTCAACGGTCTACGGCCATTTTGCCGAGGCGATCGAGGCGGGTCTGATCGAAGCGCGCGCCGTGTTGCCTTTGGACGACAGCGATTTTGACACCATTCTTGCGGCCTTCGAGCGGCTCGGCACAGTCGACAGTGGGCGGCTTGGCCCGGCCCATGCAGCACTCGGCGGCAGCTATGACTATGGCGTACTCAAATGTGTGCTGGCCGAAGTGGCCTGAACTGCGACGGCACAGCCAACCTTGAGGCTCCTCGCCGCGCTCACCGTTCGGCCGGCTCCGACTTCTCGGCCTTGTGCACGGCGGCCAGCGCCTCGGCGATGCGCACGCTGTCGAGATCGTCCTTGTGGATGACATCAATGGCACCGGCCTTGACCAGGGTCGCGCGCCGATGGCGGTCGACAGCGCCGCTCACCACGACGATCGGGCCCTCGTAGCCGCACCGGCGCAGGAATGGGATTGTGTGCGTGGCATTGTCGTTGGGCTTCAGATAGTCGTCGAGAAAAATGATCTCCGGCTTCTTCTCGATGACGGCGTCGAGGGCGCTGCCAAGCGTCTTAGCGCGTCGCACCTGGATGCCGTACCCGAACATGATGTGCAGGGTCGCGCGAAGTCGATCCGCATCGAAATTCTCGTCCTCGACAATGAGAAAATCGGTGAGTTCCGGGAGACCTTTCCGGGTCATCGTCACGTCACTCTTGCGGGCCAGAAAGTTGCCGCCGGTTGGATTCTTCATGATTGCGCACTCCTTGTGGAAAGCAGGACAGCGTTATTGTCCCGTGCGTCGCAGTTCTTTCGGCCAGTAGATCCGGAACGTCGTGCCGCGTTGACGGCTGGGGTCCGACAGCACCGTGATCTGGCCGCCGAACCATTCGATCGTTTTCTTGACCAGGGCGAGCCCGATGCCGGAGCCCTCCGGGGCGTTCTCAGTATCGGCGATGCGCCGGAATGGGACGAAGATCGCCTGATGCCACTCCGTGTGGATACCGGGTCCGTCGTCCGCAACGGAGAAGATCCAATGCGCGTCGTCATCTTCCGCGTGCACAATGATCGAGCCGTCGCTGCGGTCGTGGTGCTTGACGGCATTGTCGATCAGGTTGCGAAGCACGATATCGAGCGGCTGCACCAGCGTTTCGATGACGGGCCACTTCCCCTCGACGTCGATCTGGACGGTGCTCGATCGCTCGATTGAGGCGACGATTTCGTGGATGAGCGCTTCGGTGTCGACTTTTTCGAGCGCCTCGAGCTTGCGCCCGATGCGCGAGTACTCGAGCAGGCCCGTCAACATCGCGGCCATGCGCTTGGCCTGGTCGCGAACGCGTTCGAGGTGGGCTGCAGCGGCCTGCGCGTCGGCTTGCGCCACGGCCTCGGCGGCATCGCTGGCAAAGTAGCGCAAGGCCCGCAGTGGCGCCCGCAGGTCATGCGAGATGACGAAGGCAAATTCCTGCAGATCCTGGTTGGCGCGCGTCAACTCCTCGTTGGCCTTGGCGATCAGGCGCGACTTGGCCACCACGTCCGCTTCGGCAATGGCGCGCGCGCGCACCTGGGCAGCCAGGATCACTTCGATGTCGAGCCGGGATACGGCGCGCGCCACCATCAGGAGATAGCGGCTTTCGGCCGGAATCCAGTAGACCGCAAGATTCATGCGCAGGCCGTCGCGCTCTGTTGAATCCATCAGCACGTTCGGAATAGCCACTGATGAATTCGGCCGTCGCCGCAGCGTGACGATCGCCTCGTCGAAGCCAAGCAGCGGCAGCACACTTTGCGTCACCGACTTGCCAATCGGCACGAAGTCGACCAGTTCACCGAACTTCTCGGCAGCCAATAGGGCTTCGTCCATCCAGACCAGACCATACAAGCGGCGGTCGGCCAGGAACCTGGCGGCTTCCATCAGGGTGGCGACGCTGGGCGAGGACATGCTCAGTCCTCTCGTCTGGCGATGGCTGCGGCCGCCGCCTCGAACGAGTGGCGAACATTGGCGCCCGACTTGGCGCTGGCCCACACCAACTCATGACGATCGGACTTCAAGGCTTCGGGAACATCGGCATCTCCGGGCTCCGGCAGCAGGTCGAGTTTGTTGACGACGAACGAGAAATGCCGGCCGGGCATGGCGTCCTGAAACCCATGCGCCAGATCGACCATCAGGTCGAGGGTTGGTCGCCGCGTAATGTCCCCGATGATCAGCGCTCCAGATGCGCCTTTGCTGTAGACATGGCGAAAGATGCTTTGGCCGTAATTGCCGTCGATATCCCAGATCACCAACTCGACGGGAGCACGCGGACCTGCGGGAGACGCCGGTACCGTATAGCGATAGATGTCGACACCCATGGTCGGGATGTAGTCGCTCGGCATTTCGTCGAGCACATAACGGCGCACCAACGAGGTTTTGCCGACGCCGATCTCGCCCAGAATCATGATTTTCTTCGAGATCATTGTGGATCGGTCTCCTCGCCGATGAAGCCGATCTCGAACTCGACGCGGCGGCTGGCAAGGCCCGGACCGGTGCGCGGAGCCAACTCGAGCGCCGTTGCGCGCCCGACTGCCACCAGGCGTTGGCGTGGCACACCGCGACGTACCAACTCATCGAGGACTTGATCGGCGCGCTGCTGAGAGAGCTGCACATTGCGCGCGACAGTGCCCGCTTCATCCGTGTAACCAATGACGCGCACAAAGACGCTCGCCGTCTTTATCAGTCGCGCCAATTCGTCGAGCGAGTCGATCGCCGCCTTCTGATTGCGGTATTCGACGCCATTGGCAAAGAAGATGGCGTTCTGGCGGATGTAGTCCTCCAGTAGCTGGCGCGGTGTCTGTACCGTGCGCATGCCATCGAGGCGGCGTGCGAGATCTTCGATTTGGCGGCGCAGCGGCGCCACGGCCTTGGCTTGATCGGCGGCTGCCATGCGCGTCTGCTCGACGATGGTCGCGAGCTGACTGAGGCGTTCGGCGATCAAGTCGACGCGATCGAGTTCCGTAACGGCGCTGCGTGTGTTCGCGTCCACCCCCGACGTGCCGGCTGCGGGTAGGGGCTCGTTTCCCGCTGGTCCGACCAGGGTTGCAAGGCGGGTCTGCTGCGCCTCGAGCTGGGCCATCACGGACGCGACGACAGCCTCGATGCCGTCGGTGGTGCCGCGGGTCGCCAAGTCCGCGATCTGGGTGGCGGCGCGGGCGACATCGGCCTCAACTTGCCCGAAAGTGCTGGCGGCTTCGTCGCCCCCCAGGCGAGCTGCAGCCTGCCGTAGTTCGTTGCCGAGGCGATTGAGGCGCTGCTCGGTGCGAACAAGGCCCGCGCGCACGGCTTGGCGTTGAACGGCCTTGTCGACATCGGATTGAGGCACCACGCCCAGTCGGTCGATTACGGTGATGCCGAGTGCGATCCCGTTGAGCCGGTTGCGCAGAACGTCACGCGCCTCGACGCTGGGCGTCAACCCATCCACCTTCACGACCTGTCCGCCACGCCGGACGCGAATCTGAATGGGGTAGCCCTTGAGCTCGGGCACCGCCGCGACGGCGGATTGAGCTGCGGCCTGTATCAGCCGCGATTGGACGGTATTCCATGTCAGCCATAGCGCCAACGCCAGCAGCGGCAGTCCGATCAGCCACAACAACACCTTCAGCGGTCGCAGACCACCACCTGCCTGCCGCCCGGCGTCGACGCGCGCGGCCGCGCCAGTTTCGATGCGTTTGGCCAATGCCGCGAGCAGTTGATCGCGCGCCGGCGCCAAAGCTGCTCGATCGCGTACCGGTTCGCCGTTCGCACGCGGGCTTTCCAGCGCGCTGTGCTCGTCCAGAACCTTGATCAACTCGGCATCGAGCAGCGCTTCGATTTCACCCGGCGCCGAGCCTCGGCACTTGGCCGCGACAAGGTGCGATGGTGAGCCGCGCAAATAGATTTTGTGTTCATCGAGGTCGAGGGAGCGCAGGCTCGCCTTGTCGGCGACGAAAGCTTCTTCGGCGAAGGCCGTGATGGCGGTCAGGAACCCACTGACCAGGGTGTCGCGATTGGCGCCGCTCGGAACACCGTCTGGCTCGCTGCCGGGGCGTTGCCAGTGATGGATCAACTCGCCGGAACCGCGCAGGATGAGATAGATCTCCTCGACGTCGAGGCGCTGCGTATCGGCCAGTGCCAGCTCGGCCATCGAACGGCCACTGGACATGCTGCGCAGCTTCAGCATCAGGCGGTTGTTGGTCAGGCCCGACTCGAGGCGGCGGTTGATCCCCTCCATGAGATCGCGCATGGCGCTGGCCACGTAGCGGCTCACCATCTGGCCGATCTTCGGGTACAGGGCGCCGGCAATCTGGTCCTGTGTTTGCGGCGCGACGATCTCTGCCCGCACCGTGCGTACGACCACGGGGGCCATGGCGTCGGCGAGTTCGCGGTGACGGCTCGTTTCCGCGTCTTTGAGCGAGCCGTCGATGATGCGCGCCACGCTGGCGCGCAATTCGGCGTCGCCGCCCGTCCGCTTGGCCAGATCCTCGATGCGTCGCGCCAGCTCGCCCCGTTCGCGCGTATTGACGGCGGCGACGGCCTCGACGCGGCTCGCCAGCTCGGCCATCTGCCGGCGCTCGGCTTCGGCCTGTGCCGCGACGCGCGCTGCCAGCGCATCGATCTCGCGCGCCTCCTGCTCGAACAGGAGTTCCTTGAGACGCGATACGCTTGGCTGGGACATGGGATCTTTGCGGGGTTACATGTCGTGGACCAGGACCGTTTCATTGCTGACCGGCTCGATTACGGCCACGGCCAGCGTCAGGTGCGGGATATGCGGCGCACCTTGTCGCCGAGTTCGGTGACGCTGGCCGCCAGTTCGTCGAAGGCGGCAGTGCGGTCGTTGCGGATCTCGGAGCCCAGACTGTCGAGGCGCGCCTGGATGGCGTCGAGCTTGCGGTGCAGTCCCGCCTCCAGCTCCCGCACGCGCGACTCGAGCAGTGCGATGCGGGCGTCATTGTCGCGCTTGAACTCGCCGTAGAGCAGCTCCCGGATCTGCTCCATTTTGTCGTCGAGCAGATCGCGGGGCGGGGCGCCGTTGCGCAGATCGGAGTAGGGAGAGACACTCATGGTGGTACCGTCCAACTCAATCAGTGCGTGAGCAGGCCCATCGCTCGAGTACTCGCGCAATGGCGCCTGTGGAACCAACCATACCACATCCTGCAGAACAACAGTATTTTTCCAGCGCCATAGAAACTTGGAGCATGATGAAGAAACTGATATTCTGTTGCAATAGTAATACTCAGACGATTCCTTTCGCCTTCAGCGCCGCAATATCGGCCGGAGACTTGCCGAGCGCGGCCAGCACCTCGTCCGTATGCTCGCCCAGCACCGGGGGGCCGCGATGGTGCTCGATCGGCGTGCCAGAGAACCGCATCGGGCTGCGAATGACCGGCACCTTGCCGGCTGCTGTGTGAGGAAGCTCAACGCGCATGCCGCGCGCCTTGACCTGCTCGTCCTCGAACACTTGTTTCAGGTTGTTGATAGGACCGCAGGGCACGCCGCCCTTTTCCAGGGCGTCGATCCATTCGGCTGTGGTCTTGCGAGCCATGATAGGGGCGAGAACCTCGTCCATGGCGGTGCGGTTGGCGACCCGCAGGCCATTCGTCGTAAAGCGGGGATCCTTGATCAGATGCACCGCGTCGGCGGCCTCGCAGAACTTCACGAACAGATTGTCGTTGCCACAGGCAAGAATGATCGCGCCGTCCTTCGTCTTCAGGGACTGGTAGGGGACGATGTTGGGATGCGTGTTGCCGAGGCGTCCCGGGGGCTCGCCGGTGGCCAGGTAGTTCATGCCCTGGTTGGCGAGGATCGCGACCTGAGTGTCGAGCAGCGCCATGTCGATGTGCTGGCCGACGCCGCTCTTCTCGCGGTGCGCGATGGCCGCGCAAACAGCGATGGTCGCGTACATGCCGGTCATGATGTCGACGATCGGAACGCCAGCGCGCTGCGGACCGCCGCCCGGCATGTCATCGCGTTCGCCGGTCACGCTCATGAAGCCACCCATGCCCTGGACCATGAAGTCGAAGCCGGGGCGTTCGGCGTAGGGGCCGGTCTGGCCGAAGCCGGTGATCGAGCAATAGATGAGTTTCGGGTTGAGCTTCTTCAGGTCCTCATAGCCGAGACCATAGCGGGGCAGATCGCCGCTCTTGTAGTTCTCGAGCAGCACGTCGGCCTTGGCCGCCAATTCCTTGATCAGCGCCTGGCCGCCAGAGCTTGCAATGTCGATGGTGATTGACTTCTTGCCGCGATTGGCAGCCATGAAGTAAGCGGCCTCTTTAGTCTCCTTGCCGGACTGGTCCTTGAGCCACGGCGGACCATAGGCACGGCTGTCGTCCCCCTTTTTCGGACGCTCGACCTTGATCACCTCGCAGCCGAGATCGGCGAGGTTTTGCCCGCACCAGGGGCCGGCGAGCACACGGGTCATATCGAGCACGCGGATGTGCGTCAGCGGTCCGGCCATGGGTCACTCCTTGCTTGGAATTGGATCAGGTCACGTTGAGGCGGCACTATAGGGGCTCAGCCGCAGATGTGAATGGGGCCAAGCGCAAGACGCCGTCGTCCGGCCCGGCCTCATCACCCGACAATGCAGGGAAACAGGGCAACTTCCGCCTTGAGGAAGGGCTTGGCCAAGGCTCGTCCGTGTGGCAACTTTCCAGGCATGGCCTCGCGCGCGATCACAGCATGGCTCGGTTTATGTCTGGTGCTGCTTGGCGGCGCCACTCGGGACAGCTATGCGCAGGCGCCCGCCAGCAGTCGCGCCGACCTGACGCTGGTGCTCGCTGTCGACGTGTCGCTCTCGATGGACCTCGACGAGCAGCGCCTGCAGCGCGACGGCTATGTGGCCGCGTTTCGCGATCCCGTGATCTGGAAGGCGATTGCCTCGGGCCCCACCGGCCGGATCGCCGTCACCTACATGGAGTGGGCCGGTATCGCGACACAGAACGCTGTCATTCCCTGGACGCTGATCGATGGGCCCGAGGCGGCCAGGGCATTCGCCGCGGCGCTCGAAGCCCAGCCGATTTCGCGGGCGCGGTTCACCTCGATCAGCGGTGCCTTGGCCTTTTCCCGGGGCCTCTTGGATACCAGTCCGTTCGAGGCACCCCGCCGCGTCATTGATGTCTCGGGCGATGGACCCAACAACTCCGGTCCACCGGTGCTGGAGGCCAGGGCAGCCGTGCTTGCCGAGGGCATTGTCATCAACGGTCTGCCAATCATGCTCAAGATCGGCGGCGGCTTCAGCCAGTTCGACCTGCGCAACCTGGACCAATACTACGCTGACTGCGTCATTGGTGGCCCTGGGTCGTTCTCCCTGCCAGTGAACGATCGCGAGCAGTTGACCGAAACCATCCGGCGCAAGCTGTTGCTGGAGATCGCCGATCTCCGCCCCGTCCCCGGCGGCGGCGTCATTCGCACCCAGGCACCGGCGTTGCGGCAGCCGAAGCCCGTCACTGATTGCTTGATCGGCGAGAAGATGTGGCAGGACTATCAGCGCCAACGCTTTCGCGAATAACCAGCCACATCCGGGAGTTGTCACCTGTAAGTGCGCCGCATCACGCGTGCTGTCGGACTCACATGAATGTGAACGATCCGGAGCGGTTCGTTATTTGATCAGAATTGAAATTGAACGTAGATTAGTTTTCAGAGATCAGCGGTTGCCAACGACACCCCCACGGAACTTCGAAACGCCACCGCCGAGCATCGAAACGTGAACGCCATCAGCAATTTAGAGGATCCCCCCATGAGCCGCACCGCCCTCCAGTCTATCGCTATCGCCGCTGTCGCCGCCGCTGCCCTGCTCGCTCCCGCCGCCCAGGCCGGCTACGGCCATCGCCATCACGGTTTTGTGAAGACCTATGGTCACCAGCACTACAGCATCCGCCACGTCTACGTGCCTCGCTACGTCTACGTGAAGCGCGTCACCTGCACGAAGTACGGCTGGGTCTGGTCGCGTGGCCACAAGGTCTGGGCTTGCGTCAAGACCTGGTGATTTCAGCTTCACCCAGCCTCATCACCCGGAAAGCAAGGTGCGCCGGTAGATCATCCCGACAGACCTGTTGGCGCCCTTCGCCCCTCGATCCTTGGATCGGGGGGTCTTTGCGTGGGGCCAGCAAACGGCGTCAGGCCTGCGGTGCGACCAAGCCGGCGAATTCGCCGACGGCGCTTGCACGCAGCTCCAGCGCCAGGATTCGCGCAGGATCGGCGGGACCCGGTAACCGGATCTTGCCCAGCGGCTGCACCGGCAGGAAGCCGAGGCGGCCATAATAAGCCATGTCGCCGACCAGCACGACGAGGCTCAGGCCGTCCGCTCGAGCCAATGTGAGGCTCTCGGCGATCAGCCTTCGGCCATGGCCCAGGTTGGCAAAGGCCGGATTGACCGCCAGCGGACCAAGCAGCAGCGCACCACCGGCCGTCCCGATCCGCACCGGCGTCATGCGCAGCGCTGCCACGATCTGATCGCCGGCCAGGGCGACGCGACAATAGCGCGATGCGAACGGCGTACCCTCCCGCACCCGGTAGGCCGAGCGCACGAAGCGGCCCGGCCCAAACACGCGCCCATGCAACGCGCTGATAGCAGGAGCATCTGCGTCGGCCACCGGACGGCTGGTGACGCTGGCGGCGGCATCTGGCAGGGGCGTCGTCATGGCACAGCGGGCCTTAGTTTAGGGATCAGGGGGCAAAGCGGCCAGTTGAGCATGCAGCGTCTCGTGCACCGCCAGTGGAGTCTACCAATGCTGCTGGCGTGGCGCCCCGTCGAGCACTTCGGCGACGCGCCGCAGCGTGCCGGACGTGGTGCCCTCTGGCAGCGCGGTACGCGCAAAGAAGCCAACCTCCGCGATCTCGGAATTGGGTTGCACGTCGCGGACCCGCCGCCAGTCACGCACCACGAACAGCGCCACATGGTCGCCAGGGAATACAGCGTGATTGGAATAGATGCCGAACAGTTCTGGCGGCGCCGTGGCCGCAATCCCGGCTTCCTCCTCGAGCTCGCGCTCCAAGGCCTCCTCAACGCATTCTCCGAACTCGACGCCTCCGCCTGGAAAGACCCAGCCACGGACATAGGTTTGCCGCACCAGCAGAAGGCCGCCTTGGTCATCCGTTACGAAGGCACGCGCGCCAAGCGTCAGCGCCCGCTGCCAGCGCCAGTAGCGTTGCAAGACCTTGCGGACAACCTTCTCGCGCGCCAACACAATCTCCGGTCCAAGTCCTCGCCTCTGCGTGCCCGCTGTTTGCAGCGCTGACACCGGCAGTGCAAGCATTTTCGCGCCCCGGCCCGGCGCGCAATCCGCTGGTGCGGCAGGCATCCGCTCGCTATGTGCAAGGCTATGACATTGACCCTCGCTCACCTCTCCGATGTGCATCTGGGACCGCTGCCCCGGTTCGGCGTCCGGCATTGGGGGATCAAACGGGGGCTCGGATATCTCAATTGGCAGCGCAACCGGCGTGACGCCCATCGCGCCGATGTGCTGGCCGCCTTGGTGGCAGATCTCCAGGCCCAGCGGCCCGATCACATCGCCGTCACCGGCGATCTGGTCAACATTGGCTTGCCGAAGGAATATGAGGCAGCGCTCGCCTGGTTACGCCAGCTAGGTGATCCTGACGGCGTCACCGTGGTCCCCGGCAATCATGACATCTATGTGCGTACCGGCCGCGATCCCGGGGTGGCGCGCTGGCAAGCCTACATGTCGGCTCGCGCCCATGACGCGGCGAGCGACAGCCAGGCCGGCGAGATGGCAACCGACGCCGGCCAATTCCCATTTGTGCGACGGCTGGGGCGGGTGGCGCTGATTGGCCTCAATTCCGCTGTGCCCACACCACCGTTCGTGGCCGCCGGAAATCTTGGGCCGGAGCAGCTGGCACAGTTGGGACGGCGGCTCGAGCATCTCGGCCAGCAGGGGCTCACGCGCGTTGTCCTCATTCACCACCCGCCATTGCCTGGGCAGGCCAGCCGGCTCAAAGCCCTGCGCGACGCCTCTGCGCTGGCTGATGTCCTCCAGCGGCATGGGGCCGAACTGGTTCTGCATGGCCACAATCATCTGAGTGAACTCCGCCATCACGCCAGTTCGGCTGGACCGATCCCCGTCGTCGGCGTGCCATCGGCCTCGCTCGGGGCGGCGCATAAAGGTGAAGCGCTGGCTCGGTATCACCTCTATCGCTTCACGCCTCAGGCGGCCGGGATGCTGATCACGTGCGTGTCGCGAGGTCTCGCCACATCGGACGGACCGGTGGTGGAAATCGAGCGACGGACGCTGGTTGATGGTTCGAGCCTGACGGCTGGTTCAAGTTTGGGTGCGCTGCAACGCTGAGCAGCCTTACGTGAACGTACCTTGCGGCCGTGCTGCGGAATAGCTATTGAAAAAACAAAATGGAAACATGGAGCTGATCATGCAGCCGCCTGCCAAAACTGCCCCCGCGATCCGGCCCCTGTGGCTGGTCGTACTGGCGGCTGGCCTCATCGTTGGTATGGCCATGGGGCTGCGTCAGGTCATGGGACTGTTCATGACCCCGATGACGACCGAGCTGAAAATCGGCCGCGAGCCGTTCTCGCTCGCCATGGCCATCGCCAATCTGATCTGGGGTTTTGCGGCCGTGCCGCTGGGCCTCATCGCTGACCGTTATGGCTCGGGGCGTGTGCTGGTGGGCGGCGCGCTGACGACCATGGCCGGCATGTACCTTATGTACACGGCGCAGAGCGGCCACGATCTCATCATCAGCGGCGTGCTGCTTGGGATCGGCGTTGGCGGCACCGGCATCACGGCCCTGGTCGGCGCCGTCGGGCGTGCTGCACCACCGGAGAAGCGCCCGCAGGCTTTGGCCTCGCTCGGCATGGCCGCTGGCATCGGCGGCTTCATCGCATTCCCGTACACCCATCTCTTCATGGAGTGGCTGGGTTGGAAGCAGACGCTACTCGTCATCGTCGCGACTCTGGCTCTGATTGTTCCGTTGGCCACGATCCTGGCGGGTCGCCCGGCCGACAACCCGGCCCTGCGCAAGCAGTCCTACCGTGAGGCCTTAAGCGAAGCCTTCCGGCTTCCAAGCTTCTGGCTATTGGTGGCGGGGTTCTACGTCTGCGGCTTTCACGTCGCGTTCTACGCCGTGCACCTCCCCTCCTTTGTCGCCGACAAGGGCTTGCCGAGCTGGGTTGCCGTTTATGCGCTCACCGCTGTCGGCATCGCTAACATCATCGGCACTTATCTCGCAGGCCAATCGAGCAAAATCGCCGAAAAGCGCCTGAGCCTAGCCTTCATCTATTTCATGCGCAGCTTCGCCTTTCTCGGACTGCTGTTCCTGCCGATCAACGCGTGGACCGTAATCGGAATCAGCGTCCTGCTCGGCTTCTTCTGGCTCTCGACGGTGCCATTGACGAGCGCCATGGTTGCCACCTTCTTCGGCCCGCAATGGATGTCGATGCTGTTCGGCTTCGTCTTCCTCTCGCATCAGCTCGGTTCGTTCTCGGGTCTGTGGCTGGCGGGACGCCTGTTCGACATCACGAAGTCATATGATACTATGTGGTGGATCTCGATCGCGCTGGCCTTGTTCGCAGCGCTGATCCACCTGCCGATCCGTGAGCGCCCGGTCGCGCGTCTCGCCGACCGTCCCGCCACGTAAGGGCGTCTGACGGAGATCAATGCCATGGCCTCGACAGGCGAGCAGACTGATCCCGATCCCACAGGGAGTGGATTAAGTCTCCCTCCCATCAGGGGAGGGGTTGGCGGTGGGGTGGGGATGCAAAGCGTAGTCCGAGAGAGTCACGCCAAGCTCGATCCCCCCACCCCCGGCCCCTCCCCACGAGGGGGAGGGGAGAGAGTTCACGAGAGAGTGAGTGCAGGTGGAAGTGACTCCACTTCAAGTGGTGACGAGCGCACGCCACGCAGCGTGCGCCGGATCGGCTTGGCGCTGTTGGGTCTGTTCACGGTCGGCGCCGTCTATCTCATCGCCGTGCGCGGCGAGGCCTTGCTCGTCGATCTGTCGACACTGGCCGGCAAGGTCTGGTGCTTCTGAGCTGGTGGTGCCCGCCGGCCTGATCGAGCGGAGCCGAACATGACACGTCGTGGTCGAAGAGTTTTGCTAGGTGCCATTGCGCTGGCGATCATGACTCTGGCGCCAACGGCCGCGTCGGCCCAGGAGATTCGCACGGCAACGGTCAAGTCCAAGTTCGACGACGTCAAGTTCGAGCTGACGAACGCCATCATCAACCGTGGCTTCGTCGTCGATGCCACCGGCCGTCTCGGCGACATGCTGGCGCGCACCGCCAAGGACGTTGGTTCCGATGTCGCCATCTACAGCCACGCGGAATACATGACGTTCTGCTCCGCCAAGCTGTCGCGGCAAATGATGGAGGCAGATGTGGCCAACATCGCCTTCTGTCCGTACGTGATCTTCATTTATGAAGCCGTTGCCAAGCCCGGCGAAATCGTCGTCGGCTATCGTGCGCCATTGGCGCGCGGCGATGCTCGCTCGCAAGCCGCACTCGCTGAGATCGACGCCATGCTCTCGGCCATCATCAAGGATGCGGTGAAGTAATCCGGCCACATACGGGATCGCATCGGAGTGGCACGCGACACATCGCCTTTCGAATCAATTTGACAAGCAGGGCTGTGATCCAGTTTCTGTCAGGCATCGTGTCGGTTCCTGATGTGCGTACTTCGCGTGCGCGCCTAAGGTGAAAAGGGAACACGGTGCGGAAGTGATGCTGATCGCGTCGCAACCCATGCCGTGGCTGCCCCCGCAACTGTAAGCGGCGAGCCTCGCCAACTATGCCACTGACAGCGCATCGCGCTTTCGGGAAGGCCGGACAGAGGCGCTAGAGCCGTGAGCCAGGAGACCTGCCGGCACGGGTCGCCCATCTTCCGCGCGGGGCGTGCGGGAGAGCGGACACCCGTAGTGGCGACTGGGTCTGAGAGGGAGCAGTCGCAGTTGGGTGGTTCGCGTTCCGGCGTCGCATGAGCCTGGCGTTGCTGGGCTTGCAGCATCAAGAAATCGAGCCGCCCGCGGTGGGTGCTCCCGTTGTCGCCAACGGGAGTGAAAAATGTCGTCCAATCCACGTCACAAACATATCCGTACCGCATCAGTGCTGATGCTCACGGCCAGCCTTACTGCGCTCGGCACAGATGCAGCCTTTGCACAATCGCCGACGCAGTTGCCAGGCATCGTCGTGCAGGGTGCAACACTATCGCCACCGCCAGCCGCGCGCACAGCTCCGGCTCCGAAGTCAGCACCAGCGCCGGCAGCTTCACAGGCCACTCAAGTCCCCAGTGTGCCGTCAGTCGCGACGGGACCTGGCGCGCCGCTGATTGCCAGCGGTGGGGGCGACCCAGCCGCTGCGGGACCCGGGTCGGAGATCGTTACCAGAGACGACAAGACCGGTGGCTATCGCAGCGACACCGTCGGCTCATCCGTCACCGTGGTCTCTGGCGATGAGATTCGTCGCCAGCAGATCCGTCACGCCGGCGACGCCTTGCGCAGTTTGCCCGGCGTCACCGTCAATCGCGGCGGTGGCTTCGGCGCGCAGACCCAGGTGCGCATTCGGGGCGCCGAGGCCAATCACACGCTGGTGCTGATCGATGGCATCATCGCCAACGACACCAATAACGGCGCCTTCGATTTCTCGGACCTTTCTGCCGACAACATCGAGCGCATCGAGGTGATCCGCGGACCGCAGAGCGGGCTCTACGGCTCCAATGCGCTGGGTGGCGTCATCAACATCGTCACCAAAGGCGGCCGCGGCCCGCTAGAGGTTACCGCACGCACGGAGGCAGGCTCATTCGGCACCTTCGACTATGCGTTGCGTGCCTCCGGCGGCAACGACAAGGCCTGGGGCTCGATCGCCTATCACGAGCGCCATTCGCAAGGTTTCAACGTGGCACCCTTCGGCAGCGAGGTCGATGGCGCCACGCTGAAGACGCTCAATATCAAGGGCGGCGTGCGCATTGCCGACGGCCTCGTGCTCGACTTCGTTCTGCGACACAGCGATAAGCGTGGCGACCGTGACACCGAAGGCGGTCCGGTCGGGTCGCTCGCCGTGCAGGTGGATGATCCGACGAAATTCGGCACCAAGATCTTTCTCGGTGGCCTCAATCTCAGGTGGGATACGCTCGACGGCCGCGTCACACATGTCGTGCGCGTCAATCGTAACGAAACCCGTATCCAGGATCTGTCACCCACATTCTTGACGCAAAACGTCAGCGAGACGCTGCGCTACGGCTATCTCGGCACCGTACGTTTCGATACGCCAGCCCTGTTCCGGATGACGCATGCCATGACCGTGCTGGTCGAGAAGGAGTTCGAGAACTTCACGCCGCAATCCGATTTCGCGGACAGCGTCACGCGCGACCGTTCGCGGCTCGCCACCGCGCTCGAGTACAAGGGCGAGCTCGGTCGCTTCTCGTTCACGGGCAACATCCGTCGCGACGACAACGACACGTTCGAGGACTTCACGACCTGGCGCACGGCGGCGTCGCTGCGCCTGACCGAGATTGGCTTGCGACCGCACGCCAGTGTAGGTACCGGCGTCAAGCTGCCAACCATGTTCGAGAACTTCGGGCTCATCCCCGGCTCGTTCACGCCCAATCCGCTCTTGCAGCCCGAGGAGAGCAAGGGCTGGGACGCCGGAGTGGAGCTGACCTTGTGGTCCGGACGCGCCATATTCGACGTCACCTACTTCGAGCAGGATCTGCGCAACAAGATCAACGGCTTTGCACCAGGACCGGGCTTCACGTTCACCGCTGTCAATACGCCGGGCATCAGCCAGCGCGATGGTGTCGAGGTGTCGGCGCGGGTGGCGTTGACACCCGTCCTCCTGCTCTCAGGCGCCTACACGCATCTGGTCGCCGTCGATGCCGCCGGCCTCGATGAGGTCCGCCGCCCGCGCCATTCGGGGCGTGCCGATGTCACCTATCTCTTCGACAATGGCCGCGGCACCGCCACGCTGTCTGCGCTTTACAACGGCGCCATGGATGACTCCGCGTTTCGCATTCTCGGCTATTTCGGCCCCTTTCCATTCACGGCGGCCGAGCGGGTCACGCTCAATGACTACTGGCTGATCAATGCGGCGGCGAGCTACAAGGTGCTGCCGGGTGTCGAGGTGTTCGGCCGCGTCGAAAACCTGCTCAACGAAAAGTACCAGGAGATCTACGGCTTCGGCACGCCGGGCATCGCCGGCTTCGGCGGTGTCAAGCTGACCTTCGGTGGCGAAGGCGAGCCGCGAGCCCAGCCACCCACACGCTAAGGACCGCGATGCGCGCACGATGGCGACGGCTCGGCATGTTGGCTGCGGTGATGGCATGGGTCTGCGTGCCATCGCAAGCAGCCCCGCCGCAGCGCATTGTCTCTCTCAACTTGTGCGCCGACCAGATTCTTATCGATCTGGTGCCACGTCAGCGCATCGCCGCGCTGAGCCATCTCGCCGATGACCCGAAGATCTCGGCCATCTCCGAGCGCGTCTCCGGCGTGCCTCTCACCCGGGGTGAGGCCGAGGTTGTGCTCGGCTTCGACCCCGATCTCGTGATTGCCGGCACCTTCTCGACGCCGGCAACCATCGCCCTGCTTGAACGCCTGGGCCGCCGGGTCGAGAAGGTTCCCCTCGCCTCGGACATCAACGGCGTGCGCATCCTCGTGCGCGAGATTGCTGCCGCGGTTGGGGAAAGCCCGCGTGGCGAAACCGTGCTCGCGGACTTTGAGCGCCGGCTTGCCGTTGCCGCCGCACCCGGTGTGGCGACCGGGCGCCGTCCGACCGCTCTCGTCTACCAGGTCAATGGCCTGGCCTCTGGGACGTCGAGCCTGGCCAATGCCGTGTTGACGGCCGCGGGCTTCGACAATCTCGCAGCCAAAACGTCGCTTGGTCCTGGTGGCCAGATCGCTCTTGAGCAATTGCTCATTGATCCGCCGGATCTGCTGGTGCTCACGGGGCCTGTCGACGAGTATCGAACCGCCGTCGCAGCCAACCTCCGCCATCCGGCCGTGGCGGCGTTGCGCCAGCAGCGCGCCTCGATCGTCCTGCCCTGGCGGCATTGGTTGTGCGGCACACCCTACATTGCAACCGCCATCGAGACCCTGTCGGCTGAGCGGGCGCGGCTGTCGCAATCGGGTGCCTCACGATGACCCCGCCTATCGCCCGCTTCAAGGACGCACTTCGGCACGTCGGTTTGCTTGCAGGCCTCGCAATGGGGCTCGCAGTGTTGCTGCTGCTGTCGTTGTTGATCGGCCCGGCAGGTTTCGGGCTCCCGCCCAGCAATGCCGCCCTGATCATGACCGAGGTTCGCTTGCCGCGGGCACTGCTCGCCATCCTTGTTGGGGCCGCGCTCGGCACGTCCGGTGCGGCTCTACAAGGTTATCTGCGAAACCCCCTTGCCGAGCCCGGCGTGATTGGCATTTCCAGCGGTGCCGGCCTGGGTGCCGTCCTCGCCATCCACTCGGGTGCGGCTGCCACGTTCGCCAGTGCACTGCCGCTTGGCGGGCTGGTCGGAGCCGCACTCGCTACGGTGCTGGTGCTGCTGCTGGCTGGCCGGCACGGCGGAGCGCTGACACTCATTCTGGCTGGTGTCGCCGTTGCAAGTGCGGCGACGGCTCTCATGTCGCTGGCGCTGAGCCTGGCACCCAATCCCTTTGCCGCGGTCGAGATCGTCTTCTGGCTCCTGGGCTCGCTCGCTGACCGCAGCCTCGAGCATGTGTGGCTCGCTGCGCCCTTCATCGCCACCGGCCTCGTGATCTTGTTGCGGCTTGGCCCCTCGCTCGATGCTCTCGCCTTAGGCGAGGATGGCGCGCGCAATCTCGGCATCGCCTTGGGCGCCGTGCGCCTGCAGATCGTGGCGGGCTCAGCTCTTGCCGTAGGGGCCGCTACCGCTGTTGCCGGCACCATCGGCTTCGTCGGCCTCGTGGTACCACATGTGCTGCGACCGTTCGTCGGCCACCAACCCTCGCGTCTGCTGCCGGCAAGCATGCTAGGTGGCGCCATCCTGGTGCTGGCCGCCGACATCCTGGTGCGCGTGCTCACGCCCTCTGGCGAGCTGCGCTTGGGCGTGTTGACCGCGTTGATCGGCACGCCGCTGTTTCTGTGGCTCGTGGTCGAAACGCGGCGGAGCCTGGCGCCGTGACCCTGATCGCAACCAATCTTGCCGTCGAGCTTGGCGGCCGCCGCGTGCTCGATGGCGTGTCCTGCCGCATCGAACCCGGCCGGATCACGGGCATCATCGGTCCGAACGGCGCCGGCAAATCGACGTTGCTGCGTGCGTTGGCCGGCCTCATCGTCCCCGGCGCGGGCGCGGTCGAACTCGACGGTGTGCCGCTCGAACTCATCGAGCCCCGCAAGCTGGCGCAGGCGCTAGCCTTCCTCCCACAGGAGCGCGCCGTGCATTGGCCTCTCGCCGTGCGCGCCGTGGTGGCATTGGGTCGCATTCCGTTTCGCCAGGGTCCGGCTGGCGACGGCGCTGCCGACCGCACCGCCACTGATGACGCGATGGCGGCTATGGATGTCGCCCAACTTGCCGAGCGCGCTGTCGATACGCTGTCGGGTGGTGAGCGCGCCCGTGTCCTTTTTGCACGCGCCCTGGCGCAGCGCAGTCACACCATCCTCGCTGATGAGCCGACGGCCGGCCTCGATCCCGCTCACGCTCTGGAATTGTTTGTCGTCCTCCAGCGCCTTGCCGGCCAGGGTCGGTCCGTCGCCATCGCTTTGCACGACCTCTCACTCGCGGCGCGCTTTTGTCACGATATCGTGGTACTTGGCGGCGGTCGGGTGATCGCTGCCGGGCCCCGAGCCGGAGTCATGACGGCAGAGCTGCTGGGGCAGGTCTTCGGGATCGAAATGGCTGTCGGCACCTTCGACGGTGTGCCAGTCGTCATCCCCGTCGCGCCGAGGCCCGCTTGATCGTGCGCTGAAGAGGAGGCCGCTTGTTCGGACTGAGGCGAAAATCGCGTCGCATCAACCTGGCCTTGCAGGGCGGCGGCGCCCACGGTGCCTTCACCTGGGGCGTGCTCGACCGTCTGCTTGAGGAAGAGACCATCGACACCAGTTGGATCAGCGGCACCAGCGCGGGCGCCGTCAACGCCGTTGCCCTGGCGTCAGGTCTTGCCACTGGTGGCAGGACGGGGGCACGCGACACCTTGCGCGCGGTGTGGAGTGCGGTGGCTGAAGCCGGAGTGCCGGATCTGCTGCGGCTCAATCCCTTCCTGTTCGGCATGAGCCGGTCGCAGACGCTCGGGCAGATGGCGTCGCTGTTCTCGCCCTACGAGTTCAATCCGCTGGGTTTCGACCCGTTGCGCAAGCTGCTCAGCGAGACCATCGACTTCGCCAAGATCAGCACCACCGAGGGTCCTGAGCTGCTGATTGCGGCAACGGATGTTGCGACCGGTCGCAGCCGCTTGTTTCGCCGTCGCGAAATCACTGTCGAGGCGGTACTGGCCTCGACCTGCCTACCGACCTTGCACCACGCCGTCCAGATCGAGGGTCGCGCCTATTGGGACGGTGGCTTCTCGGCCAATCCCGATCTGGTGACGCTCGCGGCTGAGAGCCCGGTGCGAGACACGCTATTGGTGCTCCTCAATCCGATCGCCAAGGCGACCATGCCGCGCAGCGCCCGCGAAATCGCCGCCGAGGTCAATCGCGTCACCTTCACCCAGCCCCTGTTGCGCGACATCGCCGAGATAGCCGCGCATCGGCGAGATCACCGGGGTGGACTTTTTCAGCGCCGTTCGCGTGCATCGACGATTGCCATGCATAACTTCCACATGATCGAGGCTGGTCGGCATACGGGAGCGCTGGCGCCAGAATCGAAGATGCGCCCCGACAAGTCGATGCTTCTGCAGCTCCATAACGCTGGGCGCGAAGAAGCACGGAAATGGCTCGGCCGGCATGAGGCCGACATCGGCCATCGCTCGACGATCGACCTTGGTGCGCAGTTCCTGGCGCCCTTGGCGAGCCTGCCTGGCTTCTTGGAGACCAATCCCGAAGAGGTAGGAGAAGACCAATCCACCATGCCGGCCCCGAACCTGTGAGCCCGCAACTCGCGATCACATGACGAGAGCCCGGCCATGGCTGGCACGGGCTCTCGCGACTTCGGTGTGATCGAGCGGTCACTCCGCCTTGATGCCAAGCTTGTTGATCAGTGTTCCGAACTTGGCGTGATCCTTTTTGATCGATTCGGTCATTTCCTCCGGCGTGCTGCCGAACGGGGCCAGGGCTGCCTTGCGCAGGATCGGCTCAAGTGCCGGTTCCTTGGAAATCTTGGCAATTTCCTCGGCGAACTTCTTGGCAATCGCTGGTGGCGTGCCGGGTGGCGCGACAAGTCCGAACCAGACGATGTAATCCATCTCCGGGATGATCTCTTTCAATAACGGCACATTCGGATAATCCGGATGCCGCTTGCGGTCGAGCACGGCGAGCAAGTTCGCTTTGCCGGCGGCGACATGCGGCATGGTGTTGGGATCGGCATGGATTTGATGCACGCCAGCCAGGAAGTCAGCCAGCGACTCACCACCGCCGCGATACGGCACATGCAGGATATCCAAGCCGGCATGGAGTTTCATGGATTCCGCCATGATGTGTCCAAACGAACCGACGCCAGCGGTGCCCCAGCTGAGCTTGCCAGGGTTCTTCTTGGCATAGTCGACGAACTCTGGCACCGACTTCACCGGGATCGACGGGTGGAGCGCAAACAGCAACGTGCCGTCCGTGACGATCGACACCGGCACCAGATCCTTGAGCGGATCGTACGGCGTCTTGCGCAGATGTGGCAGGATCACCAGGCTGAGCGACGGCGTGAATCCGAACGTGTAACCGTCGGGCGCCGCTTTCACCACGGCTTCCAGCCCCAGTGCGCCCGACGCGCCACCCCGGTTCTCGATCACGAACTGCTGCCCAAGCGCCTTCGAGAGTCGCTCGGCATAGGGTCGCATCGAATTGTCAGCCGAGCCGCCGGGCCCGAAGTTGACGATGATGCGCACCGTCTTATTCGGCCAGTCACCCGCACCTTGTGCCGACGCTTGTGTGACAAGCCCAGAAACTATGGCTAGCGTCAGCACGCCGCGCCAAATCCAACTCAGCATCGCGCTCCTCCTCGAGTTTGTTGGCCTGCGCCCAGGTATCCGCACCCGGACGGGCGCAAAAAGTGTATCAGGAAAATGGCCGCGGTGAAGCCTATCGTGTACACGCCATTGCGAAGTGTTTTGCCAACGTCGTATCGTTATTCCAGAAGGCCCGATGGTTCAGACGCTGCCATTGGGTCCGTGTCATCGCGGAGCCCTCATGACGATGGAATCGTTCGATCCAGCTCGCATCTCCTATGTTGCCGCCATGGACGACGTTCGCGCGCGCCATCCCAAGGCGATGAGCCGCGCCACCGGCAAGGTGCTCGATCGGCTCGATGTGCACTGCCGCGCGATTCTGGAGAAATCCACGTTCTGCGTGATCAGCACACAAGGCAGCGGCGGCCAGGACGTCTCACCACGCGGCGATCCGGCCGGTTTCGTGCGCATTCTCGACGATCGCCACGTGCTGCTACCGGACCGTATCGGCAACAACCGGTTCGATTCCATGGCCAATCTGTTCGAGAATCCAGCTGTCGGCATGCTGTTCTTCGTGCCTGGCATGAGCGAGATGCTGCGCATCAACGGCACCGGTCGTATCACCGATGACGCAGCCCTACTGGCTGCCTCCACCGTCCAGGGGCGCCCGCCGCGGATCGGTATTCTGGTCGCGGTCCGTGAGGCCTATCTGCACTGCGCCAAGGCGATCAATCGCGCTGGCCTGTGGGACCAAAGCCGGCATATCGACCGCGACAGCCTGCCTTCCTATGGCCAGATGCTGGCAGATCAGGTGCCCGATCTGACGCCCGAAGAGAGCGCCCGCCAAGGCGCCGAGATGGCCAAGCGCGGCATGTACTGAAGCGCAAGGCAGCCGGTTGCGTGCAAGCCGCGCCCATGCACAATGGCGGCACGATAAAACGAACCAGAAACGACCAATAACCAAATTGGGAGGACGTCATGTCTCTATGGATCCGGGGCGCGCTGGCGCTCCTGGCTGCGACCGCTGTCGGCAGTGCTGCCACAGCACAAACGCCAAAGAAGGGTGGAATTCTGAATTTCGCCGTTACTGCCGAGCCGCCGAACTACGATTGCCACGCCTCGCAGACCTTCGCGCTGCTGCATCCGGTGAGCCCGTTCTATTCGTTCCTGGTCCGGTATGACGCCAGCCAAGGCGCCAAGATCACCGGCGATCTCGCCAAGAGCTGGGAGATTTCAGCCGACGCGCGGACCTACACCTTCAAGCTGCACGACAACATCAAGTTCCATGACGGCTCGCCGCTCACCTCGAACGATGTCAAGGTCAGCTTCGAGCGCATCAAGTCTCCGCCACCCGGAGTCGTCTCCATTCGTCAGTCTCTTCTGGCGGACGTGACCGCCATCGAGACGCCCGACCCAGCAACGATCGTGTTCAAGATCAAGGACGTCAACGCCTCGTTTCTCGACAATCTCGCCGCGCCGTTTCACTGCATCTTCAGCGCCGCCAAGCTGAAGGAAGATCCACGCTTTCCCGAGAAGAATATCTTGGGCTCCGGCGCCTTCCAGTTCGTCGAGTACATCAAGGGCTCGCACCTGACGGCCAAGCGCTTCGATAGCTACTTCAGGCCGGGTCTGCCGCATCTCGACGGCTATAAGGCCTTCTTCGTCAAATCGAGCGCGGTTGTGCCCGGTATGCTTGGTGGCCAATTCGACGCCGAATGGCGCGGCCGCACGCCGTCGGAGCGCGACCAGCTGATGACTTCGCCGAACAAGGACAACTTCGTGTTGCACGAGGGACCTTGGGCGACCAATGACATCATCATCTTCAATACCCAGCAGAAGCCGTTCGACGATCCGCGCGTGCGTCGGGCCCTGTCGCTCGCCATCGATCGCTGGAACGGCAACGAAGCGCTCTCGAAGATCACCATCGTCAAGGCCACCGGCGGCTTCCTGCGGCCGGGCTACGAGTTCGCGCTGCCCCAGTCCGAGATCGAGACTTTCCCGGGCTATTGGCGAGACATCGAGAAATCGCGTGCCGAAGCCCGTCGCCTGCTCAAGGAGGCGGGACAGGAGAACCTCAAGCTCAAGCTGCACAATCGCACGCTCAATGAGCCCTATACGCCGGTCGGTGTGTTTCTCATCGACCAGTGGAAGCGCATCGGCGTCACCGTCGAGCACAGCCAAGTCGAGACCACGCCCTACTTCGGCAACATGGTCGACGGCAAGTTCGACGTGGCGCTCTATCCGCTGACGGTGCCCGCCGACGAAGTGACCGCGCAGCATCAGGCCTATATCTCGCACGCCAAATCGCCGAACAGCTATGCCCGCCACGCCGACACCAAACTCGATGATCTCTGGGAGAAACAGCAGCGCGAGTTGGATCCGGCGAAGCGCAAGGCCTTGGTGCACGCGTTCGAGCGGCACCTGATCACCGAGAACTACTACCTCAATATCCACTGGTGGCAGCGCATCATCGTGCATCACAAGCGGATCAAAGGTTGGAACTTCTCGGCCAGCCACTTCCAGGGCAATGATCTCGTCGGCGTTTGGATCGATCAATGAGTAAGGGACCAGGGAATTGGCACAAGGCACCAGGGGGCAGGCAGATGTCCGGCTTTCCTCCCTTGTCTCTGCTACCTTGTCCCTGGTCCCTCAGTTCGCTTCTCTGGAGCCATACATGACACTCTACAAAATCGACGCCACGTCGAACTCCAAGCGCAAGGCTGTCGAGGAGTGGCTATGGGGCCTCGATCTGGTCGGCTCCGAGCTACGCTCGAAGATCGTCACCGCCTGGGTCACGACCTGGAGCGCCAGCCCCTATGAGCGGCTTGAAGATATGCCGTTCTCGGCCGGCATTGAATATCCGCTGATGCACCACGTCAACGAGGTCACCAAGGCCGGTGTCGATCTGGCGAAGCGGGCCGCCGCCGACTGGAAGATGTCGCTGCCCAACGACCTGTTGGTGCCAATCCTGATCCTGCATGACGTCGACAAGCCCCTGATGTACGTGCGCAAGGGGAGCGAGATTGTGCAATCCACACTGGCGCAGGAGATCCCGCACGGCGTCGTCGGCGGTATGCTGCTGAAGGAGCTGGGCTTCGGCCACGAGATCATCAGCGTCGTCACCACGCATTCACCGAAAATGCCGTTTCACAATCGCGGCAATGCGGCCTACGTCCTGCATTACGCCGACATGTTTTCGGCCGACCACGCTTCGATGACTGTTGGCCGTCTGCCCAGCTTCCAGCGGCACGGCTGACGTTGCCAGCGCACATGCTCAACCTTAATCGCCGCCGCGTCCTGGCATTTGCCGCTGTCTTCGCGGTGCCAGCCGTGGCGGTTGCGCAGCCGGCATCTGCCGTCGAACTGGTCATGTTCGAGGAGCCAGATTGCCCCTGGTGCAAGCGGTGGCGGCAGGATATCGGCGGCGCCTACCCCAAATCCAAGGAAGGCCAGCGTGCGCCGATCCGGCACGTCATGCTGCACGCTCAGGCCAGGTCCGGCGTCACGCTGGCGTCGCCCGTGATTTATTCGCCGACGTTCGTGCTCGTTCGCGGCGGCCGTGAGGTTGGCCGCATTCAGGGGTATCCGGGGCCCGATTTCTTCTGGAGCATGCTCGCTGAGCTTTTGCATCTGCTCGATCGACCGCCCGCCCCTAAAACGTGAGTGACGCCTCGCGAGCCGCACCTTAGATTTCCGCAGCCAACCAGAATTGAAACCGCCCACCAGGAGCCCGTCACCGATGCCCGCTAGAACGCCACGCATGCCGCCCATTCCCGACGCTCAAATGACCGACGCACAAAAGCAAGTGACGGCCGCCATGGTTGCCGGTCCGCGCGGTGGCTTGATCGGGCCGTTCGTGCCGCTGCTGCGTAGCCCCGATTTCATGGACCGCTTGCAGAAGACCGGTGAATACCTGCGCTACAATTCAGCTTTCACGCCACGGCTGTCGGAGCTGGCGATCCTGATCACGGCTCGGCACTGGTCGCAGAATTTCGAGTGGTACGCTCACCGCCCGATTGCCGAGAAGGCCGGCCTGCGCGTGTCGATCATCGAGGCTGTTGCCGAAGGCCGCCGGCCCGCGGAGATGGCCATCGACGAGGCCGCAATCTGGGATTTCCTCGACGAGCTCATCCGCACCAAGACCGTGAGCGCCACCACCTATCAGCGCATCCTCGGCATGTTCGGTGAGCGCGGCGTCATCGATCTTATCGGCATTCACGGCTACTACAGCCTGCTCGCCATGGTGCTGAACGTCACGCAGGCGCCGTTGCCCGGTGACGCCAAGCCAGGCCTCGACCCGCTGCCGTGAGTAGGCTGGATCGGCTCATTTCGTCTCGTCAGGCGCGCGATGATAGATGTCGTCGGTGCGCAGGATGTCGTCCTCGCCGAGGTAGGAGCCGATCTGCACCTCGATGATCTCGACGGGCACCTTGCCGGGGTTCTCCAAGCGGTGCCATTGCGTGGCGAAGATGTAGACGCTCTCGTTTTCGCGGACGAGCTTCTCAATGTCGCCGATCACGACCTTGGCCGTACCTTGCACCACGATCCAGTGCTCCGAGCGATGGTGGTGCATCTGCATGGAAAGCTTGCCGCCGGGCTTGACGTGCAACAGCTTGACCTGGAAGCGGGGGCCGATATTGAGCGTCTCGAAGAACCCCCAGGGGCGGTAGTTCTTGAGATGCTGCTCCTGCTCCTTACGGTTCGACTGCTTGAGCCGCGCCACGATCTTCGACACTTCCTGCGAGCGGCTCCTATCGGCGACCAGCAGGGCGTCGGGCGTGTCAACGATGATCAGATCATGCACGCCGATGGTCGAAACCAGCGAACGCTCGGTGTGGATGTACAGGTTGTGGCTGTCTTCCATGATCGCATCGCCATGCACATAGTTGCCGTTGGCGTCATGGGGCGCGATATCCCACAGCGACGACCAGGACCCGACATCGTTCCAGCCGACATCGATGGGCAGCATGGCCGCCAGCTGCGTTTTCTCCATCACCGCATAGTCGATCGAGATGTTGGGCGACATGGCGAAGGCGGCGCGATCGAGGCGCAGGCAGCCCAAATCCTCCTGCACACCGTTGAGCGCGGCGCGGGCAGCATCGAAAATGCGGGGCTCGAGGCGTTGCAGTTCTTCCAGGAAGGCGCGGGCACCGAGCACGAAGATGCCGCTGTTCCAGAAGAAATTGCCGGCTGCGACGTAACTCTTGGCGGTCTCGATGTCCGGCTTTTCGAAGAAGGCATCGACCTTGAAGGCGCCAGCGTTGAAACCTTCGAGCGGCGTGCCCTGGCGAATATAGCCGTAGCCCGTGTGCGGCTCGGCCGGTTTGATGCCGAACAGCACCAGGCGTCCCGTGGCTGCCACCTTGGCGGCCCGCCGGACGGCTTCGACGAAGCGGGCTTCATCACGGATGACGTGGTCAGAGGGCATCACGGCAAGGATGCCGGCCGGGTTCTCACGCGCCACCGCCATGGCGGCGACAGCGATGGCCGCCGCCGTATTGCGCGCCACGGGTTCGAGGAAGATGCGCTTGGTCGACAGGCGGGCGCGTTCCAGCTCCTCCTTGACCAGGAACCGGTGATCGTTGTTGCACAGCAGGATCGGCTCACCGAACCCGGCTTCGGTCGATAGCCGCTGCAGCGTCGAGCCGAGGAAGCTCGGTCCTGAGCCGTTGAAGAAGCGGATGAACTGCTTCGGGTACATGGAGCGGGACAGCGGCCACAGCCGGGTGCCCGAGCCGCCCGACAGGATCACCGGATGGATGGTGCTCATTTGCGCTAGTTCCTCGGGGCGACGATCACAGGCTCGCGCTATACCGGCGCATCTTGGCGGCGCGCGGATCGAAGCGGCGAATCACGGCAAAAATAACCTGTTTCAGGGGCTTGGCTCAAGGAATTGCGCGTGCTGCCGCCAGCGCGGGCGCGCCACACTCATGTGGTGCATTCATTGCCCGCCGTTAAGTGCCTGCAATTGCTGATGTGCCCCTCAAAGGCGGCCATGGCTGTCGGCGGCCGGCAGCAGGGCCTTCACGTCGTAAATGATCCCGCCCTTGGCGAGCACGGCCCGTAACGCCTTGGTGCCGAGTGCCGCGATCGCGTCATGGCGCACGGCGAGCACCACGGCGTCGTAGGGGCCTTTGGGCATCGTGTCGGTCGCCGGCAGAGCGTACTCGTGCTCGATCGCGGCAGGATCGGCGACGGGATCGTAGATGTCCACTTTGGCGGCAAAGCCTTTCAGTTCCCGCACCAAGTCGGCGACCTTGGTGTTGCGCGTATCGGGGCAGTTCTCCTTGAACGTGAAACCCATCACCAGCACGCGGGCCGTGTCGAGGCGGATCTTGTTGGCGAGCATGGTGCGCACGATGTCCATGGCGACGAACGCCGCCATGCCGTCATTGATGCGCCGCCCGGCCAGGATCACCTCGGGGTGGAAGCCGATCGATTGCGCCTTGTGCGTTAGATAATAGGGATCGACGCCGATGCAGTGGCCGCCGACGAGGCCGGGCGTATAGCCGTGGAAGTTCCACTTGGTGCCCGCCGCAGCCAGTACATCGCGGGTTTCCAGGCCCAAGGCCTTGAACAGCTGCGCCAACTCATTGATGAGTGCGATGTTCACGTCGCGCTGGATGTTCTCGATCACCTTGGCGGCCTCGGCCACGCGGATCGAGCCGGCGCGATAGGTCCCAGCGGTGATGACGCGGGCATATACGGCGTTGACCAACTCAGCGGCTTCCGGCGTCGAGCCCGAGGTGATCTTGCGGATGTCGGGCAGGCGGTGTTTGGCGTCGCCCGGATTGATGCGCTCGGGCGAATAGCCGGCGAAGAAGTCGCGGTTGAACGTGAGCTTGGACAATCTCTCCAAGATCGGCACGCACACCTCCTCGGTGGCGCCGGGATAGACGGTCGACTCGTAGACCACCACGTCGCCGCGTTTGAGGACGCCGCCGACGGTGCGGCTGGCGCCTTCGAGCGGTGTCAGGTCCGGCCGCTTGGCCGCATCAATCGGTGTCGGCACGGTGACGATGAAGAAATTGCATGCCTTGAGGTCGGCGGCGTCGCAGGTGAAGCTCAGCCCCTTCGCCTCGCGAAACTCATCGTCGGTCACTTCGCGCGTGGTATCGATGCCGCGCCGCAGGTCCTTGACGCGGTCGGCCTTGATGTCGAAGCCGACCACGGGGAAATAGCGCGCCATGTAGGCCGCCAACGGCAGGCCGACATAGCCGAGGCCGATGATGCCAATGCGCACCTGATCGAGCGTGGGGAGGGCGGCGGGACTCGCGGCCATGGGATGAACTCGCTATCTCTGTTCATGCCCGGATAGACGACCATGGCGGCCAAGGCAAGGCATGCCCTGTCACAGCGGGGGGCAAGCCCGTGAGGTCAAGCCGGCTGGGCCGGGGCTGCGGCCGCGATCATGGCCGCAGCATCCGGTTCGTCGGCGATCAGCCTTCATCCCAGAAGCTACAACAATGGGTCGCGACAAAGTCTCCTTGCCGCGCCCCGCTCTGCGTCGCCGGGCTTAAACAGCCGCCACGCAATAGATGTCCTTCACCGGCCCAGGCAGTGGAATGGCTTGCCAGCTGGCGCCGCCATCGGCGGTGGCGAAGATCTCGCCTTCGTAACGGGCGCCGATCACCACCTTTTTCGGGTCAGAAGCCGACAAGCCGACCGACATGATGGTGCCGTGAACCTGAACCTTGTCGAACCGGTTCCAGGTCTTGCCGGCATCGACACTGCGATAGACCCCGCCGTCCTTGCTCGCCGCCGCCACCGACAGGGCGCAATACATCGTCTTCGGGTCTTGCGGCGATACCTTCACGTCGCGGCCGTAGGTAATCGGCGAGAAGCGCTTCATCTCCTTGTCGACCCAGGTGCGGCCCTTGTCGCGGCTCTCGAACAGCCCCATGCGGCAGGCGATAACCACGGCATCGGGATCAGCCGGACTGATGGTGATGGCATGGCCGTCCAGCATGCCTTCGGCAAAGGTGTCGGTGACAATCTTGCTCTTGAGATGCGGCAATTCGGCGAGCTCGATCAAGTGTGGGCTGCAATCATCCCAGCTTTCACCGAAGTTGAGCGTGCGTGCCGCCCCGGCGATTTCCAGCGCCGCATAAACCTCGTCCGGCCGTGTCGGATGCTGCACCAGACGCATGACGCGATGCGCGAACGGTCCCTTGCAGCGTTCCGGAATATTGGGATTGGGCATCTTGCGCCACGTCGCGCCGGTGTCGTCGCTGCGATAGATGTCGATCGGCGAGGCGCCAGCCAGGATGCGCTTGGGATCGCGGCTGTCAAACAGGAAGCACCAGACCTGCTTTTTGGCATCGGGGAAAGTTGCGCGCTTGAAGCTGCCGCCGCCGTCGGTCGAGAGCCATACGCCGTCAATGGTACCAGCGAGAACGACCTTGCCGTCCTTCGGGTGGACATTCACCGTATAGGTCTCGAGGTCCGGCAGGACATTCTGCCAGTCACCGCCAGCGGCGCGGCGGAACACGCCCACCTTGCCGATAGCCTCCGGGCGTCCGACATAGCCGGCGACACCGGCGAATAGTGTGGTCTCAGCTGACATGGGCATTTCCTTTGCAAGTGATCAGCCGCCGCCACGCACCGCACGTCTCATGATTGCGATGCCTGGCGGCGAATGCTGGGTTCAGGCGGGCAGGCGGTAGGCCTGGCGGGCGTAGATTTTCCAGCTGTCGCCAGCCTTCTGCCAGACTTGCATCACGCCAACTTTCGTTTGCGTTGTTTTCCCGTCAACTTCGGATTCCGATTCCCAGATGTGCCGCGCGATGGCTGCTGTTCCCGTGACATCGACCTTGATGTCGGAATACTTCAGGGACTTCATCACTCCCTTGCGCGCTTTCACGGCGGCGAGGAACTGCGCCTTGTTTTCGATCGTGCCCGAGGAGTGACCATAGTTGACGTTGTCTGCCACCAAAGTTTCGAGCTTGGCCAAATCTTGTTTCAGAAAGGCCTCTCGGAACGTGTCGATCAATTTCATGATTGCGGCCTGATCTGGCGATTGAGCCCGTACCGGGGCTGTGCCGGCAATGGCCAGTGCTGCGGCTGCGCCTACGGTCAGAACACCAAGTGAACGACGAGTCGTATCCATGTGCGTCCTCCAAGTGGCACCTGCTGATGGGGTGCCTTCATTGCGTCAGAACCACGCAAAGGACAGTTCAGTCCCACCGCCGCCATATGTCAATCTGTGTCAGTCGTGGACAGCGCCGGCGCTGGTTGATACGGGCTAACTGGAGCCGCAAGGCGAAATAGCTCGGACGGATGCGCCATCAGGCAACGATCAGGTGCGGCACGAAGCGCGCGCCACGGCCCGTCACCAGATCGCGGTCCTCCCGGATGCCCATGCCGCGCGGCTCATCGCCAATCGTCCACAGTCCGACAACGGGATGCCAGCCGTCGAACTGCGGCAGGGGCGCCAGCGCCTGCGCCATCGTCGCCATGTCGCTGTAGGGACCCTCCGTTGCCACGCGTTCGCCACGTCCCGTAATGATCATGTTGGCGCCCTCGCGGCCGAGCAACGGTTTCAGGATCATCGGCCCCTCGATGCGCGCCGGATCGAACGCGGCCGGCAGCAGATTGGGATGGCCGGGAAACAGCTCCCACAGGATCGCCAGAATGCCTTTGCTCGCCGGAATGATGCGCCACGCCGGCTCCAGTACCTTCAGCTTGCTCGCCGCCAGTTGCGGAAAGAACGTGTCATCGGCCAGCCAGTCCCAGGGATAGAGCTTGAACAGCGCCTCGATGCGCGCCTCGGCATGATCGACGAAGGCGCGGCCATTCCAGCCGATGTCCGGAATCGGAATGAGCAGCCCATCAAGGCCTGCCTGCAGGGCTGTATCCTGCAGGTAGGCGGTCGTGAGCAGATCGTCGTCGTCTTCCGGCAAACAGGCAAAGTGCACGCGGCCAAGACGGCCGGCGCGGCGCCACGCCGTCCAGGTCTCGATCAGCCCCTCATGAATGGAATTGTACTGGTCGGCGCCCGCGTGCACCTCTTCCAGCCAGCGCCACTGCACGACAGAAGCCTCGAACAGCGCCGTCGGCGTATCGGCGTTGTACTCGAGCAGCTTCGGCGGCCCATTGCCGTCGAAGCGCAAATCGAAGCGGCCATAAAGTGATGGTTCGCCCGCCCGCCAGCTGCGCGTCGCCAGTTGGGCAATCGAGTCGGGGATGCCGAGCTCGGCGAAACGCCCTTTGGCGACCACGTGCTCGGTTGCCGCATGGATCATCTCGACCAGCGTTTCGGCTGCCGCATGCAAGCACTCGACCTCGTCGTCGCGGAACGCATAGGCTGCGTCCTCACGCCAGTAGGGCGAGGTTGGATTGGCCTCGAGGTCCATACCGAGACTGGCCAGCCTGGCCAGCCAATCGGGTCGCGGCGTCGAGGCCATGCGGCGCATTTGCGGCACTCTCCGTGCGGGCACTCAGCCGCCCGAACTCCAGCGATAGCTCGAATTGTTATTGCGATTGCTGCTGCTCCAGCCGCTTCGCCGGGAACATCCGAAGCCGCCACGCAGTGATGGCTCGACGCCCAGGCGGCGCGTCGACAGTGGGCCGGCGCCCGGATCGCGTGAGTTGCACGCTGATGGTCGCCCGTTGACCACGCGATAAGCGGGACCAAGAAAGCGATCCGCCTGCCGCATTCCCTGCTGCGTGCACACGCTCAGAGCATAATCGAGCCCGCAATCGGTTTCGCTCTTGTAGACGTTGCGCTCAAATTTGGCATTCGAGCAGCCGGCGAGCAGCGTTACCAGGCTGCCTGCCGTGCCGAGCACGCGCAGATCCACGCGGCGGCTTTTCCAACGACCATTCTTGGCCGTCATGGCGTCATGCTCGCGGCATTGACCAGACCGAGTGAGATCGCGACGGCCGCCTTCATGAAGCCGGCCGAGATGTCGCCATCCTCGATGGCGGTGTAGAGGCGCGGCATGGCTCGCGACAGTACCCAATGGCCGGCAATCTGTACGAGGAGGCCGATGAGTCCCCACAGCACCGTCTCGCCGATGTTCTCCGAGAATCCGATCGCGCGCGACAGCACGATGGCGAAACCGACCATGGCGCCGCCGATGCCGAAAGCTGCTGCCGCGTTGCCCTTGCGGATCAGCGCCAGCTCGTCATGCGGCGTCGACTTGGAATAGGCGAAAAGGAACAAGCCAATGAGGCCAAGCCCCACGGCCAGATGCAGCGCAAAGGCTCCGATAGACCCGAGGAAATGCATCATGATCGGCGGTCTCCAAGAGATGTGTCCTGCAACGATAGCGGACATATGTTGTCGGAGCGTTGCTGTCGGCCGTTAACCTGCCGGTAACGATTGCGCTGCGCACTTAGGCCCAGATCTCCTGGCGCAGGCCGCGCTGATCCAGGGGTGGGTCAGCTGGAAAGCGCATGGCTGTACCAGACCTTACGCGGGCGGCCGTCCACGCGCAGGCACAGGCATCGAGCAGGTCATCGGGCCCGGCATCTGCCACGCGCCCGGGCTTCACGTCCAGCAACGCGCGCGGGAAACCTGCCCGCTCCAACAGATCGCGCCGCAGCGCCAGCCCCGGCTCAGAAGGTCGCGATTTGATCTTTTTCGCCAGATCCAGCGCGACTCCGCCGTTCATCTGCACGAATGCCGCTTCCGGATGGCACTCGATGACGCGCCGTTGCAACTCGGGCGTTAACAGGCGATCAACCTCGCGCATCTTCGGGAACAGATTGAACGTCTGCTTCGACACCATGCGCGGCGGCTCTGAATGCAGCAGCGCCACGTCGCACGCGCGCCGGTAGTCGGCTTCCATCACTGCCGTTCGCGCCGGCACCGCAAACACCGCCGACTGCCGCGCACCAAGGATGGCTCGCGCCGCGATATCAGCTTGCCGTCCGCCGATCCCGGACCGCTCCGGCAATCCGATGGGAATATCGACCGCAATGATCGCAGGCGCCTCCGGCAAAGCCAGCACCTCGGCAAACGTAGGCACGATCTGAAAGCGCGGCGCCTGACCGCCGGCAACCTCGCGCAGCACCACCAGCCATCCCGCCGGGCAACCATCGACGCCGGCCACCCAGCTGGACGCGTCAGGCATTGGATACATCCGCTAGCGGCAATGGCGTGCAGCTTGCAAGGCTGGCCAGATGATCGATCAGCAGCAACTCTTCGTTGTTTCGGCTCGCACGAACGACCGCGTCGAGTCCGGCAATGGCACGGCTCAAGGCCAAGCTCAATGTCATGTCGTGGTTCATGAGGTGGCCGAGCAGCAGCGCCGACAACAGGTCACCCGTGCCGTGCGGCGCGCGTTGCAAGTGCTGCACGCGGACGGACTGACAGAGACCCGCCTCACCGGCCACAAGCATGTTGGATAGCATCGCATCTGGTCCGGGCACCGATGTCATGACAACCGCGACTGACGAGAGCGCCCTGGCGGCGCCGATGGCATCGCGTTCGGTGGCGATGGACCGGCCGGTCAGCCATTCAGCTTCAAAGACGTTGAGCTTGATGATGGATGCGTGCGGCAACAGGTTGTCGCGGATGGTCTCGGCCGCGTCACGCGCGATGTAAAGTCCTTTTGGATGATCGCCGAGCACGGGATCGACAAGGATCGGCGATTGAGGTTTGCGCTCGCGCACCCGCTCCACCGCCTCGCGCGCGAACAGCACATGCTCCACGCTCGGTAGATAGCCGGTTAGGACGGCATCCACCTCGCCAAGCCAACCATTCGTCGCCAGAGCGTCGAGCATGCGCCGCAGCAGCTCCGGCGCGACGCGCTCGCCGGCCACATGCGGGTGTCCAGGATGGTTGGACAGCATGATCGTCGGCAAGGCGATCACGTCATGGCCGAGGGCCTGCAGTGCCGGCACGATCGCCGACAGGCCGACGTGGCCGCGCGCGACCTGTGACGAGATGGCGAGGATGCGGGCCATGCTGCGCGCGCCCCGCTCAATAGACGTTGAGCTCGAGAATCGGCTTGTTGTCGACGATCCTCTGGTAGCCGAACCGCGTCACGTCGATCGACACGTAGCGGCCATGGATCACCAGCTCGGCGATGGCCCGCCCGACGCCCGGCGAATGCTGCAGGCCATGGCCGGAGAACCCGCACGCAATCACGAAGCTCGGCAGCGCCGGATGGCAGCCAAGAATGGCATTGTGATCGAGCGTATTGAGGTCGTAGTGGCAGCACCAGGCGCTCTGCACCTTCAGCGCCTGCATGGCCGGCACGCGATGGGCCAGGCGCGGCCACACCTCGGTGTCAAAGAACGTGTGATCGATGTCGAAGTCCTCGACGTCCGGATCCTGATCCTCGGGAGGTTGGATGCCGGTGAGAAAGAACTTGCCCTCCGGCCGGAAATAGAACCCGCTCGGGTCGATCATCAGGCCGGCGCCGGGCAGCGGCTCCTTGCAATCGACGACGAACACCATGCGCTTGCGCGGATGGATCGGCAGCGACAGGCCGGCCATGGCCGCCAGCTTCGCCGAATGCCAGCCTGCCGCGCAAATGACCGTGCCGGTCGCGATGCTGCCACCGCTCTTGAGTGCGACGCCTTGGATGCGACCACCGGCAACGTCGATGCCCGTCACCTGATCGGCGACATAGTCCACGCCTCGTTCGCGCGCACCCTTCTGGAACAAGGCCCGGAGCGACGAGGGATCGACCCAGCCTTCGCCCGTGCGGCCCCAGCCAGCGGCCCCCAATCCTTCCACCGACAGCCAGGGAAACCGCTTGGCGATCTCATCGGGCAGCAGCAATTCGGTGTCGGCGCCGAGGCTGTTCTGCAGCTTGATATTGCTTTCAAGGGTGGTGCGACCTTCGGGCGTCGCCATCACCATGTAGCCGCGCTCGCGGAAGGCGATGTCGGCATCGGCACCGAACTCCTGCGCGATACCTTTGAAGAATCCGACGCCGAACTGCGACAGGCGAATGTTTTCCGGTGTCGAGAATTGCTGCCGGATGCCCGCCACCGCGCGGCCCGTGGCGCACCATTGGTAGCTCGGGTCCATCTCGACCACGACGACGCGGCCCTTGAACCCATCGCGCTTGAGAAAATAGGCGATCGAGCTGCCGACCGCTGCCCCGCCGACGATGACGATGTCTGCCGTTCTGTCGCTCATGCTGGATGGTTCTCGCTGCTGCGTCTCAATGTTATCGCCCCGAGGGCACCCACTCGTTGGCATGGCGGTGAAAGATCCGCCAGGCACCATCCTCGAAGCGGCACACCTGCGTCACCCGCAAGGCCCGCTGTTGCGCCGTGCCGTTCGCGTGCCGCAGCATGTGCTCGAGATCGACGCATACTGCCATGTCGTGGCCGATTTCGGTCTTGAGGTTTTCCAGTCGAAACTCCGTCGCCACCACGTGTTTCGCCGCCCAGCGCAGCCGCGGCCCGATCTCGTCGATGCCGCGCTCGAAGCCGCCAAGACCGCCAAAGATGAAGACATCCGGCTTCGGCGACCACAGCGCAATGAACGGCTCCGAGTTGCCGGCCAGCTGTAGTGCCAACGCCGGCTCCAGCCTGGCGCGGAACTCGACCCATGCTGCTTGCCTGTCCATGACGCCTCGACCTCAATGCCCGCCCTGGTCCTTGCCGGGCCAGCTCGGCTCGGGACCCGTTGGCGCCACATCGAGCCGCACCACCATGCCGGCCAGGCTCGTCTTCGGCGGCTCGTATTCCTGCATCACGTGCGGATCGTGCCCCGGAATGATGTGCCGCTTCGACGGCGCCAGCTTCTCGAGCAGGCGGAAGCTGTCCAGCATCTCGCCCAGATGAAAGGCCGTGGTGAACAGCTTGCTGGTCATGAAGTGCTCGTAGTAGTGCGTCGCATCCGAGGCCAGCACCACCCAGCCGCGCTTGGTATTGACGCGCGCCACTTGCAGGCCGTCGGCGTGACCGGGTGCCGGATGCAGCGTGATGCCGGGCGCCACCTCCACCATGCCTTCATGCATTTCCACTCGGCCCTTGAAGTTCAGCCGCACCATGCCGACGACGTCCTCGACGTGGTAGCTGTGCCCGGGTTTCTGGTAGCGCATGTACTTGCCGGTCGCATAGGCCATCTCGCGCGACTGCAGATGGAAGCGCGCCTTGTCGAACAGGTGGAAATTGCCGACGTGGTCATAGTGCATGTGCGAGACGATGACGTCGCGGACCTCGCGCGCATCGACGCCGATCAACTTCAGGCTTTCGATGGGACAGCGCAGGAACGTACGCTTGCGCTCCTTGGCCATTTCCGCGGTGAAGCCGAGATCCAGCACGATCGGCCCTTGCGGCCCGATGATGCACCACACGTAGTAGTCCATGGGCATCGGGCTGTCGTGCGGATCGCCACCGATGAAGTGATCGCGGCGCTGTGCCTCACGCGTCGCATACTTGATGGCGTAGATCTCGTACTCGGGCAGCGGCGTGGACATCGGTAATGCTCCTGGCGTCGGCAAGACTCGCTGCCCACAGTGCACCCGCTGCGTGGTGCCACGCAAGCGAACCAGTGTGCCTCCAGGGCTCCGTGCTGCAGCAGTTCAATTCATGCCATGTCCAGGCCCAACGATGTCTCGACATCGAGACCGGCTCGCGTCGCGGCGCGCCGGATGCAGGTGGGCATCTGAAGGCGTAAGATTAAGCTGCCTCTCCTGAGGCGGGGATGACCAGAGTGCCTTGATGCGCAGCAGGACAGCGCACGCCGTACGGGGCTTGCAGCCGCGCAGCTAGAATGAGCCGGGTTGCAAATGACCATACAGTGCATTATAGTACAGGGGATGAGGGTAAGGTGCGGGTGTTCAAGTTGCCGGGCTTCTCGCGCTTTCAGCGCAAGGAGGGCATGACCGACAATGCGCTGTGTAAAGCGGTGCGTGATGCCGAACGCGGCTTGATCGATGCCGATCTCGGTCGCGGTCTGATCAAGCAGCGCGTGGCCCGGCCGGGGCAGGGCAAGCGCGGCAGCTATCGCACGATCATTGCCTACCGGGTGAAGAAGCGGGCGGTATTCCTGTTCGGCTTCGCGAAGAGCGGCAAATCCAACCTCGACCCCGACGAGCTTGAAGCGTTGGCCAAGCGCGGCGCAGTCTGGCTCGGGGCCACGGTTGCGGTGATCGAGCGCGCGTTAGCGACGAACGAACTGATGGAGGTGGACTGTAGTGACGAAGACGAAGGGTAAGCGGGAGCCGACGGACAAGCAGCGCCTGCGCCGCGAGATTGTGGAAATGACCGAGGGCCAGCACCGGCTCGGGCTCGTCAGCGACGACGAACTGAGCCAAGTCACCTTGCGCATGCTCGGCCGCGACGCACTGCCCAAGTTGCCGCCGATGTCGGCAGCTGAGATCGTCAAGGTGCGCGAGCGCGTCGGGGTGAGTCAGGCCGTGATGGCCGGGTTCCTGAACGTAGAGACGCAGACCGTCTCCATGTGGGAGCGCGGCGCGCGCCGCCCGACCGGCACGGCCTTGAAGCTGCTGCACGTCGTCAAGGCCAAGGGCCTCTCAGCGCTGCGGTAGCATTCAGTTGTAGAAATAGGGCTTTTGTGAAATAGGATAAATATAGAAGATATTCATAATTATGGATTATATAATTTCAGTTACATTTCCAGTCTTCTACGCGAGGCGGTTTGCGAATACTGGACAGCTCCTCAACATCCAACGTCGCTTTAGGAACCGCGTTCAACAGCATGCCTGGCTCAAGCTGCCTAAGAGTATTCCTGGCAACCCGATGCAAGGCGTCTTCGTTCGCGCATTGATTTTGGTAAAGGCGGTGAGCGGTTATTTGAGAAGTCAAACTAGCTATTGCCGCACCGGTGTACCCCCAACCGCGCACGCTGGAACGTTTGTCGAATTTTTTGGATCTGAACCGGTTCAGCAGACGAACGATATCGTATTGCTGCCGATTGGCCGCGCCGTTATTGCAATATTGACGACCTTCCGAATTATCCTCTCCCGACAGGCGAACCGGGGATCCTGTAACGCCAAGCGCCGCCAGCAAACACGAATGAAATATTCGATGCGAACGATCTTCGTATCGCTTATTTATGCACGCAATTATCGGCTTATCATTTCTCAAATTCGGAGAGCACGCATGCTCCACTACCACACTTCCTGCCAGCCAAAACTTTAACCCTAAACGGCTCTCCATAAAAAAGGCGGCGGCAGGAGTGCCGCAAGTCCCGGTAAAATTCACGTCGCTCGGATTATAATCTTCTGAGTAGCCGTCAACGACGAAGCCATCCCGCTGAAGTGAAAGGAACAGCTCCTCCTGCACCATTCGTTGTGGTGAAAACACGATATGGCACTCTGCTGGATCGATAGCGCCCAATGAGGACGTCATTCGCATCAGGCTGCTGTCTTGACCAACGATAATCGTATCTTTTGTTGAGCGTTCCATTAGTGCTTCAAACGATAGCAATCCAGATTTTGCTGCCAAATTGAAGTCGATGACTTGTCTGCCGCGGGCCCTATGCCAGCGCGGGTCCAGCGTGGGATAAATAATCACGATATTATTACCCGTAAGTGCGCCAACGCGTAACGCGACGCGGCGAAGCAGGCTGATGTTATCAATGCCTCCAAATTGACTGCTGGGTATCGAACTAAAGAATTCAACGGCGGGTCGAATGACTATGCTTCGCTTCGGCCATTTGCGCACGATCAATCTGCCTTCGGCATCCTGATCCGTCAGAAGAACGTGAGCAAGTGTTGATCCTGGATTTTGGCCCTGCCCCTGGGCTCTGGAAGGCCAGAGGTTGGCGACCAGAATCAAAGCCAACCAAGTTAGAAGATATAGCGCTGTTTTTCTCTTACTTGCCATTTGACGTTTTACTTCCACATGTGGCCATTGAGGGTCTGGTAGGTCATTTCGCACGTCATGCGAGATTACTGTTCGAGGCTGTCACGTTGCGGAACAATATGTCAACGTTTACAGTCGAGCGCCCGCCCCGCCCCACGCGCTCGGCGATTGACGCCGACGCCGAGATCGGCCAAGCCGTTGCCTATCCCCCATGACATGAGGACATTCGCCATGAGCACCGCCTTCGATCCGGGCCCCGCCGCCCGCCTCATCGCCGAAGCCCAGAACGCCAAGACACTGCTGAAGGAGATCCCCGAGGGCCAGCGCCCGAAGACATTGGCCGAAGGCTACACCGTCCAGGATCTGGTGGCAGCCCAGTGCGGCCAGTCCGGCGGTGTCAAGGACAAGCTCGCCGGCTGGAAGATCGGCCTTGGTTCGGCCAACGCCATGAAGGGCGCCAACCTGACGCGCCCCGTCTTCGGCCGCATGTTCGAAAGCCGCCTGTTTGACAGCGGCGATACGGTGACCGTGCCGGCAAGTCCCGCGGCACTGATAGAGATCGAGATCGCCTTCGCCATCGCCCGCGATGTGGCCCCGACCGAGAACATCGCCAACCCGCTCGATGTCGTCTCGCGTGGCTTCATCGTGTCGGAGATCGTGTTCTCGCGCTTCGCCGATCGCAAGACCGTGGGCCTGCCGAGCTTCACCGGCGACAGCGTCGGCTTCCATGCCCTGGTCGTTGGCCATGAGATCAATCCAGCCGAGATCCCCAACATCGTGCGCACCCTGGTCGTGCAGCAAGACGGCAAGGAAGTCTGCCGCGCCGCAACCGGCGATGACTCGCTTGATCCCGTGATCATGCTGGGCCATCTCCTGGCGCATGCCCGCGAGCGGGGCCTGACCCTCAAGAAGGGCGATCTGGTCACCACGGGCTCCGTGTCGAAGCCGTTCGAGGCCACCAGCCCGGCGAGCTTCTCCGTGCGCGCCGAGGGCGTCGAGCTGGACTACGCCATCAAGCCTTGAACTGATGGCTGCTGCGAACCGGTCGAGCGCGACGCGGGCCTCGGGATGATGACGTTCCGGGCCACGCCGCGCGCAACAAAAGTTGCCTTCGCCGCCCGCCTGCCGTATCCAATTCCGCACGACCCGCCCGTCGCCACGGCCCCGTAGCTCAACCGGATAGAGCACCTGCCTTCTAAGCAGGATGTTGCGTGTTCGAGTCACGCCGGGGTCGCCAGTGTCTTCCGCGTGTCATGCGGTTTTTGGAGGACGGCGGAGGCGTGGTGGCTTGTCGGCGCAGCCAAAGCCGGGGATGATCGCGACCGGCGCCAGCGAACCGCAACAAGCCCCGAGAGGACCCCCATGTCGAGCGAAGTCATCGTCACCCGCGACGGCGGCGTGCAGGCCGTCCGCATCAATCGCCCCGAGAAAAAGAACGCGCTGACACGGGCCATGTACGACGCCATGACATCGGCGCTGACCGAGGCCGACGCCAACCCGGATGTGGCGGTGCACTTGCTGCTGGGCTCGGGCGGCGTGTTTACTGCTGGCAACGACATCTCAGACTTTGCCAAACGCGCTACCGATCTCAACGCCCGCGGCGGTGCCTCGAGCCTCATCTCGACGCTGCCGACCCTGCAGAAGCCGATCGTGGCAGCCGTCGACGGTCTTGCCATCGGCGTTGGCGTCACCATGCTGTTCCACTGCGATATCGTCTATGCCAGCCCGACCGCCTCGTTCCGCACGCCGTTCCTGGATCTGGGGCTGGTCATGGAGGCGGGATCGAGCCTCATGGCACCGCGCATCATGGGGCATCAGAAGGCGTTTGAGCTGCTGTGCCTCGGCGAAGCCTATACACCCGAGATGGCCATGGCCGCTGGCTTCGTCAATCGCATCGTGCCGGCCGCCGCCCTCGAAGCCGAGGCGATGAAGGTGGCGCAGCGGCTGGCGGCCAAGCCGCCCAAGGCGCTGGCGGCGGCCCGCAAACTCCTCAAAGGGGTCACCCCTGACGAAGCCCTGGAGCGCATCAAGCAGGAAGGCGTCGTATTTGCGGCCCTGATGCAGTCCGACGAGGCCAAGGAAGCCTTTGCCGCCTTCCTCGAGAAGCGCAAACCCGACTTCGCCAAATTGCGCCGGAAGGGGTAGCTGCAGCCATCCGCCCCGTCACAGGCGCCGCGGAGAGAAGTGACGGATGCCCCACGCCAGCAGCAACCCAACGATGTTGAGGCCGTATTGGCCGTAGCTGGTGATTTGATTGTTGACCTTGGTCTCGTGGTTGACGCCGAGGTTGGCGACCAGCGCCTGCACGTTCGGCGAGCCGTCCGGCGACCAAGCGAAGATCGGGATCTGGATAATGGCCCACACCAGTGCCAGGCGCCAACCGTCGATGGTGCCAATGGTCTTCTCGGTAACAAGCAGCAGCGCACCCAGCAGTCCCAGACCGGCGACCAGCGAGCGGCCGAGTTGCGGCAGCTTGCTGGCCAAGGCGCCTAGCCCGTCGAGAGCCAGCGTCCACACGGCAATGGCGGCGACGAGGGCTGCCAGAAGCAGTCGAGTTTGTGCTTGCGACATCGCTGGATTCCTCCGGTAAAATAGCTGGTAAGTGTGCCACGCCTTGGAGTCGGCCGCGAGGACGCCACAAGCCGAAGCTTAATGTGTCCGCCCGCCGGAGCGTCGCCAGGACGTCGCCAGAACAACGATCCGGAACTGCCGGGGAAGACGAGACATGCTTGCGCGCCTGCTGCTGATGTTTGGGCTGCTGCTCGTGCCGGTATCGACGGCCGCTGCCGCCGGTTGGCTCGACGCCGTGCGCCAGCGCCTCGCCGGCCAGCAACCGAGCCCCGTGGTCACGCTCGATGCCGTCGCCGCCCACATCAAGTCGCTGCCCGCTGGCAATGAGCTGGTGTTGGCAGGCGAGGCCGGTGCCGACGGGCATTGGCGGCTGGTCAATCGCGCCGGCGAGACGTTCAGCGCCGCTACGCCCGACGAATTGACCCGCGCCTTCGCCACGCTGTTGCCAAGCGTGCCACAGGCGAAAGCCGGCCGCATCGTGGTCTATGTCACCGACGAGAGCGTGTTTCGCTATCCGGCCGCCCTGGCGCAGATGCCGGCGGGCACCTGGCTGATGCTGCGCACGGCCGACGGCGATTATCGCATCATCCAAAATGCGCAAGGGCCCGCGCGGTGGCTGCTGGCCGAACTGCGTCCCGCCACGGCGAAGCCCCCCGGGGGCGGGCTCTTCCTCGAGATCTCCGATCGCGCCAGCTTCGATGCCGCCCGCCGCCATCTCGCCCGCCGGCTCGATGCCCACCGCGTGCGCGTGCTGGCGCTGGAGCCGGGCGCCAAGGCCCCGGCCAAGACGCCGAACGCGGCACCCAAGGACGCAAGCCACCCATCGCTGGTGATCCATGCCATCGATCCCGACGACCTGCGGCATGGCATGTGGACGTTCAAGGGCCAGACTGTCGTCATGTTCGGGCGCCGGGATGGCGAGCGCCTCGTCTATCAGCCGGCAAGCGGATCGGAACGCAGCCTACTCGTGCGTGACTACGCCGCCGCTGCCGCCGCCAACGATGTCGACCTGCTGATCCTGCATGCGGCCAACGCGCGCCAACCGGGAACCCGCAACTGGCTTTGGCTCAAAACGGGCGTACAGGGCCTTGAACCAAGTCTCGCGGCGCCAACACTGGGCGATGCGCTGGTCGAGCTTGTCGGTGACAGCGGCGGCATCCAGGTGGCGCTGAAACCGGTTGGAGGCAACCAGGATCATCTCGTCATCATGCCCGCCTACAGCGTTCGCGGCCGGCCCTCGACGTCGATCATCGATGTTGTCGGGGAACTGGTCGGCGGGGTGACGGGCGTGGCGCAGGCCTCCCGCCTCGAGGGCCATCTGGTCAGCGACGGGAGGCGCACGGAGCTGGCTGCCCGCATCATCCCGGGCATTCCGGCCACCCCGCAGCTGGGCTTTCTCGCCGCCCTGCTGGTGGGGCTGCCGGGCTTCGCGCAGCTGCGCCGCTGGTGGGCTCTGGTCTGGCCCCCGGAGGCGCGCACCGAATATGGCGCAGTCGCCGGCTATGTGGCCGCCAAAGCCGTGCGCGAGACGCTGTTCACGCTGCTGTTCATGCCGCTGCTCGGCATCTGGGCGACGCTCTGGCAGCTGGCCCGTCTCATTGTGCCCAGACGGCAGGCCGGTCCCGACATGGCCAGCGTGGCGGGCAGGGCAGCTCCGTGAAAAAAGCGTTGATCACGGCAGCGAATGAGGCTCGTCCCCGGCGGCGTGCCTTGCTAGGCTCAGCCCCAGTCGTGCTACGCCCGTCAATGGCAGCCCCTGGAGGAAGTCCTCATGCAACTCAAAGTCTCGCCCGTCACCCGTAGCGAATGCAGCCCCGAGGAGTGGCAGGCCCGCGTCGATCTCGCCGCCGCCCATCGCCTTGCCTACATGCACGGCTTCCACGAGGGCATTTTCAACCATCTGACGCTGCGGGTTCCCGGCCGCGAGGACCGCTATTACCAGATCCCGTTCGGCATGCATTGGGCGGAGGTCTCGGCCTCGAGCTTCATGGAGGTCGGCTTCGACGGCAAGCTCAAGCGTGGCTCCGGCGATATCGAGCGCTCGGCCTATGCCATCCACATGCCGATGCACCGCGCCAAGCCGAAGCAGTGCGCCGCCGTGTTCCACACCCACATGCCGTTCGCCAGCGCCCTGACCCGCCTCGAGGATCCCCGCATCAAGGAGATCGGCCAGACCGAGGTGATCCTGATGGACAAGATCGCCTACGACGAGCATTACGACGGCCCGGCCTGGGAGCCGACGGAAGGCGATCGCCTGGCCAAGGTGCTGGGTGACAAGACGATCCTGTTCATGGCCAACCACGGCGTGACGACTGTTGGCGCCACGGTCGCTGAGGCCTATGACCGTCTCTACTACGTCGAGCGCGTGGCGCAGGTGCAGATCTACGCCATGTGGACGGGCCAGCGCCTGAAGCAGCTTCCCGGCGACATCGTTGCTAAGACCAAGGTGCCGCGTGATGCCGAGATGAGCCCGGGCATGCCGAAGTACGATCCGCCACCCGCCATCCGCCACTTCGAGGCCCTGAAGCGCATCCTCGACAAGAAAGAGCCGGATTATAAGGATTGAGAAGATCTGGTGACGCCGGGCGCGCATCTGCCGCGTCCGGCCAATACCTTGCGCGACCTGGAACGTGGCCGCAGCTGAGCCGGCTGCGGTCACGCTTGCATTGGGAATGGGTGGGCAGGTGCGGGAGAAATGGTGGCCTCCGCTGCTTTGCCCGTTGAAATGGGGCCAAGTTCGAAAGAGGTGCGGCGGTCTTGTCTCTTTTCCCCGTTGCCTGCGCGCGAACGGGGAGAAGGTTAGCCCCGGACACTTGATCCGGGGGAGCGGCGGCGAAACGGAGTCGGAACACGGCGAGATGGTTCAAGTGCTGTCGGTCAAGAACGAGCCGCTGGAGCCCTCTCGACACGGATGCTCGTGGTTCTTCAGCAGACAACATCGGAACACATTCAGTCATTTGAGCCCGGCAGCGGCGAGGCGCCGCTTCGTGTCTTGCGTAGTTAGATAGGCAATCAGTGCATCCGTCGCGCCGCGATCGCTCGAGGCTGATAGAGGCACTGCGAAAAGTTCGAGCCGCGACTGGAACTCCGGAGGTAGTTCGCCGAGCGACTGCAAGCGATTGTCTTCGAGGACAAGCGGTGTCGTTCCAACTGCAATTTCTGCTGCGTTCGAGTTGGCCACGCGATCGAAAACTTCGCTTGGTCCGAGACGCACGATCTTTTCGCCGATTGCTTGCGAAAGTGACAGCCTCTCGATGACGGTAGCGAAGTAGTTGCCCGAGCCCACGTTGTTGAACACGACAGCGTCGGCCTTAAGCAGTGACGACCGCAACTCGTTGACGTTTGATACATCAAACACAGTTCCGCCCTTGCGGACGGCAAGCGAGAAGCCCGCTCCGCCGACCGACTTCGCATCTGCGACTTTGGCCTTCGCCGCTAATTGGAGTTCCTCTACATACCTCATCGGTATGATGACGGCGTCGGCGCGTTCGCCGTCTATGATGCGCTTGTTCAAAGCGGGCCCAGGCGCGAAAACAAAAGTTAGACGGTGACCTGTGCTGCGCTTGAACTCGTCCGCGACCAATACGATGGCCGGACGAGCGGGGCCGTCTACCAAGACGGCTAAGTCAGCGGCAATGGCCGGAGACCAAAACGCCGGGAAACTTGTAAGCGCCAGGAGAGATCGCACCGTAGCCACCGTAGCCATCGTGGCCTCCATCAAACGATATCGGATCGTAAGCGGAAGTGGATCGAATGGGCAAGGGCCGCGCCCGCCTTGGTCGCTCAGGGTCAATGGCGTCGGAAGTCCTCCGTTGATCCTGCGCCGATGTCACAGCAGCTTGCCCCCGGAGAGCTGCCATCGTTCATCGTGGGGTGCTGGCGTGGGTTGCTGGCGCAAGCAGCCGCCCCTCCCCCGGATCAAGTGTCCGGGGCTAACCTTCTCCCCGTCGAGTGCAGAGCGTCGGGGAGGAGGGACGAGACCGTTGTACCGCCACACATGGCAGATCCTGCCGGCCTCCGTAGAAAGTGTTCGTGAACCTCAACGTGCCAAGTTTGGAGAACACTCCTTGCGTGGCAGCGAAAGATGAATCGAAGCTTAATCCTTTTCGTTCTGCTCACTGTGGCGCTCATTGCCTTTCGCCTCGTCGGATCCTTGCCGCGCAGTGACAACGGTGTCATTTCGGCCTGGCTGGCAATTCCGAAAGGATCCAATGTTGTTTCTGCCAACTACGATCGACCAGACTTCGATTTTGCTGCAGGGCGTGGCAATGTTCGGCTTCGCTCGTCGTGGTCGGCGGCCGAGCTTGAGCAGTTTTTTCAAGCATGGCTCGAGCGGGAGGGGTTTGTCGCAATCGATGGCATGCACCGGGTGATCGTAACTGAAACGATGGTCAAGGCATTCGCCATGTATGCCTGTCACCGGTCAGAAGGACGATTTGTAAACATCGTGGGCTCCGAAGACACTGCATCGGCAACGAGCCAAAGCGGCGTTACCCTCGTCTACTGGGAGACCAAAGATCTTGCCCTGGTACAGGATTTATTCGGCTTGAAAGCGGGCGAACGACCTTGCGATAACTGAGCTCGCAACAGCAGCGGGCTGTGCCGCACGAACGTCTGCTCCTTTTGGCCCGAGGAACTTTGTCACCTGAGGTTGATTTTAGATACCAGATTGGCGAGCAGAAAATCGGCTTCCTGTCTTGATCGAATTCTAAGTTTGTCCGCATTGAAGGCGTCGAATAATCGCTGATGCCCTGTGTAAGATGTCGGCGTATGGCGATCCCAATAGGCTTCGGCCCATTTGAGCAGCGCAGTGAAATCGGCTTCGGTCCCACCACGACGCTGACCGCGCGCGACCAATCCTTCTCTGCAAACGTCCCAAGGGATATCGAGCCAGATCAAAGCCGTTGCGCGTGGCATTGCGACTTCTGCAAGCCAGCCGTAGACACCATCGATGACCCACCGCTCAGTCTTCGCCAGATCGCCAACCTCCTGGCGAGCAACCCCTTCATCCTGCTTGGCTCCCGACCCATTGTCTTTCCAGTGGATCAAATCGAGATCGAAAACGGGTGCGTGAACCTGTGAACCAAGTGCTTCGGCAAGCCTGCTCTTGCCAGAGCCGCTGTTGCCGATGATCAAGGTGCGACGTTGGAGACCTTCGAGCATCGCGGTGGCGCTGTCGTTGTGAGGGCAGCCGTAGCTACTACGCGGAAAAGTGCGAGCGGGACAGCCCTGGCGGGCAACGATGCCGACTGATCGTCCGCGTCGCGGCATTTCCGCAGGTGGGCGATCTTGCCGCGTACCGTTTTCGGTTTGTCGGCGCTGGATGTTGGAAGCGCCGAGGAGGAAAGCGTCGACGCAGCCTGTAGGGCGCAATAGCGCCTTCGCGTATTGCGCCGGAGACAGGCGCCAGAGCGAGCCGCGGCGCAATACGGCCTGCCGGCCTATTGCGCCCTACGGGGGAACCTCGATTTACCACGGCGAAAAAATCGCGTTGGCGGGTGCCTCCAAACTTATCCCCGGGCGCGGTTTCTCGCGGATACTGCGTCTCGCCTGTCCGACCGGAGTCGTCTTCGCGAGGCAAATCGAGGCGCGGACAGGCCGCGGCACCCGAAGCCACCGGATTGACCACCGGGACCGGGACTGCGTGCCATGCGGTCGCGTGCAAATCGCGGCGGGTGAGGACCCATAAACGTCTCATGGCACG
>JBJXDZ010000173.1:0-8036 GCA_046154645.1 Hyphomicrobiaceae bacterium
CGCAAACCGGCAAGTGCCTGATCGCCATAGTAGTTGGCGCGCATTTCTGGCGTGTGGGTCAGCAAGATCCTGATCACGTACAGCTTCCAACTTTGGGATGAATTTATAGACTGGCGTTGTATCCCGACGCAGCTGCTGTCGCGACCGGCTTGATCTCTGTGAATTCTTAGCAACAAGCGCGTCGGGTGGAGTTGTCTTCACCCCTGACCTTCTCGCAAGACTGATTGCCCTTTGTGCACCTGCCGAATATGAGTTTTGATGCGGCAAAACAAGAAGGCAATCCAAAACAGAGCGGGAGCGAACACGTAACCAATCTTCCGGCAAATCGGCTCAATCGGCTTCAAGTTGCGCAGCTATTGGGGGCCACAGCAGCATCCGGCGTCGATCTGCGACGGTAGGTTGCCATTTCCAACATGAAAATCGTTGAACGCCACTACGGATCCCTGCCGCCAGCGGTATCGCGCGAAACCCGAAAAGAGACTTTGGCCGGCGAAATGGCACCGAACCGGCGCCAAAGTGGTCTCCAAGTCCTCGATCGAACAGCGCTCCGCCGCTACCCCCCCGGACACTACGGGCGAAGTTCGAATCTGGCCAAAAATCGAATATTTATGAGCCAAATCAATAGGTTGACTGGCGGAGAGAGAGAGGGATTCTAGAACCATTGATTCATCATGTGTTTTTATGCGTAAAGGCCGTCAACCCACCAATGAACCCACCATTTTCTGCACCCCGGAGAAAGTGCAAGCGCCACGCCCGGAAAACTGCTGTGTGGGCCGGTGTGTGTCTGGAGCTCGCGTTTCGCGTGGTGTCGAGACGCTCCTTGCCATTTCAACGTTTGCCGAGGCTACCGCGGTTGCCGGCATTCTGATTTTCGGCAGGACCTTCATCTCCACATCGGCAAATGGATCGAAGTGCCTCGTCGGCTGTGGGCCCAGCAAGTGCGCAGTCGATGCGAGGAACACGGGATCTCCGACCGACGAGCACAACTGCATTCGCATTGTCTGCAACGGAATGGGTGTGACCGCGTCTCATTTGCTGCGCGACAACGAGGCTGGCTCGCTCGCAGTTCGCGTGCGGCCGCTTGTCGCCAAGCATGAGCTGCTTGTGGGTGCTTGCCACAAATCCTTCGGAACTTTGGCGAACGCCGAGTGAGTACTTCACATCCGTGATCGCCTTTATTGAGCACCGAGTTTTTTGACAACATCGGAGCGGCATAGACATGACCGGAGAAATCTCTGCAGCTGTCAAGATGCCCCAAATGACCAACAGCGCGCGAGCGGGCTGCACGCGCCAACTGTGTTTTTGCGCATTCATTTAACGCACAACTTCACTTCGAATTGACTGTGGGAAAATAATTCCAACATCGTTTGTCGTATGTGCTAACTTGAAAAACGATTGCCACTACTGGAATCGATGCGGATTTCAGATGAGCTCGATAGCATTGTGCATTCGGGTCGTGGTTGGAAGGAACTATCGATGGCCAAAGGTCAGCAAAAAGGCAATCGCGAAATCAAAAAGCCAAAATCGAAGGTGACGAAAGCGCCCGCAGCGCAGTCGTCGCCGTTCGCGGGCGTATCGAAATCGTTCGGCGGCGGTGGCAAGAAGGCGCGGTGATATAGCGATTTCCGGCACTTGTGCCGCAATGGCGTTGGAGCGGCCAGGTAGCGTTGGCCAGACCACATGCCTGCAGGTCAATACCGGGCCGTGATATTGTGCTTCCATTAGCGCCACTCGCTTCAAACGCCAGAACTGTTGGCATTTTCCCGAATTACCGTTCCGGCTTTATGATGAAGCGCATGTTCCAACAATGCGGTCAATAACGAGAGTCGCGCCACCAAATCTCGAGGATACATGCTTGCCGAACAAATCGATCGCAGCGGGGATGTAAAAGCGCGTTCGCATCCCTACATGCAGCTAATGGAAAACTTCAACTATCGCGAACCCGCAGATGTCTTCGTCGGCGGCGGCCGGCTCAGCAGGCGATATCCCATGGCATACCGGCGCTTTCAGACTGGCGCCGAGGCCGTCAGGTTCGTGATGGAGCTGCAAAGCTCCGATAAGCTGGTCGGCACGGTCGTGGAATGTGATGATGCGCGCTTCGGGGCCGCCGAGATACGTCTGCTCTACGAGAGTGTCGACTATCCGCTGCCACGTCGGCAGGCATCATGATGGCTCTCCGACGGGGCTCGTCTCGGTGGCGGAGCAACATGTCATGACCGAGCGCACGACGCGTGCGGCGGTGGTATTTCGCCATCCGACTATGATCGAAGGCGTAGATCGGCAGTTGCCGGCCGGCACATATCTAGTCGAGACGGACGAGGAGCAGATCGAAGGGCTCTCGTTCGTTGCCTATCGCCGCGTGCAGACCACGATGCTGGTGCCCGCGGACACTGAGGCAAATGCTGGCCGGCAAGTCGTGGTCATCGAACCGGCTGCTCTCGAACAGGCGCTCCTGCGCGACACTCAATCTGAAAGCACCCGCCCCGTCTAGGCGGACCCTTCTGATGACGAGACCATTGAAGTTTCATTTCCCGGAGGTGCCGCCGTACTGGGCGTCGTCTTGAATCCTTGACCCGAGGCACCAGACGATGGCGATCGAACGCGCGCACGTTGCAATTCACCTGAAGCCGTGGGGCGTCACCGACCTGCGGCCCTGGAGCGATGCGGGTGACGGCGTCGCGCGGATCGGCGAACTGAGCTTCGAGCGCGCCGATCGAACAGCACCCGCCACGTCGCTTCTGCTCAAGCTGTTGTTCACCAGTGCGCCGCTGTCGATCCAGGTCCATCCCGATGACGCCTATGCGCGCTCGATCGGATTGCCGAACGGCAAGAACGAGGCCTGGTACGTTCTCGATGCAGCACCCGCCGCCAAGGTGGCGGTGGGTCTCGAAGCGGCGCTCACCCAGATGCAATTGCGCGACGCTATCGTCGATGGCTCGATCGCGGACTTGGTCGACTGGCAAGCCGTGAAGGCGCGTGACGTCATCGCGATTCCGGCCGGCACGATCCATGCAATCGGGCCGGGTGTGGTCATCGCCGAAATCCAGCAGCGCAGCGACGCCACCTTCCGCCTGTTCGACCATGGCCGTGCGCGCACCCTGCACGTCGACGACGCGTTGGCGGTCGCCGATCGCACTCTGCCCGATGTCCAGCCCCAATCCAGACGACTGACGGCAGAGCGGACGCTGCTGGTCGACACCGACCACTTCATCTTGGAGCGTATCGTGTTGGCGCCCGGCTCCAAATGGTGCCTCGATGCGACACGGGAAACTTGGCTCGTGGTGCTGAATGGCATCGCCAATGCCGGCTCCTACGATCTGGTTCGCGGTGGTGCGATTTACGCCCAGAACGAGCGGGTCGATATCGGCGTTGGTCGTATCGCCGTGGAATGTCTCGTCGCCTACACGGGGACCGGCGGGCCACTGCCACTGCTGTTGCAGCGGATTGCGCAACAAGGCGCGAAAGACGCCGGACCGTTGGGAACTCATCCTGCCGCTGACCTACAGATCGGAGCTCGCTCATGAGCAAGTTGCACAGCGTCGCCTTCATCGGCAATCACCTGCCGCGTCGCTGCGGCATCGCCACCTTTACGCACGATCTGCATCGCGCGGTGGCGACCGCCCACCCGAACCTCGACACCTGCGTGGTTGCCATGAATGACCAGGGCACCCCCTACAGCTATCCGCCCGATGTTCGTTTCCAGATTCGTGATCATGTGGCGGGCGACTACCGCGATGCCGCCAAGGCCATCAACGGCAGCGGCTTCGAAATCGCATCGCTGCAGCACGAGTATGGCATTTTCGGCGGCGAGGCGGGGCGCAACATCCTGGAACTGCTGCCGCGTCTGAAAATGCCGATCGTGACCACCCTGCACACCATCCTGGCCGAACCATCGCCGGCGCAGCGCGCAGTGCTTGATCAGGTGATCGAGGCGTCGGCGAAGCTCGTCGTCATGTCCGACAAGGGGCGGCAGTTCCTGCGCGCGGTGCATGGCGTGCCGGCCGCCAAGATCGAGATGATCCCGCACGGCATCCCCGAATATCCCTTCATCGAGCCGCTGCATGCGAAGCTGAAGTTCGGCTACACCGGCCGCACCGTGATCCTGACGTTCGGCCTGTTGTCGCCAAGCAAGGGAATTGAGACGGTGATCGATGCGATGCCGGCGATCATCCGATCATGCCCGACCGCGGTCTATGTCATCCTCGGCGCCACTCATCCGAACCTCGTGCGCGATCAGGGTGAAGCCTATCGCGACAGCCTGATCGCCCGCGCCCACCGTCTTGGCGTTGCCGACCATGTCGTGTTCTGCAACCAGTTTGTCGATCAGGCGACGCTGCTCGACTACATCTCGATGTGCGACGTCTATGTCACGCCCTACCTCAACGAGGCGCAGATGACCTCGGGCACGCTCGCCTACAGCTTCGGTCTGGGCAAAGCGGTGGTGTCGACACCTTATTGGCATGCACAGGAACTGCTGGCCGATGGGCGCGGCATCCTGGTGCCGATCGGCGACGCATTGGCAATCGGCGCCGAGATCGCAGGCCTGCTCACCAACGACGTGCGTCGCCACGCCATGCGCAAGCGGGCCTATGCGAATAGCCGATCGATGGTGTGGGGCGAGACCGCCAAGACCTACGTCGCGGCATTCGATGCGGCACTGGAAGCCAATCGCCCCGGCAGCGAACGGCCGCGTGCGTCGGTCAAACCGAGGACGGGCGACGACCACGAGGCATTCGCGGTACCTGCGGTCGAGACCGGTCATCTGCGCACGATGTGCGACAGCACCGGTCTGCTGCAGCATGCGGTACACAACGTTCCCGATCGCTCGCACGGCTACTGCGTCGACGACAACGCGCGCGCCCTGCTCCTGGCCTGCGCCTTGGCTCATTCAGGTGAAGCACCGCTGCCGGAGAAATTGGTCACGCGCTTTGCAGCATTCATCGAGCATGCTTGGAACCCTGACACGCTACGGTTTCGCAATTTTATGAGCTATGGCCGGCAGTGGCTCGAACCCATCGGCTCCGAAGACAGCCATGGGCGGACGTTGTGGGCGTTGGCGCAGTGCGCCGCGACCGACACCAACCCGTCGCGGCGTCAATGGGCGATCAATCTATTCAGGAAGGCATTGCCCACCGTCGAGGAATTCACGTCGCCGCGCGCCTGGGCATTCACACTGTTGGGCCTTGACGCCTATTGCACCATGGCCGGTGGCGATCTGTCGGCGAACCGGCTGCAGCGCATCTTCGCCGATCGCCTGCTTGCGCTGCTAAAGGAGAACACGGTCGGCGCGTGGCACTGGTACGAGAACGTGCTCGCCTATGACAACGCCCGCTTGCCGCAAGCAATGATCGAGACCGGCATGGCAACGGGCAACCATGCCTATACCGAGGCCGGATTGTCGTCGCTGCGCTGGCTCATGGCCCGGCAGACGGCGCGCTCCGGCTGCTTCCGGCCGGTCGGGTCGGACAGCTTTGGCAAGTTCCGGCAAGCGCCCGAGAAATTCGATCAGCAGCCGGTCGAGGCCACCGCGACCATTGCCGCTTGTCTCGCCGCTTCTCGAGCCGACACCAGCGCCGATTGGACGTCGGGCGCCAGCGTTGCCTTCGATTGGTTCCTCGGAGCCAATGACCTCGGCGTCGCGGTGGCCGACCTCGTGACCGGCGGCTGTCTCGACGGCCTGCATGCCGATCGCCCCAACCAAAACATGGGCGCCGAGTCGGTGTTGTCCTACCTCCTGGCGCTGGTCGAAATCCGTCAACTCCGTCGCGCCGGCGTCATCGCCGACACAACAGAGACCGACGCGGCCGGCCGCGCCCCCACACTCGCTCTGAGTGCCTGACGTCTGCGTTTTCGATTTCGACTTTTCCGGGGGCTTCCACCAAGTGACACAACCGATGTTCTTCAATCGCCAGGCGCTGTATCTGCGTCCTGATCCGGCGCGCGTGATCGTCCGCCCGTTCAAACCCGCCACCGAACCGCGCGATTTCAATCGCACCGACAAGACCCGCGCCAATCACATCGTCGACCGGGTTCTCGGCCTCGACGCGGATGCGGCGGCTCAGCAACTGGCTGACGTGCTCGAGAATTTCGAAGGCCGGCACCGTAACTTGCTCGCCACGTTCGATGCGCGAGCGTCTGAAATGGAAGACGCCTTCGAACCGCATGCGAGCTTCAGCAAGACTCAGCGGCAATTGGTAGGCGCCTACTTCCTGCACGAGTACAGCTTCGAAGCGTCGGCGTTGTTTAATCCCAGCATCGTGCGTCACCCTGATCAATCGGGCATTCCCGAAGGTGCATGCAGGTTCGTTCTCAGCTTGCGGGCAGTCGGTGAAGGGCACATCTCTTCGCTAACCTTCCGGTCGGGCATCATCGATGTCGATGGCAACGTAACTGTCGATCCGACCGCGCGGCTGGCCACCGCGCCGAAGATCACCAACCGAAACGCCGGCTCCGAAGGCGACGATGTCGAGATCGTCTTCCAGGAAGAAACCCAGCTCAGCGAGCGCGTGATCTTTCCGATCACCGACTCCCAGGTCAACGGCATCGAGGATGCCCGCTTCGTCCAATTTGAAAACGAAGGCAGTCCGACATACTTCGCCACGTATACCGCTTACAGTGGTCGTGCCATCAGGTCCGAACTGATCGAAACCGCGGATTTCCGCAAATTCCGGATGACTCCCCTCAAGGGGTCGGCGACCCGGAACAAGGGCATGGGGTTGTTTCCGCGCAAGATCGACGGCAAATACGCGATGATCGGCCGGCAGGACAACGAGAACCTGCATCTGATCTATTCCGACGATCTCTACACCTGGGAGGGCGGCCAGGCATTCCTGCAGCCGCAATATCCCTGGGAATTCGTCCAGATCGGCAACTGCGGCTCGCCGATCGAACTGGACGAAGGATGGTTGCTGTTCACCCACGGCGTCGGCCCGGTGCGCAAATACGCGATCGGTGCCGTACTGCTCGACAAGAACGATCCCTCAAAGGTACTCGCGCGATCACGTGAGCCGCTGGTGCGGCCGGACGCGACCGAGCGCGAAGGCTACGTACCGAATGTAGTCTACACTTGCGGTGCGCTGCGTCTCGGCGATCGCATAGTCCTGCCGTATGCCGTGTCGGACACCTTCTCGAACTTCGCGACGATCAAGATTGGCGCGCTGTTGCGGGCCCTCGCGGGATAGCGCCGAACAAGCAAAAAACTTGGAGCCCGCACGGTCGCGGGCTCCCAGCGTTCATGCGATGCGATAGCTTCGGATCACCAGGCCTGATTGTGCCAAGCCTTGCGACCGGCGTGGAACCAGCCCGTCCGATTGCCCTCGCGATGCCAGCCCCAGCCCTTGCCGGCAGGGCGATTGGGACGGCAGACCAGCCGCTTGTCGCCCTTCTGGTAGGTCCACTTGTTGTCGACCCAGGTGCAGTTGCTGCGGGCCTTCTCGACCAGCGAAGCGCCGGCCGAATGATCCGACCCGATCACCGGCATGGCGGCCGAAGCCGATGTAGCGGTCAATGCAATCAAGGGCAGCGATGCGACCGCAGTCATACCGAGCAACATAAATTTCATGTTCATTGTCATTGTTCCTATTTGGACTGCCGCAATTGCGCGGCCGACGCTGGAGTAATCGAGCGATACGCCTGTTTCCCCTCCCGTATCAGCATCGGAAACTACTCAATCTCGGCCGTCATCGGTTCGCGTTTGCCTCGTGAAAATCGGGTGGGGGAGCGCCGCTCACTAAGACCATGAGTAGTTTCCGATGCTTTCGCTCAGCGCCGGCTGATGGCTTCATGATCTCGATCCCCAAGAGCGCCTCAACTTCCGGAGCATTCCATGACCGACACGCGAAACATGATCATCGTAATCCTGGCCATTGCCGCAGGCGTGCTTGGATATTTCTATTATCAGAGCCGCCAGAACGTCGTCGAAATCAAGCTGCCGAGCGTTTCCATCCAGAAGCCGTAGTTCCGTCAGCATTTGAACCCAACTCACAGGAGTGACGGCCATGCCGCTCAGTACGATCCTCATCATTCTACTCGTTATC